>JAGVKB010000121.1 GCA_020050835.1 Candidatus Obscuribacterales bacterium | reverse complement strand
TGTCGGAGTGGCTGAGACACCGCTAGCACCGGAGACTGTTGGAGTGGCTGAGACACCGCCAGGACCGGAGACTGTTGGAGTGGCTGAGACACCGCCAGGCCCGGAGACTGTTGGAGTAGCTGAGACACTGCCAGGACCGGAGACTGTAGGAGTAGCTGAGACGCTAGATGCGCCTTTCTGACTGTCTGACGGTGTTGCTGTGTACGAGATGCCATTCGGGCTAGTTATCGCTTGAGCAGTAATCGATCTTGAACAGATTGAGCAATGTCTGACTGCAACCGCCGAAGGTCCCGTATCGTCTGCAATGGCGGAGCTTGGAGATGAAACGAAGCCAACTGATAGCTCAATTATTGATATTAGCATCAAGGTGGCAATTTTCATTTCGCTTTTACGACCGTAAGTTCCCGCTGAATTTTGACTGCGAATTCTGATTCGAATGGAACAAGTAAGGCGAAAAAATTACTCTCGGTAATGCGCTTATCCATATGGTCAACATTAGTCATGCCAACGCGGATCAAGAGGGGACTACGAGTTCTATAGCAATTTTACGTCATTAGTCTGGCTGAGCTATCCAAATTGTGTGAAGTCGTTAGTGCCAAGCAAGTATTCCTGCGGTCATTGAGGAGGTGGGTCGCCCATACTGCCAGTACCAGTACCAGTACCAGTACCAGTACCAGTACCAGTACCACCAGTTCCAGCACCGCCATCTGCAGAGGGAGCCGCGGCTTTCTTGCATTTTAGGCAGTTCGGTCCTTTGGGGTCGTGGTCTTTGAGATTTAGGTTGTAACCTTTATCTGTCTTATAACCATCCCACTCCTTAGGAAGACTTTTTACTTCAATGCAGAGTACGGGAGGATCGTCAGCAGTCTCTCCTTTGTGGGCGACGACAGTAACGTCAGCCCCTGCGGGTAGGCCTGTAATTGGTTTGGCTTCCCACGTGCCGTCAGGTTTCCTGCAAGCCTCGGCTTTCACCACTATGTCTGCAGGCTTCTTAGGTTTTGCATCCTCTGCCTTGGACGGAAGGATTCCCATAAATGCAACTGATCCGACGGCCAAAGTGAATGACACTATCTCTCGAACTTTCATATTGACTGTTCCTCCCATAAAACTGCAGCCGGATCTTGATTTGATTCGATGAATGTTGGACAACTTTAGTAATTGGTCCTAGGCCACCACCTCTATACCCGGCCGAATGGTTTCAAAACCTTGACCTCATGTAAACAGTTATTGAGCTTTTATCTGCAACTCAGGTACGGTCAGCCTGCGCAGCGGTGATGTTGATTGTTCGGACGAAGTCTCTGTGTTGACCAAAGTTGGCGTGTCTAACGATGGCTGCCTGTCCGTAGTCCGCGACACTATGGCAGAAGGAGCAGCCGGTGATAAAGGTCCGGGGGAGACGCTTGCAGTTGTTAGAAGATAGACTACTTCGCGGCTGCCGGCTCGTTGGAGAGTCACGCGAATGAGTTTTTCTGCAGAAGACAGTTTTGTTTCCTCTGGAACTAAACGGATCTTAACGCCTTTAACTTCTTGCGTGTATTCTTCTCCAATTCTTAGAAAGCTAACTGACAGTTTCTCCTTCTTTCTATTACCATCTGAATCAGTGATCTCGACAAAAGATGGCTTGTCTGCTGGAAATGCAAATCCTTTCCCGTCCTTGGATGGAATTGCAAAGACGAATAGATGATCGCTATTAGGACTAACTTCGTTATTCGGTGTGATCTTTACTGCCTGCTCCTGGGCTGAGATCGGCGTGCTTGAAAGAAAAGGCACCATGGCAAGTGCCACTGCAGCAATCAAGTAAACTCGCATCATGTTGACTCCTCTAACACGTGTCACTAATCTTCCCTGGTTTCGCACGTATCTAACAATTGTTCTAGTGACAGATATCGTGAACCGAAGGGGGTATCTACTGGTTGGGTATATATAGATGTCGTAATTGAATTAGGGCTTGCACGCTCCAATGACCCATTCGCGTAGGCATCTGCTGGAAGCGGACTGGACACGGCGATTTATCGCTCTTGTCCTATCATTGACGATATTTTTTCCCTCGGTAGCTCTAGCTGGTCCCTATACGTCCAATGCTTACGGATCAATTGAGCTGTCTACACCCGATTACTTGGGACACAATGGAACCAGATGGATAGGTCCCACGGCAGGTAAAGAGCTCCAGCACGGGTCAGTTGAGCTGGTGGCAGTAGGCATTCAGCCAGGGAATAATGAGAAACCAGCCTCGGCAGAACAAGGCAAGCCTGGGGCGCCAGGAGTTCCTCCTACCCCAGACGAGCAGGCTACTCAAGCGATCTTGCAGGTGCTAGGTAATGATCGATCTTTGCCCGCTTTGACAAGCGCGTTGAATCAGCTCAATGAGCAGATTGCACGCGGTAATCAGAGCGCAGTTGCTGCAGCGCAGTGGGTACAACAGCTCATCAATAATCAAGGTGGACAGCAAATGCAGCCGGGACTACAGGGGGGAGCGCCTGGGCAGCAAGGCGGACTGCCAGGCCAGCAGGGTCAGCCTCCAGGGCAGCAAGTAGGGCAAGTAGAAGTCGAGATTGCTCAAGGCACCTTTGTGCAAGGACAGCTGCTACCGGCGCAGCCCAACTTCATACCCGGAAAACCGCTCGAGGTGGGAAAGGTTGTCCTGGTACAGATCGGAGGGCAAATAGTACAGGGCCTTGTTGGGCCTAACGGTGATATCACTCCAGTTCCGGGTCAGCAAGTCGGCCAGCCTGGGCCGCTAGGGGGCCAACTAGTATGGGTACTGATCGCGCCGGGAACTTTTGTACAGGGACAGCTCGTACCTGGGCAACCCAATCTCCAGCAGGGGCAGGTAGTACAAGTGCAGATCGGCGGACAGGTCGTACAGGGAACCGTTGGTGCCAATGGAGAAATCATTCCTGTCCCAGGGCAACAAGGACTTCCTCCGGGGCCAGTTATGCCAGGCGGTGGCATTCTTCCTATTCAGCCTGGTGCTCAGCAAGTTCTTACTCCCGCTCAGGAGGTTCAGTGGAAAGTTGTACAGGAGCTGGCTGCTGACTTGGCTGATCCAGCAAAAACAGTAAAGGTGATTGCAGAGCTGGTCAAAGAAACCAAGTCAGGAAATCCTTATGCCAGGCAGTTGTTGAGCATTTTTATCCTTGCGGGCAACGAACAAGGTATGGCGGTCTGGGAGAAGGCGCAGACCAACGATTTGCGTAGCCTGATTACGGACATTTCACGGCTGCCGAAGGAACAGCAAAGGGCACTCAAACTTCAGGCAATCAAAGCGCTTATAGATATAGGGAAAGAAACCGGCTCGGTCGATAGCTTTGCCCTTTCCCTAGTTCTAGCTGATGCGATATCAAAGAAAGACAAAGAACTCGCCGCGCAGATAACTACCTATTTTCGCGGGGTCTTTGATCCCGAAGAGGTGGAATTCGACAAACTAACCATAAAGGAACAGAGCAATTTAGTTGAGCGAACCCAAATAGTTATGCAGGGACTATTTGAAGCGATCAAATCAGGAACTCCGGGGTCCGCAGAACTAGTCGTTTTATACATATTTGGAGCCAGGAGTAAAACTAATCGATATCTCGCCAGTACAGCGGATGCCGGCATGCCCGGCATCGGTGGCTATTTTAAGCAACATATCACGGAGTTCGCGGAGTTGGCCAAGCAAGGCAATAAAGATGCGTTGTTGATTGTTGCTGCTGTCGCCAGTGGAGTTGGCGACGGGAATACCCGTGTGGATGCTAGAAGCGCGCAAGCAGTTTTGTTGGAGATAGCTAAGGCGAGTCCTAAAGAGAGAGTGGATGTGATGAAAGCTCTCACGGCGGAGATACTAGTCCGGATTGGGGATCGCAAGTACGGGCTAGAGACATTGGGAAAAGTTGCTGCGCTGGATGCAGATAACATTCCGCAAGATGTACGTGACGTGCTTCGCGATGGACTGAATACTACTGCCCACGAGAGGGCGGTTGTGGGCATGTTGGCGATAGTGGAGTATTGGAACGATGGCGACATCTGGGCCATTCGACAGAAAGTCTCCCCGGCATTAGTGGCGGCCCTTGCGGCCAATCTCAGTAGAATCAAGCCTGAGACGGGTTTTAAGCTCATGGCGTCTATGAGAGCAGAAATAGGGATAGGGACCTTTGAACATCGAATCAATGCCGTAAGGGCAATGGGCGTGCTCGGAGCGCGCTTCGCCACAGCTGATGACACTGATGACATTGCAGCACTACTGAACTTTGGTGGTCCAAAGGGCCTTAGCCAGCTGAACTTTACGCCTAACACCGGTGATATGAACAAGGACTTTCAAATTGGGAAAGAAAATGAGCGCGCCTTTCAAAAAGCAGCTGGCGAAGCTCTCCTGGCAATTGCCGAAGGCTCCAAGAATCCTGACGTGCAGAGTGTTGCATTTCTAGCTTTCATGAGCAGAGATTTCGGACTTGATTTCGCGAAGGATGATCGTATCGTAGAACGAGTTAGTGGACAGACTTACCGCGTAGTGTACGTAGGTATTCGGCAGCGTTTGTTAGATTTGCAGAAGAACAATCCCAACAATACTATCATTAGTGGCGGTGTGGCCAGGCTGGCTTACGGTATGGGTAAGCCTTCCATAGCCGCGACTTTTCGATATATGGGCGCTACTATTAATGACACCAATCTCGCGCGACTTGTGAATGATGCGGTGCAAAACTACGGCGCAAACGAGGTGCAGTTGGTGGTTCGTCGGATAGCGTTGTTTAACGCATTAAGGCAAGACTTGCGCAGCCAATTTAGCGGCTCGGATGCACAGCTTGAAGAGGGCCAATCATTGAGTCTTGCCGGGCGTGTCATCACTAAAGAAGTCTTCAATGCGCTTCCAGCTGAATGGCAAGAGGCGATAAGCGGCCGCGCCGGCAAGATTCCCGACGGACAATCGATTGATCTGACCGGCATGAGCATTACTGTGGCGACTTTCAACACCTTCCCACCAGAATTGCGTAAAAGGATCAGAGGAACGGAAGAGCCCATGTTACTCAGAGAAGGAGCAGAAGGAAAGTCTACGCAGTTTCCGTCTCATCTCCTGAAAGGTGTGACGATTGACGCTGACACCTTCAACAGCCTGCCAGAGGAAACACGCTATCGTCTCATCCGTGAATACTACCTCAGTAACGGGATGCAGTTTGTTCCAGATCTTCAGTACGCAAGGCTGACTGCAAAGCTGTTTAACTCCATCAGCGAGAGCAACCTTCGTAAGGTGCTTTCTGACTCTGTTGCCGATATGAAGCCAGGCACCTATATTGACTTGAAGGGACGCAGCATTGATGCAGCTACTTTCAATAAGCTACCGGAAAAGGTCAAAATTGCACTCACAGGATCTTCTCGCAACCTTCCCGAAGGCTGGGTGTTGAAGGACCTTTCGGGCTTATCGATTGATGCAAAGGTTTTCAACGACTTAAACAAGCAAAACCGAACCTCATTGAGCGGCCTCATCGTTAATGTGGATCCTGGTCTAGCTCTTGCTCTGATGGCTAACAAGGGTATCGAAGCAAAGGATTCTGCTTACCACTTCTTGATAGACCAATCGACCACCGTTGCAGGCAACTCGCGATTTAATCAACAGATACTAGATCTCCAAGTCAAGCTGGAATCCGAATTGGCCTTGGCTCGAAAGGAACTAAAAGATCTCGAAAAGGCTGAAGTTGACCACTTGGACAAGCTGACCAAAGAGCTAGAGCATGGCAAGTTCTACCGCGCGACTCATTCCGGACAACTGACTGGTGAAAAGTACGACGAGAATCAAGTGAAAAATTTGGCGATGGTCGAACAAATGAAACAGCAGGTTCGAGAAAAGTCTGTTGAGGTCCACCAAAAAATTCTTCGGTTGCAACCAATCTACCTTGCCCAAGAGGTCAGTCGTTACTGGGATCTTATGCAGCTAGGTAGGACCGAGGAAGCAGACACGCTTGCTATGCAGATTCTAACGAAATTTGGACCGACGGTTCGGGAGGTTTCACCGGAGACCTGGAGAGCGCTTTTTAATGTTGGCCCTGACAGCGTATGGGCTCGCATGCATGCTGCAGGAAAGGCTCAGTTTAAGGAAATGCCCTACATAGGATCTAGAGAACTTTCAGAGCGGAGGATTAAAGCGCTCGATTTACTTAAGCAACTGCATCTACCAGCAGAAAGTTTCCTCGAGCTTCGCTCCAAAGAACTCTTAAAGCTGTACCTGGATCAGTATCCTCGCTTTAGCAGGGAATTCCTTGAGGGCAAAGCCCGCTCGGACGCCTGGAATGAGCTGAAGAAAAAGCCTGCTTTGGCTGATTCAGTTATTGTGCGCCAGTATGCTCTTTCGATTATTGATGAAGACCCTTCAATAAAAGTGCTGCGCGAAAAGCTTAGCGTCATAAGCGACAACCTGAATATGCTCAATATTTTGGCCAATGCACAGGGCACAAGGACGGATGTACTAATTAAAGAGGCAAAAGCCCGCGGAAAGTTGATTAAGAAAGTGCTCGACTCCGTGGACGAACCTACTCTCAAGAAAGCTCGGGAGTATCGCGATCTTCTTGAACAGTCGATTCAGACCGTTAAAGATGAAGCTTCTCGCCAGGAACTGCAGAACAGGCTTGACGCCATAAAATACTTGCTCAATTATCTGGATAAGTCTGCACCAAATTACTTCAATCCTCAAACGAGGCGGGAGATTGAAGAAAGAGTTGAAGTACTGACAGCAGCTCTGGAGTTTGCCAATCGGTTCGCTAATAGTCATGCAGAATATGACTATGTGAAGAAGAAGTTGGAGGAATTGAATGCAGAGCGCTCGCGTCGTGGCCGGGCAAGAATTGAGTTGGCGGATCTTAACTTAAAGCTGGTTGCATTTGGCGATATGCCTAATGGCACCGTGATCTTTGGACTGGCTCCGGATAGAGCCAAAGAACTTCAAGCGTTACAGGGCCAGCTAAAGCTTATGAAGGGACCAAATGGCTGGTACCGATTGAACGAGTTGCAGGAGGTAATAGCTAAACCAGAATTCGAAGCAGACACATTCAAAAACTACATGAAAAGGGATGGTGCGGTGCTTGCGGTAGCTGTAGCTGTAATGGTTGCGGTGGCCTTTGTTGTTACGGAAGTAGCCACCCTCGGTGGTGCCACCCCGTTCTGGGCAGGACTTGCTGCAGCCGCTATATCGAGCACGGCTTTTTATGTTGCGGAACAGTCGATGAAAGAGGTCCAGTACCGCCACGGAATCCGGAGCGATCGTTCCAACCTTGGTGCTTGGTGGGATGGCGATCTGAAAGAGGGTCCGGATGGAACAAAACGTCCGATGGGATTCTGGGAAGACGTGGCTTTGCCAGCCGGTCAAGATATTGTTGTTATGACAGTCCTGTCTTTGGCAGCTGGGGCGCTTGGAAGCAAGCTTGCTGATGCGTTTGCCGCTAGAGTCTGGAACACCGTAGAAATAGCAGTACCGAAAGCAACCTGGTTGCCTAAAACAGGGCAATTTGTGAAAAACCTTACCAACAAGGACTTCGTAATGAACGCGCTCAGGCAAAAATCTGTGTATGAGCTCTCGAAGAATCTCCTAATTCAGGCAGTAGAAGGTGAAATTCTGATGGGTGCAGTCATGCCGGCGCAACAAGAGGCACTAGCGTCCTTGCAAAAGGACACAGGTGCTGACATGGCCATGGCAAATCACGTGCTCTCACAAATAACGTTCGTTATCATTTCTGCTGGAAAAAGAGGACTTCAACTTAGAACTATGCCGCGCGCGCGCTCCCTTCAAGGAAAGCCACTCGGACCGGATGAGGCACATTTTCGCTTGAAATTCCAGGCCGAGAGCGCTGCTGAAGAGGGTGCATTTCGCAGGGACGCCCTTTTGAGGGGCTCGCGAATAAGGGAGACTGAAAACGGCTTCATGGAGATCACCAAGGAGGGCTTGCGTCTCAGCTTTACACGCGAGGCTGTCGAGCCAGTTGCAAAAGAGAGCGCGCCCAGTTCGGCCCCAACGACTCCTCCTGCAAGTAGTGCTGTTCCGGAAAGGCCTGCTGCAGCGCTTGAGACCGTAGTACCAAAGATGTCGCCAAGAGTAGAGATTGAGTCGCTAAATAGGATGGGCTTTCCTTCCGGCACGGTGAGTGGCGATACCTATCACGATATTGGAATGTACAGAGGCAAGCCCTTCGGCGAGGTTATTCAAAATCTAATAGGCATTGTTACTTCTGGAACACTTACTGGATCCAGTCGCAAGGGAGCACAAGTAAGCCAAAATGCTGGACCAACCAACTGGCAAGAATCAGCTATCACAATTCGAATTGAAGCAACTCCTCGCGAGCTCGCTCGACAAAAGGGTTCTCGCCTCATTCTCGATACAGAAAGTGGCCTTCAAGAAAAGCTTCCAGGAGTCCACGGTGGGTTGGTATTTCAGCAGCGGACGAATTGGTACATGACTGGAGGGGAAGCCGAGGCTCCAATTAACTTACGCGGCAAGCGTTTGAAGGTAATCGTCAATGGTGAGACTGCTGCTGAAATGAATGCCAGATTGGCTGAGGTTAAAGAGGCTCTCAAATTGGAAAATGTGAAGCGCCAAAAGGAAGGGCTTGAGCCACTAGATATTGAAGTTAAGTCCGTACTGGACTTCTTAGTACAAGAGAGAATTCCAGAGTTGGCTAGTTTTCTGCCGGAATCAGAAGGAAAGGTCTTCCTCGAAAGCATTCGAGATTCTTTGGTCGAGCATCCTGACTTGCGGTTGAGAGTTCTAAAGGAGATTGGGGAAAGGACATCTAAAATGACTCCCGAAGAATTCAAAGCGTTGGCAACGGAGGGTGCCCCAGAAGCGTTAGATTGGGTCGTAAAGCGGCTCGAACAGTCAGGTGACGCATATGGTAAAAATCGTGCTTCACTAGTGGATGAGTATTTCAACAGCTTATCGTACGCTGAATTGTTCGTGACGGCCGACGCTCTCGCGAGGAATCAAGCAGAAGCGATTGCATGGGAGAAACAGAACCCCGGAAAGAAATGGGCATTACACCGGTCTGTGGTACTTAGCGAAATTAACAGAGTTATAGATGCGGCTCTGGATGCACCGCCAGTACTACGCTCCGAGCAGCGCCCTGCTGAACTGTTGCGAGCGAGATATGGTCAGGACTCGCCAGCTGCAGCGGCAGTAGACATGGCTATCAAAGCTCTAGGAGCCCAGGTGGAAGGAGTTGCGGGCAGCTATGCTCGCGGAGACGCGAGAGCCGGTTCCTGGGAGGTGGAAGTCGATGGCAAAGTCCGTAAGCTTACCTTGAGCGAAGCGCAAGCGTTGGATAAAGTACCAAGTTTGCCACCGGAAATATTGCAGGAGTTGCCGCTAGAAACTCAAGCTTTGCACGCTCTCAAACAGCAGGTAGAACAACAACGACAGACGAAGAAACTAGATGGACTGCCGTCAGATCTGGACATCATCGTATCAGACAAAGTTAGTTCCGTAGAGTTGCATAAGTTAAAGCAAGCTGTCTATGACGAAACCGGAATACTGATCGAGTGGGTAAAGCCTCGTAACGAGGCGCACGCTGCAGCCAGTAAGGTAGATGCTCCCTCTAATTTGGCGCAGACACCAGCTGGTGCGGCGCCGGAAATCACAGCCGGAGCAATAGTTGATAAAGCGGCTGCCGCCGGTAATGCTCACCCAGAAACGGTAGTTTCTAAGCAAGTCGAAAGTAGCCTTCTTGCTGGAATGCTAAGACTTAGTCCGTTGGAGCTAAATCGATTTATTGCAGAACAAAAGGCTCGACTAGATCAGTTAACGAAGGAAGAAAGCCAAGCCGGGGTTTACGCACGTCTTCAGAGGCTAGTTAGCGGGCAAGCAGCTCAAAGCTACGCTGAGCGGCACCTCCTGATGCGTGAATTGACACAGGCAATTGGAATTTTGAACGTCGCGAAGGAAATTCTTGCGAATCCAGAAATTCAGAGGCTTATGGCTGCGCGGGTCCCGTTAGAGGCTTCGCATAAGACCTTGGAGGTACTTAAAGATAAGTTGGGTCCGAAAGATACCTTGCTCCGCGATGCCATTCAAAAAAATCCGAAGGACAAGAGCTTGAGAGCACAACTGGATGTTAACTTCCAACGATTTATGCGTGCGATCACTCAGCAGAATAAACTTGCCGAACAGTTGGAAGCAAACACGGCGGCGCTGAAACAAACTCTTAGAGTGTATGAGATTGCTTTTTCTGCTGAATCCGGAATGCTTCCTCCGACCCTAGAGGGAGCGCCAATTCGAATCGAGGGATATAGGGATGTACCTATTCATATTAAAGGTACGAACATTGCTGAGTACAAGGTAAGGGAGGTCTTGGAGACGCTCAAAAAGATCGAAGAGCTCACAGGGTTTAAGCCGAGAGAATTAGTTTTCTATGCAAATGACCTGCTCGATCCATCGCAAGGTCGGGCTAGTTTTGAACGCGGGTGGATAAACGACCCGGTTATGCCAGATACGACAGGTTACCGAGTCAGGGTTAATTTCGGTCAGGAATGGAACAAGGGACAGATAGCAATGGACGTTGGTACTCATGAAGTTGGACACGTTATCAGATTCATGGTAGATCCACTCTTGAGTCAAGCAGTGAAAGCCCAGATCGCTAATCAGTACAGGCTTGATACAGAAGCGCACCGGGGTCGGCTTGAAAAGATTGCAATTGACATAGGAACACCAATAGATCAAGCAATGCTTAATGCGCTGTACAGCGGGCGCGAATTTTCACCAGGTAGAAACGCGGCTGTCGGAGAGGTTCAGGCCGCGTATTACATGAATCCTAATGAATTGGCCGCTGAGTTCTTCAAATTCTGGATTCACAGCAAGCTGGCAAGAGGGAAACTTAGCTACGCAGAGCTTGTTGAACGTGCAAGTTTAGGAGATCCGGCCCGGGCGAAGGTAATGATGGCTTATGAAGGATCGTACAAGCTTTATGCGAAGGAGATTTTCAACAAGCTCGCAGAATTTCGTGGTCGACATGTAGCTGCAACCGAACAACGAATTTTCGACTTGCTTCAGCGGGTGGATCCCACGCGTACCGGACTTCTTCAGGCAAATTATAATCAGCTCGCGTTTCGAGTTATGGCGGCGAGACAGGGCATCGATGTGGGTGCGCCCCCTGGTATGTTGAGAAGGCTACTGAGCTCACTAGGGTTATGGATAGCGCCAAATGCCAAGGTAAGAGCAGAGATTGCCATGGCCAGCGCTGCAGCTTCCACTGCGTCGCGGGGGAGAACTGGAACAACGCCCAGTGCTTCACCATCTGCAACTCCAGGAAAACAACACCCAGCAGCTCCTGGTGAAACCTCGGTGGTTGGAACAAAGGGGCCACTTATCACGGATAGTCAGATTCGAGTAGCACGAGAGGTTGTAGCTAAAAGCGGGCTGCCTCTGGTCATTGTGATGGGGCGGATACTGCCGTTCAAGAAGGAGACGGACAGTGAAAAAGCAGCTAGAACGTTGGGGTATCTTATAATACGTCCCACTGTTACAGCTGCACCACTTGGCACCGCAGGTAATGGCGCCACTACTCCACCTACGCAAACTCAGAAACAATCAAGTTCTAACGGGACTTTGTCACCGCCTTCTACTGTTGCGGTATTGCCTGCTCCGTCGACCACAGCAGGTGCAGTGCAATCTGGCGCAGCCATCAGCTCTGGTGCGATCGGCTATCTGAAAATTTGCTTCCGAAGGACAGCGAAAGGTATTGAGATTGACAGAAAGTCTCATGTTCATTACACGGATAGCCAGGGAAAGCCGCAAGATGAATACTTGAAGAGCAGATCACCAATCGCTAAAAGCAATCCGCCAGTAAGGATAACTGATCCGTCATCCGGAGTGGAAGTTGCCACAATAACGATGACTCCTAAAGGTGGTGGCAATCAGCAGATAGAAGTAACCGTGAAAGTACCTAACGAGGGCACATTCACGCGTCTATGCACGGTGTGCCCGGCAGCGGTGAGTGGTAATTAGTTAGAGCACTGTTCTATCTACTTGCACGCCGTCCATTCACCAGCGTCAACCCGAGCATGTGTCGGTCTCAATGCAGCTGTCATAGTTACAGTTCCTCTGCCCTCGATTTGACCGGTCTCAGGATGGAGGTGGTTCTGCCGGTGTGTCGGTCGGCTTCCCTGTAGATTCCCCTGGAAAACCTTCTGGGGCCTCTGGTGTCCATTGTAGTGTCAGAGATCCACAACTACCGGTGCTTGAGTTGACAGTATACTTGCAGGTGTAGGTTTTGTTTTCATAGCTATAATCAAATGAGCCCGATGTCGAATTTCCCTGGAAGTTTGATACTCCCTCTGCAGGATTTGATCCCGGAGTTGGCGATTTGAGAATCCACTTGTTAGGGTCAGCTGGGTCCTGGCAAATCTTAATTGCGAACTTAACCTTCGTTTGCAGTGTTTCTTGGCCTCCAGCTGGTGACCAATCTAAGCTTAGCGAAAGTAGCGTCAGTGTGGTTAGGAGTACGCGCCCATATCTCATTTCCCAGGTTCTCCGAAGACGCAACTCTTCTGAGATTCCCTATTCCCTAAATAGTTCCCATTCTATCCCGGCGGCTTGTCTAAACTGTTATCGATGCGGGAGTGCAGGAGCATCTTGTACCTGCCTCCGGATTCTCCTACTGTTCGCGCAAATCCAATGAGTGGTTTACCGCCTGGTACCACAAGTGGTGGCTGAGGTGCTGAAATCGATGCCTTTAGAGGGTTGTCAGGGGTGGTTTGTGCGAGTTGCCAATTCGGTTTCCATTTCGGTGCCAGGATCATAACTTTTTCGCAAAGATCAATCGGTAGCTCGATGAAATAGTTGTAGGTCTGGGCATATGGAGTTCGTTGGATTAGGTTTCTGAAGGGAGTTTGCACATGCGATGTAGGGATGTAGCTCTCTCGGCAGTGATTGGGCTGATGACATCAATAACAGGCAGTTTACTTGCCCATGCACAGCAACAGCCGCACCCTCGGCAACTTGGGCCAAATGATACGCAGACCAAAGGGACCAAACTCGTTACCTTTAAGATGTGCAAGGGCTCTGATGGTAAGTTCACCATAGCGGGAGGGCAACCGAAACTTCCAACACCGTTTGAAGGTGAAATTACGATGGGCCCGGACGGAGATGGTTACCTCATGATCACGAAGCCTTACAAGAAGACTATTCAAATCTATAAATCTTCTGCGGAGTGCAAGGTGACTCCTTCAAGTAATAATGCTTCTGGGGCTGTTGAGTCAAGCTCGTCAAACATGGGTGAGTCAGGAGAGAAGTAAGTCAAACTCTGATGCTCGAATTAGATTAATTGGTCGGATGCGGCGGTGGCTCTTCGCTAGCTCTAATCCGTGAACTTGCATAATCAGTTACAGGTAGTTTCTCCGGGTGCTTCGACCGACTGTCTTCAGCACGGCTCCTTTCAATGGTCGCTTGTTGCCTTTCGTCGTTTTCACCAATGCCATGTGAACTGTCCACATTTTGTCGGCTGGTCAATCCCACTAGCTGGCAGTTGATTACGGTTAGTCTTGGGTTGGTGAATCTTACGCCAGGAAGGTAGTCTAACTCACTAATCTGTCCGTCCCTGGACTGATACTCAAAGACTATATTCCCATAACTATTTCGAACGATAGTGTGACCATTCGGGTCGGTCTCAGAAGAATTACCATTGCCACAGTTCACTACTTTATTAGACACAGATTCCGAGGTCTCCGACCTCGAGGGGCAACCTCAGCCCTTAGCTGGAGCGCCGTAACAGTTCAAAACCAATGCGATCAACAGCGCTATTACAAGCCAGTGCTTGCTCACCCATTCAGCCCCCAGTTAGTCTTCGCCTAAAGCGTTCCAATTTCAGATATATCACTGATCGGAGATACTAATACATGTTACCTCCAACAACTTATTTGGGTGGTCGGCATCGCGGTAAGCTGGTAGTGCGCGATAGGAAACTAGGCTAGTGTGCAAGCTACAAAGCGGACCAAGTTTATTTGCCAAATTATTCGATTGCTATCGACTGGTTTGCGCGCTCTTAGCTTTGGCGATAGCAGCTTCTGCAATTGAACTGCCAGTGATAGCGCAGATGAATCCGCAATCGGCTGTGCAGAGATTCGCGCCAGTTTTGAGGCGTGCAGCAAACCAAGTCACTAAGCGTGCTAGAGATCGCAATGCCACCGCCGGTAAATCAGTACCGGCAGCACCGCGAGACGGCGCTGGTTCTGTTCAATCAGCTCCATCCGGCAGTTCGACCAAGACAGCCGATGGAAACATACCAAGCGTGACACCAGGAAAGGTAGTCAAAATTGCTGTCTGTGGTGTTGTCTTGCTTACGGTAACTACCAGACCGGGTGAGAAGCCTGAGGTGAAGATTGGCAATATGGGTAGGAAGCCAGCAACGGTGAATTTTGCGACGGGCGGGTCTGATGGACACTCTGATGGCGCCGAGTGGCGAGATCGCTCTGGTGCGCTTGCTGTCAAGACTCCGGAAGGAAAGGGATTGAACATTCAAACCGGCTCTGGTTTGCTGAAAGTTCCGGAGAACAGTTCGCTCATCCTGCATAGACTAAATGGCAAGAGTCTGGAAGTATTTCACTTGGCAGGGGCTCAAGCTGAATTTACTGGCACTGATAGAAATAAGCAGCCATACACTGTGCCATTCTCTGCCAGTCAAGTGATTAGTGTGCCGGCGGATTCGTCAGAAACTACGACTCCACAAGACGAAGAGTGGATTCCAGCAGAGATAAGCAAAGCGGAAGAAGCATCCATCGGGCCAATTGAGGGACAACTTAAGGTTGCTGGAAAGTCAAAGCCGGTAGTAGTTCATAAGTTAAATTCACAGCGCTTAGTCGACCACGTGAAGCAATACGATCTTTGTGCTCTGGCAAGAACACTTCTTAAGCAGCTGCTCAATCAAATGCAAGCGGGGGGTATTCCTGGACTACCGGGAGGCGGCGGTGGTGGCGGAGGAGGTGGTGGTGGCATATCTGCAGCCTCCTCCCCTTCATCCCAACCAGCAGCGGATGCAGGCGCTCAACCTACAAGCCCGGGCGCCGGACAAGCTTCCGCCAGCAACAGTGGCAGCCCCTCAGCAGCGGGTAACCCGGAGATTCTTAACTTTGATCTTCGCGCATCAGAGGATGGATCAGGTGGATCTTCCAGCTTCGATATTCCACGGGCGTGGTTGGAAGACGCTAATGGTAATCTGGTGAGGGACTTGAGCGTTATTCGTTCGGGGCAGAATTTTGAATTTGTCGATACCGTCGGTGGATTCAGCGCCCACCTCTCGCCTGATCAAGATTACCGCACCGGAACGTTCAACATTTCCGGAACAGAGTTTAAGTACAACATGATGCTGACTCCACCTTCCGGCCGCCTCGACCTATCTTCGCCCGCTCCATCTGCGCAAGCTCCGTCTTCCATTACAGATAATTGATTCGAAAACGCATACGCATCAGAGAAGCTTGGGAAGAAGCCGGTAGACAGTACGTTCGACGCTGGAATTTGAATTGAAGGAATTTACTACAATTGTTGAATTTTACGTTCTAGACCTGTGCTGAAACAAAGCTCATGCTATTTGCGTTGCTGCTTCCGCGCAGCCTTTGTCTTGGCACAGGCCTCTGCGTCCCTCTTTTGCTTTTCCTCTTTTGGATCCGGACAGCAATCTGGGCTGGTAAAGAAATGCCGCCAATTATTGGCATAGCCGGCCCAGCCATCTTTTAGAAATGCCTTGAGCGATGTTACCTGATAGCTGGAGGCCTTCATATCCCCTCTATTTACTTGTGCTCCTGGACCGACTCTCAATTGATCTGCGCCCTGTCCCAGCCCTTCATGAACTCCGATTCGCAGTCCCACTTCGGCATTTGACATATGCGCCATTGGAGCATGATAGCCATCGGTGAAACCAATGATGGCGTGCCAGATGTCCGTGTTTGGATTGAAAGTGTCCAATACTTCCGGATTTGCGCAGTCCGTAGAGAAAGGAACTCCGTTGCCGCGCTTTGCTGCAATTGTCGTCCACACGTTAACCTTTTCGTTCTCGGTCAAATCTTTCATATTGGTGATATCGTCCATTAAATCCGCGAAGCCGCAAAAATCGATTGGACCGTCCTTGGTGTGTTTGTCGATAAGTGATTGTGCTCGTTCATTCAGTTGCTTTTGGCGCCATTCTGGAACACCGACGTACGGATTGTGCGGCAGTTGAGTCACTTTCCGATCGACCTGCTCAACTGGATTTTTCGGATCTGCCGGATTTCTTGAATAAGTATATTGTCTTCCGCTCGGTGCTTTCCGCCTGAGCAGGTTTCCCTTGTCGTCATACCAACCAATATTGCCATGCGGCGTTCGCCGCTCGGAAGTTCGATCCGGATTTATAGTGGTGGTTGTGCCGTTGGGACTCCTTACATAAACGTAGCAGTTGTCGGACTCCCAGACCAGTGAACAGTCCGATGAATTGATTCCGACCGTACCTTTCCAAGTCTGCCCCTTTTCGTCTTTCCAGGTATCAGTATCGCGATTGTAAGTCCAGGTGCCGCTGCTGTCACGAACACTATCTGCCTTTCCATCAGCTCCAAACTGGACGGAGTAAATCTCTTTGCGATCTTCCGCTTTGGCGGTAACAGTTCTTTTGCCCTGATCGGTTGTTTCGGATACGTTCTTGCATGGTCCCTGTTTCTTGTCTGGTGCTGGTCCCTCTGCCACCAGATCTGGCGGGACGAGCGAAGAAGTGCATTCGCAAGTTCCATCTTGTTGTCGCTCAATAGTACCGTAGACAGTCTTTCCCCATCCGGTGGCGCTAACTGCTATAAATTGTTCCTGAACATTTGGGGCAATTGTGATTCGAATGTTATCGATCTGCGCAATAGTTTGCTGTCTATCGCCTGGACTTAAATCCTTTACCGGAATAGGCTTGATTGTGCCGTCTGGGTACTGGATGTAACAGTCTTCTTCGTTGAATTGCCAGCCACCGGATGTAGTGGCGCAGGCTGAGATGACTATCTGGAAGCTGTTCTTTGCTGGTCTCTCTGTCGATGGCTGCTGATTGTTTCCCGGTTCGATTGGCGCGGGCTTATCTGGAGCGGTCTTTAACGCTGCCAGTCGATGTGGATTTGCATCCTGATTGTCTCCACGGCATTCGGCTGGCAATCCAGGAATTGAGACGTTCAATAGAGTCGCAACTAATGCCTGATAAAGCCACTTTTCCATGAAAAACCCGGCGCCGAATTGGCCAAACGCTGGTATACATACTAAATCAGGTATACCACTCTCATTGTTAACAGAACAGCCAGCTTGTAAGGACTGCATTCTGGCGCTCAATTTTTTTCATTAAATGTCAAAGGAGTTTGCTGATTCCCGGGATGGGTAAATAGTGATGGACTCTGTGGGTGAATTTGGAGGGTTCGGCGTTGCAAAGCAGGCTGCGTAATAGTAGTACGTGCTTGCCATCTTTTATTCGACGCTGTTAGGTGTTCATGATGAGCAAAGACCCTTCAGCCCGGTCACCACAATCGATTTTGCGCGTCAGTCACATAATCGTTGTGATGATATTGGTTGCTTCGATTGCCTGCGGGCTTTCCTCCTTCGCCCAACCCCAAACCCAAACCCAACCCCAACCCGAAGCCCCCGCCGCTGTCGTCCACAACGGGCAGCGTCTTTTCGTTTACTACAGCACGCTTGAAGGGCTGACTCCCGCCGACCGCGCTCGGCGAACTGCGTTGATAATTCAGCAGTTATCGGACTTACCCAGATTTGATCCCGCCAAAATTTCGCTCAAGGAGACTCCGGAAGGAACAAGTGTTTGCTACGGTGATACCGTTATTGCCACCGCTACGATCGGCGATGCGGAGATTGCCAAAGACTCTACCACTCACATGGCTGGGCAGTACGTTGCGCTGCTGAAGAACGTTCTGGTCAAGCGAGTTGAGGAGGTCTCTGCCGGCAAGATGGCGATGGGTGTCGGTATCTGCGCGGTAGTTGTTTTGCTTTTGCTACTTACTGTCGTTTTGATCTGCCGGACTGCATCAAGTTGCTGCGAGAGGATAAAGCGGAGGAAGGATACTGCAATCACTGGCATTAAAATCCAGAAGGCGGAGCTTTTGAGTGCGGAGATTTTGACCAATCTTCTCATCTCGGTGGTTCAATTCGTGCAGTTTCTGCTCATAATTATCTCCAGTTATGCCGCTTTGCTGGTTTGTCTGGATAGTTTTCCGAGCACCAAAGAGCTTGCGCAGTCGATTAGAGACACTTCTGTCGCTCCCGTAGTACTTCTTGTGGGAAGCGCAGTCAATTATCTTCCGCATCTCTTGGCGCTAGCTGTGATCGGACTGGTGGCTTATGGTGTCATGGCTTTCGCGCGAGTCTTTTTCGATGCCATAGAAGCGGGCTCAATCGAGTTTGCCGGCTTTGACAGGGATTGGGCGCAGCCGACATTCAAGCTGGTCCGGCTGCTTATCTTCGATATTGCGCTGGTCGTTGCGTTGCCGTATTTCCCGGGCTGGCATTCCGAGGCTTTCAAGCAAGTTGGCCTGCTCTTCGGGCTTTTGGTATCGCTTGGCTCTTCGCAGGTTGTCGGCCACATGATGGGCGGAACGGTGCTTACATACACGAATGCGTTCAAAACCGGTGACAGGGTAAAAATCGGAGCACATGTCGGAGATGTGCTGGAAAAAACTCTTTTCGTCACCAGGCTCGTAACCACCAAGAACGAAGTAATCTCTATACCAAATGGGCAGGTACTTAGTTCTGACATCATCAATTACAGTAATATGGCGAAACAGGGAGAATTGGTGCTCTATACGAGCGTTACGATTGGCTACGATGTTGATTGGCGGACTGTTCGAGATTTGCTTTTGAAAGCGGCACTGGATACGACAGGAGTTGTTACAGATCCTCCCCCATTTGTATTAGCCACTACTCTTGGTGACTTTGCCGTCACATATGAGTTGAATGCTCGCACAGATGATGCCAGTCGAATCGAGCGAAGTTACTCCGAATTGAATCAGTCGATACTCGATCGATTTAATTCAGCCGGAGTGGAGATAATGTCCCCGCATGTTTACGGACTACGTGATAGCAATGCTGCTAAGCTCCCGCTGAAGAATCTGCCTGAAGGGTACCGGGCTCCGTTGTTTCGTACTTCGGTCGTAGAGGAAGGGTAGGAAGTAGTGGGGTTGCAGACAGGGACGGACTGTTGTGGCTAAAGTGCTTGTAGTAGAAGACGATCGTGCGGTCCTGTCGAACGTCAAACAATGGCTCGAGCAAGACAATTACTTGGTGGAAACCGCCATGGACGGAGATACAGCCAGTGCTCTGCTGCGCTCTTATAGTTACGATGTAATCGTGCTCGACTGGGATCTTCCCAAATTGAGTGGCTTGGAGGTCTTGCTATCTTATCGTCAGTCCGGCGGAATGACACCAGTGTTGATGCTTACCGGCAAATCTCAGATGGCAGAGAAGGAGACCGGGTTGGACAGCGGAGCCGATGATTATCTTACGAAACCTTTTCAATTGAGAGAGTTAACTGCTCGTCTTCGCTCGCTCTTGCGCCGAGCCGCTCGCACTGCCGATAACGTTTTGAAATGCGGAGAGATGGTCTTGGAGCCCCGGACACGGCGGGTGACTTGTGGCGAGCGGGAGATCCATCTGCTTCCCAAAGAATTTGCTCTGCTGGAGTTCTTGATGCGGCATCCGGACGAGTCCTTTTCCGGAGAGGCGTTATTAAACAGAGTGTGGACCTCGGAGTCTTCAGCATCGCTCAATACCGTGAAGTCGTTTGTCTATTTGTTGCGCAAGAAATTGGCGGCCGTTGGCAAGGCTGACCTTCTCCAGACTGTGCCAGGCGAGGGATACAAGCTTGTCAGCGCCGCCGGCAACCAAGTCTAAGCCGATGATTGGAGTGACAGTTCTGAGGGAATATGATCAGACGGCATCAGGCGCTGTCTCTAAGAAGCAGAGTCGCTCCTGAGCTAACTCAGCTCACAATAGAGCTATCGGAGTTGAAGATGTCTCAAAGTTCGGGTGAGGAAACACCGGAAGCAGATGGCTTGGCGGGAGACGCGGTCTCAGCCTCTTCCGCCGGTGAGACGCAGGCTGGTCATGCCAGTGGCGCTGCGGCTGGGCAGACAGCCGGCGAAACCGCCAGTTGCTGCGCCGGCCAGGCAAGGCAGCCGGACGAGGATATCGAAGGCCGCAAAATGAAGCTCGGCGGATTTGTGCTTAGAACTTTGCTAGACCCCGATGCGATGCTGAAAGTATTCAAATCGGCTTCCGCCGGCAAGGAAGCCAAATTAAAGGAGTTGTCGCAAGCTCCGGGCGAGTTTAAGCCCAAGAAAGTAGTTGAGAAGTTTCGTCCGGCCAACTCTTGCGATCAAAACTGGAAGAAACTTTCCGGAACCGACAGAATTCGCTTCTGTGAGGCGTGCAAGCTGCAAGTTTACAATTTCCTGGATATGGATGATGAGGAAGCAGAAGCCGCTGTCTTTCAAAGAGAAGCAATCGGTGGCGCTACCTTGTATCGCCGGCGTGATGGAACATTCTTAACCCAAGATTGTCCGGTTGGTGCAAAACGAAAACGAGCCATGGTGATTGCCGCGGCAATGGGAGCGCTGCTCCTAGTCGGGTCGTTCGTTGTGGTGTCATCGATGCCACCACCGGAGGAGCGGGGTTCGACGCAATCACCGGATGTGGCTGCGTCCGACAGCAAAGCCAAAGCCGAATCCGAGACCGAAGCAGCGGACTCCGAAAGCACCAAAGTGTCCACAATCGACGATCGAACCGTCAGCAACCAGTCTCCGGTGAATGCAGAACCTGACCAGGACTTGGTCGAGGCCGAGCAAGAACGTAAGATGTACGAACAGATGGTGAAGTCCCCACAGCCTGCTGATGGTCCATCTAATTCACGCATTGAGCAGATCTACCGGCAATGGACCTATGAGAATCAGCCGAGAGCGTCTCAATGATCCGTTTCGCCCGCAAGCAAAGTCGGGAAGGGGAAACTTGTTCGGGTCAAGTCTTGCCGGTCAGGCTAAGGACGCGGCACTGCATTCGATTCCGTCTTCACGATTGGGGTGCTTCCCGGAATTGGAATCTTCAAACTCAGGCTGAAGTCTACCGGCGATAAAGCTCCGAAAATTGATTTGTGCTGTCTGGCTTGTTGCATGAGCGCGACACCAGGTTGAGTGTTTCCGATCGGTGCATCAAACGAGAGCTTCTTGGTGAATCTGCCATATGCCGGAATTCTGATTCCATTTATCACCGCAACCATCGGCGCCCGGTCGTTATCCAGACTCGCAACCGCAGAGTCTGTCAAGGTTACTGAAAATGGCAGAATGTTTCCGTTTCCAGAAAGGCGCACGTTGCGCACAGTGACGCTGACTCTAACCATTCCGGCAAGTTGTTGGGCTCTGACGTTAACATTGCTGCCGGTTGGAAATCCCATTTCACCGAGTGCTTTGTCGACCAGGATTTTGGTTTGCTGGGACAACCGGTCGTCGGTAAGATTGGGCGTCAAGACTCCTTGCCAGGAACCAAGGCTGGCTGCGTAGCTGGCGGCATGATCGGCGAGCATTCCAATCTTGCCCTGGTAATAAGTTAGCAGTCCGATGTTGATAAAGAGAACAATGCCCAGGACAATCACTGAGAACATGAGAACTAATCCGATCACACCCTCGACCATGCCGACACCGCTTTGCCCGCGTGCTGTTCTCAATCCGGAGCGGCCTGCAATGTCGCGCTTTACCGCGTACGAGTGCTTTGGGAAAACGGTTGCGGAAAGTGTGTTCATCAGTTGATTCCCTGGATAGGAGCATTGGGGTGAGAGCTGGCGCGCTGCGCCTGTCGGACTTTAGATTTGCGGCGCCAGGTCGTCGAAGACGAATCTGGCAGAGGGCGTATCGGCAGGCGGTTTTAGATTGGTGTAACTGGGCAGCCTGAAGTCTTGCTCGATGCCGGCGGGAAATGCAAATACTCGAAAGCTGAGATTGCCGGGGGGGACTTTGCATGGCAGCACTGTGGAAGCTTTCTCGGCTATGGATATGCTGGCAGGGAAAATTCCAGGTATCGGTATCGGCACTTTCAGATTGTCAACCCGAAAGGAAACGAAAACCGTCTCCGCCTGGCTTTTGTCGGTCGCCATGTCAAACGCCTGAGCAGGTGGAAGTCCCAGCAATCTCAGGCTTTCATCGACGAAGGCCTTAAGCTCTACCTTTTGCGCGGCAATGACAGTCTTGGTTAGTTTCGTATGGAATGCGCCGGGATTTTTCCTGGCAGCCTTGGTGACGGCTGCATTGGCGATAATGCCAATCTTTTGCTTGAAGTGCACTATCGCTACTACGTCGAGCAGGAAAATTGCGCACACGAGTAATCCGAAGATTACCATTATGATTCCTAATACCCCTTCGATCAAAACGCTTCCTGCGCAGCGTCTCGCGCAGCCACGAGAGTCCGTGCGCTTAAGTGTATTCTTCACCTTTCGGTGGGCTTGTGGTGCTTTGTCTGTTGAAGGGATGCTCATGCCTTAGTCTCGTAAACAATTGGGAAGGGAAAACTTGTAGCTATAGACCGGTGCCATAGCAACTGGGAAAGAACCCCCAGGTTGGCACGATAGAGTCTCCCTTGTTACGAATTCTTGGTGACTTCTTAAGGCTTGACGGTACAGCCAATACAAAGTTTGGTTGGGGTCCGCTCTCGAATGCCCCTTCAAAGCCTGGAAATCCCAATGCAAATCTACAATCCGTGGCCGGAATGGCAATCATCGTTTTGTTGTTCATTGAAAGTCGCAGAATAATCGGAGCGAGGTCTTCGTCAAATCGCTTGCTTGCTGTCGCTTGCAGGTTTAAAAATGACGGCAAAAAGCTTCCGCGTGGTAAAGCTAGCCCTCTTACAGTGACAGTGACAGTCGCTTGTTCGTCATCGGCTGTCACTGCGACGCTCTCGGCCTGCGGTAATCCCATCGCCTGCAGCAAGTTGTTAACTACCGGTACTGCCTTTTCGGAAGCTTCGTCCACCGTAACAAGACGAGCCACGGTTTTGCTGACCGGAACAGTCCTGGGTGCCCCGGCCCAGTAAAGCTCACCAGCGGCGATTTGAGCTCCTTGCCGGGCGACAAACTCAATTCTGTCCCGGTAGTATCCAGCAATTCCGATATGCGAGATAAATGACACTCCGGCCACAATGATGCCGACGATTACAACTAATCCGGCCACCGACATTACCAGGGCACCGCCTGACTGACTTCGACTTAGTACCATCTGCCTGGCAGCTGTCGATCTTAAGCTACGATCCGATTTCATCACTTGCGACTCCGCCTTCTGTCTGCTGCACCTGGGTATCAATATAAGCAGACCCGGTAAAATGGTCGTAAAACTGTTGTCTCCCCCTCTCGTCTTCTACCACCCAGCGGTATCAAACATTCAAGGTAGTCTCAATTGATGTGTTTGATTGCTTACATTTTTAAAGGCGACTGATAATGAATTCTGCCTTCAGTAAACTGCGCAGGGGCAACTTTGAAAGTCGGATACCACAGTCGGAGCGGTTCCCGGCGATTAATTAGCCAAGGTAAACATGTCCAAAATCTTGGTAATAGACGACGACCTTACTCTGCTGGGCGCCGTGAAGCGGTGGCTCATTGCAGACGAGTATGAGGTTGAAGCGGTATCCACTGGTGCCAGGGGCTGGGAGCTTGTCGCTGCCGGTGATTTTGATCTTTTGATTCTGGATTGGGATATACCAGATCTCGATGGTATTGAAATTCTCAAGCGATACCGCAGCGCCGGTGGCGTGGCTCCGGTCTTGATGCTTACTGGCAGGGGAGATGTCGACTTCATAGCAGAGGGACTTGATTCCGGTGCCGACGACTATTTGACAAAGCCCTTCGATTTTAAGGAACTGCTGGCAAGAATTCGATCTGGGCTGAGAAAGCCGAAGAATGCACCTTCTAAGGCGCTCGGTACCGGCAATGAGGCGGTGCTGTCCAGGATGGAGCTTGCCGGCACTGCGCTGGCCGCGCGCTATGAATTCTTGAGTGTCCTGGGGGAGGGAGCGGTAGGCATTGTGTTCAAGGCTAAGCATCCACAACTTCAGAAGTTAGTGGCAGTCAAAATGATTCAGCGAAATGAGCTCCGGCAGGAGGTGCGGGCTCGATTCGAGCAGGAGGCGAAGGCTGTTAGCAAGCTCGATCATCCCAATATAGCCGATGTATTTGATTTTGGACTGACTGAGCGAAAGCAGCCTTATATGGTGATGGAGTTCGTTGAGGGCAGGTCGCTGCAAGGCTTGTTGAATGAAAAGGATCATCTTAGCGTGGAGCAAGCTGTCGATATCTTCGTGCAGATCTGCGACGGACTATCGCATGCTCATGAGCTCGGCATAGTTCATCGTGACATCAAACCGGCAAATATTCTTTTGAAAGAGTCTACGGGAGGCGCTCCGAAAGTAAAGATAGTCGACTTCGGTTGCGCGAAGATACGAAGCCTCGACGGTCAGGGGTGGGCTATGCTCACAAAGGTAGGCGAGATTGTGGGCAGTCCGCCTTATATGAGTCCGGAACAGATCAAAGGCAAGACGATGGATTTACGCTCTGATATCTATTCTTTGGGGTGTACCCTTTATGAGGCGCTTACTGGTTTCGTGCCACATGTCGGCAAAGACCCAATCGAAATTCTAGTAAAGCATCTCGAACAGGATGTCCTTCCGATGCGTAAACTATGTCCGGAATTCGGCATCGCAGAGGAGATTGAAGCGCTGGTGCTCAGGATGCTGGAAAAGATGCCGAGCAAGCGATATAGCAGTATGCGTGAAGTAAGGGAAGTACTGATGCGAGTGAAGCACCTCAGTAGCACTGAGGCGAAACCGGACTGGTTCCTAAGGCTCAAGCGGATGGGAGACGGTGTTCTTAAATCTTTTCGCGGTGGCAAGGATTCGTCCTGATCGTTCTTGAATTCTGCTTGCCGAATGAAGTTTGTCAGGCAGCTTGGCTTCGGAGCCGTGCTAGATTGACAGTTGATTGTCCGGGGAATTCTTGCGCATTGCTTCTTCAGTCTTGGGCACCCGAAACCAGAATGTGCTGCCGGCTCCTTCGGTGCTATCAATGCCGATCGTGCCGTTGTGAGCCCCTACTATCTCCTTGCAGATAGCCAGTCCAAGTCCGGTTCCGCCATATTTCTTCCGTTCCGCTACATCAACTTGCTGAAATCTCTGGAACATCCTGTCTCGATAGTCGGCAGGAATTCCTGGTCCTTGATCTTGAATGCGTACTTCGACCCAATCTCCCACATCTTTCAAATCCACTTTGACTGTGCTCTTTTCCGGGGAATACTTCAGCCCATTGGAGATGAGGTTGACCAGCACTTGCACGAGCCGGTCAGCATCAGCGTAAATATTAGTATCTGTCTGTGGCAATTCGAGTTTGATGCCCTTGTGATCGGCTTGACCTTGCATCGTAATGAGAGATTGTTCGATCACGTACGCCAGCGGAGCTATCTCGAAGTGCATTTTCATTTTTCCTGATTCGAGTTTTTCAATATCGAGCAGGTCGTTGGCAAGTCGCAAGAGCCGGTTAACGCTGGAATCGCATCTCGTCACCACATCTAGTGCATCGCTGCTTAAGTTGAAGCCCATGCGAGGTTCGGCCAGCAAAGCAAGCGAACCGATTACTCCGGATAGAGGCGATCTAATGTCATGGGTGATCATCGCCATAAATTCCTGCTTCTCGCGCATCGCTCTTGTGATAGTCTCGGTCATTTCATGAAAGACATGATCTAAATGAGCGATTTCGTCTGTTCCTTCCAGGGTCGGGTTAAGCTGTTCTCCACCCGCAAATCGATTGGTATTGTCCAGAAGCCTGCCCAGGCGGAACGAAGTGTCTCTATAGAAATACAGATACAGGGCAATTGCTAGCAGAACGCTTGAGACGATCGCAAACAGCAGAGCTATTTTGAGCTTCTGTCTACCCTCTTCGGTGAGCTTCGAGCTGCTCTCGGCTAGCCTTCTAAAACTGCGCCGGGAGGAGTCCATGCCGCCGGTTAAATTGTGTGATACTTCTCGGATATCTCTGAGCGCTCTGACGGCGGTTCCCAGATCGCCGATGGTGACGGCATGGCGACTGACGTCCAGATATCCGAGCATGCGGTCCACGTTCTCTTGAAAGACGTTTATCTCCTTCTTTTGCACCGGATCGCTGTCCAGCAAATTGTGCAGGTTCTCAAAGCGCGCGGGAATCTGCTTGATTGACTCATCGTATTGACCCAGTGCGTCATTCCCGCCGCCCAGCGCGGAATTGTAGAGAGACGAAACAGCTTTCATAACCAGTTCGGTCACACTATTGAGCTGGTCGTAAACGGCACGAGCGTGAGCTTCTCGCCGGAGGTCCAACTCTGTTGCAGTAAGCGCCCAAAAGAGAAATGAGAAGGATACTATTTCAAACAACAATGGAACGAATATGAGGATCAGCTCTTTTTCTGAAATTTTGAGACTGAGCTTCATTCGAAGGTTCCTCTATTGTCCGTGCAATTTTCAGTGACCGATAGTGTGGTGCCGATCAAATTCTATGAATGCTGGTAATGTTGAGAATATCACTATCAACCTTAACCAGGGGAGTTGTTGTGCGGATAAGGACCTTTTGGCAAGGTTGGTCGGTTCTCGCAATCTTGTTGGTCGCAGCAAGTATCAGTTCATCTCCCTGCCAACCAT
Source organism: Candidatus Obscuribacterales bacterium (assembly GCA_020050835.1). Lineage (GTDB taxonomy): Bacteria > Cyanobacteriota > Vampirovibrionia > Obscuribacterales > Obscuribacteraceae > JAGVKB01. The sequence goes on along the minus strand of JAGVKB010000121.1, from coordinate 15,698 downwards.
TGCAATCTGCCGGTTCAGCTACTGGTGCCTTTTCCGGCAAGGACTGGATGGCATACGAACAGAAGGCTAACAAGCTTGAAAAGATTAACCGCTTTGATGAGGCGGAGGAGTATTACCGGAAGGCTTTGGCGGAGACCAGGAAGCCTGGTGCAGACCCAGCTTGCAGCGGTGACACGCTGGGAGAATTAGCGAGTCTACTTCGAAAAAAGGGACAACACTCTCAAGCGATCTCGTATTACGAGCAATGTCTTGCCATTAGACGCAAGCAGTGGGGAGAGCGCAGCCAGCGGCTCGACTCAATTCTAGAAGCGTTGGCTTCGGAGTATCTGTTGGACAGGCGCTGGGCAGATGCCGACAAACTCCTGAGAGCGCTTGTTGAAATGCGCGAATCGACTTTGTTGCCGAACGATCCTAAACTGCTCAAGACTTTATACGATTTAGAAACAGTCTGTGTTGCAGAGGGTAAGGTTGCCGAGGCTGAAAGACTGCACTTGCGTCAATTCCAAGAGAAGCAGAAGTCTCCGAGATCGAGTCAATTAGTGGCGATAGACTTGCGAATACTGGCGGAGTTGTATCTTAGCCAACGTAAATGGAACGATGCGGAGAAGACGCTGAAGCAGGAGTTGGCGATCAGGCTTGACAGTGGTGATACCAGCTCGACCTTGCTGCAGGACAACCTTCTCCGCTTAGGGCAGTGCGAGGGGCAGTTGGGGCAGCCCGAAAAGGCTCTGGTAGTGCTCAAGCGAGGGTTGGCGATAAGTGAGAAACAGCAAGGGGAGAAAAGTTCAAAGCTGCTCAATTTTATAGCTCCGCTTTGCAATTGCAGCATCCAAGCCAAGCGATATGCTGAGGCGGAAGTCTATTGTAAACGCAGGCTGGCAATTGTTGAGAGTTCATCTGGTAAGACGGCGGTGCAGGTAGGGCGGGCTCTGAAAGCACTTCAAGATCTTTATGAACAATGGGGTAAACCGGAACAGGCCAAAATCTATCGCGAGAAGTTAGTACCGCGATAGGACGCATCGCCCGGTCCATGCATCGCCCGGTCCATGCATCGGTCGGTCCATAGTATTGCTCGGGCTGGGCATGGCCCCAATACTGTGCCGATAACAGGCACGCAAATCCTGGGAGCGCTGCCAGCCTGGCGGCTTCCAAGGTCCGGCAGCCTTTGTCGAAGCCGGCGAGCCGCCGGCGCTCCCGAGAATAGGATTGTGTGTGACATTCAAGCCCCAAAGGTAAACGTCACAGGCAGGCTTGATCTTGATTGAAATGGAGACTCGAGGGGAATGGATTTGATGGGTATGGCGCAATGATTCCGTTCGAGATTCCAGAACTCTTCTTAATTGCAGGAACCTGTCGGTGACTTCTGGCTATGGCTAAGATCTTGATGGTTGATGACGACTTCGAGCAATTGGCTACTGCCAAGCAGTGGCTCACGCTCGAGTCTCACTCGGTCGAGACGGCTTCAACCGGCATGAAAGGCTGGGAGATGATGCAAAATAGTGAGTTTGAGCTGGTAATTCTGGACTGGGACTTACCAGACATTAATGGCATTGATGTGTTGAAGAGGTTTCGGGCAAGCGGAGGCACGACGCCGGTGTTGATGCTCACCGGTAGAACATCAGTGGATAGTAAAGCCGAAGGGCTTGATTGCGGAGCGGATGACTACCTGACGAAGCCTTATCACATGAAGGAGCTTACTGCACGAATTAGAGCCGCGCTTAGGAAGAACGAGTTTCAACCGAAATCGCTCAAGCCGCTCGGTTCCGGCAATGAAGAAGTACTCAAGACTGCCGATTTGATCGGTACGGTGCTTGCGTCGAAGTTTGAATTTCTCAGCGTCATCGGGCAGGGCGGTGTCGGCATCGTCTTGAAGGCGAAGAACCCGCATCTGGACAAGTTCGTAGCGGTCAAGATGATTCTGAGAACGGAGATGAAGGAGGAGACAGTCGCGAGGTTTGAGCAGGAGGCTCGTTTGATCAGCCGGCTGGATCATTCCAATATAGCCACTGTCTATGATTTCGGAGTGACCGAGCGCCGGCAGCCCTACATGGTGATGGAGTTTGTCGAGGGAAGGTGCCTTTTCGATGTGTTGCAAGATGAGGATCATCTTGCGGTGGAGCAAGCGCTGGAAATTGTAATGCAGGTCTGCGATGGCATGTCGCACGCTCATGGCATGGGGATAGTGCATCGCGATTTGAAGCCAAGCAATATCATTTTGAAAGACGTGGTAGGCAGTCAGCCGGTAGCCAAAATTCTCGATTTCGGTTGCGCAAAACTGCGTTCGATCGATGCGCCACAGAAAGCGCAAGCACTTACCCAGGTCGGAGAGTTAGTGGGCAGCCCCCCGTACATGAGCCCTGAGCAGGTGCACGGGCAGCAGCTCGACGAGCGCTCGGACATTTATTCGCTTGGATGCTTGCTTCATGAAGCGGTGACTGGTTACGTGCCTCATCTCGGTCAAGATCCAATCGACACGATGATCAAGCACACTCAGGACGATGTATTGCCTCTGAAACGGACCAGACCTGATCTCTCCTTCCCGGACGAGTTGGACCGCGTGCTGGCTAAAATGCTTAGCAAGGTGCCGGAGAGGCGGCAACAGTCAATGCGCGAGGTGAGAGCGGAGTTGGAGGAGATTAAGGTAAAGCTGAAGCTCAAGCAGGCTTCCAGCGGTAGTTGGTGGGAGAAGTTGAGTAAATTCGGTAAACGACCGTAGGATAAAAGTATCTGCAACTCGGCTTGAATGGCTCCTGATGGCAGTATCCTAGATTAGCTTTCCACGCTTCCGGGCATGGGAGTTTGAGAGGCGCATCAAACGGCGTCAAGATCGATGGTTGGAGTTGCTAATGAGTGAAGCACCCGAGCAAGATGCGCCTGAGGTTGATCAGCCTGAAAGCGGCGCGGCGAAAAGGGGAGCTGATCGTTCGACGGAGATGGTTGCGTCCGCGGGGCAGCCTTTAGTGAATCAAGGAGAAGTAACTGCTGAGAAAGTTTCAGCGGGTGAAGCGAAAACAAGTGCGCAAAAAAATACCACTGGATTTCAGCGAATATTGCAAAAAGTTGGACCGGTCACTGTCAAGACTATTCTTGATCCCGATGCGATGAGAAAGGTCTTTGCGCGCAAGACAGCAGAACAGGAGGTTCGCTCCGAGCACTTCGTGTCAGCTCCACAGTCTTTGGCCGTCGTGAAATGTATTGAGAAGTATCGGCGGGCGTCAAATTGCGATGCAAGTTGGGAAAGTATGGCTGGGTCTGGTAAGGTGCGCTTTTGTCAGAAATGTAATCTGCAAGTTTATGACTTCGCCGAATTGAACCTGGAAGAAGCCCAGGAGCTAATCTTTCAAAGAGAAGTCAAAAAGGACGTGGTTCCATTCAAAAGAAAGGACGGAAAGTTTCTAAGCAGCAATTGCCCGATTGGGGGTCGAAACAGGCTTACACTTTTAGCGGCAGTTGGAGTAAGCTCATTGGTTTTGATCGGTCTGATCGCATTTGCGGTGCAGTCATCTTCGATTGGACCATCAAAGACTGGCCGTTCATTGGTTGTGCATCCGGATTTTAGCGCTGGCAATACGGGAAAAGGGGCCAGGCGGGGTGGTTCGGTGAGACAAACCTCGGCAACTCCCGAGCAACTCGCCACCTATGCTCATCAAGTGGAGCTGATGTTGCAGCGCGCCTATCAGCCACCGTCTAGTATGCAAATAGCTAATTGCCGTGTGGTGTTGCAATTGGCTTTGCTCGGCTCCGGGCGGTCGACCGGGTTTTTGCTGTTTCAATCATCTGGTGACGCTGACCTGGACACTTATATTGTGAATACCGCTCTCAGTCAAACTTACCCGGCAATGCCATTCGGGACTGGTGCCGGTGTGTCAGCAGAGATTACCTTCGATGGTGACAAAGTAAGCGTGACTGCTCGATAGTCCCTGGCAGCCGACATAACAGCGACAACTCATTCGAGCAATCCGTTTACGTTCTCGAAGTTGGAGGTCGAGGTTGCAGTCACTACCATCGGGATAGTTAAGCCTTGTACTTGTCCGAACAAGCTGCTGCTTAGCATTACCAGCGGTGAAACCCGTCCCGTCACCGTCACTCTGATTTGATAAGTAAAGTCATTGGTGCTGATAATGAGGTTTGGTGATGGGACTATTTCTTGAGCTTGTCCGCCTAGAATTGGCACTTGAAAGGCCTTGATCTGCACATCGGATGGCAAAATGCTGACACCGCCAGTGGAGCTCTCGCTGGCTATCTTCTTGGCCAAGTTTACGGCTGATAGCTTCGTGGGAGATGTGTTGCTGGAAAATGATTGTGCTCTAGCGGCAGCAACTGTGGCGGTTCTACAGGCGCTATGCACCGAACTCACTCCAAAGAATAAAACAGCAAGATCGATTAACGGAAACAGGACTGCCAGCAGGAAAATGAATATTGCTGCTGGAAACTCGGATATGAAGTTACCCTTTTGTCCTCTCCTTTTAGTCATTATGTTTTTTCGAAACCTGCTGCTATGGGAGGGATTTACGATTGGCTTGGTTGCGAATTGAGTTTAATCGTCGGATTCTGTTTCTTCGACAACTCCATCGTCTGACGAACCTGGAATGTCATCTTCTTCGCCCGGGCTGTCCGAGTCGTCGTTGGCAGAAGGGTCGATACCATTGAGAATGGGAAAGGTCTGACTACCTCTCAGCTCTACTTTCTTGGCCAATCCGTTGCCTGTGATCAGCATCGGGGCTGGAGTCTCAACGATTAGTTGCGTTACGACCTGCACATTAGGAGCGGCTGTCATGTTACTGGGCTCCAGCGCCGTCAGTTGAATCGGGTTGCCGTCTGAATCGGTTTGAAAGTTGTATAGGACTCCGGCCACTTGTGGACTGCTGATGGTACCACCAGCGATAGCAAAAGATTTCACGGCTGTCTTGGCGACGCCCAGGGCCGGTATCAGGCTGGTCTGCTGAGCAGCGAGTCGAGCAGCCTCTCGGCAGGCGGAATTGTTGACAAAGCTTCCCAGGCAGAGAAAACCGAAGTTAATTGCTAAGAGTGCCAGCGGTACGATTACAATCATGGCGCAAACCAGTTCAACCAGAGTGCTTGCAGTTTGAGTACGGCAGTCTTTAGTTGATTTCATTTTCGAATTCATTTCCTTATAAACTCGATGGTTTCTCATTGCAAAGCAACTCCGCTGGCAGTAAGTCCCTGGATCATGGCTTTCTCTAACTCCACTTGCGCATCCAGCAGTTGCTGCTCGGACGGTGGTGCTGGTGTTTTCCCGTCGCCTACAAGAAATGCTTTGCTGCCGTTGCCGGCTTTCAACGCTATGTTTTTGCAGACTCTCACGCCAGTCCTGAAGATGGTTGGATTAAGAAAGAAGCCGATCGTAATGATCTTGATGCCCTTGGCTCCGGCGGCTGCCGCCATCTTTCCGGTTCCCCCTTTGGTTGGAACCCCATCTGTGAGCAGGATCATCGTCTGAGAGCGGCCGGGTCTATGCCCGCTGCCGGTCAGCTGGTTGATGCCCTCTTTGATGCCGGCCGGTGTGTCGGTGCCGAGTGAGAATGTTCCTCTGTCTATAGCTTCCAGAACCTCCTGCAAATTATCCTTGTTCCGGTCGAGCTCGATGAGAGGAAAACGAAATTGACCGATATTGGACGGGTCAAAAACAGTTCCCTTGGAACCTGGAGTGCCGGCTCTGGCACCGAAGGAGACGAGAGACCAGTGGATGTCTTGACCTTTTTGAGAGTCCATGAAAAAGTGCACAGCCTGCACACAAGCAGAGCGAGGATTGGTAACTGCCAGTGCTATTCGCTGGTACTCGGCTCGGAACCCTGGTTGTGGTTGAAAGCCTGGTATGAACTTCAATACCGACTGATTCGCATGTGATGAGACGAATTTCGTGGCATTCTCAAGATTACCGGCTTTCGCTTCCACCAGCAGCGCGGCCTTAACATCGTCAATCTTCACCGGCTGATTTGGTGGTGCCGAAAACGGGTTGACCGGAGGGCTCGACCCTGGTGGCGGATTGGACAATCTGTTAGCGAAGCTGTCCAGGGCGGCCTTCATCAGTGGCGTGTGTTGATCGATCGCTGGAAATGGTGCGCTGCCTACTTCAGGCGGAACCTGAATCGGAGGACCTCCCGGTGGCGAATACGGGACGTTGCCAGGATTCGGAATGGTTGGACCAAACGGCTGGGTGTAAGTCGGGTCGATGGACAGGAAAGGCACCTGTCCTCCTGGCGGCCCAGTAATCTTCTCTTCTAGAAAGTTGCTGTTTTTATGAAACTTGCGACTGAACTTCGCGGTCTGTTTCCTGAACGTAAAGGCACGCATCGAGCTGGACAAGTCAAGCACGATACAGACATCACCTGTTTTTGATTTGCCCGGTCCGGCGGTGGACGTTGCATGCAAGGGGTAGGTGCCAAGAAACTTCAACAGAAAAGGACAGAAGCCGAATGCCGATTGAGCAGTGACTGTCTTTTTCTCGAGGTTAACTATTACATTTAGAGTGCTAGCTCCGGTTGAAGGAGTATCGGTCAGCGCCGAGCTGGATAAAATCGCCGAGGACAGGCTGCCGCTGGTGAGTTGATTCATTTGAAAGTAGGTCAAACCGACCTGCTTTACAGTTGCCGTGTCGCTATTGTCCGGGTCGCTCAGGTAGGTCGCGGCGGCGAGCGCAGCGGCATCAGTGGCCGCCTGCAACTGATTGAACTGGTCTCGAATTGAGATAATGTCGAATGAAAGCGCTCCCAGCAAAATCACGATAATGGCACCGGCTGGAGCCAGGATTAACATATTGCCGCGTGCGTTTCGTGAATTCGTTCGCAATATCATTGCCCTCTTGTTCGATTTCATACCACCAGAGACGAGTATAGCCACGGTCGGTCAAACGTTGGTAAAAGTCTTCGGAGGCGTCCAACTGGTCTTACTGGCTCCGTGGAGCACCAGTTGCAGGTTGGGACTGGGAAGAAGTCGATTTAAGTCGGGCTCTTCCGGGAATTAAATTAGTAGATCGAGCAGACCCGTGACGGTCAATCGCCGGAAACTGGATGGCTCACTTTATCGGCCGGTCGACATGATTAGCCTGCCATATTGTGATCGGAGTAGCAGCGCATGAATACGCCATCAGGTAACGACAGATCTGAGCAGGGACAGGCAGGCTCTAATGAAATAGTTGGAAAGGACCTGCCGGTCGACCAGTCCTGTCAGCCGGCTGAATCTGTCAGCGAAGGTGCCAGGTGCTCCGCCACCAGAGCGGAGGATAGTCCGGCTCAGTTTGCTTCCAACGGCGTTCAAAGGCTCCTTAAGAAGGTCGATGCTGTTGTGGTCAAGACCATGTTGGATCCCGATGCGATGAGACGCGTCTTTGCCCGAAAGTCCGCGGATCAGGAGGTTCAGCTTAAGGAGCTGGTCCAAACTCATACGACATTGCCACCGGCGCCATGTAAAAATGTCGAGCGCTACCGGCGGGCCACTGCTTGCGACTCGAGCTGGGAGCGGATGTCCGGCGGGGATAAAGTTAGATTCTGCGAAGGGTGCCAACTTCAGGTTTATGACTTTTCAGACATGGATCAGGTTGAAGCCGAGGAGCTTGTTTTTAAGAGAGAGGCAAAGAAAGATGCCGTTCTCTATCGCCGAAAAGATGGTCGGTTTTTAAGCGCGGACTGTCCGGTCGGGTTAAAGCGAGTTCTGACAAAGAAATTGGCGATTATCGGTGCCGTGCTTTTGATTGGCGCAGTGATTGCATTTGTCTCTCAGCTGCCACCACCGAAGCAGCCGGAGCCTTCTTCGCTCACTACCGAGGCTGAAAGCGCACATCCCAGCAACGCTGCATCAAGCCAGCGAGCGGCAGCCGGATCAACAGAGCCGGTTGCTGGTCAAGCTACTCCGCTGGGTGAAGGCGTTGCATCAAATGACCCGGTCGAGAATTATCGGCAACAACGATTGAAGCTGCAGCAAGAAGCGGAGCGAGTCTATCGACAGCAGTCGGAGCAGTTTCAGCAGGAAGAGGAGCAGCAGTTGAACCAGCAAGTAGGACCTGGGCAAGTCCAGCCAGATGTGCCGGTGCCTGCCGACCAAGCAGCGCCGGTGCAGACCCAGCCGGTAATACCTGCGCAGACCGAGCCAGCCGCGCCGGCTCAGACTCAGAAAGCTGTCCCGGTTCAAACTCAGCCGGCTGTGACGGAGCAAACTCAGGCAGTGCCTGTTCAAAGCAATTCCAGCCCATATGTCCAGCAGTTTTCTCCCGGTTCCCCCGCCAGCCAGACCACTTCGTCACCGGCGCAACCCTAATACCAATTCACTCAAATGCGGGTCAACACTTTCTGATGCAGGCGAAGAAGGATGTGCTGAAAGAGATTGGTAACAGTTGCGTGCTTGTTCTGATCAGCGTAGTGATTTCGGTTTGTGCGGAGGTGGCCCGCCCGGTCTGGGGGCAGCAACTGCCGGTCAGTAGCTCCTCGAAGAGTGGACAGTTTTCCGAGAAGGCTTGGGCTAGCTTTGGACGAAAAGCTAATGCTTACGAGCGATTTGGTCAGCTTGAAAAGGCTGAGCAGTATTATCAGCTGGCGCTCGAAGAGTCCAGAAAGCCGGGAGCTAGTCCTGATTCCCGTGGCAGTACTTTGCTCGATCTCGCCGGTCTGTTGAGCAAACTAGGGAAGAGTAACGAGGCGATTGCTTGCTATGAGCAATGCTTGGCCGTCAGACGAAAGCAGTGGGGAGAGAAGAGCCAGCGGCTCGATTCGATCATGGAAGGTTTGGCTAAGGAGGGTCTCAAAGCTCATCGCATAGCAGATGCTGGCTCAATATTGCGAGAGCTGCTAGCTATTCGCAGCAAGGTCTTGTTGCCCAATGATCCCAAAATGATAGTGACGCTCTGGATGCTGGAAGATGTGTACACACAGCAGGGGAAGATGCCTGAAGCAATTGAGATTCATAAGCGCTATATGGCAGCCAAGGCGCAAAACGGACAATCGACCCAAGCACTGGCAAATGATCTCAGTCTTCTGGCATCTCTATATGCCAGGCATAAGAATTGGGTGCTTGCGGAGGAGATTCGCCGGCGCGAGCTCTCCTTGCGGACGACCGACGGTGATAAAGGATCGGTCGCATTACAGAGCACGCTCTATCGCCTGGCGGAATGTCAAAAAGAGTCAGGCAAGTGGGACGAAGCAATTACCAACCTCAGGTTGGGGCTGGCCATGAGCGAGAAAGTCAATGGCAAGCAAAGTAAGGAGCTGATCCAGTTTTTGGGACCGCTGTGCAACAGTTGCCTAGAGGCGAAGAGATATCCGGAGGCCGAGGTGGCATGCAAACGAAAGTTGAAGATTCAGGAAGTCGCCTTTGGAAAGAATGACGCCAAGACCAGGCGAACCATTGGCAAGCTGGTAAAGCTGTACAGTGAATGGGGTAAGCCGAACATCGCTCAATCATATTCCATGCGACTCGACGATGCTGCCGTTAAGCCGCAACGAAAGTGACGTAGTAACGTTGTTCTTGATTAATGGCACATTGAGTTGTGCTATTGAGTAGTTAGAGTAGCGTTTCGGCGAGCGCTGGGGGCGATTTAGATCGCTGGAGGAAGCTCACCTTGCTCCAGATGATGAGTCGCTTCGTGATGGCGTTATCCAGTGGTTTGAGTACAGCATGGATTTGTGCTGGAAGCTAATACAGCGATATTTCAAAATCAACGGAATTCTTGACGAGGCAAGTATCCGCACCCAAAAAGATCTGTTTCGTGAGGCTGGGAAGATGCCCGAGAATAGCCCCAAAAGGTTGATGCCGATCATTGGGTGCCTGATGACTTCAGGTGCCGACACTACTTTATGAAGGACCAAAGAGCATAGCCTGTGTTGTGACCAACCACCTGTTGCTATAGCTCAAGGAATCGGTGCGTCTTCTCTATTTTTGTTATTTTGTCTGCTGGTACTCCCACTTCCCTGGCAATCCTGGGCCACTCGGAGACAGCTATTTGGACTTGCTCTAAAATCTCCTTATGGCGACCACGTTTCAGCCCGGCATTCTTCGCACAGTTGTCGAAGTCCTCGATAGCGAAATTATCTCGCTTACCATTCATTGACATTTGATGCTGCCTGGTCCATGGTTTACCGGGGTTGAAGGCATAAGTAAGATCGAAACCGGGCGAGAGGGACCATGTTCCACCTTTGTCCATAACGTATGCAATGTTTTTTACATGATCATCCTGATTGCGACCAACTATATTGAAAGCCATTCTTCTGTACTGTTCTTCGATACTCGTCATGGATAGATCCAACAGCTTCATAACCTGGATTGCCTGTTCATACGAATACACACCGGCTTGGTTGAAGTCATAGTGTGCCATGGCGCACAACGACTGCATGTGTAATTTGTCACCACTGTCGGTGCGGTCAAAACGCTTTGCCATGAAGTGGTGTCGTCCGGACTCCTCCAAGAGTCTGCACTCAGGCATAGCGATCCCAGCTATTAGTGCCATTTTGTAGTACGAGTATTCGATCAATCCGTATCCCCGTGGATCGTCCAATTCTTTGTCCTGATTTCCAGAAACCCCATCAAACTTGAGCAGCCAGTACGAGAAGTTCTCACCAGCTCTTATTTGCCCGGACTTAACTTCATTTGTATTCGGGTTCCAAGCAATCAGTGCTTTAGCGCGCGCGCCGCCAGCTGAAGTCCCCACGCGAAGGATATCTCGCAAAGCTTCCGCTTTGTGTTTTTCATGCAGGGAAACCTTGAAATTCCCACGTTTGGTTAAGATTTCACTGGCAAGAGCAACCAAAGCATCTATATCAAGTGATTTGGATGTTCGTCCCCTTGGTCCTCTTGCGGGGGAGTACTCTAAAGCGCCCATCCCTCGCGAGCTTATATAGCAAAGCTTTGCGACGGAATCCATGCTGTCTTCTGCGCGACCCTCTTTGACTAGCCAAGCATTGATGAGCGCATTTCCAAACTTGTCTGGAAGTGAATCTGCAAGCATTCCAGGAAGTCCATAGAATGTTTCCCTCGCTAAGCCAGGGAATGAAAAGATTTTTCTCGATAGTGGCATGGTCAGCGGTGCTATTTGAATTCCACTTTTGACAAATTGTGGGTCGAACTCAAAAAATGCATAGCCACGATCTTCGTCCCATGAGACAGCCCCGATCGTGCGCCCCCACAGTTTGACATTAGCGATAGTCATCGTTCGTCATCCCATTTCCAAATATGGGAACGCTCTACCTTATCCCTTCGTGAAGAAGCGCGTAAACGTTGTTCTTTCAAGACTTTTGCCAGCTCGATCGGGCTTTGTGGTGGTCTGGGCACGAGTAACTCAAGATTTTCAACCAGCTCCAGTGCGCGCAAGACCCGAATGAAATTCGACAGCTGAGTTGATTTGCCTTGCTCGATCCTGGAGATAGTGTTGACTCCCAGCCCGGCTTTTTCTGCAATCTGTTCTTGGCTGAGATTTAGATTCAGGCGGTGCCTGGCAAGACGGCTTCCGAGCTCCTCAAGAATTGCAAGATGGGACGATTCAGATTGAATTTTCATAACCAGCCAGTTTTGGGGGATAAACTAGAGAATCTCACTTTAATGTACCACTGTTGGTGGTTTATTTGTATCTGGTAGCACGCCAGATTTGGTCAATTACTGCCAAAATTGGTAGCAATCACCTATAAATGGCACCTTGAGTTGTGCGACTGAGTAGTTAGAGTGGCGTTTCGAAGAGCATTGGGGGCGATTTAGATCGTCTTATTATGCGACGTTTGTACCGGGCATAGTGTTGGCTGGAGCGCATGTGGTATGGCTAAAGTACTGGTAGTCGAAGACGATCGCAGTTTGCTGGTTGAGCTCAAGCAATGGCTGGAAGTCGAGAATTATGTCGTAGAGACGGCCTGGGATGGGCGAAAGGCTTTGGAGCTACTCAAGGCTTATCACTATGATCTAATTGTTCTGGATTGGGATCTTCCTTACGTAAATGGGCTTGAGCTGTTGAGAGATCTCAGGCAAAGACGGGACACTACGCCGGTATTGATGCTTACAGGGAAGGTTGAGATCGAAGAGAAGGAAAGCGGACTTGATTTCGGCGCCGATGATTATCTGACCAAGCCTTTTCAATTTCGAGAACTTTCAGCACGTCTACGTTCTCTTCTTCGACGTGCTTCCGGATTGAGTGAAAGTGTGCTCAAAGTTGGTGGCATCGCCATGGACTGCAGCGCCAAGAGAGTAGTCGCCGGTAGCCAGGAGATTAAACTTCTTCCAAAAGAGTTTGCTTTGCTCGAATTCCTTTTGCGCCATCCCGATCAGGTGTTCAACGCAGAATCATTGCTGTCTCGGGTTTGGTCATCCGATTCGGAGGCCTCAATCAACACAGTCAAAACTTATGTGTATATGCTAAGGAAGAAGTTGGCTGCGGTCGGCTTTTCAGAGTTTATTCAAACCGCGCATGGATTTGGCTATAAGTTGGTCTTACCAAAATGAGCTCTTACTCAGGGAATCTTCGCAGGGACTGGAGCAGTACTGCTCGCCAGAGCGCTGCCGGATCTGGTCGATCTTTACCGGCTGTCTGGAAGACCAGAGCAGGCCAGACCGTATGCCGAGCAGCTCAAGGTCTCGCTAACTGCCGGAATTCCTAAGCATTCCGCTGATGCGGCAGATTGACGTAAAAGGTGGTGCCGGTCTCAGGACTGCTCTGGCAGGCAATCTCTCCGCCGTGGGCTTCGACAATCCGGCGGCAGATATACAGTCCAAGCCCGTTGCCTGCGGAGAGCCGGTGCGAGTCTTCCGATTGCCAGAATCGTTCAAACAGATGTTTCTGGCTCTCACTGGAAATCGACTTGCCGGAGTTGCGAATTGAGAATTGATAAGCCTTTCCTTCCGTCCCGGATTGGATTTCCAGCTCGCCGTCTACCGGCGCGTACTTAAGCGCATTGTGCAATAGATTGTTGATCACTCGCCGCATCGCCACGATGTCGAGATCGACTGCTTCCAACGGTAGCTTGTGCCTGACCTTAATGCGGAGGTTGCGTGACTTGAGCGCGGGCACCAGCTTTGCCAGGCAGTCGTTCAAGAGTGTCGTTACCCGATAGGGAGTAGGATTGATTGTCTCCTTTCCCTGCTCGCAGCGAAACTCGTAGACCAGATTGTCAATCATTCGCAATTGGTCGCCGGCGCTGTCCTGCAGCATCGCAAGTATGGACCGTTGTTGCTGGGCGAGTTCACCCAGGCTGCCATCTAAAAGGATGTTCAAGGCTCGTTCGGTACCGATGACCGGCACCTTCAAATCGTGCGCCAGTGAGTAGACGATATCGGCGCGCTGCTCTGCCAGCGCGATCCGTGAGCGATCGCTTGCATCGAGCTGTTTTGCTATGAGACAGGTAAGCCAACAAAAGGACAAGATAGTGCCGGTCACAAATAAAGTCCAACGAATCGGCTCATTATAGAGATGGGCTCGCGCACCAAAGGCCGCGGCAGCGGCGAAAAAGATTGGCACCACGAGCGATAGCAACAAGAAGCGTCTGGTAATGTATCCGCCACGCGTCGAGCTGCAGAGCAGACCATAAAGAACGGTTCGGGGTTCGGCAAGCAGGATGCCGAATCCCAGGGATGCCATTGCTATGCACGCTGGCCACGGAAATTGAGTAATGATGTTGGTGTATTTATAGGACCCAACTCCATATGATTCGGTGACAGCGTGAAGGCCCAGAAAGGATGTGAACAGAGCAAGCAAGCCTAATGACGCCACATATCCTGCCAGAAGTTGTTGTTTCCCGCTCTTGAGAATGAGCAGGCTCAGACCGACGGCGGCATAGGCGAACGCTACAGTTGGAGTCATGTGGTCGAGCGGTATGATACCGTCGGGCAGTCTCAAGTCACCTCTCAGCAGACCGCCGATACTCAAGTCAATCGAAAACAGATACTCGCAAATAGTTGCGACGCCGATAATCAAGATGGCGCCTGCGCAGTATCGGCTCAGTCCTTGCACAAATGGTTGTCGGGCGCGCAGCAAGAGGAGAGAAAGTCCACCCAGGACCATCGCGACGGAGGTGATCCCCTTTACAGACATAACGGCGCCGGGCGGGAATCTGAGCCAACTAATGTTGAAGATGATGCCTACCAGTCCCATCAATCCACAACAAAATGAAATCAGGCCGAGAATAGCAGATGAGCGCTTGAACCGATTGTCCAATACAGCGCTAAATGCTTCGTGCTCTCGCTGCTCTGTGGTTTCGGCCAAGTGTCCGGCTTGCCTTGGGATGCCAATCTAATAGCAGTTTACTAGAAATTGCAGGGACAGGCAGGAGTGAAAGTAAAGTACTGCCAGTTGGTTCGGAAATGTTGACATTCGTCTTTTGCACAATACCTGAGTTCTTACTTTTGTGCGTGACCAGTATCTAGTCGAAGCAATTCTTTGGCGAGAGAGTCAATTCAAATCTCTCTTCGGGCTGGTTCTCGAGCATCTTTGCCCCGCGCGCCACAATTAGCTCAGCGGTTTCGTACGAGCTGGTGCGACCGCCCAACTCCTTAAGCAGCTTGATGTCACTGCGACTGCTCAAGTATGTAAGTAGCTCGATTTGATCGGCAGATGGCTCCTTGGCATTTTTGATCTCCTCCGCGAGCTTTTTTACTGCCGGCTCCGTGATGTGCTGCTCGATCAGCTCTACTCTTTTTTGCAATTGCATCTTGTATATGCATGTTTCCGGTTGCGGCGCTTCCGTCAGCGCCCATCTAACTGCTCTGGCCAGAATGGCGCTACGAATCGGAGCCTGTACTGCCGTTCGCAAAAATCTATTTGCATCGTAGGCGAGTAGCTCTTCACCCAAAAGGACGGCCCAGTTTTCCATCTCATTGGTGAGTGCATATTGTCTTGGGTTGTAAGCATTTTGGCTGTGCGCTTCTACTCTGTAGGCGGCGCCATATACGCGTAACTCGTCTGGAAGGTTGTGATGCAGAAGATGAGCCCATTCATGTCCGACCGTGCTCTTGAGCGTGTCGTAAAACTTTGTCGGCTCATAGAACGTGATGATTCCTTCGGGGCGGGCATCGGCTGCGGTGGTCCAGCTGGGGTCGTTCTTCTGTTTCCTGAGCCAGCTGGTGTAAGGATCTTGATGACCGAGTACGTTCACTCGTTTGACGAGCGTGCTGTTTGGAAGCTCTTCGAGCTGCGGAATGAAATCTTCCGGCAACGCCGAAAATGTGAATCCGTCTCGCTTGTTCGCGAGCGCTTGCGTTCGCTTGCCGTGAATTCGAAAGCAGCGTACTTGATCCAGTTGCCGAGCATGACTCTCCGGCACCATTATCTCAAGGGCGTGTTCCTTGGCGTAATAGATGCGCACTGGAACGATGTCTCTGCTTACTAGCTTGTCGTATTCTCTCTTCGTTTCAAACAGCGAGTGAGCATCTCCTTTGTATAAAGTGATCGCCTCACTGCCTTTCCTGGCGGCGACTATCTTGCTGTAGAGTTCAGCCGGCGGCAACTCTGGTTCTGGCGTCAATGTGATTGCGCTTTTCCAGGGCTCACCATTAGAGCAGCAGGCGCCATGCAGCTCTACGCCTTGGATGTGCGAAACTCTGACTAACCTTGATCGGTCGGACTCCAAATCGTTCCTGTTGTAGGATTCGATCTTGGCTGTCCCGGATTTCGCTGCGGTGGAGCCTGGCTCAGCGATAGAAAGGCTTTGAAAGATTCGGTTTGCCGCATTGTCGGCTTGTTTGCCGCCGACATATGCCGCCAGTGAATCGACTGC
>JAGVKB010000100.1 GCA_020050835.1 Candidatus Obscuribacterales bacterium | reverse complement strand
GACCTGAAGACCATCAAGTTCAACCACCTGCGCTCCGCTACCGTTCTGACCGACCTGCACCAGGTGCTGCGCAGCTGGCAGGCAAACGAAGTGCGGGGAGCGGCCGTCGATCTGCGCGACCTCTTCGAGGGAGACGCTGAGACGGCGATTCGAGTGGCAGCCATGTTTCGCGAACAAGGAGTGCTCAGCCGGTTGATCGAGACGAAGCCTGACGGTCAGCTGGTGATGAAAACCTGGGAGATCGCCGGCGGCAAGGTACAGCTGAAAACGGCGGGCCCATTCAAAGTCGGGTCCGACGGAAAGCTGCAAACCAAGCCGTCCGGTCCGGAGACAGTCGAAGTAAAGGATTGGCCGACCAACGTCTTTCGAGGACAGGTCACAGCCTTGGTCGGTCGCGGCACCGCCGGCGTCGGAGAGCTGCTGGCTGCCTCCTTCAAGGAGTCCGGCCGAGTGGAGAAACGCGCTCAGACCGCAGCCAAGTTCTTCAGCTGGGGCAAAGGCACGGCACAAACCTACTTTCCTGTCGGTGAAGGCTACTGGTTGAGGCTGTCTACCGCCTTCTACCTGCAGCCGACCGGCGACGAAATCGAAGGAAGGGTGGGACCGGGGCCAGATCTCGCCTGCCCGGAGAGAACTGATGAGTGGTGGTTCGCCCGCTTCTCGGTCGTCGACCGGCTAAACGCCATCCCCCGTCCGGAATGGCCGGGCGCTCCCCGCTAGTCAGAACTTACCGGAGGCGGCGGTGCATTAGGTGCACTGCCCGCCTCCCTTTCGTGACCCAATCCAGAAAGGATATGTATGCGCAGATTCACTGCAATTGGCCTGGTGCTCGCCGCCGCGGCCATGGCTGGAGTTGTTTGCCTGCTTGCATACTGGTCGGGGCAATCCCGCTACCAGTCCGGGCTTGTCGAAGAGCTCCACGGAATGCCACCGGAGAGCGCCGAAGAGTCGCGGCGTTACCTCAAAGTAGACGGCGTCGTCCGCCGGACGGAGATCACTTTCAAGGACGGCTGCCTGGCTCGCAAGCTGTTCGGTGGCACCACCGCCGATGGCAAGCCGATCTTGACCGAGGCGATCGAGATTCGCCCGGACGGCAGCCAGGTCGTCTACAAGTTCGAAGCGGATGGCACAACTCCGCACTCGCGCACCCAGTACCGCAAAGACCAGACCCGCTACTGCGAGTCCATCAAGGAGGCGGATCAGTACGTCCACCACTTCTACTATGAAGATGGCAATTCCTTGCTGGCCGTCTTTCGTCCGAATCCGCTGGGCTACGAGTTTACGGCCTATAACAGCAAGGGTGGCAAACTCTACGACGAGGTTTGCTGGAAAGAGATTCCGCCACCCAAACCGGAAGGACAGAGCGGCGATCAGGAACCGAGCGGCACGATGACCAAGACCTACTTCACCTTCACGGTTTTCAACGGCAACGCCAACCCGCTCTACCGGCAACACTGGTTTAACGAGAACTACAGCGAAGCAGGCGAGGGCGAGTACGAAGGCTCGAATCCGTCGCTGCAGAAGCTGGAAGAGCTGCACGAAGGCACCGCTTTGCCGCAGCGCCAGCTGGTGTTCGACGTTTACACCCAGATTGGCGATACGTCACTCAACACGACGGTCGTCACCATTTTCGGCGAAAACGGCAAGGAAAAGTTTGTCCGCTACCTGGACAGCGATCGCCGGATCCGGCGGATGGTCGACAAAACCGTCCAGCCCGAGCTGACCAGGGACATCAAAGAGGACGAAGCCGTCAAAGAGGAACTTGACGAAACCAGGCTCGCCCCACTCGACGACGAGCAGAGCATGAGGCTGAAGCAGGAGGCGCTCGCCGGCGGCGATCATTCGCACCTGGACCGCATTCTGCTGCCCTGATCGACCACCGGCGTCTGAAAGTGAAGGAGCATAGCTGTTGTGCTCCTTCACTTTCGAGCCTGGAACTGCAGATTCCCGGTCTGCCGTTCTACAGACTTCAACAACCGGGCTTGGGAGGCATGCTTGAAAGAATCACTGAGAATTTGCGCTGCGCTGGCGATCGCCCTGCTTGCACTGCTGGTGGTGCTGACCATCTTCCTCAAAGGCGATCCACCGATCACCGGCAGTGAACAGATGGACACCCAGAACGCCAGCCCGCGACAAGGCAACGTCGTGCGCAAGAAACTTGCACCACAACCGGTACCACAGCCCGAACCGCCGCAGCGACAGGAGTAAGCTCCGTTCTAGAAACTCGCCTGCCAAGAATCGAGCACTGAGGTGGGCGACAGCAGGGAGAGCCTCAGACTCTCCTCTGCTGCCGCCCACCTCGGCGGCTCATTCTCGAGCCGGCATCTTCGACGGAAATCAACTGCTGGCTCGCTTATTCGACAAGCACGGAGCAGACGATGCCTCCTCTAACATCGCAACGCCTTGCGGCTCTCTTCCAGATCGCCCTGAGTTCAAAGCAATCGAAAGGAAAGATGCATGCTCGGTATCGCTGAAATGATCATGGCCGTTGCACTGCTGACCGACGCTCCCTACAGTCCGGTCCCGGAGGAGCAGAACACCGAGTCAGTTCGCTTTTGCCTCCAGCAGGTCGCACTCGCCTGGGAGCTGCTCGACCCCCGTGAAGTTCGGTATGTCGGCGTCCGTCCGGAAGACTTCCGATCGGACGTCAATCTTCTGCGCCGGCGGCATGCAGATCTAAAGGACGCGCCGAGCGCTTTCGACTCCCAGCGCTTTCCGGAGCGAACGGTAGTCAACGACTTCCTGGCCTTCAACCGTGCTTACCGGCAGCACATGGATATCCAACAGACGATGTATCCGAGCCGCTTCTGGTGGTATCGCACCGTCATCCAGGAGACGGATCATCTCTATCAGATCTGGGACACGGTTAGAGACGCACGCTGTGAGTATTACTACGTCACGGTCAGGCGGCAAGCGCTCAAACGCCTGCGAGATACGCTTGGCGAAAAGCAGTACTACGAAGGCGCTCTTCCGCCGTACGTTCCGCTCTGGCGATTTCAATCGATCGACTGAGCCTGCAAGCTGCTCCTCATTGGAGTGTGCTTCACGGTCTCACAAGTTCTACTCTTACACAAAGGGATATTTCATGAGCGCAGACATTCTAATCGTCATTGTCGCCCTTTGCGTTTGCGCAATCACGGTGGCAACGATTGTCACCGTCGTCAAATTCGCCGACAGGCAAGAGCGGAAACGCACCCAAGAGCGCATCGACAAGCGCCTGGAGCAAGAGCGGGCGCGCGACGAGCGAGAGCTGGAAGAACAGATTCGGAACACGGAGATTCCGCCGCCGCAAGCCGAACCGTACGAAGAACTCGATGCGGACTCATGGAAGAACAGCCGCTCGAGGGCACCGCAGCGAACATTGACCGAACCGTTCATCTCCGGCGGAATCGACACGGTGATTCGTCACGAGTATCCCTGCGGATTGATCGTGGAGTACGACGGCAACGGCAAGCTCCTCAACTGCATCGTCGCCGGCAAGAAGCTCGTGGACGACATTCCTGGCGAGTATCAACGGTGAGCGACGCCACCGCAACAACCAAAAGACGCAGCAAGCAATTTTTGCTATTGTTGCGTCTTTTTTTAACCCGGCATGCTATATCACATAGTATTACAAAAACAAAGCAGAACGGGAAGAAGGGGTCCTTTTGCCAGGAGAACCCCTCCGTCCGCGCCGAGAATCAGATCCCGCCCGAAGCTGCACGGACTTCGCGGCGAGCCGACTCGAGGTGTCCTTCGGCGATCCAGAACTCGTTTAGAGCCTTCCAGAATCGCAATTCTTCGCACAGGTACTTCACCGCTTGAGCATACCGAGATTCCGCCGTTTGAAGCATCATCTGGGCCCGTCCGAGGTGAAATCTGTGCGGCCCGAAGACGAGGTCTCCGGGCTGGAACTTTTCGGTAAACTCGTCGAGCGCCTTCCGGACGGTCGTGTACTTATTTAGCGCTTGCTGCCTCATGGCGAGAACAACAGCAGCGAGAAGCGCACCAGAGACCGAAAGGGCAGCGAGCACGACGAGAGCGATATTGACTGAGCTCATGAATGGGCTCCTCAAAGTTTTTTTGAAACAACGGTGATACCGCCCGTCCCCAGGCAGCGCGAGCGAACAACAATGTTGCCCGCTCGCGCCTCCAGAAACGGGACGCCTTCACCACTGCACTTGCAGTCCGGCGTTTACTTGCCGCCTGTCAGTCTGGTCCACCAGTCCGAGATGGCGTTGGCCGTCTGGCTGGCGATCTCACTGATGGAGTTCGCCAGAGCCGCGGCCGCGTCGCGGATCTTCGAGTAGAGGTTGACGCACAGATCTTTCATTCCCGAGAGCGTGACGTTGACCCAGTTGTATAGACCGGTGTACATCGCCAAGAGCGGCTGCTCGAGCCCCAGCCGAGTGACCAGCGATCTGAAGAACGCATAGACGGCCGGGAAGACGATCAGGAACACCAACCCACCGATGACGACGCCGAGCACTAGCGGGTAAGCAAAGTTTTGATCGCCGTCTCCACTGCGATTGCCCGACACACCGATGAAGTACGCGCAAGAGAAGGCAATCGAACCGCCCACGAGCCAGTTGCCGGCACGCAGCAGCAGACCGCCCAGTCCAAGGTAGAAAGTCAGAAGCAACGGAATGCCCACCAGCAGAGAGAGGCCAACGGCCCACCAGAGCGGTATGACATTGGGAAGCAGGAAGAGTCCGGCCGCGCCGGAGACCACCGCCGCCACGTTGCAAGTGTGCAAGAACACTTGCTTGAACTCGGTTTCGTCTTTGTAGGTGGTGACGAACGGTTGGCGCAGGAAGAGGAAGGAGTCGACGACAATCGTCTTGCAGAACTTGACCGTCGCGGTAAAGGCGTGCCGAAGCTGAGGCAGAGCCCAGCGAACGAATGCCTTCAACTGACTCCAAATCCAGACCACCTGCCGCCAGCACCACTGAATTGCCGGCCACAGTCCTTCGTTCCAAATCCTGGCCGCCAGCTCCCAGAACTTGTTCCACACCCAGGTCACCTGTCGCCAGCACCACTTGAAGCTCGCCCAGATGTACTCGTTCCAGACCCTGGCCGCCAGCTCCCAGAACTTGTTCCAGACCCAGACCACCTGCCGCCAGCACCATTTGATGCTCGCCCAGATGTATTCGTTCCAGATCTTGGCCGCCAG
>JAGVKB010000015.1 GCA_020050835.1 Candidatus Obscuribacterales bacterium | reverse complement strand
GGGTATTAAGCAAATTCATTCAACCGGACCACTTTCTCTTTGGCAAGCTTTCTTGTCCATATTCGTCCAACCTCCGGCAGCTGTGTGCGTCGCCCAACAGCTTCAGAGCTCCCTTTTAATCAAAAAACCAATTGTCTACCATGGTGTATAGTGTCTTAAAAAAGCAAAACCAGGCCCGGACGGGACGCAGTCAGCAAATTCGGGTAAGGCTGCAAGTGTTCTTACTGACCTGCAGGACGCTGCCATACTCCATGCTGCTGGTTCGGTTGAGATGTCTCAATTGAGCTCGCATCCGACGTACTAGCTTGCGAAGATTGCTCACCTGCCGCGGCGGCCGGCGTCGGTGGTGTTGCTGTTGGATCAGTGGATGTGGTGGCAGGCGCCGGAGATGTTGGTGTTTGATCTGCGGATGGAGGGATAGGCTGTGCTTGAGGTGGTACCTGCGGTGCTCCCGCCGGGAAACTTAGCGGCATACCCCCGTAGTCAGTCTCGGAAGCAGGTGCCATTGGAGTTTCAGAAGTTTCTATGGCGCCTCCGTTTGCGGGCGACTCAGGTGAAGTGTTTTCAGCTTTTACACCAGAAGAAGTCACCGATTCATCGGCAGCAGCTGGATTTACTACTTGTGGCGGTGGTTGTGTGATCAGGAGATAAAAGACGCCAAGTACTAGAAGCGCTCCTGCGGTACTGGCTAGGATGAGGGTGCGCTTTTTTTGAATTCCAACAGGACAGTCTGCTGTTAGAAACTTTCCGTCTTTTCTCTTATACAGGACAAACTTCTTCTTATCCTCGCGCTTGAGGATAAGCTCTTGCACCTCCGGCATGTTCATACCAGAGAAGTCATAGGCTTGAAGTTTACAGGTCTCGCAGAATTTGACACAACCTGAACCTGTCATTTTCTCCCACGATGCAGGACAGTGTGTCGCCATTCGAAAATTCTCAATTGGCTGCAATGGCACAACCGGTTCTGGTTCTCTGGATTCTAGCTGTTCACGCAATCTTGATTCTTGGCCAGACAATGTCTTGGATGCCATATCTCTGCAAGCTTCGACATCTAGTTTTGTGCGGCCTACTGGAGCTGCTTTCTTGCGCCTCTGTGCGAGCTTGTCGAACGAAGTCTTATCCTCATTCTCAGCCTGGTCAGAATTTTTCGATTCGGTGTGCGCTGCCTCGATATCAACGAGCATCTCAGATTCTAAGTCGGGACTCGACTCACTTGAAATGATTGGATCGTCATGCGACATCTATCCTACCGTTGTTCTTGTGGTGGTTTTATCGGTTTCCGATTGTCTCTCGCAAAAGCTACCAGCGTTATTGATTGGGTCGACAACACTCTAGCTTGAAAGTACGGTAGCTATATACCCCATTGGTTCTTCCAGCTACCAATCTGTTGCAATATGTACAAGGGCGTTCAAATTGGCGCCTCAGAATTCAGTTCTGCAAATTGTCCCCCTAAATTTGGATGTGATCGGTTGAAAACCAATCTGCTCGCATTTTATGTCGTGACCGGCCTGCTATCAGGTTCCTTGATGTAGGTCTGAGAACGCGTCTGCCTTCGCAGTTTTGTAACAGTCGAATGCCATAATTACTACTGGGATGACCTCAGTAGTTTCTAGCTAGTGCTCGGAATAAATGAGGGGGCGTACGCGTGAAACAAGCGCAGCCTGGGAGAAATAGGAGAACGGGTGCTTTATGAAAAAATCTCGCATAGCCATTCAACTGACGAAAGTTCACGGAAGACGATCTGCTTGTGGTTCAGGAATTGCCGAAGGTGTTGTTGCCACCTGGCTGATTGTGTCAGTAGCGGTAGCTGTTTTACTTCTTCTGATAAATGTTGGTCTGATAATTCTGTCTCAACAGAAGGTAACTGCCGTCGCTATGGCAGCAGCAAAGCACCTCGCTAACGGCAGATATTGGGTTGGAATGGAAAGGAATGATTTCAACGCCAATAAGGGTACGCTAGAAGCGGAAGCCAAAACACTTGCCGAAGACATGATTGTGGACTTGGGATGGAAGAGAAGCGACCTCATCTGGAAGAAACCTACGTACACACCAGTCATGCAGGGAGGTGCGCGCATGGGGTGGATAACCAGAGTCAATTTTGATGTAAAAAACGTGCAACTCATGAAAGGAGTCGCCTTCCCATCCGTTGTCGCGATTCCGGCCACCGGAATATCTGCCGAAACTGCTACCAGGCCATATTGCGTAGGAGTTCTTAGTTTTACAACAACTACGCCACCGCTGGGCATGCCCTTCCAAACCGTTGTTTTTCCGGCCTATTATCCATTGACCAGCACTAGTGCCGGTACCTGGCGACAGTACGCATTCGCGAAGCCAGGATACCCGATGGGGGAACACAACTACAGTAGAGTGTTCTTGGGGGCAATTAACGCAAATCCGATCTATCCGGCGAACCCTCAAGGCGCCCAAGTTCAGGACCCACATGGCAACCCGGTTGCTTTCTAAGCCTGCATAATGCGATTGGCATTGCGATGCCTGAAATCAGAACAAAATGGTCCCTGGTCCGGGAGACATCTAACTATGCCCGTTGCGGCAACAAGTCAATATAGAGTCGCAAGGACACCAGTAATCAAGAATCGCCTGAAGCAAAAATCGCTTCCGCATGTTTGTTGCCTACTCGTCCTAATAAAAGTAGCCGCGAGCATGGCAAGAATTTATAATGTCTAGGCTAGAGGTATCCTGGTCGTTGCTGTGTCGTCAAGTGCCGACCCACAAGAAAAACCATCCGGACTTCAATCATTTGCCCAGAAGGAAAGTGCAGGACATGAAACGCAACCTATTACTAGTGGCATCGGCAGTTGCAATGCTTGCGACATCGGCTCAGGCGGCTGACAACTCCCATGTTCCGACCAGCCGCCGAATTCCACCGATTCCGGCTTCGGGCAGATTTCAAGTCCCACCACCGGCTGTTACACCAGCGTCAGCCAAACCAGCAGCAGCTCAACCGGCCGCTGCCAACATCATCAAGGTGGCTGAATCGAAGCCCTATGTCTCTAAGGGCGACACGGTCCAAAGCTTCGTCGACTACATCAATTTGAAGCCTGGTCAAGAAAAACTTCCACTGACCTTGACGTTCAACAATCTCAACTTTCAATCCGCCAGCTGCACGATCGCCGGCTATCCGGTGCTTAACCGCCAGAAGCTGACAAACAGCCCTCTGGTTATAAACATGACCGGCAACCTGGGCAGCGGCAGCAGTCAGATCTTGATTAACGCAATCGGTCCCAAAGACAGCACACTGAGCTGGGTAATTACCACTCCAAAGCCGACAGTCAAAGCCGCCAAGCCATTGGAAGTCGGACCGGGCGATACCGTCACAATCAGTGGCACCAACTTCTGTCCGACCGCTCAGTATGACGTGGTCAACTTCGCCAAGAAGAAGGCCGAAGTAACCGGCGCCACCGCTGATGCATTGCAGGTTACAGTGCCGGACGGTCTCGAAGGTGGCAAACAAAAGGTCGATGTGATCATAATCGGGCAAAAGGCAGGCAGCGTGGAGATTACCATCAAAGCGCAACCGGAATTGAGCAGCGTCAGCCTCTCATCGGCTCCGCCCGGACAAGAGATTACTCTGTCCGGCAAGAATTTCTCGAAGACGCTTTCCGAAAACAAAGTAACCATCGGCGGCGCGAACGCTGAGGTTATCTCGGGTGACACCACATCGTTGACCGTGACTATCCCGACTGCACTCGATCTCGATTCGAACCCGGCTTACGGTGTGCCAATCTTCGTGCAAGTCGGCAAGTTGAAATCCAAAGAAGACGTCACGATCGACATCTCGCAAAGGGTCTATTAGGCGCGCCCTCGCCGCCAATCTCATTCTATGCCCGCGCTGATTAGCGTGGATTACGTATGAGGGCGGCTGTCCGTCTGATGCTTTCGAGCGAGACGGCTTATAATATTGAACTGGACAAGCTTGTTTACTGGAGTTTTTGAAGATGATGCTCTCGGAATTGAAGCGTGAAGTAGAAGCAGCTGAGGAGCGCCTGACGAAAGTCAGGGAGTATCTTTGACCCAGCCCAGATTGAAAGAGAGCTCAAAGATTTAGAAGAACAGACGCTCGTCGCCGACTTCTGGCAAGACCAGAAGCGAGCGCAGCAGGTGACTCAACGGATGAGCCGCCTGAAGTCCACAGCCGAACAGTATCAAGGCTGGAAATCGACCGCCAGCGATCTTGCTGTCCTGCTGCAAGTCGGACTCGAAGAGGCAGACGAGTCGATAGCCGCTGAGATCGAAGCCGGTTTGAAGAGCTTCAACGCCGATCTCGAGCGTTATGAGCTTACACGGCTCTTATCCGGCGACTATGATGATTCGTCCGCACTGGTTACCATCAACGCCGGTGCCGGCGGCACCGATGCGCAAGACTGGGCAGAGATGATGCTCCGCATGTATTTGAGATGGTGCCAAACGCGCGGGTACAAGACCGAGATTATCGATCAATCGGCCGGGGAAGAAGCCGGTCTCAAGAGCGTCACATTCAGAGCGGACGGACCTTTTGCATACGGATACCTCGTCTGTGAAAAAGGTGTACATCGGCTGGTGCGCAAGTCTCCTTTCAAGGCTAGCGCCGACTCGCGGCAAACGAGCTTCGCTGCAGTCGAAGTCAGCCCATTGATGGATGACATCGATTCGCTGGTCGAGATCCGCGACGACGACATTGAAGTGGACACCATGCGCTCAGGCGGCGCCGGCGGACAAAACGTCAATAAGGTTGAGACAGCCGTAAGAATCGTCCACAAGCCAACCGGGATTATGATCAAATGCCAGCAAGAGCGCAGCCAATTGCTAAACAAGTCGCTCGCCTTAGAGCTGTTACGTTCCAAGCTGCTGGCGATCAAACAGGCCGAGCGCGATGAGGAATTGGCTAGATTGCGCGGTGAAAGCGTTTCGGCAACTTTTGGCAACGCCATTCGCTCCTACGTTCTTGACGACAGATTGGTGAAGGATGTCCGCACTAAAGTGGAAACACCGCAAGTCGAAGCTGTGCTGAACGGTGATCTGGATCAATTTATCGAAGCGTTCCTCCGCTACAAGGCGATCAATTTGGCTAAAAGCGGGACAGTTGAGCCAGCAAAGCCATTAAATGGGAAGGGCGCTCAACGCTAACGCTCGTTCGACGCCAGCGCTCAATTGACCAGCAAAACAGCTTTACAACAGCAATTCAGCCGCTTGACAGCGGGAAAAACCCACCACTGCTCGTTTTTGTCACAACCTTGCTTCAATCGCGCTAACTGTTAACGACAACCTTAACAACTGCATATCTGGAAAGCTCTACTTTATTATTGCCAGATTCTTGCCCCAAACCACCCCAATAACCTACCGATTTAAGCACTTGCGCCGGTTTATTTTTGGACAACCTGACAACTGGGGATTTCCCTAACAGTGGGGGGATTACGCTGTTACCAAGTGTTGCGAACAACTTCTCAGTGCTGGCGCTCCTCCAATCTAAATTCAATCGACTGCAATCGCGGAGTGTGAGTAGATTTTGAGATTTGGAAGAAATTGTGAACTTTGGTACTGTTCATTCATCTCTCTTTAGGCCCTTGATCAATTCAGGAAACCCGTACCCAAGCTTCAATCGTAATTCAGCAGATCTTCAGCAATCACTCCGCCAACGCCAATGAGCAGGCTACGGGGTGATTGGCCTTTCAGAGAGAGAGTTTTCCTTCGCTCATCACGGACGCAGCTCTCTGTGTCCACCCAATCTCACTGCCGCCCCGAACAATCTGCGCAGATGCACCTTTCGGTGCAGTTTGGCGCGGCCAGACGGGGGTCGTCTCATGAACAACTCCTGTCTTGTGACCTTCTAGAAGGAGGTAACGTGATGTCATCCAAGAACGAAAAGGCTCTTGCCGACGCGGTCTCTTTGCAGCCACTGACCGGCAAGCCTCTCCCCTTCCTCCAGTTCTTGTCCGAGCTGGTGGAACATCCCGAACGCGCCGAAACGGCTGCCGGACTGATTGTCCGTGCCGTCAAGAAGCGTGGTTTGGTCAACGATGCGGACATCGAAGAGATTCAGAAGCAGTCGCCGGACCGCGCCCGCTACCTTCGCATGCTGAAGACCCAGGGCATTCCGCTCTACAAGGCTTTCATGCACGTGCGAGGCAGCCAGCGCACCGTCGCTCGCATCATGAAGTTTCTCGAATCGGCCGCATCCAATGGCTATCAACTCCGTCAGCTCCTGGTCATCATCGGTGGCCCGGGCTCCGGCAAGTCCTACCTCATGGACGCCTTCAAGGCCGTCCTCGAGGGGGAAGAAGTGTACGTCGTCCAGGGTTGTCCGGTTCACGAGAACCCGCTCAACCAGCTCAAGCTCCTCAAACCCGACCAGGTTCGCGAACTCTCCGCCTTGCTGGGCGCAGGCGACCTACTCGATGAGGCGCTCAAAGTCGCCGGCGAGCCGTGCGAGCACTGCTGGTCGAAGGCGATGGAGTCCGCTGATTCCACCACGCCCAGCCTGGCCAACGTGATGGTGCAGCCGATCAAGCTGTCCAGCCGCAAAGCCGGCATCGCTACCTGGATGCCTTCGTCCGATGGTCAGGGTTGCGATCTGCTCACCGCTCTGCGCCAGGGCAGCCGCGGCATGATCGACATGCCCGAAGCCTTCGCAGTGGCTGAGCCAGCTCCCGGCCAGGTGCTCGAGCTGGACCTCCTGCTCGACGCCACCGAGTACCGGCGCATCCCTTCCATGAAGGAAGCCTGCTCGAAAGTGGCTGGCACCATGCCGCTCGACGCCCTCTTGATGTTGCAGTCCAATGAAGGCGCCTTCCGGCGCTTCATCAAAGCGCAAGCCGACCCCAAGCGCTTCATGCGCCGGGCGATCATCCTCGGCACGCCGTACAACACGGCCGTGTGCGAGGAGGTGCAGGCTTATCTGGACTTCATCAATGTCCTCAAGGCCCGTCCTCACATCGACCCGCTCGCCCTTCGCCTGGCTGCGACGCTCGCCGTCGCCAGCCGCATGAAGAAGGAGAGCGACACCGGCGTTTCGCTTGATGTCCGCATCCGGATGTACAACGGCGAGAACCTCTTCGTCGCGAAGCGCTCGTCGTCGATCTCTCGCTCCAGCGACTCGGATCGCTGGAACAGCGGCATGCTCGCCAGCCTGGAGAGCAAGCCGGCCGATGGCACCGAAAACCGCAACGTTCAGGTGACCGACCTCTGGGATGCTGCCGGCGAAAAGGAGGCGATGGAGGGTCTCTCCGTCCCGCTCATGCTCTCGGCGGTCAGCCAGGTCTGCGAGCTGTCCATGCACGGCAAGGGAGCCAAGCAGTGCATCCCGGCACTGTCGATGCTCGGTTACATGCGCGCCCGGATCGAGATGGAGCTGCAGACCCCCGAGCTGCAGGACGCCGACCGCAAGGTGCTGGAGAATTGCCGGGAATTCCTCAAGGAGCTCAAGTACAAGACCGAAACTCCCTCCCTGGTGGAGAAGGAGTATCGCCGCTTGCTGCGCGAGCAGATTCTGCGCGCATTCGCGCCCGACTACGAAGACCGAGCCGAGCTCGACTTCGATGTCTACCGCACGCATGCCAAAGCCGCTGCGACCGGGGCCGAAAAGGTCTTCGACAAGCGCTACGGCAAGACGGTCGAAATCGACTCCGAGTTTCTCGAGTCGCT
The DNA here is from genome assembly GCA_020050835.1 of Candidatus Obscuribacterales bacterium. Lineage (GTDB taxonomy): Bacteria > Cyanobacteriota > Vampirovibrionia > Obscuribacterales > Obscuribacteraceae > JAGVKB01. The sequence goes on along the minus strand of JAGVKB010000015.1, from coordinate 56,685 downwards.
CGAGCGTCTGATGGGCAAGACCACCGGGTCGGAACGCAGCGAGTTCCGGCAGGCGTTGGAAACGGAGCTTTCCGACACCATCCGGCAGCAGATCAAGGAATTCGGCAGCTCTGCCAATGTGAAAGTCTCCTGGCGCACGCTGCCGGCTCTCCGGATTGCGATCGCCAAGAAACTCGACGAGGACATCGCCAAAGACGTCGAGCGCTGCTTGACGGACGAGATGAACCTCAACAGCGATACCGATCGCAAGATGCGCCAAGAATCCCTCGAGCGTTTCGAGAGTCTCGGCTACTGCCAGCACTGCTCCAAAAAGGCGCTGGCTTACATCAAGGACTTCAAACTCTGGTCGCTCCAGAGCTAACAAGTGAAAGGTGATAACCATGAACATCAACACTTCGGACAAGAAGCTCACGCTGCCGGAAGTCCCCTTCGAGACTCTCCAGAAGAAGGCCGGCAAGCCCGCCAATCTCTGCTCCTTCCTCCACGCCGTCAAGGATTTCCCGCGCTACCCCGAGTCCGCCAAGTCGCGGCTCTACTGGGAGATCATGGCGCTCGGTGTCAACGAGCTGCGCTCGGAGAAGATCCAGCGCATCTACGGCAAGCCGATCATCGCCTACAACGCCTTCAAGGAGTTCTACGGCATCGAGCTGCCGATCCACGAGTTCGTCACCAACCTGCAGGCCGCCGTCTACGGTGGTGAGCAGGACAACCAGGTGATCGTGCTGATCGGGCCCAAGGGCTCGAGCAAGAGCCAGTTCGTCAAGAAGCTGAAGAAGATCTTGAAGAACTCGGCTCCGGTGCCGATGGCCGACGGCTGCCCGCAGCGGGAAAACCCGCTCAACCTGCTCTTCCTCGTCCACGAAGTGGCCGAGGCCAAGGCGCTCAAGGACGGCGAAAACCCCTCGCAGTACCGCCTGGACATCCTCAAGCGCTTCGGGCTGGAGACGCTGCTCGATTGGCAGAACGCCGATCTGGTCGACGTGCTCGAGAGCGCCGGCGTGGACGCCTCGATCGAGGGGCTGGCCAAGCTCAAGGACACCGACGAGCTCGTCTCGGCGGTGGTCTACGGTCTGGGCCTGCCGCGCTCGACCCGCGCCAACATCGGCCACCCCTGCATGTGCTGCCAGGAGCGCGCGCTCGGCTTGTACGGCAAGGAGCAGATCGACCTGGTCGAGTTCCCGGTGAGCTCGTTCACCTACAAGGACGACCAGCAGGGCTCGGTCGGTATCTGCTCGGTGAAGGAAGTCCAGCCGCTCAACTACGACATCCGCGTGATGGTCGGTGAGGAGGACATCTCCGTTCTCGGTCAGGTCGACCGCCGCAGCTCCGAGTCGGTGCTGCTGAACGGCGCCTACAACCTCTCCAACCGCGGTATGCTGGAGTTCGTCGAGGACTTCAAGAACCCGATCGAAGCGCACCGCACCAAGCTGGAAGCGACGCAGGACAAGAGCGTTCCGGCCCCGGATCCGCTGCGCCGCAACCTGCACATCGACAACTTCATCATCGCTCACTCCAACGCGCCGGAGTTCTTGAAGTTCAAGAACAAGCCGGAGAACGAGCCGTACCTGGACCGGTTCGTGGAGATCTACTGGATCTACCCGCTGGAGTACAGCGAGGCCAAGCGCGTGATCGACAAGCTCTGGAACAAGACCGACTACGCGCGTGCCGGCGGCGTGCACCGCGAGCCGCTCGTGTCCGAGTACATGGCCATCTTCGAGGTGCTGACGCGCCTGGAGGAGGACCCGAACCTCAAGGACATGATGATGAAGCTCTACGCCTACAACGGCGACGAAGGTCGCCTGCGCGGGCAGGGCGTCAAGATCGACACCCAGTCGCTCAAGAAGAACGCCTCTCCGTACGAGGGCATGGAAGGCTCCTCGCCGCGCTTCAGCGCCAAGCTGCTCTCGGCGCTGGCTTCCGACTCGCTCATCAAGAGCTGCAAGTGCGTCACCAGCCGCGCGCTGCGTGACCGGCTCTACGAGCGGATCCGGCTCATCGCCGACGAGAAGACCCAGGAGCGCTACCGGACCTTCGTCGGGAAGTACCTCGACGACTGGCGCCGGAAGAAGCTCGCTCGGGCCGTCCTGGGCGCCCTGGTCGAGGCTTTCCCCGAAGAGTGCCAGAGCAACTTCGACAAGTACGTCGACCACGCCAAGCGGACGATCCGCCCGAACGCCAGCTCGGGTCTGTCCTCCTGGAGCTCGGGTCCGGACGAGGACTTCCTGCGTGCGGTTGAGTCGGACCCCGATCTCAACATCACCTCGGCTCAGGCCAAGAACTTCCGGTCGGAGGTGGTCTCGGCCATCAACGACTGGATGATCGAGCACAAGGACGTCAACCCGCCCTACACCTGCTACGAGCCGCTGCGCTTCGCAATCGAGCGGTACGTCTGCAACAAGGTGAAGGACACGGCTCGCATCATCAGCTCCAAGAACGCCCGCTCGACGGACGACAACCGGAAGCTGAAGACCGCCCGCGAGCGCCTGCAGCAGACCTACGGGTTCTGCCAGCACTGCGCGGACGAGGTGCTGAAGGAGGCCGAAGAGACCAAGGACTTCCTCAAGGAGGTGTAAGGATACGGGCGACGCCAGTCGCTGCTGTTCCCCTCACAAACTAGAAGAATCCCACCGGCAGCGCAGCCTGAAAACTGCGTTACGCCGGTGGGGTGATTCTCTCTTTCCAGTTGAGGAATTCCATCGGTCGTCTCGTCGGCGCTGCAAAGCTGCTTTTGCAAGCAGCTCGATTTAGAGAAGGCGGGCGGGCCTCGCAAAGGCGGCTTTCAACTGAAGCCGTCCAAACGGGGCCTGCCCGCTCCTTTGTTTCCGGCGAGATGAATCTTCAGAGCGCCGTCACCAAATGTGGTGCCGGCCCATTCAATATGGAGGCTCTCCTATGGCAAAGAAGCGCAAGACGCTGGAGGACTTTGAGAGCACGTTCGTGCTTTTCGACTCCGGCAGCTCACCGCATCCATTCAAAGGGCTGACGCGCAATGTCGTTCTGGACAGCGTAATCAACCCTCCCGACTACGGCGGCGGCGACCGCACGAAGGATGACCGCGACCGCCACAAGGACCGCATCAAAGACCAGATCAAGCCCCAACTCCCCGGCATCATCGGAGGCTCTCCGATCTTCGGTGACAAGGGCAAGATCAAGGTTCCGGTTCAAGGCGGCTACGAACCTCGCTTTCGTTACGGCCGTGACCCGGCCGGCGGCGGCGGCAAAGGCAAGAAGGCCGGCGGCAATCCCGGTGATCTGATCTACATCGAGATCACGATGGAAGAGCTGGTTCAGATGCTGTTCGAGGAGATGGAACTCCCGGACATGCTCAAGAAGCAGTTCGCCACCACCAAGGTCACCACCTTCAAGTACCGCGGGACTCAGGTCAACGGACCCAAGCCGCGCCTGAAGAAGGCGGACACCGCTCGCGCCCGCATTCGTCGCGCAATCGGGATGAAGAATGCTCAACCCGAACACTTCGAGGACGAGCAGTCCAACATCCCCAGCACCAAGAAGGTGCCGTTCTCGAAAAAGGACTTCCGCTACCATCGCGTCGAAGAGCGAGAGGACGACGACTCCAAGTGCGTGGTCTTCTTCATGCTCGACCGCTCGGCATCGATGGGCGGCGATCCGCTGGCGATCGCCAAAGCGTATTTCCTGCTCAACCTGCTCTTCCTGCGTACCAAGTACAAGGAAGTGGTCGTGGTGATGATCGCCCACGACGGTCAGGCCTACGAGATCGAGGACGAGCGCAAGTTCTACCAGATCGAAGTCGACGGCGGCACGATGTTCGGGCCGGCCTACAAGATGATCTTCGACCTGCGCAAGAGCCGGTATTCCGAATCGGAGTACAACGCCTACATGTTCCAGGCGACTGACGGTTACATGTTCGACGGTGAAGAGACCGTTCGGAAATGGATGACCGACCTGCTCACCAAGGCAGCCTTCAACTACCTGGGCTACCTGGAGATCGATCCCTCCGACCGCAGCGGCCGATTCGGGCGCCCCAACTGGGCTTCCGGCGGCGAAGCGATCAGCAAGCTGCCGGACGAGATCAAGGAACACATTGGAATGGCCAAGGTTGCGGACCTCAAGGGCATCCCCGATGCCTTCAAGCAGATCCTGACCAAGGAAAAGAAAAAGGGGGCCAAATAATGAGTGCTTTCGAACGCTTGAAGAGGAACTTGAAAGAGTTCGATGAGCGGTTGACGCAGGCCGGCACTCGGCATGGCCTCCGTCCCTTCCGCACCATCTACGAGCTCGTCTCGGACGAGCAAATGATCCGCCTCATTCCGTACACCATGATGCCCACTCACTATGGGCACTGGTCGTTCGGCAAGAAGTACGAGCAGCAGATCAAGGAGTCGAAAGGCTTCCACATCTTCGAGGCGGTGATCAATTCCAATCCGTCCCACTGCTACCTTGGCGTGACCAACGAGCTGCTCATGCAGGTGCTCGTGATGGCGCACGCCAAGTGGGGACACGTCGACTTCTTCGCGCACAACTTCCGCTTCAAGGAATCGCGCCCGGAGTCGCTCGACGAACGGCTCGCCCAGAACAAGGAGTACATTCGGCGGCTGATCGAGCGGCCGGATTTCGGCATCGACCGGGTGGAATACATCCTGGACGCCGTGCACGCGATCGACGATCATTGCGGCATCGTGCCGACGATCGAAGATTCGGCCAGCGAAAAGGAAGCGCGGCTCAAGCTCGAAGCTCGCCTGCTCGAGCTGCAACTGAAGGTTCCCAAGCTGGTTTCCGAGTTCGAGAAGGAAGGCCTGAAGGCTGAAATCACCGAGCTCGAAGCCAAGCTGAAGAACATGCCGATTCACCCGACCGAGGACCTGCTCGCCTTCCTGATGGACGAGAAGAACAACCCGCGGCTCTCGGATGAGGCCCGCGGCTTGATCGCCATCGGCCGTGACCAGGCGCGCTATCTCAAGCCGCAGGGTCTGACCAAGATCATGAACGAGGGCTGGGCGAGCTACTGGGAAGAAGTCCTTCTCAAGGCTCCCGAGCTCGACTTCCCGCTCGAGTGGAAGATGGGCTGCGCCCCGTTCTTCTCGATGCACCAGCGGACGATCACCGACATCTGGTTTAACCCGTACAACCTCGGTCTGCGAGTGTTCAAGGGCATCGACCGGAAGTACGGCTGCGACGAGGGTGAAGAGACCGTGCGCGTGCCGGTCTTGAAGCGCGAAACGACCGAGGACGGCGACGAAGTCTGGACGCACACCAAGCGCGTCAAGCAGGTCAAGGTCGTGAAGCGCAACCGGGATATGATGTTCCGGGTGCGCGCCAACTGCGACGACGTCTCTTTCCTGCGCACGCACCTCACCGACGACATCCTGTTGGAGATGAACGAGGAAGGGCTCGAATGGGTGCGCCGGGTGATGATGCAGATCAACCGCATGCTCGCCAAGACCGGCTGGTCGCCCAACACGATCGTCGATCCGCTGCCGATCGACCTCGAAGGTCTGATGGCCGTGGTCGAAAAGTGGGCAGGCTTGGCCGAGCAAACCGAGCTGCTCCGCCCCGACCTCGGAATGCCACCGTTTCCGGTGCCGATGCAGACTCTGCAGAGCATGGGCACGGTGCTTCAGATCGTCGGCTCTTACGTGGAGAACAAGGCAAAGCTGAAGCAGATGCTTCTGCTGCGCACCGGCTACGCCAGCGTGCCGATTATCGTCGTGGTGGACAGCGGACATTTCACCGATGGCTCGCTGACGCTCCGTCACGAGTTCGACGAAAACTTCGGACCGCTCCTGCAGTCTGAGTGCAAAGACACGGTGCGCTACGTGCGCCGTCTCTGGGGCCGTCCGGTCCGCTTGCTCACCAAGGAGGTCGAGTCCGACCGCAGCGGTCGCCCGCTCGGCCCGCCGCGCGCCTACGAGTACTTCTGCGACGAGGACGGCGAGGTGAAGGAGCGCTGGCTCGAATAGGGACGATGATGTTCATCGCGCCCTGACATTCATGCATCTCTCGCCGGTGGGGGTAACGCCAAAAGCGTCGCCCCTGCCGGTGCTTCCAAGGAGAACAGAAAACATGAAAACCGATAAGGGTATCCATGTCGACCTGATTTCGGGCGTCTCCGGCAGGAAACCGCTCGACTTTCAGACCGACCGAGCAATCTTCGTCCGCATGCCGCACGGCCAGTTCAGCGTGCGCGTCGTTACCCCGCTGCCGACCAACGTCGCCGTCAGCCTCGATGGCGTCGAGCTGCTCAAGACGAAGGTGCAGCCCAAGCAGATCAATCTGCTTTCCACCGACGACGAAGGCAACGAATTGCGATTCGATCTGCCCGGCGAGTCTCCGGCCCGACCGGTCAAGGACGGCGACCGGCAAGACGCTGATACGCCGAAACCGGCCGCGAGCCTGCCCAAGAGCAACGGGCTCGTGCTGGTCTCGCTGCAGTTTGCCGAGCAGCCCAAGACCAAATTCGGACCGGCTCGCCAGGCCGGCGAAACCGAGACCGTCTGCTTCCAGATGAATGCGCCCGGGCAACACGAGCGCGCTCTGCTTGCCAACTTCAACCGAATCATCCCGCCGGAAGGCGTGACTCAGTCCGGTTGCAGCTGTTGCAGGCATGGCAAGCACGGCAGCTGATCGATCAAACAAAGCCGGAGGCCGCCTTAGCTTTCAGCTGAGACGGCTTCCGGCCTCTTGAAAAAAAATTTGAAAAGCAATGCTGACAACCAAACCTGGCTCGTAGTCAGGGCAGACGGTTGTGCAGGCAAGAGCGGTAGGAGAAGTGCCATGATTCACGACGAATGCAAAAAGAGCGTTTTGTCGACCGCCAAGGGTAAGTGCTTGATGTGCACCGGCACCACTGATTCAACTGATTACCTTCTCTGTCAGACGTGCAGCGAAGACCTGGGCGACTGCCAGTGCTGCGCCAACTCGATGGACCGTGCGCCGCTCAAGCTGAAGGCGCGCAAGCCGGGAGTCTTCTTCATCAAGAAGGGCGAGAAGGACAACGGCAGTACCATCAAGCTCAAGCTGGGCGAGGAGCTGCATATCACCTTGCCGGAAGAGGATGACAGCTGGAAAAGCTGGGTGGTGAAGGACTACACGTTCGGCGTGCTGTCGCTCTGCGATCGCGGCCAGTTCACGCCCGATCCCGGTGACATGCAGTATGGCTCACGTACGATCATCTTCTCGGCCGAGTCCTCCGGGCAATCGCTGGTGGAGATCCAAGAGGAGCACGACTTCGGCGGCTCGACCGGCACTCCGCCCTGGAAGTGCACGGTTACCGTCAAGTAACGAAGCTTACGGCGGCAACGGAAGAGAAGAAGCGGCTATGCCAGTCTGACTGCAAGTCGCTTCTTCTCTTCATCCGCTTGCGACTACACAGCGATTACCGCTACAAATTTTCTTGATCGCGCATTTACTATTGCGCATAGTGATTACGGTGCAATTCTCTAAACACCGGGACCTGTGCGTTTTTCAGGAATCAGCCGGCTGGCCGCCTGCTCTGCTTTCATGCGGTGAGCAAGCTGCTGAATCTCCGGCAAGTGCTTGCTCAAGGTCTTTTCGTAACCTCCAAAAACCGGCCACCAGGTTCTGACGTGACTGTTATTCAATTCGGCAATCGTCCTATCCAGAGACCAGTTTTGAACCCCGAGGCGATAGACGGCTATGTAAAAGGCTGTTCTATCCACGCCTCTGTAACAGGTAACGTACATCGGCTGACTATTGGGATCGCAAGCGATGCTCAAGAACTGTTCGATCTCCTGAGAGCCTGGACCGCTAAATAAGCCGGTACGGAGCTTGTGATATTCGAGACCTTGTCGCTGAGCCATTTTTGCCGTGTGTCGCTGGAACAGGAGCGAAAAGCACACAAGCGTTTTTACACCGATCGATTTCAGCACTTGCATGCGCCGGCGGCCGGGTCTGGCACCGATGTATAGATCGGGAGAGAGATGGGCAAAGCGGCCGCCTGGCTGCCAAAGAAGGTCACTTATGAACATCCTAATCCGTCCGGGCGGTTTGATCGGACAAGGCATGCCATCGTGGAAAGGACAGCTCTCTGATTGGCTCTTCTCAATCTTCTTGTCTGTTTGTTGACTCTCATTGCCCGGGCAGCATTTTGTCTCTGCTTGGGTCGCCGAGTTTCTCTCGACCTTCTGCTCGTCGCGGGCATAGACTGGATCGGTGCCCACGATTGTGGATAAAACCAGGCAAGTCACAATAAATGCAGGCACAGTGATTCGATTCATAAGGTTTCTGAAGTCTCCAGTGACCCCGTTCTGGACGGTACGACTTGCTGTAAGTTCCCACAATGCTATGAGCTGTTTCGTATTTGCTACAAGCTACGACGATTAAATTCATTCTGGCGCTCTTATATCTGTATAACTTGCAGCTTAGTTCGAGCGGTCAGTCGAGAGCTGTGCTAACCGGAAAATTCGGCTTAAAGTGTGGTAACTACGGATCGATTTTTGAGGAAATGCCCTGCTTTCCTGCCCGCAAAACCATCTAGAATGTCCACTGATAGGGCGATCGTAAGCCGCTGCAGACAACCGCCAGCGCCGATACAGGTTTGTATCAATCCATAATATATGTCTATTTTGACCTACCAGCTTTGTTAGGTATTTTGCAGCGTTTCTTCTCTGTTTCTCTCTGGAGCCTGTCAAACACACGAAATACTACCTGATTCACCGCAAACAAGGATAAGTCGAAGCGACGCAGCTTCAGCGGTGTCAGGCGAGTATTACCGGCGGGCTTCAACCAGTTTCGACTTTTGTCGAGAAAGGAAGACCACAATGCAAGAGCTGGACCAAGTAATGCAGAGCCTGAAGAAGCTCTTCACCGAGGAGAATCCGGATCGCGAAGAGTTCGATCGGGCAGTCGAAGCGCTCGCCTTTCGCCTCGGCAATGAGGGCAAGACGAAGGGCGAAGAGCTGCTGCGCTGGCTCAAGAAAGAGCTGGATCCTCAACCTCAGGGCGAGCAGGTTCGCAGCTGGGAAGAGATCATGGTCGATCTGCGCCGGCGGTTGGAAACCGACACTCAACGCGGTCGGGAAAGCCTGTCCGAACTGGCGGCTGGTTTCGCCGCACTGAGCGCAGAATACACCCAGCGTGGCAAGTCGTTCGCCGCCCAACAGCTGGAGACCGCCTCGACCAGCCTGAACAAGATGGCGAACACGACCTCCGAGTTCCTGCAACCGCTCCTGAGCAAGGCCAAGAGCGTCGTCCTGAGCGGATTCGAGAAGCTCAAAACAGCAGTGCGCGGGCAGCATCTATCGCCCGACCAGCACCCGCAGGCGCCGCCACCGGAAGACGTTAACGCCTGCGAACCGCCCACGGCAGCGACCCCAACCGTCTCTCCTGCGCCGGTCGAGCCGTTAAGGCCGACCGATTCAGCAGACAACACTCCCGCGCCCAGCAATCCGGTCGACGGCAACGAGCCGCCACCCGTAAACCCGAGCTGAAGCTTCCGGGCGTAGTCGACTGAGTAAGCTACATCCAAGTCAGGGAATGGAGTTGCCTAACCGCTCTCCATTCCCTGACGCGGCGGGACTTACAGCCCAATTTGATTTTTTCAATTTATACTATTTGTTTTAGTATTGCCAAAACAAGCGATAACAAATCAAATGGATCAGCTGCTTGCCTGTAAAGAGCAGACGAGAGAGCATCGCTGGTGGTGCCCTCTCGTCTGCCAGACAGTCTCACAATCGAACCTCCTGAACCTTACTGAGCGCGCCTGGAACCGGTCACTTGCCGCCCTTTGGCGTGCCGGAAAGCTTCTTTCGAGCAGCGTCGTCCGACACTTTCTGCTCGTATTGCGCGACGGCTTGCCGGCTGGCATCGGTGTTCTTGACCAGATAGCCGTCGGAGCCACGGATGTAGCTCGATCGCTCCTTTTGAACTTGATACCAGACCGGCCGCCCCTGCTGATCCAGCGCGCTTTCCCACTCCAGATAGGTGTCCTTTCCGTAAATCTGGTCGATCTCGCGCTGATCGAGACGCTTGGCTACTGCATAGAGAGCCGGATTCTCGGCAAGAAGCGAAGCTCGGTACACGCCGCCCAGGCGGAGCACCATCACACCCTCGGCATAAGTTTCCGAGGGGCTGGGAAAGTAGTAAGTCATCGGGCGATTAAGCGCTTCCTTGCGCATCTCGGCGCCGGTAAGCTCGGGTTGTCCCGCAATCTCTTTACCAGCTGGATCGCAACGCATCCACTTGTCGGTCTTGTCATTCTTCCGATAGAGGTGATGATTGCCAGACTTATCCTTAGTCCTGGCCTTAACAGCCCATCCCTCACCGGTCGAAACGAATCCGAGTTCGTCGGCGACGTCCTTTTCAACAACGGTCCACCAGTCGATCACATGCTGGTGATTATGGCTGATCTCGTGCAGCGTAAGCGCTTCGATGCTGCCATAGGCGTGTCCCATCGACCGGGTAGGGTCAAACTGCGCATCGATCTCGAGTACCGGCCTACCGTTGGTCGAGTTCGGATAAAAGTGAATGGCCGGAGCACCATTGCGGTTAGAGCGATAAGTGGCAAGCGGGCGTTCACCTTTCGTCAGGTCATCGGTTAGAAAGTAGAACTTGATCGCCGCCGTCGGAGATCCCTTCGCTTTGTGGCTGGGCTGAGCGCGATAGAGCGCGGCGGCGATGCCGTAGAGCTCGTTCAGCCTGGGCAATCGAGCCTTGACGTCGGCACCTTGCTCCCATTCACCTTTGGCGTTCTTCAACCATTGCTGATCGACAACCTCACCGTCGGCGCTGAACGAAACGCCGAAGGTAGACTCGAGCTCGGTCTTTTTCTTGGAAACGAGCTTGGCAAGCTCCTTTTCCGCGTCCTTCAAGCCGGCGGCCGACGCGTCGGTCGTGAAAAGAGCTATCTCCTTGCCGGCCTTCAGCTTGAAATGAAATTTGCCGTTTTGAGCGGTAACGTCGATGCCATTGCTGCCAGCAAATTCCCGCGCCTGCTTCTCGAGCTCAGAGCTAGGTTTGGCTTTCGCCTCGGGCGCCGGCGGGTTGGCACCCACAAATCCACGGCAGGTATCGGAGAGCTCTTCCTTACTGAAATTCTGATTGGGCGGCGACGTGGAACAGGTCGACACTCCAACGATCAGGCACAGCACAAGAGCCACCAGCAACCAGAGGCGAGTCGAAAATGAGGGTTTCACTGCTTTCTCCTCAAGAAAGAAACTCATGCCCAGCGCCAGCAAGTACGCCGGCGGTCAAGAGCACGAGCCAAAGACCGGCATTGATGCAAGGCGCCTGGTCTTTTGGACAAGTTGAATCAGATCTCTGAAACCAGCTGCGCGACCGTCTCAGCCCAAGGGCAAAAATGGTAATTCCCTATAAAGGCAGAAGGCGCGTGCTTTCCTCAGAAACCTCTTGTTGAAAGAACAACGAACTAAATAACGGTTTGAGACTAACAATCTCAATCGGGCAAACTCAATCGAATTCCAGGGCAGCTACCCTGATGCTTGTGAAGCGGCTGCCTGCATTTCAGTCGTTGCGATCGCGCAATCGACGTTTGCAGGACGGATCGCCAGCGGCTCAGAGCGCAGCTTGCAAACAGGTCCGGACGCCATCTCTACAGTTATCGAAGCTGAGCGCGATCCGATTCTTGAATGTCAGCTGGCGTCCAGGCTCCCAGATCATCGGCCGAGATTAATCCCAGCCAAGGTAGACTGGAGAGATCCAGCCAGGAGCGCACTACCGGCGGCATCGATTCGCCTCACAATCAGTCACCTTTCTAAATCGGTACTTGGCATTGCGGCATCCGTTCTGACACAATTGCCACCTTAACGCCAGGACACCAGCAGTCGAGTCAGATCAGTCGCGCCTGTCCAGCCAGAAAGCAGATCCCTGATGAACCAAACAATCGAATCAATTGAGCAACGGCTCGAGGCTGGCGACAGGCTCGAGCGCAGAGACATAGAGTGGCTCTGGAACAAGGCCGGCAATGACGAGCTCATGCGTCTGGCCAATATCGTTCGGGCAAGATATCATCAGCCTGGCTCAGCAACTTACTTGCTGATGCGGATCATCAATTACACCAATGTTTGTGTCGCTAAATGCGACTACTGTTCCTTCTACCGTTTGCCTCGCTCGCCTGAGGGCTATGTGCGGTCTAAAGAATGGATATTTGAGAAGATCGACGAGCTCATTTCAGTCGGCGGCGATCTGTTCGGATTTAACGGCGGATTCAATCCAGCACTTAAGATCGATTATTACGTCGACTTGTTCAGTGCGATTCGCAAACGCTATCAAGACACGATCGAATTCTATGCAATGACAGTCGTCGAGCTGATTTACGCAGCCCGACTGAGCGGGCTGACTGTACGGCAGGCGGTCGATCTCTTGAAAGAATCCGGGGTGAGATGGGTAACCGGCGGCGGTGCAGAGATTCTGGCTGATTCCTTCCGCCTGCGCCACAGCCCGCTGAAATATACGGTTCAAGAATACTACGACGCGCAGCGCGATATTCTGGAGGCTGGGCTCAAATCCACAGCCACGATGGTAATCGGCTTCGACGAAACGCTGGCCGAACGCCTCGACCATCTGGAGACGCTGCGGCAGTTTCAAGACTCTACCGGAAACGGCTTGTTCAGCTTCCTGTGCTGGACGTACAAGCCCTACAACAATGAGCTTGGGGGCAGCGAAATCTCCGCTGAAGAGTATCTCCGTCACCTGGCAATCAGTCGCATCTATCTCGACAACTTCAAACATGTACGCGCCTCCGTTCTGACTCAGAACGCCAATGCCTTAACGGCGCTCAAGTACGGTGCGGACGATTTCGATATTCCCTGGGAAGACGAAGTGACCCAGATGGCCGGAGCCGTGATCGAGCGGGACGTCGAGCGCGTGCTAGGCTACGCGAAAGAAGCAGGCTTTAAGCCTGACTACCGGCACGTTGCAGCCGCTTCGGTGCTAAAAGGAACCGGCCGGTGAAATTGTTTGATTCATCTCAACTTTTGCAGTGCCTCAATCTGTTTCGAAGCCTCTTGGAGATGATCGGTCCAGCCTGGGCCATTTGGCTCTGGTTTATCGCCGCTCGACGGTTGTTTAGCAAGCGTCAGGGCGCCTTGAAGTACTTCCTGGGCGGATTGGCGTTGACAGTTCTAACACTTGCGCTTGGCAGGATGTGAAGCGACGTTCGGGTTCGAATGGCCGGACTGCTTAGGCAGTCTCGGCCGATTACGATCAGCCACCGCGCGTGATATCAACCAATCTCCTCAAGGCATGCCGCGCATTTACCCATGACAACCACCCTTGTAAAGCTGCGCTAAACATCAAGCGACGATTCAAACATGTCAAGACCAGCTTATCGTGCGATGTTTGCCTCGATCAAACCGGTTCGTGACAACCACTAAACATCCCCAAGTTCGCTCCTTGGCGTGCTGATCGGGTGATGGGAAGAGCTGGCCTGCGCCCATAATCAAAAGACAAGCAGGTCGATTAGATATCTGATCACAACCACCTCGTCAATTGAGTTAAGAAGCAGAAGTCTCTAAGTTATGGTGTCAAAGTTTTTCACATTTCCTTAAGGTAGAGCTGGATATCCCTTCCAAGACCTGAGTTCTTCCCCCCAAGACTCTCCAACGCTTACAAGCTAAGCGGAGGGTAACTCCGGCCTTTGAAAGAAACCCGCTTCACCAGTGGATTCGAGCGAAAGCTGAGCAACTCTGCCGGCGAGTCACCGCGCTGAGAACTTCGTAATTCACTTGCGAAAGCAAGCGGGTCACACACTCTTTCCTACTCCTTACCCTGGAGGGCTCAAACATGAGTTTCGCTGAACCGATTTTTCTGGCACTGGCGCTGCTTGTGCTGCCAATGCTCTGGCTCCGGCGAAGACGCCAGACTGCGGTCGGTCATTCGCAAGCCGGGCTGCACAAGAGCCTGAGCGCGCCCCTGATCATCGGGTGGCTGCCGACTATCTTCTTCGCCCTGGCATGGACGGCGCTGTGCGTAGCCCTGGCGCGTCCGATGCTGGCGCACGTCTCTGAAAAGACGAGCATTCAGACACGTGATTTCGTGATCGCTACGGACATCTCGGGCTCGATGTGGCAAACCTTGAGCGATCCTGGATTGCAGCAGTTCGCCGACGGCAGCAATCCCGATCCGTCCGATCCCTTCGGACAGCAGCAGCCACGACGCATCGACGGCGCGAAGAAAGCGATCAAGCTCTTCGTCGCCAGGCGCCAGGGTGACCGCGTCGGTTTCCTTGTCTTCGACACGGACACCTACTACCACTGGCCGCTCAGCTCGGACCTCCAGATCATCCTGGACAAGGCCGACCTGATCGACAACGCCTCCGGCGGCGGCACGAACTTCGAGGGACCGAGCGACTTCAACCCAGGACTCGGACCGCTGCAAGCCGCCGTCGATCACTTCCGCAAGTACGGCAAAGCCAAAACCAAGGTGCTCATCCTCGTCACCGACGGGGAAGACAGCATCTCAGCCAAACGAATGGACGAGCTGCAAGCGCAGATGCAGGCGCTCGGCATTCGGCTTTACGTGCTCGGTGTGAGCGAGGGCTGGGCCAACGGCGCACAGCTGGACCTCCGGACGCTCGTCGAAGAGCGGATGGCCGGTCTGGCAATTCCGGTCAGCGATGCTCAACAGCTTCGCGCCGGCATGGACAAGATCGACCAGCTTGAGAAGTCCGCTGTCTCCCTGGAGAAGCAGGTCAGCTACCGCGACGTCTACCAGGTGTTCCTGGCTGCCGGCATCGGTCTCTGGCTGCTCTACTTCGCATCGGCCGCGCTCATTCGCGAGCAGGCATAAACCCTCACTCTTCCTCAATTTACCGGCAGAACGGCGCTCCGTCGGCTTCAACAAGCGACAGACAGCGCGCCTTCTTCCGGACCCGATCCAAACGGGGCTTACACACAAAGGAGACCCCCAATGATGAGGTTTTTCGCACAACATCGAAAGGCCTGGTTGACAGCCTTCTTGCTGTCCGGACTGCTGCTGGTTTACTCCGGCAACAGGCTCGCCAACTGGGTGTCGCCGCAAACCGCGTACTACAATGCCGGCTTGCAGGCGTACCAGAACGGCGACATGCTCAAGGCGGTGCAGTACTTCGACCGTTCGATCGCTTCTTACAAGGCAGAAAACAACGCCGGGTGGCTGCATCGCTTCATCTACCCGCGGCCCTCGCTGGAATACGCCGCGATGGCCAATTTCCACAAGGGCAAAGCGCTCCTGCAAGCAAAGCAGGGCGAGCAGGCTGTGGCGGCGCTGAAAGAGTCGCTGCGAATCAATCCGGGCGACGTCTATGACGACAACGGGCAGTTAACCGAGCTTTACAGCCCGTTTTCCGCCGCAGAACGGCATCGCCTCCGGGAAGAGGCCATGCAAGTGCAGTACGACCTCGAGATGCTCTTCAAGAGCCGGCCGGACCTCGCTCAGCAAGAGGGCAAGGGCAAGGACGGCAAGGGCAAACCGGGCAAGCAGGGCGCCAAGCCGGCACCCGGACAGGAGCCCGGGACGCAGCCAGGCAAGGGCCGCCCCGACGACATTTAAGCGCAGCTGCCCTGCGCAAAACGGCATTCGGCGTCGCCGCTCCCGAAACCGCTCCGGTTGCGAACTCAATCGAGTTTTCGCTCTGAGCACGTCGACGGAGGCGGCGGCGCCGCTTGAGCTCCCTTCAATCTCCGAGACGCCCGAAAAGGCGTCGCTTTGGAAAAGGAACACTTGCAATGATCCATTTCGCAAACGCTGAATATCTTTACGCCCTCCTGGCCGTGCTGCCGGCGGCGGCTGGATTGTGGTACGTCAGCTTCTGGCTGCGCCAAAAGGCTCGCAAGCTTTACGGCGACGAGCGGCTGGTCGATCGCTACACGCGACGACTGACGCTCGCGTCCGAAGCGCTCGAGCTCGTCGCCTGGGCGGCGATTCTGTCACTGCTGGTGGTGGCGCTTGCCGGTCCGATGCGGCCGGATGCCCCACAGAGAGCAAAGACCGGTTCGCTCCAGGTCGTCACCGTCATCGACGGGTCGAAAAGCTCGCACGCCGAAGACTACCGTACCCAACTGCCCGGTCCGCCCGCGAGCGACGGTCCGCACGGCAGCCGCCTGGACATGGCCAAGCACGTGATCCTAACCAGGATCATGGCCGCTATTCCGGGCAACCAGATCGGCATCGTCACTTACTCCGGAGCAGGCTTCTCGCAAGCCCCGCTCACCGACGACTTCCAAGCTCTGCGCTTTGTTCTCGAGGAGTGGGTTACGGTCGTCAGACCGATCGCTCCGGGCGGCGGATCTCACATGGTCGACGGCTTGACCATGGCACTGAAGACATTCAAGCAGAAGCACGATCCAAACAAAGAGAAGGTAATCGTGCTCTTCTCCGACGGCGGTTTCGACGACAAGCTCGAAGAGCTGGACAAGGTCCTGCAAGAGATTGTCGATTTGAAAGTTCGCGTAATCATCGTCGGCATGGGTGGAGACTCTCCGATCGAGATTCCCGAATATCTGCTGGGCGCCGACGGCGAATACCATTTCGCCGGTTGGGCAAAGAAGGACGGAAAGGTTGTTCCGACCGTCTACACTCCGGCCACTCTGGAGCATATCGCCAGCCTGACCGGTGGCGAGCTGATCCGCCTCGAAAAGGCCAGCGACCTCAACATCCAGTGGGCATCCAAGCTCGCTGGCAGCAAGGCTGAGGCCCACGAAACGCCGGTTTTCCAGTATCCGCTGGCAGCCGCGCTCGTACTGCTTTTCGCGTTGTCTCTGCGTGGTCTCCGCAAGCGGAACGACCTCGTCTAACTTGCTTCGACTGACGTGTAAAGGTCTGGCAGCCCGGGGCCTTAGACCGGCACCGGACCTTATCCAAACATCATCTAAGGCAACCTTTGAAAGGGAGAATTTCCCATGAATCAGCAGGAAATGATCGCCAAGGTCAACAAGCTGCTCGGCGAGCTGGACAAGAATATCTTCGGCTACCGCAACGTCAAGCTGCGGGTGATCTTCGCGCTGCTGGCCGACGGCCACGTTCTGCTCGAGGGTCTGCCCGGTCTGGCCAAGACCCTCCTCATCTCGACGCTCCAATCGACGCTCGGCGAATCACAATGGCGCCGCGTGCAGATGACTTCGGACCTGCAGCCGTCCGACATCATCGGCGTCATGGTCTACAACCCCAAGACGCTGGAGTTCGAATACCGGCCCGGCCCGATCGTCGGCATCAACCTGGCGTTGATCGACGAAATCAACCGGGCCACGCCCAAGAACCAGGGCTCGCTGCTCGAAGCGATGCAGGAGCGCCAGGTTTCGGTCGAAGGCGTCACCCGCAAGATGGAACAGCTCTTCCTGGTGCTGGCCACCCAGAACCCGATCGAGCAGGAAGGCACCTTCCCGCTGCCGGAAGCGCAGCAGGACCGGTTCTGCTTCAAGCTGATCGTCGACTACGCCTCGCGTGAAGACGAGCTGGCCATTCTCGATGCTCTGCACGTTCACGGCCGCGACGCGCAGGCCGGGATCGAGCAGACCATCACCGTCTCGGATGTGATCGCGATGCGCAAGCACATCATCGAAAACGTCCGCGTCAAGCCGGCCGCCAAGGAGTACATCGTGGACCTGGTGCGCTGCACCCGTCCCGAAGACCCGCTGTTCAAGAAGCTCGTCAAGAACGAGTTGCAGGGCAAGATCAAGGTCGGGGCCTCGCCTCGCGCCCAGATTTGGCTCTACAAGACCGCCAAGGTGCGCGCCTTCCTGGCCGGTCGCGACCACGTTCTGCCCGAAGACGTCAAGGCCGTGGCCAAGGACATCCTGCGCCACCGCATCATCCTCACCGACGAGGTGATCTTCGACGGCTTCACCACCGACGAAGCGATCAACATCGTGTTGAACGCCGTCCCCGTTGTCGAGCCCAAGACGAAGTAAGCGGCCCTCCGCATGCGTCCTGGCAAAGCTCGAGGCGAAAGACTGACGGCTCAAGGCCGGAGAGCCAGGTTGAAAAACCTGTCTCTCCGCCTCGGCTTCGCTGCTCGCGTAGGAAGACTACTTACTTTCTGTCACTGCAAATTTCAATACTTGGACCCACGGGGAGAAATCCAATATGAAACCCGAAACGAAAAAGGAGATTCAACAGATTCTCCGACGGGTTGTCTGCTGCGAAATCCCGGTCAAGTGGCGCACCAACGGCTCCGTGCCTGGCGGTGGTGAAAGGCGAACTTTCTTCCGGGGTCATAACCGGCAGGAGTTCGAAACGCTCGACCGATACACGCCCGGAGACGACCCGCGCTTCATCAACTGGAAGGCGACCGCACAGACTGGCGGCCGCGTGCTCTTCAAGAACGTCTACCGCGATCAGCGCGAGATCAAGGTCTTCGTCCTGGCTGACCTCAGCCGGTCGATGGACTTTGGCACCGTACGCGCCACCAAGCGCTACCTGTCCGCGGAGATGGCCGCCTCTGTCTGCCGCTCGGCAGAAGAGACATCCGATCGCGTCGGCTTCATCGCCTACTCGGAAAACCGGGTGGAGAAGAAGGTAACGACGCGCACCGCCAAGCGGGCCATCCTGCCGGCTCTGGTCAACATCCTGGAGACGCAGTCGACTCCCGGCGCAACCGGCAGCGGTCTGGTCAAGGCCCTGTCGGCGCTGCCCAAGTCGCGCTCACTCGTCTTTCTCCTGTCCGACTTCCAGACCCTGTCGAGCGAAGAGAAAGTCGCACTGAGGCGAGCCGCTCTCCTGCACGACGTCGTCTGCCTCGTCATCGAGGACCGGCGCGAGCGCGAGCTGCCACCGGGCTGGGGCTACTTCACTTACCAGGACATGGAGACGGGCCAACGTGTGCTCATCTTCCTGTCGAAGAAAAACCGCGCCAAGTTTGCGGCCAACGTCGACAAACGGAAGGAAGAGCGTACTGCTTTCTTCAAGGCGATTCACGTTTCCTGGCTGGTGGTGAGCACTGAGGAAGGCGACGCCGCCATCCCCAAAGTCATCAAGCTCTTTGCCAACCACAAGCGCTGAGAAAGGAAGGCTGTCAATGTTTCACAAGAAGTTGCTGATCGCTCTTTTCCTGGCGATTGGGCTCGTCAGTGGGGCACTGGCTCAACAGCCGGGCTCCGCTGCCAATCCCACATCCCCACCGCCGGCCAATCAGCCCGGCGTCACTCCGGCAAACCCGGGCACCAACCGTCAGGTTCCGCCGTTCGACCCGTTCGGCGCCAACGCTGCGGCCCAAGCCGCTCCCGGCTATCCTGGCTGGGGCGGCGATGAGGGTGACCCCTTCGCTCCGCCGCCGCCGGAAGTGGAGCCGATTCCCCAGAATCCGGTGCAGAAGGGCTACGAAGGCGGCAAACTGATCGTCATCGTCGGCGCCGACCGCCACTTCGGCTATCGGATCGGCCACCGGGTCGGTCTGACGGTGATCGTCGCTGCGGACGATGGAGTGCTGGTGGACTTCACCGCCATCGAGAAAGGTGTGCTCGGTCTCAACGGCTCGGACTTCGAACTGGTCAGCCCGCCGGTCGTGCGCAAGCTCGGCAAGCGGCAAGGAAAGACGGTCTACCGGATCGACCTTTCGCTCAGAACCTTCGTCGTCAAGCCCGGTGTCGTGTTCACAGCGGATTTCCTCTGTGCAACCGAATTGACCGACAACAAGACACCCAACTGGAAGCGTGTGACCACACCGGAATTCGTCGTGTCGCGGTCAAACACCGCCGACAACGGAGAGAACCTGCTCGAAGGTGACCTCGAACCGGCGCCGTTCCAGGTATCCTGGTTCACCTACCCGCTGCTGCTTGCGGGCCTGTCGTTGATCATGCTCTGGCCGACGCTGCTCGTCATGGAGTGGTTGCAACGCGTTGCGCCGCGCCGAAAGATCCCCGCCAACGAGTTGGCTTGGACTACTTTCGATCGCGTGCTGGCCGAAGGCAAGAGCAAGGGATTCACCGTCCGGCACTACAAGCAGATCGCCGCCGCGCTTCGAAGCTATCTCGGCGTCGATGCGAAGACCCTGGAAGAGGTGAAGATCGCGCTCAAGGACCACAAGGACCTCGAGCAGATCCTGAGCGCACTTGCCAAGTTCGACTCCGCTCTCTACGACCGCGGCGTCCTCACCGATGCCGAGCTCAACCAGCTCTACGCCGAGCTCGAAGCGCTCGTGCCGAGACCGTAATGTCTGCGACGTTAAGGCGGCGCTGTCTCTCCCGAGACAGCGCTGCCTGCGGCGCGCTGCCAAAGAAAAATTTTTGCGCCCAGACTCTTTGCAGCCACCACCGGTGGAGACAACCGGTTAACTTCGATCTGCCGCACCAGGCTGTGACAGTGAAACGAATCGAAAGATCGGACGTCTGCGCGGGACAGGTTGAAGAGCCTTTCGGCGCAGACGCCCGATCTAGAGGGGGTACTAATGTCTTCGATCAAGAACACTCTGGCTGGCTTCTGCCTGCTCTTCCTGCTGGCCTGCGGGCCGGCACCGGCACACGAGTCGCCGCGAGCACCGACAGCCAGCCTGGCGCAACAGCCCGTGACTGCGACAGTGCTCACGGCTGGCTGGCCGGTCGCTCAATCACAACCACAATCCGTGCCAACGGCAAAATCAGACGCTCGGCGCTCACGAATGCTGCACCTCGTGCGCATCACTGTGCTCGTGTTGCTCTTGCTCATGCTTCTCCACAACCGGAGAAGCAGTAGGCGTCGCAGGTAATCGATTGATCTGTCCAGGTGGAGCGCAGCAGGTCATGCCGCCTCCCCGTAACTCGTATCGGAGGTATTCCTTGAACACTTTTGACAAAAGGCTCGTGCTCAAGGCCGCAGCCATATCCATCCTGCTCGCCCTGGCTCTTTTGCTGGGTGGCTCGTGGATTCTTTCGCGGCAGGCCGGCAGCGATGCAAACCAGCCGCTGCCGGGCGCCAATATCATGCCGTTTGCCCCGATTCCCAGACAAGATCTGGAGGAGGTTTACCACCAAGCCTGGCTGAAAGTGCCGCAAGAGGCGCTCGACCAGAGCCGGTTCGCCGACTGGGGCCAGTGGCAGCACAAGTTCGACGGCAAGATCAGAACCGAAGCTCAATTGCGCGAAGCTGTCGCCCAGATGCTCGCCAGCGCAGGCGACCGTTACATGGTAGTGCTTACCAACGGCGAGCTCGTCGCTTTCGAGCAGGCTGCCAGCGGCAAGTATGTGGGCATCGGTATCAACCTCTCCGGCCGTCAGATCGCGAGTTTGATCCCCGACGCACCGGCGGAAAAGAGCGGACTTCAACCGGGCGACACAATCGTAGCAATAGACGGTGTGCCGATCGACGATACCGTCTCCACCACCAAGATGATGGTGCTTTTGCGCGGAACCGGTCAGGAGGGCTCCAAGCTCTTACTGGCAGTGCTGCGCGACCACAAACGCATCACCTTCGAGCTGACACGCCAGGTGATCCGCCAGGATCCGTCGGTACGCTCATACATCGGAGGACAAGGCTCATTCTTCGGCTTCGGAGGAGGCTTTGGTGGCGGATTCGGAGGACAGTTGAATCCGGCGACGGCACCGGCGCCGAACGCACCGACGACCGTTCAGCCCAGCCTGTTCATGCCGCGACCGTTTCAGTTTCAAAAGGACACGACGGCGGCGGTGCGTATCTTCAATCTGCGGAGCGAAGCGGTCGAAGCAGAACTTCTGGCCGAGCTCGAGAAGATGGAGAAGGAGAACATCGAAGGGATAGTGCTCGACCTGCGCGGGCTAAAAGGCGGCTCGGCGCTGACAGCAGCGAAGGTGGCGGCACTTTTCCTGACGGAAGGCAAACTGGCAAACGCGGTCGAACGAATCGACGGTCAAGAAGTCGCCATAAGCTATGCAATCCGCGACGGCAAGCTGACCGTTACCACCACCTACGCCGGACGCGCTGCCTCCGAAGCGGTAGTCGACGCACCAGTCAATCGCTACACCCAAAAGCCGGTGTTCGTGCTGGTCGACGACAAGACCTCCGGCTCGGCCGAACTGATCGCGGCCGCGCTCAAGGAGAACCAGCGTGCCACTATTTTTGGCACCACCACCCGCGGCAAGGCCACCGGTCAGCGCACCATCACCTTGAGCCAGAACTACGTGGTGCGCGTGACGGTGTCGCGCTACACCAGCCCGAGCGGCAAGGCCATTGACGGAGTCGGCGTCAAACCGGACATCGAGGCCGATGCTCTGCAAGGCAACAGCTACGGTCAAGCGATGCTGGCGTTGCGCGAGCAGATCGAAAAGAACCGGCCCAAGGCTGAAGCGAAGCCCGGCAAAGACGGCGACGCAGCCGGCAGCGGCGAAGGAAAGTCATCTGTCGATCCGGGCGCCAAGGGTGAAGTCAAGCCGGGCGACGGCTCTGCTGCCGGTCAAAGCAAGCCGGACGGCGGCAACGCCCCCAAGGGTGAAAGCAAGTAGGAGTTGAATCGAGCGCGGACGGTAAGCGCCTTGCGTTGCCGCTCCGCGCGTTCAACCGACAAGCAGTTTTGACAGCCACACGAAAGGAGATAGTGCCATGGAGATGCTCTGGCGCCAAGCCCTCTTCCTATGAGGCCCGCCAGGCGGTGGCATTGGGCCATCGCTTGAGCGGACCTCCGGAAGGAGGCATTCATGGGCAAGTTCAACAGTGCCCGCGGTCGGGACGAGACCATCATGGTTTCGCTCGACGAGATCCACGTCCCTGAGAAGACCTGGCAGAAGGTCATGCGCGACAAGGGTCAGATCGAACGCATGCGCGTCGACTTCGAGTCGGGACGCAACATGGTGCGCGTCGTTCTGCGTCCTCGTTGCGGGGGCGGGTACAACGTCGAGGACGGGCGTCACCGCGTGATCGCGGCCAAGCTCGCCGGTGTCGGCTTCATCGAAGCGATGATCGTCGGCTCCTAATTAGCTTTCCGACTATCTTCAAGCCGGGTGCGACTCTTCCTGCGGCTCAGCTGCTGGAAGTGCGCCCCGGCATCTTTTGCTACGACTCGCGTTACCAGGGGGTCTGACTGCCGCTGAATGACGGCCCGATTGCCGGTGAAGATCGTCCAAATTTTTTGAAAATGTTCACTATATGCTAGAGTAACTTTACCGAACCCTCAAATGGAAAAAAACTGCTGCGATAGCAGCGTCGTTTTCCTGTTGCAGCCGATAATTTTCCAGACGGGGTGGCGGTGCAGGTGGGTATATATGACCTGACAGGCAGCAAGCAACCTATACCGTGAGCCCATTTTGCAGAGCTGGACGGTAGTTTGCACAAAGTGCCTGCGCAATCAGATTGATTTGAGTCAGGAGAGAGTGATGCCGGAGATACCAGGAGAGCATGGAGTGTCTGATTCCAATCCTGAAAGCGATCCGTTGGCGGCTCGCCGGAAAAAGTCGCCGCCAGTGGACAAAACGATGCTGGAGGTTGAGCTTCAGGAGGCAGCGCCGGGCTTGCCTGAGAGCAAGAGCGCTGAGGCTGGTAAAGACTCGCTTGATGAGCGCAGAAAGAAGGCTCCCCCTGTAGATAAGACCAGGCTTGATATGGATGCCCTCTTGGACATGGCTTCGAAAACGGTCGCCGAGAAGGACGAGAAGCTGCGTGAAGAGCTGGATGCCAGACCGGCAGAGCCTGCTAAGCCGATCCAACCAATTGAGAAATTTCGACCGGCAACTTCATGTAAATCGTCCTGGGACAAAATGACCGGATCGGAGACCGTGAGATTTTGCGAGCAATGCAAACTTCAGGTCTACGATTTCAGCAAAACAGAGCTCCCCGAGGCTGAAGAGATCATCTTCAAGCGAGAGGGAAAGAAGGACTTTATCCTCCATCGGAGAACGGATGGCAAATTCCTCACCACCGATTGTCCTGTCGGCGTGAAAAACAAACAGCTGTTGATGGTGGCAGGTATGGTGGCAGCTCTGCTAGTGGTCGGATGCATGATTGTGCTTGGATCTGTGCAGCAAGCACCGTCGGGCACGAAGAACGTAACCGTAACTAAGGAGAACGCGCAAAAGCAAGAAACAGAGCAGGCGAGCGCAGTCGAAAAATCGTCGAATGGATGGGTAACGATCACAGCTCCAGAGGGCGGATCAACTACGCAGACTCCGTCCAATTCCAATTTCTCTACGCCAGCTATGCTCGCTCCCGGTCAAACGAATCCGGCACTCGTACCTCCTAATCCAGCGGATTATCCAAGCCAGATGGCTACGCCAAGCAATGCTCCAATGAATCCCGGTCAAACCCCTTACATTGCAGAACCGGCTCAACAGATTACTACACCGCCACCGTCGACCCAAAACGGCTCCGGACAATCCGCCATGCCAGGCAACGCGCCAGCGGTGTCAGCGCCTGTCACGCCAGCCCAGACACCCTTGGCTGAGCCAAGTACAGCCCCTGGCTCAGTACCAGTCCAGACTTCGGTGCCCTCTGCACAAGATTCTGGTTCAACTCAACCAGCACAACAGCCTGGAGTCTGGCAGCGACCGAGGAAATAGGCGAGCGCCGCAGATCACAAGACCGGACGAGATTGAGCCGTTACCTCACTCCGCACCAATGCCCCAAACGTTGTTCGAACTGCTCTCCTCAGTACAATTTACTCCGAACCCGCCAGCCCATGTAACCCCTGCTGGGATAGAACCGGGTGCTCGATTCGATTTGTAGCAAGGAACCCAGAACTTTGTGTTTACCCAGTCTACATTTCCGTAATTTTTCTTTGCGCACATTCCCTGCATCACCGCATAATATTTAAATCTTGAACTTGCACCGATCAGCCCTACGCCTGTCCCTACGATTTTGGGGGTGGGCATCTTGCCACCAAACAGATTGATGCTTGCCATTTTCAGACTGACAGCAATCGCCGGCGAACTTGTCAGATTGCAGGCAAGAGTCATGGGACCATCGCCAGAACTGGATACGGTAGGGAGATTCAGCAATGGCAACATTTTGTTCGCCTTAGCAATTACATCTGCAGATTGGTCGGGAGTGAGCGATGTTTGGTCAGCAGTCACCTCCCCTGCTAGATAGAACGCCAGCTGTCCTGCCACAGAGCTGAGCTGTATCCAATTGTAGAAGGTGATACCAACGTAGACCAAAAGCATGATAAAGAACACTGCAATCATAATGATCACCGGCATAATTGCGGCTCCTTCGGCAATTGCCTGTCCTCCGGCGGCTCGCCGTTGGCGCCGTCTAACCGCGTAGCTCAAGTCGATCATTTTCGTTCCTCCTCACCGCTGACACTCAACATTGATTCCCCACTAGCGTGAGTCTAATCGAAGCCGCAGACTATTACCGGTCTGCAATGCAGGGCTATTTCCCGGGCGGAGCATCCCAGCGATAGCCGCTGCCGCGCACGGTAGCCAGCGGGCAGGTGCCGAGCGCTTCTTCCAGTTTCGTGCGCAAGCGATTGACGGTTACACGCACCGATGCCACCGTCGCTTCCTCCGAATCAGCCCAGACCCTGCTAAGCAGTGCTTCAGGTGAGAAGCAATCACCGGGATGCTTGAGCAAAAACTCGAGCAGATTGAATTCAATCGGCGATAGCTGCAGCGACTTACCGGAGGCAGACGCGCTGCGGCTCGCCGGTTCTAGCGACACTGTCCCGGATACTACCTTATCTACGGCTGGTGCAGCACGTCTTCGTAAAAGCGCTCGCAACCGCGCGGACAGCTCCTCGGCTGAGAAGGGCTTCGTAATGTAATCATCAGCGCCCGCGTCCAAGCCGGTAATCTTGTCGTCGGTAGTATCTTTTCCGGTCAACATCAACACCGGCGTTTCAGGATGCTTTTCTTTGAATCTTCGGCAGACTTCCACTCCGGCAACCTTAGGCATCTCCCAGTCAAGCACAACCGCGTCGTAGCCATACGTCAAAAGGAAATCGAGCGCTTCCTGCCCGTCCGAAGCGGTATCGACTGTATGCTGATCCTCCAGCCGAAGCCAGGAGGACACCATCACCAGGACCGATCGGTCGTCATCCGCCAAAAGCACCCGCGCCATTTTCCGTCCCACTCCTTTCGACCTCTCACGAAAAGGATACAGGACAGCGACTACCCTCGCCAGACAGTTGCAAACGACAAAAGCATGGCGACCTTAGATCACCAGGCCGGCTGAATCTAGCAACCCAGCCCTTTCAGCTCTTTATCGAGACGCTCGATTTGGGCGATGATGCCCGCCACCAGGCTGAACTCAGCTTTACCATTAACCCGCTCGAGCTCGTCTTCCAGGAAGAATTTCTTCTTCATTACCTTGTTGGCCTTGAGCCAAGACCTGTCTTCAACCAGGAATTTGCCATTATCCACTCTCAGCTCATCAGACGAGAAGACCGATTGATCCTTGCGTTGCCCGAATTTCGGCTTCTTCTTGCCGGCGCGCCGCTCCGAAAGCTCAAGCGAGCCGGTCATGATACTGAGCGGCGTAATCGTCTCGCAAAAAATCTTGGTTTCACCATCGAGCAAAGCAGACAGCTCTTGGGCCGCCTTCAGCGGGTGGCGGCGGCGACCTTGACCGCCATTGAGCAAATCATCTTCCTTGAGGCGATCGTATTCATCTACCATGGCAAACGTCGCGCCAAGGCTGAATAGAAAAAACGGCGAGCCCAACGCCAAAGAGGCTGAGGCTATTGACATTTTGTCGCGGACAGACAGAGTTTTGTTCTGTTCGATGTAATCACGCAGCGGCAGACCGTTGATCTCTCTTGACAGAGAGCGGCTGCTCGAAAAATCGCACTGGCGATCGCCGGCCTGCTTCTCCACGAATAAATCGAGCGCTTTCATTCAGAATCCCCGAACTGCCAATGTCCATGAGTGGGCTACTGTTATAGGCTCTCAGCCCGGGTCCAGTCACTGGGGAAAATCCCCACAACTACGGCGGAAAGCAGCGCTTGCTCTGTATGACGGCGCCGGCCGCGGCGGTTTTCCCCACTGAGTAAGGCCGCTAAGTCGAGTGAAGATACCGGAGAGCCGACTCAGATTGCCAGTAGAAATATCCCAACATGACCGCCAACCCTACGTAGGCAACTCCGACTTTCAGTCGCTCCAAAAATGGGATAGAGATCTGGTCGTAACGAGAGCCATGCCTGAACCGGTTGTAAGTCTGCACAGTTGCCACGACACAAATAATTGTCAACATGAAGGAATGCCACATTAGTGTGAGCAGTACCAGCATGATGATGCCAGGAATCAAAAACCACTTGGATATGCACTCGGCGATGAATCCACCATCGAAAGGCTTGGCCGGAACCAATTGCATCAAGTTCAGGACGAATCCGAAACTGGCTGCCGCAGCCAGGAAGTGATTATCAGTTTGCAGCCCCAGGTAGTACATGGCAACCGCCGCCAATCCACCCACAAAAGGGCCGGCATAAGCGACCCAGGCATGCGTGATCGGGTCATCCGGCAACTTGGTCATCGCTACATATGCACCAAGGAAGGGAATGAAAACCGGCGCATCCGGATTCAGACCTTTTACTTTCATGATCAGGTAATGTCCCATCTCATGAATGTAAAGCAAGGCGATCAACGCTACAGCAAAACGCCATCCGTAGGCCGCCGCATATAGCCCCAAACTGACAAGCATGCTACCGGCTGATTTGAGCAGCCAGCCAGCTTTTAAAGCTCCCAGGATCGCCACTTTGAACTTCAGGAAAAACACGCCTATAGCCGCAATCAGTCCCAGTCCGGTTGCAATTCCCTTTGGCCGACCCTGTTCTGCCATCATGAAGCCCCTGTCTTTCTTTCAACCGATCTCTGTCGTTGAATTCGACGCGATCAACCATTAAAAGTAAATCATCGCACAGCCGGCTGGAAAAGAGGGGTGGAAGCAAAGTGGTAGCTTACGTCCTAAAATGTATCGATCACCGATTTGTGGAGTGTCTACAGACAGCTCGTAATGGCTGGCTACGAAAGAGCAGCTTGCCGAGCGCTCGACTCAAACAGACATGAATGTACCTAAACCGATCAAAAAGATTGCGATAAGCCCTTTCCTGATATTTGAAGATTGGGTCGCAAGCGGGTTGCGTCTAAGCGGCCAGACGCTCTTGATGCTGCTTCATACGATCAAGTACATCTTGCGCGGCGAAATTGATTGGCCGGAAGTGTGGCGCCAGTGTTACTTTATCGGGGTCAACTCATTTGTCGTAGTGGCTATCACCGCAATATTCACCGGCTTCGCCATGTCTTTGCAAATCGCCCGCGAACTGGTTCTGTTCGGAGCTGACACAGCTATCGGTGGCGTCGTTTCGCTCGCCTTGATTCGGGAGATTGGCCCAATTACTGCCGGAGTAATGGTAGCTGGTCGAGTCGGATCGGCTATCGCCGCCGAACTTACCACGATGATGGTAACGGAACAAATCGATGCGTTGACAGTCATGAGAATAGACCCGGTTCAGTTCCTGGTAGTTCCACGCTACATTGCGGCTATGTTGATGGTGCCAGCCCTGTCTACCTATGCGATGTTCATCGGTCTTTTAGCCGGAATTCAAATTGCACATGGAGCGGCCAATCTGCCGGTTGAGACATTCTTGGACTCAGTCAAGCAAACCATTCTAGATCGAGACTTTTCGGTCCATTTTACGAAAGCATGGATTAACGCGACGATTATCATTATGTTTTCCTGTGCAATCGGATTGAACACTCGCGGTGGCGCCGAAGATGTCGGTATAGCAACTACCCGCTCAATCGTCTGGACTATGGTCATGATCTTTATTTTCAACTTCATCGTCACGTCGCTCACTTATGCACCGAGGTAACAGGCGCCGATGACGAGTCCATCCAGAATCACAGAATTGCGTACAGAACCGCTGATCGAAGTTAAGGGGTTGTGCAAGTCATTCAATGGACGCGAAGTTCTCAAAGGCATCAGCTTCAAAGTCTGGGCCGGCGAGACATTAGCGATCATCGGTCCGTCCGGCTGTGGAAAGTCGACCATCCTGAAACATCTCTGCGGGCTGCTCAATGCCGATGCTGGTGAGGTAATCATTCGCTCGGATGAAATCGGCCTAGTCTTTCAAGGCTCGGCTCTCTTAAATTCATTAACGGTCCGGGAGAATCTCGCGCTCGGCTTGAGAAGACGCAAACTGTCTGCAAACGAGCAGGACAGAATCATTACGGACAAGCTCAAGCTCGTCGGACTATCTGACTATGTCAACGCTTATCCGACGCAGCTTTCCGGCGGCCAGCAGAAGCGAACCAGCTTCGCCAGAGCAATTGTCAATGATCCGCGCATCATTCTTTACGACGAACCGACAACAGGGTTAGATCCTGTAATGTCAACAGTGATCGAAGATTATATTATTGAACTCGAACATGAGCTGCGCGCTGCTTCGATTGTAGTAACGCACCAGCTATCAACCTGGTCAAGAACTTGCGACAGAGTGCATCTTATGTTCGCTGGCAACATAGTCTGGGAAGGAAAAATAGACGAAGCAATGGTGACTGACAACGAGTATATGAAACAATTTGCAAATGCCACCAAAGAAGGCCCTATGATAGCGGGGAAAGTCTAAGTGGCTACAGCTGGAAATTCGGTGCACCAAGCGAACTATGAGGTTCGGGTCGGACTATTTGCGCTCGGCGCACTAATTATGATCGTCTGGGGATGGACCTGGCTCAAGAGCTTCAACCTGCTGCATGCGCCGCAACGATTTACAGTGCAGTTTCATGACGTAGCAGGGTTAAACAACAATGCTCCGGTAAACATCAACGGCGTGCGCGTGGGAATGGTTGAGAAAGTAGACCTGGTGTCCAAGGGCGAGGTTCACTGTCATATCAGAATTACCGCCGACAAAGTTGTGGTTACGAAAGGCTCGAAAGTTACTATTCAGACGCTCGGATTGGTCGGCGCAAAATATCTGGAGATCAACTTGCCCGAGCTAAGACCAGCACAGGAAGCTCCGCCAGCTTTGACGGAGCAAGATATTGTTACCGGTGAAGATCCGGTGCGGGTCGAATTGGTCATCAATGAGATGGCAACCAAGTTGTCAAAAGTGTTCCGCGCAATCAAGAGCGACAAGGCCGGAACCAGTTTGGCAGACGCGCTAGAGCATTCCGGCGAGGCAGTCAAGAACATCAACCAGGCTTCCGAGAAGTTGAATAAAAACATGGACAGACTGGCCGATGTGGCCGACAGCGTGCAATCTACTTCCAACAAAATCGGAGTTGTCGCCGATAAGGCTCAAGGGATAGAAAGCTCGGCTCAGACTTTCTTCTCGCACGGCACTCAGACGATGGATGGGGTGAGCGATCTCGCACAAGATCTGAGAGGAACAGCCAAGAAAGTAAACAAGATACTGGACAACCCAGCCCTGTCGAAAGACCTGAAAGAGACGGTCAATATGGCCCGCCAGACGGCCGATACGGTATCACGGGCGATGCACGAGCTAACCGTAACGCTCGGAGATGAACCGCTTAGAAAGGACGTTCTCGCGATATTGAATCGGGTCGATCAATCGACGAGCAATATCGTCAAATCATTGAATGTAGTGAAAGAGATGTCTGACGATCAAGGATTGCGAACAGATTTGCGACAGATCGTCGGCAACGCCAAAGAGGCGATGGGAAAACTGGACGATCTGGTCAACGAACCGGGATTTAAGAATGACATCAGAACCACTATTACCAAGGTTCGCACAGCAGCCGACAACGTCGATTACGCTTCGCGCCAGATCAGTAATGTGCTGGACCAGCGCGCACCTTTATTGCGCCTGATGTTCGGACATCCCGGCCGAATACCAAGGGAATTGCAGCAGCCCGGCGAAGAGCCGAAATCAAAAGAGAACGCAGAATCCAAGCCTAAAGTAGACAAATAGAAAAACAGGAAGATGCTTCAGACGCTGTTGTTCTTCCAGCTGCCGCGCACGAAAAGGAAAACTGTAAACAGGCTCAAAACTACGAATGAAGCGCAGATACTGATCCAGGTACCGGCTGGACCCATTTTCATCGGCACAGTTAGGAACCAGGCGAGCGGCAGCCGCATTCCAAGCAAACAGACTGCAGCCAACACCATCGGCCAGCGTGTGTAGCCGGCTCCCTCCATCGCCCCGAACAAGATCAGCCACACCCCTTGAAATGGTTCGGATAGTCCTACTATTTGAAGGTATTGAGCGGCATACTCAACGACATGATCGTTCGTGCTCATCAAATGTGCAATCGGGTAGGCGCCAAAAAACATCAAGGACCCCACCAGGCTCATATAAAGAGCAACGACTCCGGAAGCTTGCCAACCGGTTCTCACGGCACGGTCCGGCCGCTTTGCTCCGAGATTCTGCCCGACGATAGTCGCTACACCAAGACTGCAAGCAAACATCGGCATGCTCGCCAGAGCATCTTCTATCCTCAATCCGATCGCCCAGGACGCCTGACAGGAAGTCGGGTCGCTCGTTTGAGCAAAGATTGCAAAGAGCACGAAATTGCCTGCGACCCATGCCACATCTTGTAAGCAAGCTGGTATTCCAATTTTCAATATGCGCCAAGACCAGCTCCAGGACAGGTGCAACGGTCTAGCCGCACTGACTTCCAGACAGCTGCCCAACTCAGTCGACCTCAACACAAATAAAGACAAGAGCGTTGCCACAGCGCCAGCCAACACCCAGGAAATGCCGATTCCGGCTATGCCTATGTGCAACGGCCACAGACAGAAACCGTAATCAAAAGCAATCACCAGCCCCATCAGCACTCCCATCAAAAGCATCGGAGTGCGGGCGTCACCCTTCGCTCGAAAGATGGAATGGCAGACCCAGAGAACTGTTAAGGGCAGCAAAGAGTAGAAGCTGTATTGAAGATACTCCCAGCCGAGACGAGCCACTTCCGGAGCGGCCCCCAGCAGATTCATTACTGGCCGGCACAGCGTAAGCCCGGTAGCCACCGAAACAGCACCGAACAGAAACGCCGACAATATGCATTGTCTGGACGCTTCAATCGCCGTGTCGAATTCACGCGCCCCCCAGTACCGGCTCACAATCGCATTGGCACCGGTGGCAATCGCGATCGCCATCACGATCATGAAGAACCAGATCTGACCGCCCAAGCCGACCGCTGCCTGCTCGTTGGCACCGAGCTGCCCGCATACGTAAACATCAGCGAAGCAAGCGATCGAGACCGCCATTGCGTTGACCAGCATCGGCCAGGACATCTCCCAGATAGCCGACCAGGTCGACCCTTCCAAGATCGCATCCGGTGCGACCGTCAGTTTTTCGCTTTCTTCGGTCAGAGTCATCTTCTCCAGCTCTCGCTAAGGAATCTATAATCTCCAGAGCCGGCATCGGTAACACTGGAGCCAGGATCATAGGCCAAAGTCAGCTTTCAAGAATGAAAAATTTGGTACCATTGCCAGACGCCTTGGAGAGAGCCCCGAGATGAAATACGAGCCTGTAATCGGTTTGGAAGTACATGCACAGCTGAAGACCAAAACCAAGATTTTCTGCGGGTGCCCAACGGATTTTGGCGGAACTCCCAATGCTCACGTTTGCCCGGTCTGCCTTGGGATGCCAGGCGTTTTGCCGGTTTTGAATCGCAAGACCGTTGAGTTTGCAATCAAGACCGGTCTTGCTCTCAACTGCGAGATCGCCACCGTTACCAAATTCGATCGCAAGAACTATTTTTATCCCGACCTGCCAAAGGATTACCAGATCTCGCAATACGACCAGCCGATCTGCCGATCTGGACACCTGACCATCAAGGGCCGACCGATTCGCATCCACCGAGCTCATCTGGAAGAGGATGCCGGCAAACTCGTTCACGCCGGTGCCGCCGGATTACACGGCTCGGACTACAGCCTGGTCGACTTCAACAGATCCGGCGTGCCGCTTCTGGAGATCGTCAGTGAGCCTGATTTAACTAGCCCCGAAGAGGCAAGACTCTATTTGACCGAGTTGAGAACTATTCTTCGCTACTTGGATGTATGCGACGGCAATCTCGAGGAAGGCAGCTTTCGCTGCGACGCCAATGTCTCTATCCGCCCGGTCGGACAAAAGGAGCTCGGCACGAAAGCAGAGATAAAGAATATGAACAGCTTCAAGGCTGTGCAAAGAGCGATTCAATCAGAGATAGAGCGACAGACAGCCTTGCTGGAAAAAGGCGAGCGCGTGGTTCAGGAGACAAGGCTCTGGAACGAAGCGACCGGAACCACGCATCCGATGCGATCGAAGGAAGAAGCACACGACTACCGATACTTTCCCGACCCAGACTTAGTGCCGGTCGTGGTCGACAAGTCCTGGGTGAGCGAGATTGCCCAAGCGCTACCGGAGCTGCCCAGCCAGCGCCGGAAACGTTACGTCGAGCAGTGCTCTCTCTCTGGCGACGACGCCGCCGTCCTCGCGGAATCGAAAGAGTTGTCGGACTTCTTCGACAGTGTTCTCAGTCTGGGAGCGCCGGCCAAAGCGGTAGCTAATTGGCTGATGGGGCCGACAATCTGGTATCTGAACGAAAACAAGCTTGAATTCTCACAAACTAGCATCACGCCGGAAAACGTACGCGATTTATCGCAAGCAGTAAACTCCGGCGCGCTCAGCTCCAGCACAGCTAAGCAGGTTCTGCTTGAACTGCTGGCCAATGCCGGTGATGTCAAAACACTGATCGAACAAAAAGGATTGTCCCAGATCAGCGATGAAAAAGGGCTTACCGACCTGGTCACAAAGGTTTTAGCCGATAATCCATCGCAAGTTGCCGAATTCCACAGCGGCAAAACCAAGGTCAGACAGTTTTTCTTCGGAGAAGTGATGAAGGCTACGAAGGGGAAGGCCAATCCTCAAGTAATAAATACTATCCTGGACGAACAACTGGCGAAGAACGACTGAGCACTTAACATACTTCTCTTTCACTCGTGGTAAGAAATGGAGTAGGAAACCGAGCTGTAGAATCGGATGAAGCGGGCTGGCAAATTCACACTCACAGCGTTGATTGCAGCGATCATATTGGCCGCTCCCAGCCTTGCTTACTACTTTCAAGGCTATTATGTGCCGACCGTCCTGGTATCGCCTATGCGCGACGACATTCTGTACACACCAGTCGGTATGGGAGTAGTCACTTCGAAAGCCGGCTTTCGTGTCCACCCGGTGACCGGACGCGGTGACTTTCACAATGGCGTCGATCTGGCAGCCAATCTCAACGACAAGGTGTATTGCCTCTTGCCAGGCATGGTGACGCGCGTGGGTTGGCGCGGCAATATGGGGGTAGCGGTGGAAGTCTATTGCCCTTACCCGAATGTTCGCGTAATCTGCGGTCACTTGAATGGTTACAGCGTGCAGCCCGGCATGTGGGTACAGCGAGGAAGAGTAATTGGGTATGCCGGTTCGACCGGCCGCTCGACCGGGGTGCACGTTCACTACACCGTCATCAAAGAAGATACGAACCAATATATCGACCCGATGGCGTTCTTGCTGCAAGTGCCGCAATACATGGCGGCCTTAAGAAGCGCTCAAGGAAAGCAAGCGGTTGCGAAGAACCTCGAGAGCTTCAAGAAGGCTCCGCAAAAAACCGCTCTTCCTGGTGAGGACGAAAAGGAGATCGAAACCAGCAAGAAGCCGGAAAAGGAAGAAGCTTCTCTCAAGGGCGAAGAAGCACCGCCACCGGCCGCTCCGGATGCGGAGATTCCTTTGTAGTTAACGCCGGGCCTGTCTTCTGCCTGGTCACCAGATATTGATGTTTCCCGGCTATCAGGCACCGAGTAGCAAGTACTTTCCCAATTCGGCATTGCTTAACTGCCGGCGCCTACCTTAGCGGCCATGGTCAAAGTCTCGACAACATGGCACTCGCAGCCGCTCTAAAAGAGAAAATCAACCGAAGGGCTGATCTCGGAGCTAGGACAGTTATCTGCTGGCAATCGGCCAGTGGCGATTTACCGCCGATTGACAGCTCAAGTAGTTGGAAGACGGCTCAGTCGCTAGCAGCTCCTCCTTGCTAAAGATAACCAGCCAGAGCCTGATCTGCATTAACGGTCGACAAGCCACCCCACAAACATTGGCGTCATTCACAACATTGCCTGGCAAACAGATCATCCCTTTGACTGATCGCCTGAGCAGCAGCTGCTGTTCGCGAGCCGATCTCGCGTTGGTAGCAGTTGAATACGGAGCGCTCGAGCCAGTAGTTTGAATCCACTCATCGTCAAATCCATTTCTTCAAAGGAGGGTCTTGTTCAAGCTGTTTCACCCGCAATCAATCTCCAAGCTTCAATCAACGCCACCAGGCGAGCCGATCTTATTACTATCTGCGCAAAACAAAAGTAAAGGAG
Source organism: Candidatus Obscuribacterales bacterium (assembly GCA_020050835.1). GTDB lineage: Bacteria > Cyanobacteriota > Vampirovibrionia > Obscuribacterales > Obscuribacteraceae > JAGVKB01. The sequence continues at coordinate 21,591 of JAGVKB010000015.1, read as the reverse complement.
CGCTACCATGTCTCACAACGATCAACCGTTTGGCAACCATCAACCTACTTCGCAGCAGCTGCGCAAGTCTGCGCTTCAATGGCAACTTGCCGCTCTCGATGAACAGCTCGGAGCGCTGAAGATGCTCGACCGAGAGCATTCCTTCGGAGTCGAGAACACCGCCGAAGTTACTTACATTGTCGCTGAGCTGCACGATCTGCTGAAATCGGCCGAACTTCTGTCCACCGAAGCCAAGAAACTGCCCCCCGACCAAGTGATGGACCGCATCAAGACTTTCCAGAAGAACGTCAAGCACATCAAGGAGGAAGCGGCACGGTTCAATGGCTCGGCAGTGTTGCGGGCCAAACTCCGGCTGCGCAACGCTCTGGAAGACTGCCACGCCAAACCGGAAGAGACCAGCATCGCCGACAAACCAGCGGCCGAACCCGACAAACTGTTTGCCCGCGCGAACACCTGCTGTTACAGCGCAGAGACAAGTCAATTTACTGCATTCGCCATGCAGATCAACGCCATCTGCGATCTCGCTCTGGAATGGATTTACAACGCCGCCGGCGAGGCCTGCGAAAAGAACACTGCCCAAGCCTAAGACCGACTAGTCTGTCTGCCCTCAGTGGGCCCCGACTCGGAAGAATCAGGGCCCACTTGGCTTAGGCGGACAACAAACCGCTGACTTGATCTAACCAACGCAACCAAGCTTCAACCAACCAGGAGGTTTGCCATGAACAATGATTTCAAAGGATTGCCGATTGTCGGCTTTCCGCCGAAGGCTCCGCTCTGCTGCCCACTACCGGAGATTACCACCGCACCGGTTTTAGGACGAAAGGCAAAGTTGGTGCCGGAGTTTTTCGACACCGACATGCTGGTTTTGACTCAGACGGAAGGGACTCGAGCAGGCGGATACGTCAAGCTGCTCGACGAACATCTCGGCGGGGCCATCGCAAAGGCAAAGGAACAAGCCGGTTTTCGCGGTGTCCGTGGTTCGAGCCTCTTGCTCGATCTGGACAAAGAGGGATTGAACCCGGCTCGACCGCGTTACATTTTCTTGGTCGGACTGGGTAAATACAAAGACTTCGCACTGCCGGTCGTCTGCGGGATGACACGAATGGTGCTCGAGAAGGCAGCCGAGCTCCTCGTTGAAAGAGTCTCTATCCCGATCGGCTCCAACCGGCTAACTCAGGAATCGCTGAATCTGATCGGCACGGGGTCGATTATTCACTGTCGACTCGAAGAGCGATATGCGCAACACGGCGGCATCGGAGATCTCAAAGAGCTCAAAATACTCTGTACGCCTCAGGCGAGAAAGCATCTCGAAGAAGGTCTTCGCTGCTCGACACCGCGCTGCCCGATCTGTCCTGATTTGCGAATCGACCGAAAGTAAGCGGCAGCGCTTCGCTTAAGCCAGCGCTCCGTCATTCAGGGATCTACAAAACCGGTGGTATTGCAACCTAGAGTTTGCAATACCACCGGTCCTTAAAAACAAAAGGATTGATTTTCCTGCATTTCAAAAATCTTTTACCACTATACCGCACCGTATACTCAAAACGTCGAGAATTAGTTGTTCTTTACGGTTTTCAAGGTTTTTGTCACAAATCCTTCACGGTTAAGTCACAATTTTTTATTACACTGCCGCCATTAGCAACTCTCCCCCCCAAATCACATGAAGTTAACCTCGCTTGCGGCTGCAACTGCAGCTACTTTTACTTTATCTGTTCAATTCAGCCTGCCGGCCCATTGCGGGTATCTCACCGGCAAGGTCGAGTCGAAGCATCAGCTGAACACCACCAAAGAGCGGTCTCCAGCGCAGTCTCACGGAGCCCCAAAAGTCGAAGATCCATTTAGCAGTGATGATACCGAATCCGGTGACAATCCGCCGCCAAAGCTAACCGCTAGCCCTCCTGTTGCTTCCCAAGAGCGAGGCTGGCCAAATGGAGAAGAGCTGGCACTACCGGATTCCGAGGCGGCCACGCCGCAATTCGAAGGGGTAGCCGAGACTGCATCGCAATCTACAGATGATCCTGACCAGAGCGCAGAGATGCAACTAGCCTGGGATAGTTGGCACCGGCGCGTAGCCGAAGAGATCTTTGCCCGATTCAATGTAATCGCAAAATCAGCCTTTAAATTCTCACCACCGCTTCAATGCCGGGTGAACTATGTAGTGACCAGCACGGGCCAGATTGGTAACGTACAAGTGGAGCAGAAGAGCTCAAATATGTTCTTCAATCTGCTTGTCTTGACAGTTCTCAAATCAGTCCACGGCGATGAAACATTGCTCAAGTTTCCAAATGGCTCGCGTCGCACAATCGTCTCTAAACAAGGCGTCTTCCTTCAAAACTACGGTCGGGAGGGATTTCGTCACACGGTGGGCGACGCAGAATTGCTGCGCTCTCAGTAACTGAGTTAGAAACAGTCATGCGAAAATCGAACAAAGCTTTCATCATAATTTCTGGGCTAGGTCTCTTGCTTCTGCAGCAAACCAGCTGCCAGTCTGCGTTAGCTCAAGAAAACACCGGGATGTCGGATTGGATTCCGCCACCAGAATCATCCGCCGTCTCAGCCGCAGCGTCTCCAGGGCTATCGGGCTGGATCAATCCAAGCGAAAGCACGATCGTTACAACTTCGGCCGCGGCAGCACCATTGCAATCGCAATGGATTTCACCGGCCGAGGCAAGGACAGCAAGCAGCGGTCAATCAGATTGGATCGGTCCAAGTACTTCACCCAACAGCCACGCCATGCAGTCCGGTCCGGTCACCGCCGGCTACGCAGGCCAGTCGGAATGGTTGACTCCCCAGGCGAAATCAGCTTCTTCAGGTGCTTACAGCAGTCCGCCAAGGCTCGCCACCAAGAGAAATTTGACTCTGGAGGATGGCATCTCTGAGTGGACGGTGCCAGCCGGAACAAGCGCCACCACCGGAGCGAGTTTCTCTGAAATGCCTGGACAGAACGGATTGGGCACAACAGCAGCTGGCGCTGGATCGATGCTGGAGTTGGCCGCCAAAACAATCATGTCGCCGGAAGCGATCGGTCTATTTCAATCGCTCGGTCAATGCATTCCAAATGGCGGTCTGCGCAATGGACTGATGCCGCTTGGATCTCGCTTCGGCGTGCGTCGATAGTCCTGGCGAAGAGTAGGCAAGCGATGCTCGGCAGTTGCGGGCGACGCATGGCATCGCCCCTACTATACACCCGGGTAGCTAAATGCAAAAAAAGAGCAAAGAGAGCGCTGGTTTTGACAGCCAATCTTTGCTCTTAAGGAACGGTTTCGACCGGTTGCGGAGAACCGCGGTGACAGAGGCCGACGACGAAGCTGAGTCTATTGAGCGCCGGTGGCTCGCTGCCAGAACTTGAGCGTCTGGGTCGGGATCTTGAACGGCTCCTCAGTCTGTACGCTCTGCAAACAGTTGAAGAGCGCGGCGCTGTAATCGGGGCAGCCGAGCACGGACAGAGCCTCCAAGATTCGGCTGAGACGCAGAAGATTGTGGTTGAGGAATCCCGGCAACGCATCTTGCCAGTTGGACTTGCGAGCTGCGTAATTGACAGCCTTGTCGATCTGCGGTCGGTTGGTGCTGCTTGTGCTCAGCGCCAAACCGTAGAAGTCGAGCATGAGATGCAACGACTTGAGCAATCGCGCCTTCAGATCGGCATCCTCGGTGAACACCTTGATGGTTTCGGGGTCCAGAAGCGGAGCCTGCGGATTGTATCTGCTCGCCGTTGAAAGCGGAAAGAGCCATTGAATATAGTCGTGGACTTTCTCCAATTGATTGTGGTCGAAAGCCCAGATCTGGTCGATGGTACGGCCGGCAGCGTCGGCGCCGGTGCCGCGATAGAAGTCGATCAGTTGAGTGTTCATGATTTACCCCTTGCTAGGATACCTGATCCTGGTCATCGTCCCAGGGCGGATCCTCGCGTCGTTTTACAGGGCGATTTTCGCCCTCTTTGGAATCGTCCTTGCCACCTTGCGCGGGTGGCGGATCATCTTTCGGCATCGCTCGCCAGATCCCGAGGAAGTAAGCGGCGATGCCGACGAATGTACCGATGAACATTCCGACAGCTCCGCCAAAATGATTTCCCAGCCATGCACTGACCAGAATGACAGGCCAACTCATGGCAGCGGCATAAAGCCGCGCAGTGCGCCAATCCATATTAAGTTTCTCCTGATTGGGTGCGGACACCCAGCAGCGACAAGAGCCAGTCCTGCCGCCGCTGAATTGTTGTTGGTCTTTGCCTGCCGAAGAGCATCGGCGCTTTACTCCTGCCCTTACTTGCCCTGAACAGGCTGTCCGTCAGGCCCAAGCGTGACCTTGAACGGGAGGTAAGGCAAGAAGCGAGAGAGCAGCAACTTGCCGCTGACAACAATGTTGCCATTGCCGTCACGCGCGAGCGTAAGCTCTCGCAAGTCCAGAGCGGCCGCCCCGCTGATGCTCACCTTAATGCCCTTGATTCCAGTTAAGGTCAAAAGGCCATTGGCCTTGTTGACGTCGAACTCCACTTTCTTGTCGGTCTTCAACTCAACTCCGTTGCCGAGCTGTTGAGTGCCGGCCGACGGTGAGTCGAGGACGATGTGATTGCCATGCCTGGTAATGGTGTCCGGCGTGGCCCAGGGCAAAAGGTCGGTCACATCCGTGCCGACCTTTTTGCGGAAGTCGTCATACTTTACCGGCGTCCCGTCTGGCAATGCCTTGACTATCCTGTCATAGGTATCGTCGAATCGATTGCCGGCATTACCGTTGCCAGAAATGTTGGCGGTCACGCTATCGGCGATGTGGCGATCGCGCTGGCCGGCCAAAGCTGCAATAACGAAGATACAGAATTGCGCTACACGCGCAATCAAGCTTTTCAGTTTTTCCTTCACAGCTCCCTCTCAATCGCTCGTTAATCGAGCCGGTTTTCCACTTAGAACGCCGGCAGGCATTCCAGTGGTTTGGAAGTGAGATACGAAACGGAAAGTAAATTCGGCTGTGCACCAACCGTTAGAGGAGAATCAGCAAACTCCCCACCAGCTTACGGCCATGCTTATATGGATATCAACCGCTCGCAAAGACAGTTCGCAGCACCCGGATGTCAAGGCGACACAACTGCGCTCAGCTGTACGAACTGCTTAATTCAATAGATAAAGATTGCCGTCCTGGCTTCCGACACAAACACCGATGCTTGAGACAGCCGGTGAACTAATGATCGGTCGCTGTGTTTTGTACTTCCATTTAATAGCGCCATTTCTTGTCTGCAACTCATAAAGATTGCCATCGGAGCTACCCACGAACAGTAAATCGCCTGCAACAGCCGGAGAAGAGGACAACAACGGCACCGGGCTGTTCAGCATGGTTTTCCAGAGAAACTTCCCAGTTTCAGCATCGAGACAATACATTTTCAGATCATCATTACCGGCAAAGATACGACCGTTTGCTCCCGCCGCCGAGATGCTGAAAGTCTCAGGACCAGTGAATTTCCACTTAGTCTTACCGGTAATTGCATCGACTGCATAGAAGTTCTTGTCCCAGCTTCCAAAATAGACTACCCCGTTCATTACCATCGGCGAGGAGTAAACTTTATTGCCGGTTTTGAACTTCCAGATGAGCTTGCCGTCAGCCGGGGTAATTGCGTAGAGATAACCGCCATGCGCAGTAACAAACAGAGTGTCTTGCGCAACCGCCGGCGATGAAGTAATACGACCTTCGCCCTGAAACTTCCAGGATAAGCTACCGGATTTGGTGTCAAGCGCATATACGCAACCATCCCAGCAACCTACAAAAACCAATCCGCCGGATATGGCCGGCGACGACGACAGGCGGTCTTCAGCCTTGAACGACCAGAGTACTTTGCCTGTAGCACCGTCGAGCGCAAAGAGCTTGCCGTTCTCACAACCTACATAAACAGTGCCTTTATCGATCAGGGGGGATGACTTCACCTTGTCGCCCAGCTCAGCCCGCCAGAGCATCTTTCCGCTCCGCTCCGCCACGGCATAGAGATATCCATCATCAGACCCAACATATATCACCCCCTTATATATGGACGGAGATGAGTCAATCTGCCCTTCCGCTGGAAACATCCAGAGAAGCTTGCCCTGCAAAGAAAAGGGGATATCGAGAGTGACTGCGCTTGTCCGCGCTGAATTATGCCTGAACATCTGCCAGTCGATTTCGGATCGCCCGCTGGCTGACCCAGTCGGCTTCTGACCCAGACTTTTAATAGCGGTGGCTCCAGCCAGAATAATTGCAGCTGTCATGCCGCTGGAGATAATCAATCTACCTTTACTCATAAGGGCATCTCGGAAATAGACGGGTGATAGGGTGCCAATTATAACCCTTTTGTTGACGACCTCCAATTCAGACAAATTGCCACAAACCTACTGTCAGCAGGCATTTCAGGTAGCTGGTTATGCCACCGGCATACCAGGCTGATTACAAGAGGCACTCAATCGAGCAAAACTCTCAAACCACTGCGCCGCCTAAATTTCATTTCCGAGGGTTTCCGGCCAGACAACCAAAGCCTGATGGATATGTCGCTTTATCAGTCAAAATAATCAGGGTCGAACCGGGACATCGAGCGCATCAGGTGTTCAACAAGCGCCCAAAAGCCTCACGGACTGTAACCTTGATGCCATCGGAATTTGAATTTGACCGCTGGAAAAATATTTTTCGATCTGCAGTCAGAATCTATTGTCTATTCAAAATGGTGATGCTATCATCCCTGCGTGTGGGTTGGAGTGGGCATTTCCATAGGAGGAAATCGAATGAACCGAGCTGAGCTCGTAGAACAAGTCGCGAAGGCGACAGGACAACCGAAGTCAGAAGTGACGAAGTGCTTGTCCGGACTTATTCACACAGTGACCGGCGCTCTTTCCAGAGGCGACAAAGTAACCCTAGTCGGATTCGGAACTTTCGAGCGTCGTATGCGCAAGGCCCGCACTGGCCGTAACCCGAGAACCCTGGCTCCGCTCAAGATCGCAGCCGCCAAGGTTCCTGCGTTTCGCGCTGGTAAGGAGTTGAAGGACATCGTCAACGGCCGCTCCAAGCAACCAACTTTGGTGCTTGCGAAGCCCGCGAAAGCCGCCAAGCCGGCCAAGAAGGCCGCTGCTAAGCCGGCGAAGAAGGCTGCCAAACCCGTAAAGAAGGCCGCCAAGAAAAAAGGCAAAAGGTAAACACTGATCAGTATCCTTTTGGTTGGATTAGGTTAGGTAAACACATTTCGATCCACACGAGACGAGGACTCAATCGAGTCCTCGTTTTTTCTTGGTCTTGTTCTCAATCTGCAACGGGTGATACAGCCGGCCGAAACTGATTGGCAATAATCGAAAGAATCTGCCGCTTAGCGTCTGCAACTTTCGGAGCCCCGCGAGCTGTGTTGCGTAAGTTTCTATAGTAAAACTGCTTCTAATAGAGTGTATTGTCGCCGATTATGATCGAATTCCAAGGTTCCAAAACTAGGCTCCGCTGCGCCTTTATACTGCCCCAAAGAAATTGACTGAAAGTCTTACAGCTTAAGTCCAGCCTGTAATTACAAAAACTTATAGCTTCTAACTACATCATGATCCTTTCGATCACAGGCGTGGATTGATTAGCTTATGAGATGTAAATAGCAGTTCATTCGGCACTTCCTGGTAGTCATCCCCTTCAAACCTTCGCCCCCTTCAACAGCTCGAACCATTAACACGGTCGCCATGACGATTGGGGTTTTGCAGGGAGTGATTCCGGCCGTTTGTTCGTAGGTTTGGCCTGGCGCTCTGTAACACTGAGCCCGCGCCGCCCCCGAGGAAGCGAGCTGACCGCTGCTTAAGTGCAGTAAAAGACTCAACCATTGTCGGTTGCAGCCTGCACAATGCTGACCTTTTCAAAAGGAACATCCACCATGAGCCTGAAACAGAAGTTTCTGGTCGTGCTGGTCGTGGTTCTGCTCGGCATGTCTTTCGGTGGTGGTTTCTGGGTCGGCTCGCATACGAATCGTGGCGACGTCGATCCACAAGACTACATAAAGACAGTGTTCACGCCCTACGAAAGTGGGATCGACAGCTTCCTCGACTTTTTAGACCAGGCACACCAGTCGGTGCACATCGCCGACTACGCTTTTACCGACCCGCGGGTAGTCGATAAGCTGATTGAGCTGAAAACGAAACGAGGCGTTGGGATTCGCCTCCTGCTGGATAAGTCTCAGACGCAGGGGAGATCCGGACCGGTGGAGCAAGCTCAGATCGCTCGGCTGACCGCAGCCGGCGTCGAAGTTCTGCTCGGCACATCCGAGAAGAAACACCAGCTGCTCCACAGCAAATACACAGTCGTTGACGGTCTGTACGTCCAGTCCGGCAGCTTCAATTACACGAAAGCGGCCAACGATCAAGCCAACACACTGGATTTCATCAAATCGAAAAAGCGAGCCCGCCTTTTCCTCGACAACTGGGACCGAATGTATCGCTACATCAGGTCGCAGCAATCCGGCGCGAAACCTTAACTCGGCTCGGCCAGTTCAATCTCACTACTAAGCAATTACCCGCTTGAAACGGGTTTGCCTGGGAGGTGCCTATGAGCAACCAACAGAATCTCACACCGGGCACCAACTGCCTCGTGCGCTGGGAAACCAATGCAAAGGGAGCGGTGCCGGTCAAATCGAATCACATCGACGGCAAGCGAACCAAGAAGATCGTCTTGCCCGAACTCTCTCGCCGGAGCCAGACGCCAAAGGCCGGCGAAAGCTGGGTCTGCCGCATCGAACGAATCGTCAACCCGCAATCGGAAAGTCGGGGAGCGATCGTCGTGCGGCCGCTCACGCTGGAGATCGATCCCAACTTCCCTGGTGTCTGGGTCGACCCAATCACCGCCCGCCTAATGTCGATCACTTTGCAGAATCGGCAGAAAAACTTGATGCTGATCGGCGATCAGGGCATCGGCAAATCAACCATCTCACGAGCGGTCTCCTCGAAGCTCGACTGGAAATTTCGCAAGATCTCGGGCGGGACGATCAAGAAGTTCGCCTACATGCTTGGGCGCTTGCTACCGGTCGAACAGGACGGAAAGCAGGTATTCAAGTGGGTTGATTCGCCGCTGGTGAAAGCGATTCGCGAAGCGATTCGGAATCCCAACGAGATCTTCTTGATCATGATCGACGAGTACAGCCGCATGGACGAGGATGCTCGCGACGCGCTGCTCGACGTGATCGAAGGAGAGGTTCGGCTGATGGCTCTTCCCAACGGAGACGTGATCGAGGTTCCGTCGAATGTTCGCTTCATGGCCGCGGCCAACGAAGGCGGGCCTTTCACCGTGCGCAAAACCGACGCCGCCGCCAAAGACCGCTGGGTGATCATCAAGATCGAGCACATGCCCCATGCTGAAGAGCTGGCGCATTGCTTGGTCAAATTCCCCAACAGTCCCAAAGCCAAGCTCGACCAGGCGTTGACGGTGATCAACAAGCTGCGAAAGATGCGTCACGACTTGAAGATGCGTTTGTCCCAAACGATCTCCACCCGCGCGGCGCAGAACGTAGCGATGTTTCTGGCCAGCGGTATCGACCTCGAGACCGCACTCTTGACCGGCGTCGCCAATCAGTTCGAAGGCAACAACGCCGATGCAAACTCAGAAGCCGGCCGCGTCTCCAAAACGATCATCGACCTGCTCAAACAGTCGTGATCGCCTACGACGCCGCCGCGACGGATCCAGTGCTGAGTCAACCCGGGCGACTGCAAAAGCCGCCCGGGTTACGACCCCAGACTGATCCCGCTTCGCTTTCAATCGAAAAGGACTGGGTCCAATGGCTGACAAGAAAGTTCCGCTGACAAAAGACGAAATCGCCTTCATCAAGGAACAGACGGGGCTACTGGCAGCGGACCTGGCTTTTTACGCCAGAGGACCTGTCAGGTTGCACCTGATCGGCGGCAACCAGTACGGTTATACGTACGACGCCGGCGGTGACGGTTCGGTGATCAACATTCACTTGAACCCGTCGGTTCTGCTCGAAATCCGCAACCGCGAGCGTGCCATCAATGTCTGGCGCGGGTTGGGCTTTCATGAGCTCGCTCATCATCTCTGGCCGGCGCACGAACAGTACAAGATTGCTGCCGCGGAGGGTTTCAAAGATCTGTTCAATCTGATCGACGACGAACAAAACGAGCGGCGCGGTCGCAGCAAAGACCCGAGCTGGGGAGCATGCTTCCAGACGCTGGTCGCCTGGGTGATTCGAAAAAACAAGGCTTCGCGCTGGAAGGAAGTGACCGGCGAGGGCGACGATCAAGCGCCGGACGCCGGTGGGATTCCGCCCGGCGGCTACATCGCCAGATTCAACGAATTCCTCTATCACTTCCGCCGGCACCTGCCCGGTCCGAAAGATCCGGTGGTGGCCGAAGCGCTGGCGATGATCCCGGCTAATCTGATGGATCTCTCCAAAGATGAGCTGCTCGATCTCACCCGCCAAGTGCACGCAGTACTCGCGCGCGGGGTCGAAGCACCGCAACCGATTCCGCCTGCTGCCACAACGCCTCCGACTCCGGAGCCGACACCGAAACCCGAGCCCGAGCCGCCGGAGACAACTCCGACCAAGCCTCCCTTCTGGCGGGAAGTCGCCGGCTCGAAAGTCTCCTGGCTGCTCCTGATCGTCTTTGTCGCCGGCTGGTTCGCGCTCTTTACCCACAACGGGCTGGCCGGTTGGGACTCGGCTTTCTGGTACACGGCAGTCGGCCTGGCCGTGTCAGGTTCGCTGATTATCCTGGCAATCTGCCTGGACAACTGGCTCCGACGCAGGAGCGCCAAGCCGTCCGTTGCCAAACCGGCCAAAGCGCCAGAGAAGCCGAAATCGCTTGCTGAAAGGGCAAAAGACAGCGTCCAACACGCCTGGGGTGCCCTCAAAAGCAAGGCGGCAGAGGTCTTGGACCGCCTGGACGCGCTAGCGGTAAAGTACACGCCAAAACCGGTGGCGGCCGTCTTGAACAAGTTACACCAGTGGCTATTGACGCCGCTCTGGACGATGGCAAAGATGCTGGCGGCCTGGGCGGTGCTGGCAGCACTGGCGTTCTGGCGCGGCTTATGCTGGCTCTGGGCGTCCATCAAGAGATGGTCCGTAAAAGTATGGCGCTCGCCGACTTTCCGGGCGCTTTTGTTCGGCGCTCCGCTGGCCGCACTGCTGGCGATGATCGTGGCGGTCATCCTGAAAAGCAATTGGCTGGCGCTTCTGATCTTGCTAGTCATTCTGCTTTTGCTGGCGCTGCTGGCCTGGCTCTTTCGCAAACAGATCAAGCAGTTTGTAAGCCAGCCGCCACCGGCGATGGACGGCCCTTTGCCAGCCAGAGGCGCGCCTGATTATGACGAGTCGATGCTGGAATTCGCCGTCATCAACAACATCGTTCCGGTCGCAGCCGACCAGGCTTCGCTCGACACGATGCTGCCCGATGTGCTGCCTCTGGCATCGCAGATGCGGCGTTACCTCGAGCAAACCGGCCTGGCAGTTGTCGATATCGAGGACCAGGAAACCGGTCACGAGCTGATTGATGAGATCGAGCGAGCGGCGCTCGGCGAAACAGCGATCTTCGTCGATGAGCACAAAGTGCCGAAGGCATCAGTGCACATCGAAGTAGGCATCGACTGCTCCGGCTCCATGGCCGGCCAGCACATTGAGTTGGCCAAGCGCTTCGGCCTCCTGATCGAGGAATCTGTGCGCGGTGTGCGAGGCATCACGGCTCACTTTTGGGGATTCACCGACAGAACAATCTACGACTGCGGCACGCCCGGACAGAGCCGGGTCTCGGGACTCCGTGCTAACGGAGGCAACAACGACTCGGCGATGCTCTGGCATATGTACCAATCGGCGGCCAGCAGCGGCAAAGAGCTTCGCATCTTGCTGATGGTCTCGGACGGCAATCCCACCGAATGCTCGTGGGGTTCGCTGCACAACCTGGTTTGCCGCCTCGAAATGGCCGGTTTCGTGCCGGTTCAGATCGCGGTTAGCACCATTACGAACCCGGCGTTCGAACGGTATTTTGTCGACCTGGTCGGGCAACCGATGGCTTCGGCGATTATCGAGTTCGGGCGCCTGCTGCTGTCCCTGGTGGACAGCGGTAAGTGAAGCATTGAACATAACAACGAATCAAAACTAACAGCATGACTGACGCTGGTAAGCACCCAATTGCCGGCGCTGTTAGCCTTACTGTCTCGTGGACAGGCAAACACGGCCGGTCAAATCTCAGAATTTCGGGTTAACAGCCCGGAGCGCTGGGAGAAGACTGGTCGTGGGAGCCTCGATTGGGAAGCGGGGCAGGATTCAGGCGTACGGTGGCCTAGCCAGGCAGGCCAGACCGAAAATCGTTCAGTTGACCCTTGCCGCCGTCACCGGCGGTTGCGCAGCAGGTCTCTATTCTCTCGAGTCGCTGCTGCGCATAAAACCCCGCCTGGAACCGGGGTATTACTTGCGGATGTTCGACGGTCGGCTGCGGCGTCAGCCGTATGCGGTGCGGCCCACTCCCCCACTCAGCTCGCCGTGCAAACGGCGCGCCTGCCCTGGGGTCTGGGTCCAAGGTTGGGTAGGTAGCGTCCTTTTGGCGCTCAGCTGGTGAACCGAATTGGCCTTCGCGCGCCCTATTTTTGTGGTGCTTGCCCTTGTGGTGAGCAGTAAGCTCTTCCTTCGGGGAGAGCCTCCGCAACCCGGGCGCAGGAGGAATATCCTTCACCGCATATGGTGACACGCCGCAGCCGATCATTTTTCTGCCTCGGACAGCCTCCGAGTTTTTCAGATAGCGGTCTTGTCCGATCACGCCAGGTTTGTAGCGATGACGCGCTGACCTGATCGGACAAGACCGCACTGCTCTCGCAAGTGGGTTTGGTGCCTGCTTACAGATGTCGATTCAATCGAATGCAATGACATGCCGGCGCGGACGGCGGCTGGCTGCGACCACTACCGGTGGCCGCGAAACGCGCTGTCTTAGCGTCAACTGAGAGGAAAACCACTTGAACCTCAAGACACTGGCAATCGTATACAATCCCAAAGGCGGCTCCGCAAGCGAAAACAGGGTCAACGAGCTGGCCGGCTACTTTCAAAACCGCGGGATTGCGGTCACCTTCTGCGCCACCACCGCCGAACCGGATTCGGCGACGAGTCTGACGCTTTCGGCAGTCGCAGCCGGCGCTGAGCTTGTTGTCGCCTTCGGCGGTGACGGCACCGCCTGTCAGGTTGCCGCCGGATTGAAAGGCAAACCGGTGCCGATGGCCGTCTACCCGGGCGGAACCGGCAATCTGTTCGCCCGCAGCTTCTACTCGGACCCGACCCCGGCTCAGTTTGCGCAAATGATCCTGGCCGGCACCGCTCAACCGGTCGACGTCGTCTCCGCCAGATACAAGGACCAATCCGGCAACTGTCAAAGCCGCCTCTTCCTGGTCGGCTTCGGACTGGGCAAAGTGTCGGACGCGATCAGCACGGCCAGCCCGCTCCTCAAGCGCTATCTGGGGCGCCTCGTCTATGTGGTGAAGGTCGCGCTCGCCTGCCTCCTGCCCAACGCGCGCCGCTTCCAGTTGAGCATGCTCGGCACGGACACCCAGGAAGATGCGGCCGCACTGTTCGCCTTGAACGTGGCTCCGCCCTCGATGGCAAGCATGTCGCGCGGCTGCAACGCCTCCGACGGCTTGATGGACGTCGTCGTCTTTCGAGCGCAGAGCGCCTGGCAGCTAATCACGGTCGCTTTCTGGCTGGCCTTAGGCAGACCAGAACGGTCGCGGCACTATTACCGCTTCCGCACCAGCGAGCTGACGATTCGCTGCAACAAAGCGATGCAGCCAAACATCGACGGAGATCCGGGCGCCGCCACCCAGGAGATCAACCTCAAAGTAGAGCCGGGCGCGGTCAAGATGATTCTTACCTAGCAGCCAAAGGTTCGGACCAAGCGACGCCTACCCGGCACCGCCGAAGAAACAGCCGTACAGAAATCCACCACTTACTTGCAACTTACGAAGAACACCAGCGCGTACCGACGTAATGCCGGAGCCGGTGTTCTTCAGCCGAAGACGAAGAAGACCGAGGTATTGCTCTTCGTTTGCGGAATTTCGAAAAGGAGACCGAAAGCATGAACACATATGCTCTGCTCGTAATTCTGGGACTGCTGGCGGTAGCTGCCGTTCGTATCTACCTCTGGCGGCAATTCTGGAAAGGCGAAGGGCGCAAACTCCAGACCAGCGGCTACCTGCCACCGGAACCTTCCTGGACAGCGCGCATCTTCTTCCACCTTGTTAACCGCCTCCTGGTCTTCCTCTCCATCGGTCCGGTCAAGGTGATCCGCAGCGAAAAGTATCGCCGCTACAAAGGGCGCAAACTGGTCGCTCCCAATCATATCCAGGCGCCTGACTGGGCGCTGGTCAATCAAGGCGTCGACTACGAGCGCTATACCGCCGTCACCTCTGAGCTGCGCGGCCCGCGCGGATTATTCAGCGGCTGGACCGGCTGTTTCGGCGTCGACTCCAAGCAGCCAAACGGCGCCGAAAACTTCATCAACGCCTGTGTGGAAGTAATCACCAGCAAGAAGAATTCGAGCTTGCTTTACTTTCCACAAGGGAAGCTGGTCGCAGACAACATCTTGCGCCCGGAAGACTTCCGTCCGGGCATCGTCAAGGTGGCGCGCAAGGCGGCCAGCCAGGTTGGTGCCGAGCCTTTGGCGATCATTCCGGTCGCCATCCTGTACAAGCACGACCGCAGCCAGGCAACTCTGCTTCACCGCCTGATGCTCACGCTCGGGCAGAAGTGGTTTCGCAACATTTTCGGCGCGAAGAACTTCGGTGCGGTCGTCGTCGTCGGCGATCCGATTCCGGTCCACGATCTGCCTTACGACGCGGACCCGGAGCACCCGCACAACGCCATCGAATTCCTCCGCGGAAAGATTCAGGAGTTGCTCCACGTAGCCGAGCAGTCCTGATCTCCGTCTAACGGCAAGCGCTGTGCTGGCCGGGGTAGCACGTCTCTCCAACCCAAACCCGCGCGCGAATCGCCCTCGCTCAAACCGGGGGCGCTTCGCGCTTCACAGGACTGGAAACGCGATATGCTGTCATTTTCAACTCTGCTGTTCATTCTAGCGGCAGTGCTGATGGGAGCCCTCGGTTGGCTTCTACTTGCTCGTCCGGCATTGAAACGGGCTCGAGCATACATCACCGATGTCAGCACTTGTGGATACCTCGCACCACCTCCCACTCCAGGCTGGGTGCGATTTCTCAATGTTTTCTGCAGCGTGGTCACCTGGATTCAGGTAGGCCGCATCAGAATTCTCGGAGAGGAGAACCTTCCTCCCAAACCGCCGAAGGACACCAAAGAGACAGAGCCATTTCTGGTCTGCCCCAACCATCCTCATTACGTCGACCCGGGAGTGGTGGTGCGCGTAATCAGACGGCCGGCCCGCTACATGGCGGCCCGCGGCGTTTTCACCTTTTTGCGCGGTTTCGGCGCACTGCTTGCTGGTCCATGCGGCGCCTTCAGCGTCGATCTCACCCAGGGCAAAGGCGGTCCGGCCCGCGAAGCAGCAATCAAGGTTCTGACCACCAACCAAGTGCTGGTAATGTTTCCAGAAGGTTGGGCCTATCTCGACGGCAAGATGGGCGAAATGAAAAAGGGCGCCGTCCGAATCGCCAAAGAAGCCGCCGCACAGCTCGGCAAGCCGGTCAAGATCGTGCCGGTCTACCTGCGCTACGGCCGCAATCCAGGCAGCTGGATCCGAAAGCTGCCGCCGACCATCGAGTACCTCTACATGTTTCTCAATTCGTGGTACTACCGGCGGGGCGTCACCGTCGTGATCGGGCAGGCGATCAGCTCGGCTGACCTGCCGGACGATGACGATCAAGCCACCGAAATCCTGAAGGACCGGATTACCGATCTCGACCCGCTGGCAAATGGTTGAACGAGTCGGCGCTTGCGACGATACCGCTCGCAACGCCGATTCTCTCTTCCTATTTTTGAGGCCAGCTCGCGCTGGCTCGCCGTTTCACAATGCTTTCTGGGGAGACTTACCATGCACCCGGGACCGGCCCAACTGCAGTTGCTCGCCACTATGGTGGCGGTCTACTGGCTTTTGCTGCTTGCGTTTTTCCTGATGTGTTTTGCGCTGGCGGCGTACTACCTCGCACCTTACTGGCAACGATACCGGGCTTATGCCCGCGCCGTTGCCACCTGCGGCTACCTGCCAGATCCGCCCAAACCGCGAGCAGTTCGCTTGCTGAACGCGATCTCGCGCTGCGTCACCGGATATCAGGTCGGAAAGATCAAAGCTTCCGGCGTCGAAAATCTGCCAAAATCAGGACCGGCAGTAATCGCCCTCAATCATCCGCATTACACCGACGGTTTCGTAGTTCAGCAGCTGCTGCCCAGACCGGCTCGCTACATGGGAGCACAATGGGTATTCCGCCTGCCGTTCGGGATTGGACCATTGCTTGCCCGCTGCGGCGGATTCGCCGTCGACACGACCAGCGGTAAAGGCGGACCAGCTCGTGATGCGGCGGTGAAAGTGCTTACTACCGACCAGCAACTCGTGCTCTGTCCGGAAGGCGAAACCCATCTCGATGGCGCGCTCGGACAGTTCAAAAAAGGCGCGGTGCGAATCGCGCGAGAAGCAGCCGAGAAGCTCGGCACACCGGTTCCGATCATTCCGGTCTGCCTGCGCTACGGCAAGTATCCTGGCAGCTGGATCATGAAATGGCCGAAGTACCGGTCTTACGCCTATCTGATCTTAACAGCCTGGTACTACCGGCGGGGCGTAACCGTGGTTGTCGGCAAACCGATCGGCGCAGACGAGCTGTCCGGTGACGACGAAAAGGACACCGAACTGCTCCGCAGTCGTGTCGCCGCGCTCGACCCGGCCGGTCGCTGAAAAGCCAGATTGCGACAGCATTCGTTTTGGAGCCGGACGAGGCTGCTGCTCTATTTCAAGCAGCAGCCTCCCGGCTCTTTCAAAATTTTTTGATACTATATTACTTCGTATATCCAACGAACAAAGAAAATCAAATGTCCTGCCAGTCCAGAACCTGCCATGCTCTTCAACCAGCCACGAGAGCAGCTCGCAGCAAGGACGAGGATGTCCTTGCTGCGAGCTGTTTAGAGTGAAGCGTCTTACGGTTGGCTGAGTATCCAGTCAGCCGCTTCGACCAGGGACGGGAACTGCAGAGTCCCTTGCGGAACCTGATGCTTGTCCTGGGTGTCGGGACCGTCCGGTCCGCTCAGCACCAGGATAGCCGTGACACCAGCGGCGTTGCCGGCGGCCACGTCGGTAGCGCGGTCGCCAACCATGTACGACTGCGTGAGGTCGATGCCGAACTCACGCGAAGCTTCCACCAGCATGCCCGGATTGGGTTTCTTGCACTGGCAGGGAACAGACTTGGAGTGCGGACAGAACTTGACAGCATCGAGCGCTGCGCTGTCTCCAAGCAGTTTCGCCATCTCGGCATGGACAGCCGTCAACTGTTCGCGCGTCATTGGACGATTTTTCCAGCGGATGCTGCCGTCGAGATCCTCACCGAGCCCACCCTGGTTGCTGGCCAGGATGACAAGGTAGCCCGCCTGCTTCAGCCTGGCGATCGCATCGATCACCCCGGGAATCAGCTTGAAGTCTTCCGGCCGGTTGATATTCATGCCTTGATTGATGACGCCGTCGCGGTCGAGGAAGACGCAGCGAGCAGCTTTTACTTGTGAACTCATGAACTTTCTCCTTCTGACTTGATACTCGTACCCCGCATAGGAGCTTCAAGCAAAGTCCGAACGACAATGCTTGATCGAAAAACCGAAAACAACAAGGGGGGGTGCTCATCGACGCCGAATCACGCGCACTCTGCGCGCGAGTTCGGAAGCCATGATGTGCTGGCCCTGTTGGTCGTAGCAAATGGAAAGAACTTGAAGCATTGGCAAAAGATCGGCATGGTCGAAACCAAGCACAGTCTCCTGAATGGCAAGAATCCAGCGGTAGAGCTCGACGGCTTCATTCAGCCGCTTCTCCACCAGCCTGCGCCTGTCCTTCAAGCTCGCTTCGGCAGCCTTTGCCAGCAGTGGAATCAGTTTCGCATGATGCAACCCATAATGGTCTCGCGCTGATTCCAAGCCTTTTTGATAGTGATCGTACGCGCCTGCGCAGTCCGACTTTGCCATGCATTCGTCGCCGAGCTTGGCAAAGTGCGCAATTCGTCGTTCGGCTGTTTCCGGCATGGAAAGCACCTTCTACTGGCCGAGTTGAATCACTAGCCATGTCGCCTGACACGCTAATGAATCTTGGCTCGGTTGAAATGCTTGGTTGGATGAAACTAACGCAGAGAGATTTAGTTGGAAGGGATCGATCTGAATATATGGGCGATCGCCCAAGTGTTTCAATCACTTGAAGCCGGCAAGTTCAAAGGCGCAACCAAAGGCTTGAAAGCTCTTCGTTCAGCCGTTTGATGTCAAGCTCAAATTTTGAAGGCCGGCCTCACATCCACTAAATCAAGCCAACCTTTCGCTATTAGAAGCTTTGTTAAACCTGACTTCAGCTCAGATCGCTCAAACTGGCCTCGCTCGCGCGAGCATCGACGAATTTAGACGTTTTCAGCCTCATACGTAATCCCACCAATGACACAAATTCTGCCGATAACTAGACTGGCCGAAGCCACAGGACGATTCCCTTCATTCGACCGCGCTACAAATGGCAACATCTACCGAAACCTCTTTAGAATCCGCGGCAAGCGAGGAGATCAGCCTCGGCACGAGCTTGCAGAATGAATGGTATTTGCTGACCAGAGGCATCGCCGGCATGCCGGAGGCCTGCGCCAAATCTGCTCAAAATTCCTGGAATCATAAAACCGCAACCGCCGCCGAGATTGGCATCAGCTTCGCGTTCGGTCTGGGAATCGGAGTCTTTTCTCAGCGCGCCGGCGTACTAGGTAAGCTGGTGCGCGGTGCGGCAGCAGCAGCCGGACTCTCTTTCATGTATGACGGGATTAAGCCCTGGAAGGAAGCTTGCGGCAAAGCATGGAGCGCTCGCAGCCAGGTCGAGCTTGATTTCGCAACGCGCGATCTTTCGAATCAATTCGGCCGTTTTTCAGTCGACAGCGTGATAATGACACCAGGAGCGATCGCCGGCACCTTTGCCGGAGCCAAACTGCGCTCGTCTTTCGATGCCGGACACTGGCGATTGCCTGGATTTGCCGGCAAGGCAGCTCCACCCAGTCAGACCACGGGTGGTCTGACTGAAACCGCAGCAGTCACTACTGGCGGTGAGACGACTTCGGCAAAGACAGCCAGCAAAGTTACCGACAGCGTTGCAGAAGTATCAACCATGACGGCCAAAGATGCGGCCGTTTTGGAAACGACAAAACCACCGGAGATGACGAAACCACTGGAAACATCTTCGCGGCCGGGCCGCGTCACTCGCTATAAATTCGAGCAGCTGAATCCCGCCAGTGAAATCAACCCCCGCTTCGATTTCGGAATTGAGGTATCTGATCCGCGGCTGCTGCGCGGACAACCCAATTTGGACCATCACAGCAGCCACAATTCGTCGGCGACTCCCAGCGCTTGCGAGCAGGCGCTCGCTCTGCCAAGCAACAGATTGCCCAAGCCAGGCTCGATCTTAGCCACTATTCGCCCGGATTCCGACTCGATTACCGCGATGGCGGTGCTCGCAAACAGGTTGGAAGGCAGGCCAGTAAACGAAGCACTCGTTCGTGAAATCGGCAGACTCGATCGCGGATTGGCACCAACCGAACTGTACAGCGATCAAACGATCAGAGACCTGATCCAGGCGATCCGGCGTAAGACGCGATTCAATGAAGAGATACACAAGAAGGTCTTCTTCGTGAAGGATGTCCTGGATGGCTCTGTAAATATGGATTACGTACAACGCCTGGCCTCTCGCCATCGCGAATTGGCTCGCGAAAGACACGCTCGCCTCAATGTTGAGCTCGAGCCAAAAGTCGTCATTCCGGACAAGGTCGTCTTTGTAAAGTCTGATACCAGGCTGGCGATGGGACATGGTTATCGCCACGCGCCGGTCGTAATTTTGCAGCAAGAAACCCCTCACTTTAGTCGATACTCAGTCGGTGTCGATGAGAAAAGCGACTTGGACCGCTATCTCGGCCGAGCGATTCGCGAACTAAATAAGATGGAGCCTGGATGGGGCGGACGCTCCAGCATTTTCGGCTCGCCGCAGGACCGCGACACGAAGCTGACACCGGAGCAAGTGATAGATGTCGTCAAAAAATACGTCGACCCGCCAACTTACAAGCGTTATCTGTGGAACGCCACCGACTATCTCCTGGATTGCCGCCCGATTAAGTGGTTCGTAAAACACTAGCTCCGTCAAGACAGCCAAGAAATCGGCTTGAGCCCCTGGTACAATCGCCTTGATCCAGAGGCGGTTTCAATGTTGAATTTTCACGTCATCACTCTCTTTCCTGAGCTGATCCAGACCTATTGCACGACCAGCATTGTCGGTAGAGGCGCCGAAGCCGGGAAGATCTGCGTAAAAGCTGTCAGCCCTCGCGACTTCTGCATAGACAAGTACCGGAAAGTCGATGACACTCCTTATGGTGGCGGTGCCGGCATGGTGTTGAAGCCCGAGCCGTTTTTCGCGGCCTTCGAATCAATCCAACGACCGGCTGCATCACCGGTTTTGCTCATGACGCCACAAGGCAAACCGCTGCAACAACAATTCTGCGATCAGCTTGCCCTGGAGAGCGACATCACGATTATCTGCGGTCACTACGAAGGCTTTGACGAACGAATTCGCACACTGGCAACCGACGAGATCTCGATCGGCGATTTCGTGCTGACCGGCGGCGAGCTTCCAGCATTGGCGGTGATCGATTCGGTGGCGCGGCTGGTGCCGGGTGTGATCGGCAAATCGATCTCCTTGGCGCACGAATCATTCGTGGACGGGTTGCTGGAGGGACCGCAATACACCAAGCCTCCCGAATTTCGAGGGATGGCAGTGCCCGACGTATTGCTCTCCGGCAATCATCAGAAGATTGCCAGCTGGCGCAGGCAAGAGGCTCTCAAGCGCACTCTTTCCAAACGTCCAGAACTGCTGGAGAGCGCGGCGCTGACAAAGGAAGACCGAGAGTTTTTACGCAAGATACAGACCTAACTCATTCAATTTTCCAGCAGCTTTCTTTCAATCTCCGAGCGCTCCTGCTCGGCTCGCTTCAATTGTTGTTGAACCGGAATCGCAGCCGGAGCCGACGGCGAACTGGATTGTGATGACTGCCTGACTGTCCTGGCATTGCCTGCCGGCCGCCGATAGGGCGGTCTTGCT
Organism: Candidatus Obscuribacterales bacterium; assembly: GCA_020050835.1. Lineage (GTDB taxonomy): Bacteria > Cyanobacteriota > Vampirovibrionia > Obscuribacterales > Obscuribacteraceae > JAGVKB01. The sequence continues at coordinate 382 of JAGVKB010000015.1, read as the reverse complement.
TGCTTGGCTGTGACGGGCATCCTGGTCTTGCGCACAGACGGTGTGCGCAGCACAGTCACCGCCTCCGCTAAGGCGCCGGTCAGTCCGAGCCGCTCGAGCTCGGGAAATGTCTTGGTATCGACGATGTCGAACTCGGCTCCTTCGTTGACCAGATTGTCGTCGAGTTCACGCAACAAGGAAGCTCCGAATGGAGCTGTACCGACCTGCAAGAATGTAATGGACAGCTCATTGGGATCAGTCATCTGTCTGGTGGCATTGATAATTACTTCGCGCAATTGATCGGGACGATTAGGTTCTCCATCAGTCACGACCGCCAACACCGCCGGGCGAGTAGCAGTCGGCGCCAACGCTTTCTTGACAAAATAGGAATCAATCGTACTCC
>JAGVKB010000138.1 GCA_020050835.1 Candidatus Obscuribacterales bacterium | reverse complement strand
GGGTATTAAGCAAATTCATTCAACCGGACCACTTTCTCTTTGGCAAGCTTTCTTGTCCATATTCGTCCAACCTCCGGCAGCTGTGTGCGTCGCCCAACACTTTACTCCCGCGCGGCGATTGAGGGTGAAGATTGATAGCTTTTGTTTTGCGCAAGAGCTACGAATGATAATAGTAGAAGTGCTAGAATAAAATCCTGGTGTGAGTGCTCCGTAAGCGGCCGCGCAAATGTACTTGCGGATATGATTGGATAAGTTTTGCAATCCGGAAAGGGGCAAGGTCTAGCGTCGTGGCGCCGGAAGAAGGACAGGGTTCAGAGGCAGTAAAGTTCTGCATGGTTTGCCATCAGAACTTTACCGGCAGGATGCAGTCTTGTCCCAAGGATGGCACGGTTTTGATCTCGACCAAGCCGGCTACCCAGAAGGACCCTTTCATCGGGACCATTCTGGCAGACAAGTACGAGATACTGTCTAGTTGCGGCAAGGGCGGCATGGGTCTTGTCTACAAGGCAAGACAGCAGCTGATCGATCGGATTGTGGCGATCAAGATGCTCAAAGCCGATCTGGCCGACGACAAGCAGAATGTCGCGCGGTTTCAGCTGGAAGCAAAGGCGGCCAGCAGACTGCAGCACCCAAATGTGATTACAGTGCACGACTTTGGGGTAGTGGAGGATACCGGTCAGCCGTACCTTGTCATGGATTTCATGGAAGGCGACAGCCTGGCTGACATTATCAAGAAAGAAGGCCGGATTAATATCCGCCGAGCGATTCCGATTTTCTTGCAGGCTTGCAGTGCGCTCGAGCATGCTCACCGCCAACATGTTATCCATCGTGATGTTAAGCCGAGCAATATTGTTTTGATCAAGAGCGAGGATAAGGACGATTTTGTGAAAGTCGTCGATTTCGGGATTGCTAAGCTGCAAGCGTTAGCCGGTCAGGAATCGATGCATCTGACCAAAACTGGTGAGGTTTTTGGCAGTCCGATTTACATGAGTCCCGAGCAATGCATGGGAAATGCGCTCGATGCGCGCTCGGACATTTATTCATTGGGCGCCACAATTTATGAAGCGCTGGTCGGCTTTCCGCCGCTTGTCGGCAAGACGCTTGTGGACACTATGCACAAGCACATCAATGAGACTCCGGCTTCGCTCAGAGCGACGTTTCCCGAGCTTTGTGTTCCCGAAGCGATTGAGCGGGTGATCATGAAGGCGCTCGAAAAGGATAAAGAGCTCCGATACGAGTCGATGTTGGAGATGAAGGAGGCGCTCGAGTTCGGTTATAAACGCTTCCTTGACGAACAAGCAGGCGGGGCTCCGGAGTTGATCTCCACCGGCCAAGTCGCATCGCAGACACGCGCACCGGCCGTCAACACACGCAGTGATACCAGAGAGATTTCAACCGGCAAGCCGCAGATTGATGCGCTCAGATCACATACCAGCCAGACGAGTGCGGGCGGTCTCAACATGCTTGTGATCGTGGCGGGAATCCTGGCCTTGTTGGCCGGCGGCGGTTGGTTCATCTGGTCTCAGATGAGCGGCGGCGCGGCCAGCGGCAATACTGTCACTGGCATCGTCTATTTCCTGCAGGAAGACTCTTACGGCGGATCTGCGCATATCTGCACCACGCCCGGACGTAACTTGTTGAAGCTTGGCTTCAAGTCACTGGACAAGAAATCGCTGACCGGCTCGCTTGGCGGGATTAACGGTGCCGCCAATGGTGCCAGCTGGACAGTCACCTTCCATAAAGGCGACAACGGTCTCATTCTAGATAAAGCCAGCTTCGACAGCTCGTTTGATGAGCCGATTCAAAATGCCGATCACTTGATCAGGAAGCATTACAAGAAACTCGCTGAAGGCGATTACAAGGGCGCCTATGAAGACTTGAGCGAAGGCTGGCGAGCGAAGGAAAGTATCGAAGACTTCGAGAAAGGCAACAAGCGAATTAAGTACTCGCGTGAAGGTGCTGAAAAGGCTCCCACGGCTGCTATCAAGATTGTTGAACAAGGTGAGAATCTGGTGAAACTGATGGTCGATCTCAGCCATTTTACCGGTGGTGGCGAGGAGTACTTCTGCTTTACCATCAAGAAACTAAACGATCGCTGGTCAATCGACAGTGGCGATCAAATTTCGCATGCCGAGTGGGAAGGGGCTTAGTTGGAGCTTTTCCTAGTTGAGCACCGAAACTTTGTCTTCCATCAGAGCACTTTCATGATTATTGCCGCCCTTTGTTTGAACGGTTATCAATCCGTTGTTTTCTAAGATGGCGAAGTGAACATGGTCGATACTGCCTGCGCCGGCCCGGCGAATCGCTGCCATCAACTCATGATTGGTGATGCGCTCCTTTTCCATTATGCGACCGTCAATCTTCCCATTATGCACGAGGATTTGAGGGCGACCCTCAATCAACCCCTCCAGGCGTTTTGATTTGAAGGTCAGATAGCCCACAATGGTGTTCATCGCCACCAGCGTTGCACAGAGAATGATACCGCCAGGAATGGATTCGTCGGCGCCGACCATCGCATTTTGGACGGCGTTGGCGATCACCAGCAAGAGAACCAGATCAAAAGGAGCGAGTTGACCGACTTGCCGCTTACCGGTAACTCTCAAGAGGATAAGCAAAAGGTATAGACGAGAGCTGCTCTCAATACGAGGTCGTACCAGGGTACGGACAATTCCCACATCTTCGGATCCCCTCTCGAGCGGTAGAAGACACGCCAGCCTAATTGTTGTTTGACCAGAAGAGATACCGCAAAGTGTGGGCGGGATCCAACTGGGCTTACGGTGGCGACAGAATAGCACTTTGTGTTTTGGTATCCAAGTGGAAATTTGGTAATCGGCTGAACAGGCTTGCTGTAGCGCTGTTTAAACGTGATCGCCAAATGTTGCAATACTGGCTGAGATAGTAAGGAGGCGAAAAATAAAATGCAAACCTTGATAGCAGTCAGACCGGCCGGTGTTAAGGACCAGGCCGGTCTGACTGTTTCTCAAAGCGATGCTCTACTGGTAGCGCATCAGGAAGCGGGCCAAGGTTCGGACCCCGACACCGGTGGCACCGGCTGGGTCACAACCACGTGCCTGTTTGCGGAAAGAGGTTCCGCCGATATCGGCGTGAATCCAGGCGACACCTTGTCGAATGAATTCGCGCAAGAACCAGGCGGCGACAATCGCGCCCGGTCCTTCCCCGTCATTGGACAGGTCCGCCATCGGTGAATGGTTGTTCTGCCGATACTCTTGCGGCATCGGCAGCTGGTGCATCAATTCGCCGGCTTCTTCGGCAGCTCGCAAGAATTGCCGGGCAAACTGCGAATTGTTGGAGAAAATGCCGGTCACGTAATCGCCAAGCGCATCTTCCACCGCACCGGTGAGAGTGGCCAGGTCGATCACCTTGCTGGCATTGCACTTCGCCTGAACGTAGTGCAGCGCATCAGCCAAGGTCAGTCTACCTTCCGCATCGGTGTGGTCCACCTGCACCGTCAGCCCGGACATCGTAGTAAGCACTTTGCCCGGACGAAACGATCTGGCGTCAACCAGGTTGTCAGTGGTGGCGACAACGGCGCGCACGGAGACCTTCGGTTTCAGCGTCGGCAAAAGAGACATGACAGACAACACTGCAGCAGCGCCGCCCATGTCATTCTTCATGTCCTGCATGTCGATACCGTCTTTGATACCAAGGCCGCCGCTATCAAAGGTGATGCCTTTGCCCACCAGCCCAATCACCGCAGCGGTTTTCCCGCCAGGCGGATCGTAGGAAAGCTCGATCAACAGCGCCTCGTCGACCGAACCCTGATTGACGGCCAGCACCCCGCCCATGCCGAGTTGCTCGATCTCTTGCTTGCAGTGAATCCGGCAGGAGGTCAGCCCGTTTGAGCTGCAAGCGATCTCCTGCGCGATGTCCGCCAGCCTGCGCGGCGTCATGATGTCCGAAGGCTCGTTCACCATGTCGCGCGCGCGATTGGTCGCCTCGCCCAGCGCTTGACCGAGCTGAAGCCCCTGCCTGACCGCCGGCAAATGCTCGGCGTCGCAGAGCACTGTCAGAGACTGCAGGCGGGTGTGCGTCGATTCGTCGAGCTGGCGCGTCTTGCGATGGTTGATCTCATAGTCGAGCAGGGTGGCGCATTCGGCAAGCAGTTCGGCGAAGTGCTCGACGGTAAGCCCCGGCAGGTCGGCAGCGCTGATCGGAAAGATCAGGTGCTCCGAGCTTGCCGTGGCGCGCGCCTGCTCGAACGTGTCGGTCAGCCGGTCGCGGAGCTTGCTCGGACTCAACTTGGAGCGCGAGCCGAGTCCGACCAGAATGAATTTGTCGAGGTTGGCAACCGATAAGTCGGTGTCGATGACGTAGCATTGTTCGACGCTGGCATCGAACTGGTCATGGGCGATCCGGCTGGCGATTAAACCGCCGACCAGCGCATTTGCCGCTTTGAATTGCCTGGCTAGGCGCTCGCCGGAGAAGAGTGGAACAATCAGGTTCGCGCTCCCAGCCTGACGGCTGATTACTTTGCGAAGCCTTTCAGAGGTTGCGATGAACTGAATCATAGACTTACCCCCGGGGCAGTTCGGTTACGACTGCCAGGTGTGAGTTTTGGTCTGGCTAAGTGGAAAGTGATGGCAGCAAACGAGCAAGGACAGCCGCGCTTGACCGAATTGCTTTAGAAACCGTTGAACTCCGGTTGCTCGTGAATGCCTTCCGGACCGGAGTCGGAATCGCCTTCCATCGTCGGCAACGACGGTTGACCGGCAGCGGCGGTGGCGAGCATTCTGACTGTGATGCGCTCCTGACCTTCGAGCTTCTTGTCGAGGTGCGCGAGGACGGCCTCGATAATCGCCGCCTTGTCGGAGTTGACGACGTAGAGTTCGGCGGCGGCCCAACCGTAGACCATGCCATCGAAATCGTTGGTATGAGCCCAGAACTTGCGCTCCCTGGTGGGGCTCAGCTGAGACTCGGGCACTTCGAGACTGGTGTCTCGCACACCGGCGACGGTGCGGATCACCAGATTCTCCGGAGCTTCGATGGTCTGGACTGTCACCCAGATCGGAAAAGCTGCCCCGCTGTCTCCGGTGATGCTCAAGCGAGCTTCGCTGGCTGCGCCTCGATCTACGGCGCTGACAAGCTCGGGAATAACAGAGCTGATGAGACGCTTGATGCGCTCGGACATGGTGAATCCTCCTTCGGATTGAACTGTTAGAAGTGATACGCAGTTGGAAGCTGGAAAGAGTCCGGCTCCCAACGCGAGCATTCTGGACAACAACTGCAATCGGCACACAGACAGGCTGGTGTCGACTTGGGAGATCCGCTATTTCAGGGCTTTAGCTTGGCAGTAGTTGTTTCGAAACTCTTGAGTGGTTATCTAAAGGGTGATCTCAACCATATGCCGGATTTTGTGTCTGAAGCAAGATTGTTGGGCTTACGATGTTACGGGCGGCGGTCGAAGCAAAAAAACGCATGCTTTCTTCGTTCGTGGCGGTGGCAAGCGTTGCGCTGCCTGAATCTGACGGATAGAGGCATCAAGACCCGAGTGTTGTCAATGGGTGTGTGCGGATGAATGAACAACAGTAAAGAATTTTTTTGATAATTGGCGCGGGCTGCGCGATGCTGCCTGAATGAGCACGGTTTGAATCGCCCAGGTCGGAAATGTCGGTGTTGGCAGGCTCAATCAGCTGATCTGATCGCGACCCGATCGCCATCAAGAAAACTAGTGAGAGCGCTTAGCGCTGAGGCAGATTGCGAAAGAAGTCCACCAGCAGCTGCTGACATTGCTCCTCCATTATTCCGCCGACAAGCTCGGGGATGGGCAGGTTTCTGCCCGGAGTGAAAAGATTGAAGGCGGAGCCGCAGGCGCCGGAGACGTTATCGTAGGCGCCGAAAATCACGCGGGCGACCCGCGCTTGAATGATCGCCTCGGCGCACATCGGACACGGCTCGAGCGTCGTATAGATGGTCGAGCCTGCCAGTCGCCAGGTACCTAGCTTCTCAGCAGCCTGCCTGAGTGCGACTATCTCTGCATGTCCGGTCGGATCGCTGCTGGTTTCGCGCGTATTGCAGCCTTTACCCAGAAGCTCCGAGCCGCGCACGAGGATGGCGCCGACTGGAATGTCCTGGCCTGAATAACCGGCTGCTTCGACAGCCAACTTCATCCAGTTAAGGTCGGTCCCCGCTGTGCAATCCTTGCTGCTCGGGGCTAGTCCAGCTCTGCGGATCGATTGCGATGATTTAGATTTGCTTTTCACAAGATTCAGTATAGTCGAACAGCCAATTGCGTTTAATTTGCAATTTCATGTCCAGGAATTCTGTGGGCCGCATATAACCAGGAGTAACCCGGTAAAGCTTGCCGGTCACTGATACAGGGGTGCATTGGTGACCACTAAATCGAGCTTCGGGAGACAACCTGACTGGGGTGGTCAGGGTGAAATCCGATTTCATGATCCGGAGGTGAAGCACGTAACTTGCAAAAAACCGACCTTATTATTTAAGTGACTTACAACGGCTAGTCATCTGCTTTACAGGGGGAACGATTGAATCGCTCCCCCTGATTATTTCGAGCTTCAACCTTATGATGCTGCTCTCAAGCGTTTAATCTTGGCACTCACCGCTTCAGTTTTTTCCTTGTCTCCCAGTAGCTCCAGTAGCTGTCTATACCCGTCAAGCATATTGGCTTGTTCTAAGATTGGTAGCCGGGCGCGCTCGAAAAGCGCGATTGCTGGTTCATACTCTCGCTTTGCCTTTTGAAGCTCTCTTGAAACGAGGTATTGGTGACCAAGTAGGCATTGCTCAGTGACTTTGTCCTTGAGATTGCCGGTGGCAGTCGACAAGGCGATCGCTCTTTTGAGCGCTGCTTCGGCTAATTGACTCTTGTTAAGTTTGCCGTAAGCAACGCCCAGATAACGTTCGAGAATGGCAGCATCGTTTTGTCTTTCGACAGCGACTGCGACAGCCGGTGAAAACTCGGATGAATCAGCTAGCTGCAAGGCTGGAAGAACGGACTTTATAAAACGCACTTGTTGCTCCCAATTTCGTTCGAGTTGATAGGTAACGATCAGGTCAAGAACAAACGTTTGCGTGTCGTGAGATCCCAGCCCCCAAAGTTCCGTTGCGTGCTCAATCGCCTTCTTGAGCCACGGCTCTGCTTCCTTTAATCGGCCATTGTCGCGATAGAGACGGCCTAGATAGTCCTGGCAAACCACCCAGGTTTTTTGCCGACCGGCGCCGAGAGTCGTCGCTAAATGCGCGATGGCGTCCTTGTAATACTTCTCTGCTTGCTCGACCTGAAGCTCTTGATGGTACAAGGAAGCGATCGAGGCTTCCAGTTGAGCCGAGGAAGGATCCGTGAAACCCTCTGTCTTTTGGGCTATTCTCAATTCCTGCTGCAACATCGAGATTCTGAAGGCATTCGTTCGCTTCGATTGATCGATTTTGAAGTAGAGCTTGTCCAGGATATTGAGCGCTTCGATGTAGCGCTGGTTTGCTCTTGTGTGATCGCCAGATTTTTTGTAGAGATCTCCTAAGTGTTCTAGAGTTTCAGCTACTGCCGGCGTTAGCGATCCGCTGATCTGCCGAATATCTGGAAGCATTCGCTCACACATAGCGGCCGCAGCCTTAAAGTCATTTTGTTGCTCATAAATCGAGACGATCTTCAGTTTGGTCTCCAAAAGGCGGCGATTGTTCGATGACAGATAGAATTCTTGAATCGAAAGCGTATTTAGAGCCAGCGCTAATTGACCGGATGGTGAGCCGAGCCAGACCAACGCCGCTGCCAGCAGCACCACCAGCAGTGCAAGACCGGTCGGCCAAATGACGTGGAAAGCTGGTACTGGAAATCCTTGCGGAGTCCTTTTTGATTGCTCCTTAACAGCATTGTCTGTCTCGCTTGCGCCGGCACCGGCAACCTTCGTTAACGCGAGTTTGAGTTCTGCCATCGAACTGAAACGCTTCTCCGGGCTCTTCTGCATCGCTCGTTTCACCAGGTCGGACAGCTGAACTGCCAGCTTTTCGTCCGGGCAGTCCAGACTGAGCGGAGCCGCATCCCGGGAGATGTGTTGGGACACAATCTCGATTGGGGTTGCGCCGGTAAAGGGTGGATGGCCTGCAAGCGCCTCGTAGAGCACACAGCCGAAGGAGTAAATGTCCGAGCGAGCATCCAATTGTCTTCCCAGGCATTGTTCTGGGCTCATATAGGTGGGGCTCGCAAAGGTCTCACCGGTTTGAGTGAGAGCTTGTCCTGGACTGCCGTCGGACCTTGCTAATTTTGCAATTCCAAAGTCGACGAGCATCGCGGCTGGTCCGGGAAGAAGAAGAATATTGTTCGGTTTGATGTCTCGGTGTATGACGCCCTTCTGATGAGCGTGCGCTAGAGCATCGGCAATTTCGCAAGAGACTTTCAGAGCGTCGTAGACTGAAAGCTTACCCTTATCTTCAAGCGCTCGCGCCAGGCTTACTCCTTCGATCAAATCCATGACCAAGTAAGGGTCTCCTTGCGGCGAAAAACCAAAATCGTGAATTTTGACTATGGCCGGGTGATTGAGAAGGCTTATGGCCTTGGCTTCATTTTGAAATCGTTGCCGACTGGCTGAGTCATTTGCTTTCTCGTGAGTCAGCATCTTGATTGCAACCGGGCGTCGCATCAGCAGGTGCGTGCCGCGATAAACAATGCCGGTCAAACCGTTGCCGATCTCCGCGTCGAGCCGGTAACGATCATCTAAAACCGCGCCTGCAGCCAGTCGTGCTCTCTCTTGGTCGTCCATCGGCTGGCTGTTAGTTCCCCTCCCCTACTTATATGATGACAGGCTGGGGGTGAGCTTAACGATTGCGCGTCGCTTAGAGATATCGTTTGGAGACGCCCAACTCAAGGGCAAATTTGTAGCCAATTAACTTGTACATCAGCTTGGCAGCCAGAAAGTCGGGAGCGTGAAGCCCCTTGATTGGAGCCAACTCTACGATATCAGCTGCTACCACATTGCGCTTGACACAAAGAAGCTTGATCAAGTCGGTGAGCTGATACCAGCTCATCCCGCCTGGTTCGGGCGTTCCAGTCGAGGGCATTATTCCGGAATCAAGACCGTCCAGGTCGATTGTGAGGTACACATTGTCGGACAAAGTGGAGATGATCTCGTTGAAGTTCCAGCGATCCTGATTGCGGGCCCAGAAAATATTGATTCTTGGCTTCTCCTCTTCCAGCCACTGAATTTCGCCGGCGCTGATATTGCGGATGCCCACTTGAGTGATAAGCGGATTGGGAAGACCTTTGTAGATGTGATATGAAACAGAGGCGTGGCTGTACGGATTGCCCTCGTAAGAGTCACGGCAGTCGGCATGGGCGTCTATTTGCAAGATGGAAAGATCCGGATACCGGTCTGCGCAAGCAGCCACCGAACCGAGACTGAGCGAATGCTCCCCGCCCACGATCACTGGAAACTTGCCGAACTCGATGATCGGGCGTACGGCATCGCGAAGCTCGTGAAAGGGGCTTTCGGTCTCGGCAGTGACGGGCGCCATCTCGACCGGCAGCACTGTTTGGATGCCGATCTTGTGCGGCTCGATCCAGAGCTCGTCGTCGAAAAGTTCTACCTGCTGGCTTGCTTCCAGGATTGCGGTCGGCCCGTTCTTGGTGCCTTTGCCGTAGCTGGTCGTGGCTTCATAGGGCACCGGAACGATCGCTACCTTTGACTTCTCCGGAGTGGAGAACTCCTCAGACAGTCCGAAGTAGTTTGATGAAATTGGTTCCATTTCCTGAATATCACTCCACAAACGCTAGAGGAGACTTTTATAACATCATTTCTCTACTTGATTTCTGGTCGGCGCCATTGAAGCTTTGGATTGCCAAGCTAGGGCTTCTGGTTCGAGCTCGATTGATCGCCGACAAGCTCAGCTCAAAAGCTTTGTGAGAATACGTTCGTAAACGGCGCTCAGGTCATCCAGCTGGGAGATGCTTACACATTCGTCAACTTTGTGAATGGTGGCGTTAACGACGCCCAATTCGACTACTTGCGCGCCGGTCGGCGCGATGAAGCGCCCATCGGAGGTGCCGCCGGTGGTGGAGAGCTCCGATTCGATGCCGGTAATCTCGCGCACCGACGCGACGACCGCTTCGGTCAGTTCGCCTGGCGCAGTGAGAAATGGCTTTCCGGAAAGACGCCAATCGATCTCCCAGCTCAACTGGTGCTTTTCGAGCACTGTTTCAACCGTCTGCTTGATCTTTTCAGGCGAGATTTCGGTTGAGAAGCGCAGGTTGAAAACAGCTTTTAAGGCTGAGGGAATCACATTGTCCGCGCCAGTTCCGGAATTGATATTGGAGAACTGCAAAGTGGTTGCCGGAAAGGTTGCATTGCCGCTGTCCCAGGCGATGGAGCAGAGCTCGGCGACTGCCGGCGCGGCCAGATGAATCGGATTCTTGGCCAGTTGGGGATAGGCGACATGGCCTTGAGTGCCGGCAACAGTCAGGATTCCGGTCAATGAGCCCCGGCGGCCGTGCTTGATGGTATCGCCCATGGTGTTAACCGAGGATGGCTCACCGACGATGCACCAGTCGATTCTCTCCATCCGGGCACAGAGGTGTTCCATGACTTTGACGGTGCCATCAGTAGATGGTCCCTCCTCGTCACTTGTCAGAAGAAAAGCGATCGACCCGTTGTGTTGAGGAGACGCGGCGACGAATCGTTCGGCAGCCGTCACCATTGCTGCCAATCCACCTTTCATGTCTGCCGCTCCGCGCCCGTAAAGGAAGCCGTCTTTGACGGTAGGCTCGAACGGCCGAAAGGTCCAGAGCTCCTCCGGACCGCTGGGCACGACATCGGTATGTCCGGCAAAAACCAAAAGCGGCGCTTTCGAGCCGCGCCGCGACCAGAGGTTTTTCACCGGTCCGAACGGTAAGTGCTCGTTGGTGAAACCGGCTTGTTGCAAGCGGTTGGCGATCAATTCCTGGCAGCCTTCGTCGGCCGGAGTCAAGGAGCGCCTCGCAATTAACGAAGCAGTAAGTGCGGCAGTCTCTGACAAAACATCCATCAAACTTTCGAGTGTTGCCTCTAGATGTCGCGCAGGAGCTCGTTGATGCTTACTTTGCTTCTGGTTTTTTCGTCGACGCGTTTGACGATGACCGCACAATAAAGGCTGTAGCTGCCGTCCGGAGCCGGTAGGTTGCCGGGCACCACGACCGAGCCGGCCGGCACGCGGCCATAAGAAATCTTGCCGGTGGCGCGATCGAGAATCTTCGTGCTTTGCCCGATGAACACCCCCATGGAGATAACCGAGCCTTCTTCGACGATCACCCCTTCCACTATCTCCGAGCGAGCGCCGATGAAGCAGTTGTCTTCGATGATTGTAGGCTGTGCTTGCAACGGCTCGAGGACGCCGCCGAGCCCGGCGCCTCCTGAAATGTGCACATTCTTGCCCACTTGAGCGCAAGAACCGACGGTAGCCCAGGTGTCAATCATCGTGCCGCTGCCGACGTATGCTCCGATATTGACGAACGCAGGCATCACCACTACATCGCTGGCGATGTAAGAACCGTAACGAACGGCTGCCGGCGGGACAATTCGAAAGCCGCCGCTGTCGAAAGTCTTGCTGTCGCAGTCAGCGAATTTGGGCGGCACCTTGTCATAAAAGTTGGTATAGCCGGAGCTCATCACCACGTTTTTCTGAATTCGAAAGGAGAGCAGAACAGCCTTTTTGAGCCATTCGTGGACAATCCAGCTGCCGTTTATCTTTTCGGCGACGCGCGCCGACCCATTGTCGAGCGCTTCCAAAGCTTGCATGACAGCCGATCGCACCGGCGGACTTACTTTGTCGGCTGTGATCTCCAGGCGGTGCTCGAAAGCTTGCGCGATGATCGGCTCGAGTTCGTGAGTCGGCATGGCGGCAGTGATTTGGTCAGTCATTTCTAGCTCCTCGGGTGCTTTGAACAAAGTCGCGGATGCGTTCTGCGGCTTCAACGCATTCGTCAAGCGTAGCGACCAGCGCCAGTCGAATGCGATTTTGACCGGGATTGAAAGAACCGGTAGCGCGCGACAGGTAAGAGCCAGGCAGCACGGTTAGATTGTACAACCGATACAATTCTCTGGCGAATTTAGCATCGTCAATCTCTGTCTCCGGCCACAGGTAAAAGCTGGCATCCGGCCGATAGACTTTCATTACCGGTGAAAGAATGGTCAGCACAGCGTCAAACTTTTTACGGTACAAGTCACGATTGGCCCTGACATGGTTCTCATCCGACCAGGCCTTAATGCTGGCCGCCTGGTAGGGTGGCGACATCGAGCAGCCGTGATAGGTTCGGTAGAGACGAAATCTCTCCAGAATGGTGGCATCGCCGGCGACAAATCCGGAGCGCATACCGGGCAGGTTTGAACGTTTGGACAAGCTGTGGAAACAGACGCAGTTTCGATAGTCGTCGCGACCGAGCGCGGCAGCTGCTTCCAATAGGCCAACCGGCGGAGCGTTCTCGTCCAGGTAGATCTCTGAGTAACATTCGTCTGAAGCGATTACGAAGTCGAAACGGTCTGACAACTCAATCAGTTGCTTCAGCTGGGCCATTCCCAGAACCGTGCCGGTCGGGTTGCCGGGAGAGCAGATATAGATCAGTTTGCAACGCTGCCAGGCCTGTTCCGGCACGGCATTGAAGTCAGGCAGATAGCCGGCTTCAGCGGAAATGTTCATGAACCAGGGAGCGGCTCCGGCCAGTATTGCCGCGCCCTCGTAGATTTGATAGAAGGGGTTGGGCATCAAGACCAGCGACTCCGCTCCGGCCGCTACTACAGCTTGAGCAAAGGCGAAAAGCGCTTCGCGAGTACCGTTTACTGGCAATATGTGGCGTTCGATATCAAGCGAGCCGGATTTCAGTTTGAATCTGTTGCAAAGCCAAGTCTTGATCGACTCTCTCAGCTCGAGCGACCCGGCGATAGTAGGATAACGAGAGAGCCCGGCTAACGATGCGGTAACTTCCACTGCCACAAAGGAAGGCGCCTGATGTTGTGGCTCGCCGATTGAAAGCGAGATCGGTTTTAGATTCGCAGGTGGATTTATGCCGGCTTTCAAAGCCGACAATTTCTCGAACGGATACGGTTGCAGCTTGGCGATGTTCTGGTTCATCGAGCGAATCGGGCTGTCACTACTTCCTGCTCAGCACATCGACCAATCGTCTGGCTGTTTCGGCGAAGATCGCGCTTCCGATATAGAGCCCTGATTCATCGATGTCAAAGTTTGGACTGTGATGAGCGCGGCGATCTCCGGATACCTCGACGCCAAGCAGCATGAATGCTCCCGGCGCTTTTTGGGCCAACATGGAGAAGTCTTCGCCCCAGGTCTTAGGTTCGATGTTGATTACATTATCCGGACCGATCAAATCGCAGGCCGCCTCTCTCATGACTTCCGTAATGGCTGGATCGTTTACCGTCGGTGGGTAGCCCAGTTCCCAATGCAACTGGTAATCGCCTCCCAATACGCGGGCGATCGAGCAAGCTCGCTCGAGCTCGGCGATCAGTTTTTCGCGCACCGGAGCGGTGAAACTGCGGATCGTGCCCTCCATAGTTACTGCCGGTGAAATGACATTGCCTCGCTCGCTTTCGCTGTGGATCGACCCGACCGTGACGACTGCCGGATCCAGTGGAGAGATCCGTCGCGACACGATCTGCTGTATAGCTTGAATAATCTGTGAAGCAATCACAATTGAGTCGACCGTTGTTTCCGGGTAGGCGCCGTGACCACCTTTACCTGTCACAATCAATTTGAAAGTGTCCGCTGCGGCCGTAATCGGTCCGGGAATCAAGCCGACCTTACCAGCTGGAAGCGAAGCATCAACGTGCAGCCCGATCACCGCATCGACATCGGTCATCGCGCCGGCTTCGATCATTCTGTAGGCGCCGGATTTTCCTTCTTGATCGCCAAACTCTTCGGCCGGCTGAAACAGAATTCTGTAGCGGCCGGCAGGTTTGCTTGCTGAAAGCAGCTTCGCTGCTCCGATTGCGCACGACATATGAGCGTCGTGCCCGCATGCGTGCATGACACCAATCTTCTTCGATCGATAGGAGGCATCGTTTACTTCTTGCACAGGCAACGCATCCATGTCGGCTCTAATGGCGACAGTCACACCCTCACCGATGTCGCCGGTGACGCCAGTGCCAGCCAGCCCGGTCTTGACGGAAAATCCCAATCGCTCGAGCTTTTCAGCGACCACAGTCGAAGTCTCATGCTCCTGAAAACTCAATTCCGGCATTTGATGCAGGCGGCGTCGCAAGGTCACAATTTCATCTTGCAGTTGCCGAGCTTCTTCAAGGATGGTAGTAGTTCTTGGCATCGTTTTCGTTTCGATTCGGAAGGGATATTAGGAATGCTTGCTCAGTCGGCAAAGAAACGTGGCTTTCCGCCAGATCCACCTTGGTTGCTGCTCTTATTTGAAGCCATCGCTTCTTCAACCATGCGGCCAGTGATTTTCGTCATCATGTATGCCAGCGCTTGAACCTGTTCGTCGGTAAATTGAGCGCCTGTTTCCTCGATAGCACGTCGCACGAAGTGCTCAGCTTCGGATTTCAGCATGGGCAAACCTCTCTTGGTAGCGTGTCAGCAAACGTTGAGTTTACCGCGAATCAGCTTCGCCTAGATAAGTGCGCTCTCAGCACGCGGCTTTCAACTGTAAAGCTAGCGAGTTTCAGCTGCTTTTCTTGGGAGCGGTGCCGCGTAGCTGATCGGCAGAAGTAACCTGAGCTCCGCACTTGTCGCATTTTGGATAAGGTCCGGTCCAACCCTCCAGCACGACGTGCCCATAAATGGCGCACTGATTCTTGTGTTCGTTGTTATGCCGACTGAATAGACCGGTCAATCCCGATAGCAAGCCAGAGAAAAACCGTTGAACCTGGCGGCGGATCGATACTCCAGCGAGCGTCTCGAACTCGGAAGTCACTTTTAAGGCGCGAATCTCCTGGGTCGTCATGCGTTGAACGTCCAGCGGTTGCTTGCGAGACTGCTGAACTATCTCGCGCAGCAGATCGGCGTCCTCGCCGGTCCGAAACGGCTTGGTCGTTCGATGTACTCCGGATTCAAAGCCTGGGTCGGGGCGACTAACGCTCGGTTTGCTTTGAGCGGTCGGATCTGGTCTTGAAAAACCGTTTTGACTGCCATATCCGGGGTGCGGTGAACTTAGTTTGCTTGTCAACGAAGGAATCGGAGTTTGCAGACCATTGTCTTCGCTTGAAGTTCTTGCCGGCACCGAGGGAATACGAGAGCCGGTGTTGTAGCGAGGATCCGGCTGACTGTAGTTGGGTTGTGGCGGTACCGGCGGAATGTGAGAGCCGGTGTTGTAACGGGGATCTAACTGGCTGTGGTTGGGCTGGGGTGGAACTGCCGGAATGCGAGAGCCGGTGTTGTAGCGAGGATCTAACTGGCTGTAGTTGGGCTGGGGTGGAACTGCCGGAATGCGAGAGCCGGTGTTGTAGCGAGGATCGTTGGGAGCTGAGTGTAGTTTGCTCGTAAGAGATTGAATCGGCAGTTGAGAGCCGGTGTTACAGTCCGAATTGGCGGACTGGGAATTAGGGCGGCTGGTTGGTCGCGGAAACTGGCTCTCATCATTTTTGTCAGCATCCTGAGGACGGCCTTGTCTGGGCCCCTCGGGCTGTCTATCGTAGTTCACACCGGTGTCTCCGCGATCCGTCCACGCACCTTACATGTTCCCCTTTGCTGCGCAGTTCAAACTGTAATGATGCTGCAGTCTGCTTACCGAGCCAATTGTCTTGATCGAATTTGTAGACAGGAGGTGATCGGCGAATGGCTGAAGCCGTATGCCAATAGTCTCTATCGGTTGTGGCGATCCGGCTTTTGACTCAACCGGAGTTGTCCGTAATGAGAGCGAACACCGACTGCAACGAGGTGGTATAGTAAGAATCGACAAAAATACTTGAAATTCATTACAAAGAGATGGAGCGGGAGAGGTGTCGATAAACATACTCTCCCGCTCCCATGACGCCTGGATTGACTTACCTCATGGCTTCCAGAGAGCGCTCGCAGCCGGCGGTATAAGCTTGTCGCCTGGAGTTGTATGGCAAGAATGCAGCTTGACTGCGCCGCGGACTACAGCCATCACATCCTCCGGCTTGCGGGAAGGAAGTTCGTGGATGTAAATTGGCTTGCCGACCGTAACGGTCACACCGCCGCGCCATTTTAGTCCCATCCGGCTGTAAGGACCGCCGGCTGAGGTAACATCGCGCTTGTGGTAGCAGATGTGAATAGGAACGATGGCAACCGGCTCCTTCATTGCGAGCCTTTCATAGGTGCTGTTGGCGATTACCGCTGCACCGCGTTTGAACGGCAGGTATTCGCCGGTTGGGCTAATCTTGCCTTCCGGAAAGAGCACCATCGGTTGTCCCGACATCAGGACTTTTATGGCGGGCTCGAGGACGGTCTTTCCTTGGGTGCGGTCTACCGGAAAGCTTCCAAAAGCACCCATTACAATCGCTTTCAATCCACCAACCCCGCGCATCTCCTCGTAAGCGGTCATGTATCGAGGCCAGCGCTTCATGATTGCGTAGATCAAAATTGCGTCCAGCATAGAGCTGTGATTCGGGCAGAAGATGATACGTCCAGAGGTCGAGAGATTGTCAGCGCCTACAACTCGAACTCGGCCTACCTGTATGAAAAGCCAGAGACGAGCTAAAAGCCTGGCGATGAATTGTAGAGGCAGAAAGGTTGTTGGAATAAATCCGCTGGTTAGGCAGAGGGTGGCGTACTCGCGATACTTCTTGCGCCAAGTGCTGATGAAGCTTGATGCGAGCAGCGAGCCCCGACTGAAGGACTTCTTCACGGCTTGCTCCTAGATCAGAACCCCAAAAAACGGGGCGAATTCGAGTCGCCAGACAGTTGCCTGGTTCGGCATCACGCTCTTGCGCACTACGGTGCACGAGGCGTGTGATGCCGAGCGAGGCAGCTTGCCGGGCGTGAAGTGAAAAGGCCCGAGCGCGAACCGACGCTGGGCTAAGGAACAGTTAGTTGTGGTCGAGCGCAGACGCAGAGGCGAAGCAATCCCGATGAAGCTCAGGATTGCCTCTAGGCGATGTTATTCCAGGCAGGAATTGGGGCTGAGTCTGATGCTGACCTGATGAGATTGAAGGGAAGATATCCTCAACGTAACAAAACGGGAAATGCGAGTTAAAGCCTTTGCGCGAGCTGTGTATTTATATTTTGTTCATAATCGTGTTTGGCTTGTTGCGGTAAAGCTTTGCTAGTCGTGTCGAGACTCGGTGTGGATACCCCACAATTGTTCTTGGTTTAAGGGCGATACAGGGCGAAGGGCTTGAATTCTTATACTTGCGACTGCTTGGAATCGTCCCGGTGGAGAGGTACAAGAAGGGCGATTCTTGAGTAGCAATCAAGAATCGCTTTTCAAGAGAGCTCAGAGCTAAGGTATGCCTATAGCTGTTTCTAAACGTAACCCAGGAGCCCAGGCAACCAAACCAGTTATTTCCGGACCATCACTGCGCCCACGCATACTGTTTTCACTTGCTCTGGCAAGCTTGAAGAAGTTTGGCTCTGAGAGTTCGGATGGTTGCAACAATAGCTGGAGTTAGGTCGGCAAGCGGCTATTGTGTAAGTTTTGGCAGACTGTCTCGGCTTCAGTAGGAGGTTCAACCAAGTGGAATCCATACGGCGACTTTTCGAGAGCCTGGTGAATAGGCTGGTTCGAATGTCAGACGCACCTTCGGGCCGCGAGGAAACCAAGAGTTATCTTGAGGTGGAGCGAAAGTTTCGCCTGACGAAAGAGGAATCCGACTGCCTGCCTGATAAGCTGTCGACGCTATCATTCACTGCGGCAGGGCAAGTCACAATGACCGACAGTTTCCTGCCCACGCAGAACGCCGGTGACATGATGCGAGTCCGCAAGGAATTGGAAGACGAGAAGCTGGCTCGCACCGTTCTGACTCTCAAGAGCTGGGTTGTCACTGCTGATGGTGGCAAAGAGCGAAAGGAGACCGAACGGGAGATTACCGGAACGCTGGCTGGACTGCTGCTGGTAGCCGGTCGCTGGCTGAAAGGTTCGGAACTGCTGAGCTTCAGCAAGCATCGCCGGTTGTTCGAAGGTTGCTTGTCGGGGCTCGAAGCGGTAGTCAGTCTCGATTCGGTCGACAATCTGGGGGTGTACTCCGGTTGTTACTTGGAGGTTGAGATTCTCGTTCCGGTTGGAGCGGATGTCACGCCGGCCAGGCAACAGATCGCCGAATTCGTCTCATCACTACTCGGAGAAGCCCGCGAACCGGTTAAGCTCTCCTACATGGAAATGCTGAAGCGGAGCATCGCGGCGGTGTCCTAGCTGTATCTCGGTGCGATCAGCGCTAAGGTGCAGGGAGCCATTCCTGTCTGTCTGAGACCTGCGAGTCGCTCGCTGGTCTGATTTCGATGTCGAGCCCGGACCCCGTGTGTCTTGGCTCCCTAACCATTGCGGCGTGTCTGTACGCCGCCTCACTCAACGAAGAATTAACCGCCTCTTTCAGGGCGGTAGGGAGTTTTGTTATGAGCGAACGCAAACTTCGCAAACTGAACACAAAAGAAGTGAGCCCCGTCGAGCGGGAACTGCTCACCTTTCTGGAATCTCGAATCGTCGGGCAACCGGCGGCAACAGCAGCGCTCGGCCGTGCTTACCGCACCGGGCTCAACCCGATTGCCAATCCGCGCCGACCACGTGCGGTTCTGATCTTCGCCGGGCCTTCCCGGACCGGCAAGAGCTACTCGGTGGAGTGCGCGGCGGAATTCTGCCACGGCTCGCCGGATGCGATGATCGAGCTCGAGGGCGGCGAGCTGCAAAAGGAGCACGAAGTGATGAAGCTCACCGGCGCTCCGCCCAGCTACATCGGCTATAAACCGCCGGCCGACAATCAAGAAAGCGGCGAAGAGCCCAAGTTCGACCCTTCCGCCAAATTGGCCAAGACCAATCTGGAGGCGTCTCGTCGCGGGTCGAAGTGCCCGATTGTCTGGATTCGCATCAACGAGATCGAAAAGGCGCATCCCGCTCTCTACGACCTTCTGTTGGGCGGTACTGACAACGGCAAGATCAACCTCGGCAACAACCAGAGCGTCGACCTCAGCAACTGCGTCATCATCATGACCAGCAACCTGGGGATGAAGGAGTTTCAGCGCAAGGAGCTGGGCTTCGTTCGGCGCGAGAAGACGACCGCTGACGTCAAGTCGATGGTTCATGCCGCGATGACCGAAGAGTTTCGTCCGGAGTTCAACAACCGGATCGACGAAGTGGTCATCTTCAACCCGCTCGGCGCCGATGAGGTCCGCAGAGTGGTCGACTTCGAGATCGCTCGCATTCAGGAGCGCATCCTCAAGCAGACCGCGCGCGGTCATCTGTTCGTGCTTGACGTGGATGACAAAGCCAAGGATTTCATTCTTGAGCAGTCAGACAAGAGCAACGGCGGCGTCTCGGACATGAAGCGTACGCTCAAGGTTCACCTGGAGGATGTCCTCGGCAACGAGCTTCTCAAGCGGTCGATTCATCTTGGCGACAAGGTAATCGTGACTTATGAGAAGGGTGACGAGACTCTGTCGTTCTACATCGACGAAGAAGGTGCCATCATCCCCGGTGCTGACAAGCTCAATGTGGCCGACAACCAGGACAGCCATGATGGGCTCGTCTTCCAGCGGCAGGTCGACCTTGCTGCTCAGCGGTCGGCACGCCTGCCGAAGTCGCTCTTTGGTCTCACCCTTGGCGGCGATAGTCTCGAAGAACTTGCCAAAACCGGCTCCTACCTGGTCAAGAGCGCGCGGGAGATCTTTGCTCTCCAGCTCGTCGAGTCCGGCTGCCGGTGGGAAAAGCCGCTTGTCTTCAAGGCGGTCGTTCGAGGCACCGACGAGCAGATCAAGCTGTTCAAGTCGAAGCACCCGGAAGTCGTGGTCGTCCGGCAAGACGGCGAGACCAAGGCGACCAACTAGTCATGCAGTCGCTACACGTGCCGGCGGGAAAGGAATTCGAGATTCTTGCTGGCAGGTGCTCAACCGGCGAGGAGAAAGGCGTATTGCAGTAGCTTGCAATACCCTACTCCTCGCCATTTTTTGTTATTCTACTAATGGATGTGGTACCAACGATCAAAAAAAGTAAAGTCAGTATGCAATTGTACTTACACAATGGCTTAACGGCGGTTTAAGGCCGAAGGAAGAGAGCTCGACTTCGCGCGAACTCTCCTCCTTGCGACCAGACAACGTCAATGATGCCGAAGCGCAAGACCATTGCTAATTGGCGAAGCTCTGGTAGTGCGCTTCGGCGGGATCGGTTTGGCGGTGAATCCCGGTGTTACTTACCGCGTGCCAGCAGAGCATCGAACATGTGCCGAAGCTCACGTTCCGAGGCAACGCCGATGGTCTTGTCCACCACTTTGCCGTTAAGAAAGAACAACAGAGACGGGATGCTGCTGATCGCGAACTGATCGGCGTAGGCCGGACTGTCGTCGATGTTGACCTTGGCGATCACCAGCTTGCCGGCGTAGTCGGCAGCCAGTTTGTCGAGTAGGGGGGAAAGCCTTTTGCAAGGCGGGCACCACGGTGCCCAGAAGTCCACGACGACTGGCAGATCTGAGCCGATCACCTGCTTCTGAAATTCGGCATCGGTGATGTGCAACGCGACGCTGCTGTTACCAATGTTTCGGTGTTCCATAGTCGCTCTCCTGTTCGTCTGCGTGATTGTCAGTGCTCTGACAGCGCGCAGCTTCGATTGCGTCGAAACAACTGCTCAATAGTTCCACTCGACCTTGCTTGATCCGCTAGCAATTCATAGCCATCCGGAAAGGCAGTTAGGTTAGCTGAATTGATTGTCCGGTAGGCAGGAGCTGGGTTGGTTCTCGCAAGTGAAAGTAGTGGAATGAGCATATTCAGCCTAGCAAGCGCCGCCCCGCCTGTTCGGGAATTGTGTCCGATTATCTGCCGCTGGCGCGTACATGACAACAGAAGCGACTTTCGCCAGTTGCGCTAGGTCATGACAATGGTGGCGGCTATTTCAAGTCAGGATGGGTGGAACAGCCTTGTTAGTGGTGGTAGATATTTGTCGGCCCTGGTCATGAATAGCCATTGCTCCCTAGTTTGGCAGCAGTTACGTTGCACAGCGGTCTGGTTTCGCTGGTGGTGGCAAGCAGCCGAATCAGACTGCAAGCGGATCGGCCAAATGGTGAAGAATCACGTGCGAAGGCTTGGTTTTTACCAATGTTGCACCGGCTTGTGCAGCTCGCAGAGCTTTAGCACTTACGATCATTCCAGCCAATGTTGGAGTTCCTCGGGCTTCAGCCTAAGTACTTCCTGCGTAAGCTGGTTTGGACGTATCTGCCGAGAATGATGAGCTGCATCTCAGCTAATTAAATAGTCTTTGACAAAAGTACGAGCAATAGCCGTATTTCGCGAAGCTGCGATCAACGATCAAAATAGTCCTTAAAGCTTAGACATTTGAGCTTAATAGGCTTGAAACGGCTCCCCGATTGTCAGTAGGTTGTAGCTGTTCTTTTTTAAGCATTGTCAGGAGTACTCAACCTCGAGTTAATCAAAGAGAGTTTCAATCTCTAGCTTTCAAGGCATTCTCACAGCGCAACTGAGCGCTCTGTTTTCAACTACCGTTGCGCCTGCGCAGTTGCTGCAGGCGAATTCAACTTTCACACGCTGTCCCTGAGCCGAAGTAGTCGGTTCGGATTGGAGGTTGTTATGCAAACTCAGAAACCCGGGATTCTCTGGAAAGTGATTCCTGGTCTGCTA
This sequence comes from Candidatus Obscuribacterales bacterium, assembly GCA_020050835.1. Classification (GTDB taxonomy): domain Bacteria; phylum Cyanobacteriota; class Vampirovibrionia; order Obscuribacterales; family Obscuribacteraceae; genus JAGVKB01. Next base: position 72,078 of record JAGVKB010000138.1, on the reverse strand, counting down.
GTGCTGTTGGTGATCGTCGCCGGCGGCACAGATTTCTTCACTGCCAACGTGCGGGCGATGGTCACCAAAGTGTTGCAGGATTTCGGAGCGAGCTTCCTGCCGTTCGCCATCAGCTGCATCGTCGGAATTCTGCTGGTCAGCATTGCCAATCACCTGAACAAGCCGCTCTTGCATGGGCTGCACCGCCTGGTCGAATCGACGACCGCCAGTCAGCGCAGCAAGGATCTGCTCAAACGGTTGCTGCAAGGCTTTTACTGGCTGGTGGTGGGTTTCATGGTGCTGAGCATCGTGGCTCCTCACTTGCTCGGTACTATCTTGAGCAATCTTGTTCTGTTCGGCGCTGCAGTTGTGGTCGCGCTCCAGGACATGGCCAAAGACGTTGCCGGCGGATTCGTCCTGCAATTCGGCGCGCGCAAAAAGTGCAACATTGGCGACAAGATTCAGCTCGTCGGTCTCGATCTGGTAACCGGCGTAGTCCTCGAGATCGATCTGCTGACGACCAGGGTCAAGACCGACAAGGGAGTCGTGACAGTGCCCAATCGCGAGATGTGGGCGCGCTCCATCGTGGTGTTCAATCCGCCGCCTTCGCCGATCATCTTGCCGCCGGGAGTGGAATGGCCTAAACCGCCTGCCACACCGGAGCCCAGCAAGACTGAAAACTCTAACCCGCTCGGCTTGCCCGGGCTGTTTTTGTTCGGACAGAAAGCGTCCGACGATGAAAAGAAAAGCTAGACAGGAGTGTTCACATGAAGTTGAAATCGAAGAACTTCGAATCCGCATCCGCGGCCAAGGTGGATGCTTTGCTGGTAGGCTGTTTCGAGTCGGAGCTGCGCACCGGGCTCGAAGCGGCCCTTGGCGCTGAATGTGGTGGCGCCTGCGCTCGCCAGGCTCAAACGGTGAACTTCACCGGCAAAACCGGGGAGTGCTTTGTGCACTTCCCGGACGGAAAGGTCGAGGCCAAACAGGTCGTAGTTTTCGGGCTGGGCTCGAAGCAACGCCTCTACGCAAGCGAATTTCGTAAAGCGCTCACGCCGGCCTTTCGCAAGGTGCGTGAACTCAAGGCCTGCGAAGTGGCGGTAGCGCCGCTTCCGACCTACCAGGTGCCGCTTGGTTCGCACGATCTGGGTGAAACGCTGGCGGTCTGCGCCGGGCTGATCGACTACGAAATCAACCACTTCAAGACCGCCCGCGGCGGTCACAAACCTCAGCAACGCTTGCAGAAGCTCACCGTGCTGACCAATGTCGGCTTTCCCAAACGGGTGCGCGAAGGGCTGGAAAGCGGCAAGATCATCGCCAAGGCGGTCAACCGAGCTCGCGATCTGACCAACCTGCCCGCCAATATCCTGACTCCGCGGCGCCTGGCGGAAGAGGCCGTCAAGGTTTGCGCGGATTCCGGTGGCTTGATCCAGCCGAACATCTTGCGCCGAAAGGCGATCGAGAAGTTGGGGGCGGATGCGCTCCTGGCTGTGAGCGCCGGTTCGCCCCAAGAGCCCTATCTGATCGAGTTGACCTACACTCCGCCGTCAGGTCCAACCGACAAGGTGCTTGGCTTCGTCGGCAAATCAGTGATGTTCGACTCCGGCGGGCTTGATCTCAAAACCGCCGACGGCATGCGAACGATGAAGCGCGACATGGCAGGCGGAGCGGCGGTACTGTCAGCGATCGCAGCGGTGGCTGCTCTGCGCTTGCCGATTTCGGTCAAAGCGGTGATGGCTGCGACCGAGAACATGCCGGACGGCAACTCCTACAAGCCGGGCGACGTGATCGTCAAGACTTTGGGCGGGCTTTCGGTGGAGGTGGACAATACTGACGCCGAGGGTCGGCTGACTCTGGCGGATGCAATCGAGTACGCCAAGCGGCAGGGAGTGACGGAGGTTGTCGACCTGGCTACTCTCACCGGCTCGATTCGCGAGTTCGGGGGAGACGTCGTCGCCGGCGCTTTCGGCAATTCCGGAGAATTTACCAAGACCGTTCTGGCTGCGGCCGAGCGGGCTGGTGAGTTGATGGCGGAAGTGCCGATGTTCGAAGAGTTCCGGGCGGCCAATCATTCGGACATCGCCGACCTGAAAAACAGCGGCGGTTCGCCTGGCTCCGTGACTGCCGCCTGGTTCATTCGGGAGTTCGTCGGCAAGACTCCCTGGGTGCATCTCGACATTGCCGGCGTATCTTATCGAACTCGCGAGCTCGGGCTGGATCCCAAGCACTCGACCGGATATGGTGTGCGCACGTTGATCGAGCTGGCCCGGATTTCGTCCGAGCTTTCCGGGAAGTAGCTCAACTCTGAGTAAACGGCAGCTAGCCGCTCGAGTCTTCTCGGGCGGCTAGCTGTACTGCCATGCTGATTGAGCGGTGGCATTTTGCTGGTTGTCTGTCTTTGTTTGTTCCGGAGACATGGAATTGCTTTCGGCGCGATTATAATTAGACCTCTGTGTGGAGCCTGACTTCGCACCAACTGTCTACTAAAGCGCGGAAGGTTATCCTAATGTCATCCAAGCGGCTCAAAAGCTTACAATTGGCGCTTGCCAAGCAGCGGCTCGATGCCTTGCTGATCAGAACTTTCGAAGGCGACAATCAAAACGTTCTTTATCTCAGCGGGTTCAGCGGGACGACCGCCGTACTCGTGGTGACGCGCAAGAAGGCGTTTATCGTCACTGATGCGCGTTACTTTCTGCGAGCTGGCAAGGAAGCGCCGGACTTTCAGCTGGTTAAGGTGCAACGTGGCAAGAAAGTGAGCGATCATGTCAACGAAGCTCTGGCCATGGCCAAGTTGACCAAGAGCGCGAAAGTAGGCTTTGAGGCCGCTCACATTCCGGTGGCTGTGGCGAAGGTCTGGTCCAAAGAGATCAAGGCCAAGCTTACTGCCAGCCTGAACGTGGTCGAGCAGTTCAGGCAGTACAAGGACGCCGGGGAGATCAAGCTCTTGAGAGAAGCCTGCCGGATTACGTGCCGCGTGTACGATGAGGTGGTGCCGCTTGTTAAGGCTGGCGTGACCGAAAACGAGATTGCCTTTGAAATCGACATGCGCTTGCGTAAGCACGGCGCAGTCGGCAACAGCTTTCCGTCCATTGTTGCCTCCGGCCCTAACTCGGCGATGCCCCATCACGCGACCGGAGACCGCAAGCTCAAAGCCGGCGAACCGGTAATCATGGATTTTGGTGGCATCTTTCGCGGCGGTTACTGCTCGGACATAACCAGAACCGTGTTTGTGCCTGGCAAGGAGCCGCATCCGCGCATGAAGGAGATTTACAAGATCGTCCTGGATGCGAACAAAGCGGCTCGCAAAGCGCTAAAACCGGGAGTTACCTGGCGGCAATTCGACAAAGTGGCGCGCGACTACATCGGCGAGCGCGGCTATGCGGAATACTTCACGCACGGGCTGGGTCACAGCCTCGGCTTGGTGGCACACGACCCCTACGACTACGAACATTGCCCGTTCGACGTCGGCACCGTGGTGACCGATGAGCCGGGAATTTACATCGACGGATTCGGCGGAGTGCGCATTGAGGATGATCTGGTCGTCACCACCAATGGTGCTGAACGGTTAACCACCGCGCCATACCTCAAGTTCTAAGGGCGACCGCTCTCGGCTGGTATTCGTCAGATTTCCCAACTCCGCCCGTCAAGCGGCGCAACATTCAGCCGGTGCTCTAAGGCGTCAGTGCTAGAAGGTGGTCGCATAGCCGGCTAGCTCGGCAATCACTTGCGGAATCAACTCGTCTACCGGTCCGACGGTGGTGCCAATAATCCCACGTTGCCGGCGTTCCACCAGCCAGTGGAAAAAGAGCAAGCGGCTCAAGATGCGGGCAACCGGCAGCATTGCTTTGACGTCGTCGAGCTGCCGGCCGGATTCGAAGCAATAGGCGTCGGTAATCACGTCGGCGAAGGCGGTAAAGTTGCCGTTCTTGGGATGGTTCATCGTGACGGTGGCGAGGTCCATCAGCGGCACGCCGAGCAAAGTAAACCAGGACCAATCGATGATGAAGAGGCGGTCGCTACGCAAGATCAAGTTTTCGGCGTAGAGGTCGCCGTGGACCAGAGAGATTGGTTCTCCAGCCAGCTTGTGCGCTAGCTTGCTGGCCAGCACTACCACCTCTTGGTGCTGGCTCGGGCCGATCAACCCCCACTCCTGGACGGTTGTTGACAGACTGGCTGTGAATTCCTCGTAGTCGATCGGAAAGAGCGTTGGCAAGACGCCAATCTGCAACAACTCATCGGTGCGGTAGCTGTAGGCCCGGTGCATCTTGGCCAGCTCCTTGCCAAATCTGGCAGCGATTTCGGCCGAGCCTTTTCCCTTAAGGCTCTCAGCGCCAAGGTCTTCCATGAACATGGCGGTGTGCTGCCCGAGGTGTGCGGTCATATAAAGTTGTGCCGAGTTGCAGATTGACGGAATGAGCACCCGCTCGTGCAAGTCCTGCTCAATATCCCATGGTGGCAAAACCACTTTGTAGATGAGCGTGTCGGGCAATCCGTCGACTATCCACAAGCGTTCGACAAATGAGAGGTCGCGATGCCTGAGCTTCTCGCGCCGCCAGATCTGCACCGGCTTGCCATAGAATTCGGCGAGCCAAGACTGTAGCCGCTCCTCTGGAGGCGGCGCAATCAGGTTTAGGCTCTCGTTGTCCACCTTTGTTCAACCTCATGTTTCCATCTTGATTTTAACCGCTGGACAAGCTCCAGCAGCTCGATTCTGGACAAATCCAACGCCAAATTCCGCAAGCGCGGAGCTGGCGACTAGAACTCAAGTAGTTCGGGAGGAGAGATCCATGCACGACAATGGTGATTTTGGAGGAGGCGGTGACTTCGATGGTGATGGGCATCCAGACCATCATGGTCACTTCTTCGGCATTAGCAGTGACTTCGAAGGAGTCCTGGGACTCTGTCCGCTGTCTCAGACCCCGAGTTCGTGCGGTCTGGTCAAAGGGCAAGAGAACATCGAAGTCCACATCCCATCGCACAGTCCCTGCGATGTTCGCTACAAGTTGCTCGAGTTGTTGGACTCGTTCGACCTGTTGAAGATCGACACATTCCGTCCCAACCTGATGGCCGAGCGGAAGAAGTCGGAGAGAATCCTGCCGGATAACGCCTGGGAAGAGGGCGGCAGGAATCCGAATCTTCCCAGCCAGTGGTATCCCGGCGCGACCGGGTCTACCTTGCTCTGGAAAGAGTTCTTTCACATCGGCAAGCGCGCGACGAGTTTCCTCGGCTTCAAGGGCAAGCTTCTCAAGAACTTCGAAAGCCGCTTGTACCTCGAAGTCTCTTGTGTGACCAGGAGCTACGTGGAGACCGGCGACTGCCAGACCGACATCGTGATCTGGGTACGCCCGCTCCATTTCTGGAGCGGCTATCAGCAGAACTGGCAGTACGACGAGTATTGGTTCATGAGGCACTTCCAGGTAGCGGAGGCGCTCGGTTTTAAGATCTTCACGACGGTTGCCATGAACTATGCGCCTCGTCCGGAAGCCAAGCAAATTCGGGACGTCAGGCGAGCGCCGAGCACCCAATCCCCACCACCGCCTGTTCCCGCTGGCAAGCCGGACGGCATCGCCGGCGGTGGTGCCACCGGTTCCGGCCGCGACGCTGGAATCACTCCGCCGGTCCGTCCACCCGAGCCGCCTCCCTGGGTGGATAAGTCGGAGCGCGGCGACATGTCGGGTGCCAACATCGACAAGCTCTTCCCGCCCGGTCCGGGAGACAACGGTTACAGCCCTCCGGGCGGTGCCGGCAGCGGTGGTTGACGGTTGATAGCCGTTAATGCCGAGGCAATTTCTACGGGGCGCAGCGTCGAGCTGCGCTCCGATCATTACAAAGGAGTAGGACAAGATGCCAAACCAGGTTGCTTTCATAGTGATCGACACCGGTTTCTCCAAGGAATCGCTAGCCGGCGCTACGGTGCTCGGCTTCTACGATCTCTTGGAGGGTCGCACCGCTCTTGGTGCACCATGGCTCGATGAAGAGACCATCCAATCATTCGCGGGCGATCCATCCGGACACGGTTCGATCGTCGTCAACAATCTCCGTCTCAAGCAACCGGACGCCCCGCTCGTGCTGATTCGAGCTTTCGAGCTTGACTGCTGGCTGATTCGCACCGGCTTCGAGCACCACCGGCAAAGTTCGGCGGGCTGGACGGAAGCTTACATCTGGGCCGTCGAGCAGTGCCAGAATCGTGGCTTGCTGTCGGTAGCCAACTGCTCGTTCGGTGGATTTCAGCACGCCATGGACGGCAGCGGCTGGGAATCGGTTCAGCTCGGACGGGCAACCGGTCCAGGCAGAGCCGGTCACATTCTCGTCGCCGCGGCCGGACCCGGTGACGGCCGAGCTGCTCATGCTTCCTGGACGACACGATCGGGCGAGTCGACGACCGTCTCCTTGTTTCAGGAGAAGACCAGCACCTACAATTTCTGGGCCGGGCTGCCCGGTTCGTTCGGCGGCAAGCATGATACGATTCCGCCGGACTGGGTTCTGAGCGTCCTCTCGCACGGACAGGTGATCGCTCAGTATCGCGCAGCCGATATCCCGGATAACATCTGGAACCATCGCCGGCAGCTGACGTTTACTGTCGAAGGCAGCGGTGTATTCGAGCTGTCGCTGGCGCGCAGTTTGCCCGCCGGCAAGGGCAAACGCAACGCCGTTCGCTTCGATTGCTGGGCGCTGGACGATGATGTCGCCTGCTTTCGCAGTCGGGTCGATCCGCATTTGATCGTCGAGCCGGCGGTCTTTCCGCAAGTAATTGCGGTCGGACTGGAAGACGGACAGTATTCGCCCCGGCAGGCGCTGCCCGGTGAAAAGCCGGAAGTGTTGCTGGCCGGAGCTGGACCGATCAGCTTTCGCCTGCCGGAAGTTTGCTCGGCGGTTGCCGAGTTGCTTTCGGCCGATCCCAACCTGGACGTAGCCGGGCTGCGCGCTCTGCTCGGGAAGTATCCCCGTTTGTAAAAAGGCCGCGAATCAGTTCGCGGCTTTGTTGTCGATAGCTTGCGGTGCCGGAGGCATCGCGGAAGTGGAGTAACCCATGACCGTTCTTCTATTCGTTGCACTGGTGGCACCAATGGTGCTGTGGGTGTTCTGGCAATCAACCGTCAAGACAGTCTACGCTGGCCCTGCTCAAGCAGTGGGGGCAAGCGTTTTGATTGGACCGAAGCGCGGTGACTCGCCACAGCACGCATTCGTGAGCGTCGAGGTTCCGGAGCTCGGAGTGATGATTGCGGAGATTTCGGTGGCAAGGGCAAAAGCGATCGCCGGCAATGCTGTCTTTCCGGTGGAAGTCGTGGTTTGTCGTGCGCTTTCCACCAAGCCGTATATCGAAAGCGTCAAATGGGGCGGGAGTGGTGAAGTGGAGCGCTCGACGGTAGACGGCGCCGCTTTACTGGTGAGTCTGGCCTACTTCGTGCTGGGCGGACTCGCGCTTGCTCAAGGCAGTCCAGCTGGTTCGGAGGTGGCTTTCATCTGCTCGGGATTCGTGGCTGGTTGGAGCCAGCTGCGTTACAAGCGGATCTCCGGCGGGCTCGTCTTTGCTCTTCTTTTGACCGGAGCGCTCTTTGGCTTCGGGTCGCTGGCGTGTTTCCAGCAGATAAACATCCTGACGTTCTTTCCGGGCGTCGTGCTGGCTTTTGCGTTCGGGCAGGTGGGCGGAATGCTCGCGGCTGCTTGGGGCAGGGACTGAGCCGGAGGAGCGGTGGAGATCCAGACTTTTTTCGAAACGGGTCGGATCTCCATCGCTCTATTCGATTTTCAAGCTGAGACAATCATAAGGGAGGTACATATGAGCTTTGATTTGGTAGCCTGGCTAAGGGGCCAGATTGGGGCGTATGAGCTGGACATCCCGCTGATTGATATCGCCAGCAAAACGCCTGATGAGCATCGGGAATGGTTGATTACCAACGGGCTCGGCTCGTTCGCATCAGCCAATATCTGGGGCGCCAACAGTCGGCGTTATCACGGGTTGGGCATCTTCGCGCTCGAGCCGCCGGTAGGCCGCACTGTCATGTGGTCGCGCATCGATGAGGTGGCAGACGGTGAGAGTCTGGCGACCAGTTACTGGACTTCCGGCGCTGTCTCGCCCGAAGGTTACAAGCAGGTGGTGGCTTTCACTATCTATCCTGTGCCGACCTGGGTGTTCGAACTGCCGGGTGGGCATCTGATCAAGCAAGTTGCCATGCCGCCTGGTAAGCAGGAAGTGGTAGTAGGTTACACCTGGTTGGGCGCCCAGCCGCTCAAGCTCTCCTTGAAATTTCTACTCAATTACAGAGACTTTCATGGGGAGACGAAGGGTTGGGCTGACTGGCGCTTTCAACAAGATGTTCAACCGGAGCGGGTGAGGATTAAGGCGTTTACCTCGGCTACCGAGCTGGTGCTTGCCTTCAGTCGCGGAGCTTATCGTCCGGAACCTGACTGGTACTGGGGATATTATTGGCCGCGCGAGCATGAGCGGGGGCTCGGCTTTCGCGAGGACAATTTCCTGTCCGGCAGGCTGGAGGTCTCATTAGAGCCCGGCGCAGCGGTCACCGTTCGCGGAGGTCTGGATTCGACGCTCAGCGCAGGCTCGATCGCAGATGCCGTGCGTGCAGTTGCTGCACGTCAAAGCGAGTTGATTGCGAAAGCGGGTGCGTCGGTATCGCCGAATGCGAAGCGGCTGGTTGTCGCTGCCGATCAGTTCATCGTTCAGCGCCGCTCGACTCAAAGCGACTCTATTATCGCTGGCTACCACTGGTTCGGTGACTGGGGGCGCGATTCGATGATCAGCCTGACCGGTCTGGCTCTGTCAACCGGCCGGTATGAGATCGCCGCCGGGATTCTCACGACTTTCGGCCATTACTTGAGCGACGGAATGTTGCCGAACAACTTTCCAGACTCCGGTCAGACGCCGCATTACAATACGGCCGATGCGACTTTCTGGTGGGCCTGGGCGATTCACAAGTACTTCCAGGCAACCGGCGATCTCGCTTTCGTGACCGGCCAGCTTCCGCTTTTGGATAGTGTCGTCGTCTGGCACCAGAAGGGCACTCGCTACAAGCTGCACGTCGACCAGTCCGATGGCTTGATCTTAGGTGGAGAGCCTGGTGTTCAGCTCACCTGGATGGATGCCAAAGTGGGCGATATGGTGGTGACGCCACGCAGCGGTAAGCCGGTGGAGATCAACGCGCTCTGGTTCAATTTTCTGAAAATTCTCGAATCGCTTCACCAGGCTGTCGGTGGTGACTATGCGGTATATGGCGCGCTGCTTGGTGCGCATGCCGAGCAGGCGAAGAAGGGGTTCGAAGCCTTCTGGAATCCGGATACCGGCTGCCTCTTCGACGTCATTCGCGAAGACGGCTCGAAGGATGCCAGCATTCGGCCCAATCAACTTCTGGCGATCAGCCTGCCTTATCAACTCGTCTCTAACGAGCAAGCCAAGTCCATCTTGGCCGTGGTTGAACGGGAGTTGTTGACGCCTTACGGACTGAGAACCCTGTCTCCTAAGGATCCGTCCTACACGCCTCGCTACGGTGGTGGCAAGGATGTCGCTACCCAATACGACCGAGACATCACCTATCATCAGGGTACTGTCTGGCCCTGGTTGTTCGGTCCGTGGGTAGACGCGCGTATCAAGGTGCACGGACTAAGCGATGAGAACAAGCAGTTCATCGCCAGCCAGCTGGCCGGCATCAAGCAGCATATGCTTGCTGCAGATGGGCTGGGCAGCGTCTCGGAGATCTTCGACGGTGATGCGCCGCACACCGCCCGCGGTTGTGTCGCGCAAGCCTGGTCCGTAGCGGAGTTGCTGCGCGTATTTAGCGAGTATCAACTCTAAGCGCTGTCGGCAGATCGCTGCTCTACTAACGAAACAGGGGCGCTTCCCGAATCAGGGAAGCGCCCCTTGGACTAACGGGTGATTTGAGCATGAAAATCAAGAAAGGAGTAATCTGCATTCTACTAGAGGTTCTTTCGGTTGTTTCCGTCGAGCTGCTGGCCTCCTTTTCACCGCTCAACACAGTGTTAGGCAGCGCGGATACGAACTTTCCAAAGCTGCCGGTGGCGGATTTCGCCGGGACTGCCGGTAGTTTGTCTTTTTTGTTGCCACCATCTTCCTAATAGAAGGGCAAGAGCATGCTTGGTAAGCATCACGATCAACTGCTTGCAAAAGCTGATGATCTTCATCAACGCGGACTTTTTTTGTTCTGTCAAGACCGTTTTCGGGAAGCGCAGGCTGCTTTCGAAGAAGAAGTGAAACTGATCGAGCTTGTTTACGGCACCGATCATATCCAGCTCCGAGAGGCTCTCAATGAGCTCGGCTATACGCTGGAAGCGGCAAAGCGATTTGTTGAGGCGGAGCCGGTGAGGCGTCGTTTGTTGGCGCATATGGAGAACAACTTTGGCTCTGACAGTAACTGTGCGGCTCACGAGCTTGACAGGCTCGTTGAAAACCTGATCGAGCAGGGCAAGCTTTGCGAAGCGTTAGGACTTGCTCGCCGGTCTTCCGGCATTCGAGTGCGAGTGTCCAGTCCGGATGCCATGGAGCTGGTACAAACCTACTTAAATCTCGGACGGATCCTTATGTTGCGCGGTGACAGACGAAAAGGTGGCAAGCGGAGAAGCGACTATGAAGAAGCCGAGAGTCACTTCCGCAACTGCCTGATGCTGGTCGGCGAGCGAGATCTGTCTCGCAGTGCAATTTGCCTGTTCGAGAACTTCTCTGAGCTACTGCAGCGCCTCGGTATGAACCAAGAGGCGCGCCGTCTATCGGTACGCGCTGCGGCATGCAGAAGAGAGGCCGAGCGCCGGTGGAGAGATGCTGCTAAGTGGTAGTGCCGATCTCTGCGAAAGTATTCGGTCCACTTGTAATTCAGATCTAATTCGGTTTCAGGGGGCGGACGGTTACTGGTTGTTTCATTGAGCCGATGGTCTGAATGTTTTTTCGTCGACCGACTCTATTCATGAATATAGTATAACTGCTGATAGCTGCGAAATTTGGCAGAGACAGGATGTGGTGGGGGAGTTTTTGACCTTTAAGCGAGCCGGTTTTCGAGTCATTGAGTAGTCAGCTTACTGGGGCAGCCACGCTGGCTGCCCCAGTAAGCTGCGCACCGCTGGTGGTGCTTACTCCCAATCAGCCGGCGCGCTGCCGCTGGCGCACGCAGGTCTGACAGATCTCGACTGGTGACACCCGGTAGACTGGCAGCTTGGTGTACTGATCGTACACGCGAAACTGCAAAAAGCATTCGGTCTGACAGCTCTGGTCGACGGATTTCACCAGGTGGAACTGTCCATCGAGCTGGACCGCATCGGTGGTGGTCAGTCCGCAGAAGTTGGTCATGCTTTCTGCCTTTCCCGCCTGGGGATCAGGACCGCCGGGTCGGTAGACCCGGCGGCATTCACTGCGAAGATGACGCGACGGTTACTCGAGCCTGGGCACTTCGTCCTGTCTGTCTCCAAGTTGTTCGCGTCTCCAGCTGCCTGCTTCGAGAGCGGCTTGTTTCGAAGCTTTGCGAAGACCCTGAGCGGCGCCGATCAGAGGAATGATGGCGCCGGCCAAGAGCTGGGTCTGCAGGATCAGCCAGAGGTGAGTCCAGGTCAGGAAGCCCAGATTCACGAAAAAAAATCCGGACCAGAGGACGGTCGAGCAGACCGTCAGCGCGGCTCCGGCCAGTAGCCGGCGCTTCATGTCGCTCGGCATGCTTTCCGGCAGCTTTTCGATCACCAGGCTCAATTCCCAGATCGGCTTGAGCAGGTGGACCGTGAGCTTACCCTTGGTTGTTCGTTTCATGTCTACTCCTTGCTCCCGAAGTTGCAGCTCCGGGAGCTCTAATCTGCTACTCCCAGGTGCTCGGGCGCACGCAGATGCAGTCGAGCAGGATGCGAGTGCAGCCCGGGCACTTGTTCTGCAGGTAGACCGGCTCGCACTTGACGCAGATGTCTTCGTGCTTCGGTCCGCTCCTGAGCTCGCTCTTGCACTTCGGGCAGTGCTTGATCTCCGTTCCGCCGGCCGGACCGGTGGTCTGCTTGGTGCCCTTGGTGCAGCCCTGGCTGTTGCTGTTGCTTGACATAATGCCTCCTGCCACCACGAGCGATGGCGTACGTTTGGACAGAGCGGCACCAGGGAGGGGCCGTTCTGCTGGATGATCTGATCGTGATCCCGGTTATGTTTACTTCTTCTCTGCCGGCCAACGCCTCATTCCGCAGTAGAACTCGAGCAGCGAGACCGCCAGCATGAACGCTGCCAGGCCAGGCTGTCCGCGGCCGAAGGCCTCGAGCGCCAGACCGATATAGACTCCCGACATGAGCAGCTCGACTGCCCGCAGCGGCTCGAATTCGCCGGGATTGTAGGGCACCAGCTCCTGCTTGCCTTCCTTGGAGACGGTGATGTAGTAGCGCCTGCCCGGCACCGGGAGGTTTTCTTCCTGTGCCGGTGCGCTGCCGCTCGAATCGAGGAATTCGACATCGTTCATCAGTGTACGCTCCTTTGAGTTTTAGTCCTGCCGCTTGCTGGCGGTCGGAAGAATTCGGCTGCCGGCTCGTTCTTAGAGCCCAAGCGCGGTCAGCCTGTTTCGACGCCTGTATTCAGCAGCTTGAGAAGTAGCTCGGACGGCCGGGGACAGGTCGGATTTGCCCCGGTCGATCAGCGCCTGCGCTTCGCTGCTGTCGAATTCCGCTCCGGCAGCGATAATGCAACAGCGCACAGCCGGCTTGTCTTCGTAAATCAACGCCTGTCTCAGGCTGTTGAGGATCGCTGACTCGTCGGCAAGCGGACGCCTGGAGCCGGTGTGAAAGCGGCTCTGGGTGCCCAGCGAGGCGAAGATGCCGGCGGCGGCACAGCGGACGCGCTCGCTGCCGGCGCTGCGCAGCACTTGGGACAGCTTTCTCAGTTGATCGGTATTCGCTCTTCGCAGCTCCTTGCTGAGCCAGGAAGCGGCTGCCAGACGGCTGCCCTCCCGGGCGCTGCTTTGCAAAATGTCGATCTGCCTGTCCACTTCCGCCCAGTCTTGTTGAGCTTGCGAGCCGGCTGGCAGCAGCAGCGTCAAAGCGATCACCAGGAAGCATGATCGACTCACCGATCTCATCGCACGACCCCCTTTCGTTTTTGAATTGTGTTAAGGATTGGGCGAGACGTCAGTGCTGATCGCAGCCTAGGATCGCCTTCCTGATGATGGCGAGCTGTTCGTCGCGGAAGCGGCTGGATGCTCGCGAGGTGGTGCCTTGCCGATCTTCGTCCCAGGTAACTTCGAGGAAGCCCTGTGTGTCGATCGTCATCTCGGGTGCAGTCACGTTGCGGTCGTTGGCGGTGTTGAGCCGGACTGATGGGAAGAGAAAGGAGTAGCCGCCGTTGACCGAGTTGGAAACCAGCACCTCGGAGTAAGGCAGCTGCCCGGCGCGGCTACGAACGCGCCAGCAGACGTAGATGTGATTCTTGTAGCCGTGGTTGTTCTGGTCTGTGTTGATAACCAGCTTCGGGTCCGAAGCCAGACCGTTGCGGTTGTTGACAAACCAGCGGAGCGGCTTGCGGAAAGTGACGCCGTCCTTTTCAGTGCTGTAGGTATAGATGCCGCCGTCGTCGTCGTCCGGGCCGGTGCCGGACAGGCAGATGTGCGTCCGACCTTCGAGATCGATCGCCGCCGCCAGAGATTCGATGGCATCGACGTTGACCGGATAGGCGAGCGACTGAGTCTCCCAGTTGATACCGCCGTCGGTGCTGACCGCGGCTGTCAGCGGCTGGTTGGCGCGCTTGTTACTGTCGATCCAGACGGCCGACAGTCGGTCGCGGTCGAGCGGATGCTCCGCCCGGATGGCATCGCCCGGCAGTTCGGAGTTGTCCAGCTTGCGAGCCCAGCCGGGTGAGGCCGCCGCCCAGGCGAAAGAGAGGAGCAGAAGCAGGATGGAAGAGAGCTGGGTTGACTTCACTTTGTTCTCCTTCGTTTGGTTCGGACCGTCTAGAGCGTCACACCGAGTTCGCTTGTGAAGAGCTGGAGCCTGCCGACGGCGTTTGCGGCCGGCTCGGTAAGGGGCGTGCCGCTCTCCTTGATGAGCTGCGCGACGCGCTCGCAGAGCTCAGCGGCGCGTGTGTGGTCGTGGTGGAAGTAGCAGTGGAAGGCCAGCTTGCTTAACCCCAGGATCAGATCCTGATTGCCGTCGCCGGGGTGCTGCTCGCGGATGCTGAGCGCTCGCAGGTAGATGTTCTCAGCCTCGTCGCAGTCGTGGCAGGCTTCGTAGACCGATGCCAGGTCGTAATAGAGCGGCACCAGCAGCGGGTGCTTGTGACCGAGCGCCAGCTCGAGCTGGTTGATGTATTGGTGGTACAAGCGGGTCAGGCAGTCGAACCGCCTTTCGCGGAGCGCAGACAGGCGGACCTCGTTGAGGATGGCGATCAGCTCGCGCGCGCGCTCGGCGGCCGCCTGCTCGCCAGCGCTGGCGAGCAGTTCGGTGAACTTGTGATGCAGCATCGAGAGAGCGGATTGCAGAGCCAAAAGGTACTTGTCTTCCATCGCAACTGTCCTTTCGTGTCCGAATGTTCAGTGGTTTGCTTTACTTGCACCAGGACGACCGGCCGGATGCCCAGCGAAACGCCGGCATCTAGCCGAGTGTTGCCAGGTACCGGCACTACCGTTTCAAGCCGGCGGCGATGAACTGGGGCAGGGCGTTCTTCTCCAGGAAGCCGCGCGCCACCAGCACATCATATGAATTCGGTTCATCGGGACGACCTTCCTTTGTCTTTGCTGACGCGCACGTGGCGGCCATCACACCCGGAGGGCCGCCCAGGAAAACTACTTGAGCACGCCGTTGCGTCGCCGGCGCAGCGCGGAGAGCGCGCTGTAAACGGCCATCCGAACGCGGTTGATCCCGCCCAGCGGCCGGTGGTGAACCGTGTGCCCGGGCGTGAAAGAGAGCGACTCGGCCAACTTGTCGCAGCGGGCGTTGTCGAACTGCTGCACCGGCAGGTGCAGCGTGCCGACCTTGTAGAACGGCGACAGCTTTTCGTCCCACTCGACAGTCGGGTCTTCGACCGGCATCTTGTCGGGTAGAGACTGCACCTGGATCAGCAGGTCGAAGGAGGCCGGCTGGATCATCAGGTGATTGGCCATCGTTTCGCGCAGGAAGTTGGGTGAGGTGTTGCGCTTGAACTGTGGCGCGGGCTGACCGGAAGGCACCAGCAGGAACTTGCCCGCGTACGGTCCGATCTGGAACGCGGTCTGGCTGCCGTAGCGAATCGTAAGCAGATTCGACACCGCCTCGAAGATGCTCCCGGCCAGGCACATCGCCTCGTGGAACCGCCAGCGGAACGGGTTGTACCCGCCGAAGAAGAACTTGAGCGGGGTGCCGTTGGCGTTCTGCCGGGTGAACTCGACGTAGTCGGCGACGTCGCGTACGAAGAAGACCTTGCCGTTGGACATCAGGATGTCCTGAGTGTTGCCGGTCTCGTTCTCGTAGAGCACGTCCGACCAGTCCCGGTCGTTGAGCTTCACTTTGATGGCGACTCCTCGGACGTCCGGCGCCGAGTCCTTCTGCACCTTGCCGGAGCCGTTCGAGAAGCGGATCAAGCACTGGTACGTTCCGGGTCTCTCGAACAGCCCGAAGCGGAGATGCTCCGGCCCGCCGTCGATAGTCAGGGTCGCCTCCAGCAGCCCGTGCGCCTTTCTGTGCACGAGATGGCCCATCGAGCCGGTCGGCTCACCATTTTCGGCGGTCTGCTTGAGCGAAGCCAGAATCGTCTTGATGTCCTGCTCTTCACCGGCAGGAACTGTTTCGAGCGTCATGGTGGTGTCGCTTCCTTTCGTTTTCAGGAACCGTGATTGTTTGATTGAAGTTGGTAGCGCCGCCTGATCAAAGCGGCGTTCGATGAAGCAATGAACTAAGCCCGTTGAGCGGCGTTGGTCTCAGCTCGGGCACCAGGATCGGTGCCCGGTAATCGACTGTTTGGTGAAGATGCCCTCTCAGCAGACGAAGCAGTTCTCGCCCACCGGCGCCAGCTTGACTCCGCGTCCGGAAAGGCGCTCGGCCTGCTCCTCGGTCAGCAAGATACGGCTGTAGTTGGCGCCGGCGATCTGTTCGCACTGCGCGTTTTCGACCTCGGCGTAGACGGTGGACAGCGCGGAGCGATCGACCATGTAGAACATGATGCACTTCCTTTGTCGGTCAGAAGTTGATGGAATCAAAGGCCGCCGGATAGAGCTCTAGAAACCCAGCGCCGGCAGCCCGCCGAAGATAGTGCGGGCCAGATTCGAACAGGACCGCCCGCTTCCGCAGCACTCTCCACGAGCAAGGCTCTTCAGCTCGGCTACTGCCGGACGAGTGCAGTGCTCGCGAATGTACCGGCAACGGGCGAGCCAATCTCGGTGGTAGGGGCTGGCTTTGCTGGCGGGAACCGCATGGAGTGCGCGAGTTAGCGCCAGTGCGAGGATCATCGCCCGGAGCGGAGCTTCTTGGCAAAACTCCAGAAACGGTTCTGGCTTGGGAGCGAGAATCACTTCTCCCAAGTGTACTGCCCAGTTTTCCTCGTGATTGGTGAGGGCATACCTCCTGAAGAAGTAGCCGTCCTCCTCCAGAATGGCTGCGGTGTTAAATAGTTTCGAGGCCAGACGCATCGAATACTTCAGGAGGTGAGCCCATTCATGGAAGAGGATTACCCGGTTGTCTCGGTTCAGCAGCGGCTTGTAGAACGTAATCACTCCATCGATGCAAGCCGTCGCCAGAACGAGGCTTCCGCCGTCGGGTTGATTTTGCGCCCAGTTGTCTGGATGGCGTGTCAGCTTGATTCTGAGCCTGTGCACCAGGCGCCGATCCGGAAGTTCAAGCAGATGCCGCCGAAAGTTGCTGGCCTCGACCGGCGTGCCTTCCGGTGCATATGGATTTGCCGCGGGCTGCATCTCGATGGTGAAAGAGGCGACCCTTTGCTGCTTGCACTTACTACAAGGCCGACCGGCGCTGGTGCACGCGAACTTACAGTTTGCCTGTTCGTACTGCATAAACCCGCTCCTTTCCGACCGCATCGAAGTGGAAAAAGTTTCTGCGGTAGTTGTTTCGGTTACTGTTTGAGCCAGGCACCACTTGCGTGTGTGGAGTCAATACTTACGTGCCACCACCATAGGTGCGACTGACGGTCGCGATCAAGCAGTTTGAAAGAGATGTCTGAAAGCAAATTCAGATTACGTTTGGTCGAGCGCAGCGCTCCGGCACAATCTCATGTTGTGCCGCTTTGAAGAGGGTTGTTATAGCGTCTCGACCAGTTGCGCGAATATGGTGGCAACGGCACGATTTAATCTCGAATTTCGATTGTAGCCACAGCGTCCGGTGTTGACCAACTTTTTGCAAGCAGCACGATCTAATCCTGATTTGGGACGAAAGTTGTTGCTGCGTGAGCTGACCGGAGCTCCGTCAGTCTAAAGAGACAGCGCAGTCTAATCTTGCTGTTCGGTGAAAGTCGTTCGATCCAGGTAGAACGTGAGGTCAGAGTGCGGTTTGACTGCGGCAGTCTAGCACGACGGACAGTAATTTAGTCATGCCCTGGGTGATCTGCTGTTCAGGCAGTCGTGCAAAGGCAAGTGACAATCCGGAGCGCTTGCCACCTTGAATGAAGCAGGGGGATACAGGCATCACGCCAACACCGCGCGTTAACGCGCGGCTGCATACCAGGCTGTCGTCCAGGTTGTCCTTGAGCCAGACCGCTTGCCGCATTCCCGCTTGCGTTGGGGAAAGCTCAATCAGCTCTTCCGGCCATTTTCGAAGCGCAGCTAGCAATGAATCACGACGGATACTTGCAGAGCGCGCCAGTTTGCGCAGATGGTCGTCTAGAAAGCCGTCTTTGAGCAGAGCAAGCAAAAGTTGCTGCGAGAGTATCGACGGGTGTCGCTCGCTCAACCATTTGGCGCGAAAGTAGCTCTTCTGCAACCAGCTGGGAACGATTGCGAACCCGAGCCTAATCGAGGGCATGAGCAGCTCTGACAGCGAGCCGTGATAGACGATTAAATCTTCTCTGCCTTGCGCTTTTGCCAATTGGAAAATAGTCGGCGTGATTGGTGCATAGTGCATGCCTGCGCCTTGCGATTCTTCGACGATGAAAACTTGATGAGCAGCCGCCCAATCGAGGATCGTTTGACGGCTGGCCTGCGACAATGATGTGCCTGAGATGAGATTGGCGGTAGTGGCCAAATGAGCAACCTTCACCGGCGCGAGTCGGTCGAGATTGCTCGTGCTCAAATCATTAACTGACTTTGGCAGGAGCTTGAAGCGGGCGCCCTGGGCTGCGTAAGCAAGCAGGTTCTCCGTGCAAACGGGCTCCTCGACAAGAACTTCAGTGCCTGGGCTGACAAACAGGCGGGCTACCAGATCGCGTGCTTGTTGCGCTCCGGAGGTGACTATTAAGTCGTCGGCCGAGCAATTGATGCCTCTGGTGCAACGAAGCCAGTCGGCGAGCTCCACGCGCAGTTCCAACAGTCCACGCGCATCGGAGTATCCAGGCGAGTTGCTCGCGCAGTCGCGTGCCCAGTTAGAGATCAAGCGGTCCCAGCGGGTCCCTTTAAGGAGATTGCTCGATGGAGCGCCTGGCCTGAAATCGAATTCGGCGGAGATTTCGGAAATTGTGTTGAGCGGGTTTAGTTCGCGGGACTCGCTCAAATTGTAAGTCTCGACGCTCCACCTGACTGCGCGTGCCAGCGGTTCGAATTCACCTGCCGCTGCCGGATTTGGACAGCGCGCCGTTCTTGTTTGAACGCCATTTTCTGGTTGTGCAAAGGCGCGACGTTTACCGGCGACATAGTTGCCGGAGCCGGGTCTGGCAATTACGAGCTCCCAGCTGACAAGTTTGTCAAATGCTTCTCGAATGGTGCATTGCGAGAGCTGAAGCTGCTTGGCCAGGTCTCGAATGGAAGGCAGCCGCTCTCCGGGCGCTAGCCGCCCGTTTTCAATCGCTAATTTTATCTGCGCGGCGAGCTGAAGATAAAGCGGTACTTGGGAGAAAACATCGAGGCTAACTGCAAGTTTATATGCCATAAAGATCTATCAATACCTTTCTGATTCGGATAACGCCTTGAGCAATCTGCTCGGGGTTAAGAGAGCCGAAATTGAGAATTAGCCCTGGTGGTGACGGGTTGGTGAGGAAGTGAGGAGAGAGCGGCAAGACGCCGACACCAGCTTCGAAGCATCGATCAAACACCTGGCTGTCATCCATTTGCGCTGGCAGCCAGATAGTTTGGCAAAGACCGCCTTTCACCGGAGTGTACTTCGCCAGCTCCGAGGGCCAGATTTCGAGCGCTCTCAAAAGAGCTGCCCGGTTATTGTCGGCAGCGCGTAGGGCTTTCTTCGCATGTCGCTTGATGTAACCGGAGGCGAACAGCTCCAGAACGAGCTGCTGGGCAATCGGCGAAGTCGAACGGTCGGCTAGCCACTTCAAGCGAAGCAATGGTTCTTGCAGCACTTTGGGAATCAACATGAAACCGACTCGCCATGCCGGCGCCAGCAGTTGCGAGAGTGTGCCGATGTAGATGGTTCGGTCATTGCCGTCGTAAGATCTGATCGCTGGATTGATTCGGCTTTCATAAGTAAACTCGCAATTGTTGTCATCTTCGATGATGAAGGACTGACTTTCTTCTGCCCAGGCGGCAATCTGTCTGCGTCTGGCTTGCGACAGAACCGCTCCGGTTGGAAACTGAGCGGATGGCGTCACGTACAGGAGTGAAACGTCTTTTGCATTTTGAAGCTCGCTGACTAGCAAGCCTGACTCATCCAGCGGCACGGGTACAATGCGAGCGCCGTATGCTTGAAACATCAAACGTGAAAAGATGCTACCTGGGTCTTCGGCGGCAAGGCAAGTGTCGCGCCGCACCAGTAAGCGAGCGATCAAATGGCGAGCCTGTTGTGCTCCGCTCACCACGACGATGTCCTCCCACGTGCACTCGATGCCGCGTTGCTGGCGCAGCCAATTGGCTATATGTTTGCGCAGCTCGTGGTTGCCGGCTGGGTCCGGGCAATCTTCCGGGAGGTTTGCGCAGGCTTTCGTCCAGCGCTTGATCGCTTCAGTCCATTTCGATCCACTAAGCAGACCGCTGACCGAGCCGCCAGCTCGAAAGTCGAGTTCGACCGGCTCGTCATAACGTGCAAAGAATGCGGTGTCGTCGAAGAGCCGAGCGGTTTGTTGAGCGAGTGTGCTCAGTTGAGCTTCGCCGGGCAGGTCTTCATTTGAGTCGTACTCGAGCCGGAGCTTCCGGTTGAGACTTTCATTCGGTTGCATAGTAGATTCAATTTCGGAGTGGATAGTGTTCTGTTCAGCTACGCGAGCGGTCTTTCCCCGTCTCAGCACCAGCCAGCCTTGACCGGCTAACTCGGAGATCGCCTGCCGTACCGTTGCCTGGGAAACACTGGTGATTTCGGATAGACGGCGTACCGAAGGTAATGAATCGCCGGGCGAGAGCTGTCCGGCCAGGAGTGAGCGTTTGAGTTCACGTGTCAGCTGGAAGTGGAGAGGCGCTGAAATTGCTGGATCCAGAGGGATGGAAAGAGCTTTGCTCATCGTTAGCACCGAGGGCCGGGAATATTGAGCGGCTGAAATTGCCTAGCCACAAATTTCTGTGACGTTGGCAGTTTATCCGCGGTCAGTGACTCACCGGTGACATGGCTGAAACGAACAGCTAAAAGTGTGCTGCTTGCCCCGGCGATTGTGCAGGGCAAACGCAGCATGAAATCAGACTTCTCAATCGGGCGCAAGCAAAATAGCAACGGCACAGGATTACAAGAATTGATTATGATCTTAGGCTAAAGCAGTCAGGGTCTGCCTTGTCTTATTCTGTGTCCTGATTCGGGTGATTGCCGATGAGAACTCATGGTGAGGACAACAAGATGAATTTTGATGTTGCGAAAGCGCGAAGAGAGACTCCAGGCGCAGAGGAAACTCTGCACTTCAACAATGCTGGAGCCGCGCTCATGCCTCAATTAGTCTTAGATTCTGTTGTATCTCATCTGCAGCTGGAAGCAAAAATTGGTGGTTATGAAGCGGCCAATTTAAAGCAAGACGAGATCGATCATGTTTATAGCGGTGCAGCGAAACTGCTTAATTGCCATCGAGATGAGATCGCAGTTGTGGAGAATGCTACTAGAGCATGGGACATGATTTTCTACTCCTTGCCGTTTAAGCCAGGCGACCGCATCCTCACCGCTGCTTCGGAGTACTGCAGCAATTACATTGCTTATCTGCAGGTGAAAAACAGATGTGGCGTCCAGGTAGAAGTTATTCCTGATGATGAACATGGCCAGGTCTGCATTAAGGCTTTGGAGAAACTGATCGACGAGAGAGTGAAGTTGATCTCGATTACGCACGTGCCATCAGCAGGTGGTCTTGTCAATCCGGCCGCGGAGATTGGCCAGCTGGCGCGCCGAGCACAGATTCCCTATCTGCTCGATGCCTGTCAGTCCATTGGGCAGCGGCCGGTAGACGTAAAGGCGATTGGCTGCGACTTCCTCTCCTCGACTGGCAGGAAGTACCTGCGCGGACCACGCGGTACAGGCTTTCTCTACGTCAATAAAGAACGGCTGGATCTGCTGGAACCGCCGTTTCTAGACATACATGCAGCTGATTGGACATCAAAGGACAGCTACGATGTGCGGCCGGATGCCAGGCGATTTGAGAACTGGGAGACTAACTACGCTTGCAAGATTGGCCTGGCGGTGGCGATTAGATACGCCTTGGACTGGGGCATTGAAGCGATCCAAGCGCGTGTAACTCTGTTGGCGGACAGGCTGAGGAGCGGTTTGTCCGAGCTAGGCGGTGTGACTGTCGTAGATCAAGGAGTCGAGCGCTGCGGAATCGTTACCTTCGCAGCGAAAGGTTTCGATCTGGCAAGACTGAAGAACCGCCTGCTGGAGAGCCGAGTCAACGTTCATCTCTGTCGGGCTGAATCAAATCGACTCGGCCTCGAGTCGCGATCTATAGCCGAAGCGATTAGAGCCTCGGTGCACTACTACAACACTGAGCAGGAAGTAGACAGGTTCTGCCTGCTGGTCGACAAGATTCTCGCCGACCAGCTAACTTCCTCGGCCAGCGCAGCTCACTGATTTAGGAGAGCGAGACTTGACCGTGGTGATCGCAGTGATCGCCGCATGGTTTGTGGAGATGGCCTGATACCAAATAATCGACATGGTCTCCATGTGGAATCGCATCGTGTCCACAGCTGGGCCCGTGCTGGTGAGATGTTTCATGGCTTCCGCAGGCGTGTTCGGGCGTGCATGCGCTCTTGTTTGAGTCAGAGTCGCCCAAGAAATGCTCATCGACATGTTCGTCGTGGACGTGATGCAGATGACCTTCGTGCAGATAGTCGATGTGACCGTCATGCTGGATTGCCTGGTGCCCGCAACCGCTGCCGTGCTTGTGATCGTGAGACCCATGTGTCTGACAGTTCATTCGTTCCTCCTCTTCAGGACCTTTGTCCTACTCCAAATACTTACTTACCGACGGTTTGACTGCATGTCAATCGAAATCAACATCTCCTTGGCAAGCGTTTGCTTGAATCAGCCAACAGTTGGTTATACGAAGCTAAGAAACTTGAAGGTATCAAGAACCGTTACCATTTCAGTTCGTTGTCAATCGAATGGACCTCGCGCAGCTTGCAAACTATTCAACAGATAAAGCGATGCAGGTGAAATGGAAATCGTTTCCGTTTTGCAAGTTGTGGGAAACGGTAAAAGGGCAAACAGCTCACTACCCCAAAATAATTGAGGAAGCGTTCTTGAAGACATCAAGCTTATTCAGATTTTGTGTCTTTTTAGTGAAATGAGATTGTTCCTCGATAGCGCTTGCGTCTAAGGTAGAGACGACCAACAGATAGAACCAGCCGATTCGGAAAAAGCTCCGCTCGAAACAGACAGAACGCTATTTTCAAACAAGCAAGCCCAACGGTTTCGACCGGAGATTGTGGCTGACTTGTTGCTGAATCTTGCGTCGTTCTTGCTTTGCGGAGTTCTGGAATCGTGAATCGATAGACCTTTGATTTTGATTGGCGCTTGCGCCGCTTTCCGCTTACGGAGAGCAATCTTTCAGTCAGGAGTGTCATATGAACAGACAAGACCCCGCTCCGGCAGGGGAAGACTTCAGGGAAAATGCAATTCCCGCCAGCCTTTCGTCGGTTGACACCGATGAATACCAAAACGTTCCCGTCGATAGCGCCGCCGATGAATTCAAGGAGCCTCTGGTTGATTTGAGCGAATTCGGCATCGCTACTGAAAGCTTTTTCGCTCGCGAGGATGGAGGCAATGCGCCGCTGTGCAAGCCGTTTCGCCATGCCGTGAAGACTGTCTACGCTCGCCTGGGAATTGCCTTGAAGCTCCAGCAGGTCAATCGCCTTTTGTCGAGCTATGGAGTCGAGCTCTTGGTCCTTGATGGCTATCGCTCAGTGCCGGTGCAGAAGGAGTTGTGGAGCTGGTTTGTCGAGGAAGCGGGCCGGATGCTTACCAATCCGACCGCTGATGAATGCAGCCGCTACGCTCTTCGTTATTGCTCGAACCCGGCCCGTTTCAATCCAGAGGATTCGGGAACCTGGCCGACTCATGCGACCGGCGGCGCGCTCGATGTCACTCTTTGCGAGATTGAATCCGGTAAACCGCTCTTCATGGGTGGCATCTACCTCGATCCCAGCGAAGTGAGCTCGACCAGATACTTCGAGCAAGACGCGCTGGTCACCGCCAAAAGTGATCAGGAAGCACAGCGAAACCGGCGACTCTTATATGGCGCGATGACAAGCGTCGGCTTCGTGAGCTATCCGTTCGAATGGTGGCACTTTGACTTTCTCACCCAAGCTTGGGTGATGAATCAAGGCTTCCCGTCCGGAGTGGTCGCCCGCTATGGACTGGCCAACGAAGGTAAAGTGCCGGCGGAGCGCTAGGCAGACGCCTGCTCAGGCATGCTGAAAGAGCGAGAGGGAGCTGGTGTAACCTAACCGGCTCCCTCTCGATTGCAGGCATTCTGACTGCCTTTCATCCAGGCCGAGCGATAACTGCAAGAAGGTACAAAACATGACTTGTTTCGGTCATTTTTTGTCCTTTTTGGCTCTTTTTTTGCTCTTTTTGGCCTTTAATTGCCGATTGACCAGAGTGGGACAGCCAGAACGGTGCCATCCAGCAATTCGCACCGGGGCAAATTGGCACCTGCTAAGGCGTTTCTCAGAGCTTAGACGGAAGGAGCCTTAGGTTTCTTCGACGAGCATTTTCTGCAGATTCCAAAGATCTCCAGCACATGCGAACGAACGACGAAGCCGTGCCGTTGCTCGACGCTCGAGGCGAACGCCTCTAGAAAACACTTTTCCAAATGAATACTTTCCAGGCAGTCTGTGCAGATCAGGTGGTGATGATGCTCGCCCGGCTCGACTATCTCGTAGCGCCGTTCGCCGTCGCCGATGTCCACCGCTTGAAGCAGATTCATCTTGAGCAGCGAATCTAGCGCTCGGTAGATGGTGGTCAAGGCTGGCGCATCAGCTGTCTCATTCAAGCGGAACCAGAGATGGATATCTTGAGCGCTGCTCAATTTGCCGATCTCTTTCAATGCTCTCAGCACTGTGTAAGAGCCTTTGTTCAATCTTTGCTGATTTAAGGTGCTTTGTATCATCATGGTTTTTGGCTCGATATGGACTAATTGTTGTTGCTAGTCAGCTCACGCCGGATCACTTTGAGCACCTTTCCGCTCAGATTTGCCGGGTAACCGTATAGTTTGACTACTGAATCGGTTTCTCCCGGTAGCGGATTGGTGGCTACTATCTCCGGTGCCAGCCATTGAAGCACCAGCAAATCATCGAAATGCGGCTTGCCAAGCTCGTTTAGCCGGAAGTTATAGAGCGGCAGGAATCCCAAAAAGGCAAAACCCAGCTTTTGCAAGTGCTCGGCGTACTGAATCGCGCTGGGCTGGTTCGCCGGAATCTGCGCTTGAATAAAGCGTTTACCCTTCGCCTGGATCGATTCGACCGCCTTCTCAACGTCTTCTTGCCAGGCGGAATAGAGCCCGGCTGGTAATTTCAAAAAGGAAAATGGTTCATCGTCGGCCCAGTCGATCTGCGCTTTCTCGGCGCTGGCGGAATCAGTAGCATTCGGGTTCAGGATTCGATAGTCCAGCGTGTCTGCAAACTGTGCGAGCACTGCCGACACGATGCTTGCATAGTTTTCCGGCACATAAACTTGCCGGGATACTCTCAAGCCGTCCAAGAGCTCTCGCTCTTCGGCTGTTAACGCAGGCTCGTCTGGCGACTTGCCGGATTTGAGATGCTCGGGCTTTTCGGATTGGAGCGCGCGCGCTACCCGTCCTTGAATCTCGCCAATCCAAAGGCATGATTCCGGATGATTAGAGAAGAAAACGCGCGGATACTGACAAAAGCCGAAGCCGATTACCTTGTTGTAGCCGGCCCGACTGTGGGCGGTCTGGCTGTGAATGCTATGAGTCACTATCTCGGTCGCATTAATAGTCAAGCACGAGTGCTCAGCGATCTGCCGCGCGAACGCCAACATCTTTGGGCTGATGCCCAGCCCTCGGAAGGCGAGGTCCACCGAGACGCAAGCGAATTCGCAATTGTAGCGGCTCAGGTAATGAATGATCATGCCTCCGGCAATCTTGTCGCCGACCAGGGCAATGACGAAGCGTTTGGAAGGATTCGCCAGAATGCGCTCTACCCCTTCGACTGAAAAGACATCGGGAGCCGGATAGGCTTCGTGCCCTGGTGCTTTCACGCCGCCCACACCGAAAACCCGTTCATATGCAGCTACGATTCCCGGGGCATCTTGGGCCGTCGCTAGCCTAAACGAGCATTGCCGCTCGGTAGCATCGGATTCCCGCTCGTCAGCTACTTTAGTCATCTTAGCCAGTGGCATCGCTCAAAACCTCCACGAATCGCTCTATTTCTTCCAATGTGTTATAGACGTGCAGGCTCACCCTGGCAAAGGCATCCTGGCCTTTGCGCGAGGCCAGGCAGTGGTCTCCTGTCCGAACAAAAATTCCCATGCTGTCTAAATAGGCTGCCAGGTCAGCTGAATCGAATCCGCTCAACTGGAAGCTCAAAATTCCATATCCTTTTGTGCAATTGCAGGCTCCGATCCCTGGTGCGAATTCCACTTGCGGCAGCGCTTTTAGTGATTCATACAGGCGGTGGGTAAGGAAGGACAGGTGGTGCTCGATCTGCTCGATACCGATTGATTCAATGAATTGAATCGCTGGCAGGAAAGACAAGATTGCCGGCAAATTGACTGTGCCAGCTTCGACCAATCCCGAGAGCGTGGTGCGATCGATCATCAAACCATCGGGAGTGATCTCAGCTGCGCTCTTAGCGCCAACGCGAACCGGCCAGAGTTGAACACGCAACTCCGGCTTAACCCAGAGTACGCCGGTGCCGTTAGCGGCAAACATCTTATGTCCGGAGAAGGAGAGGAAATGCGCGCCCAGTCGCGTTACATCGATTGCGGTGTGGCCGATGCTCTGGCTGGCATCGAGCGAGATCAAGACGTTATCCGGTATCAAGCGGCGCAGCTCGGGCAGGTCCATCTCCATTCCGTAAAGGTGGTGCACGTGTGAGAGGGCGATGATGCGCGTGCGTGCACTCAGAGTTTCAGCGATGCTTTCGCGATCGTATGTTCCGCTGGAATGCATTTTGAACGGCACGACAGTAATACTCTTGCCCTGTCGCTCGAGGATCTGCTGGAGATTGAACCAGGGCAGCGTGGCTGACTGGTGGTCTTCCAGGCAGACCATTACTTCGTCTCCGTCCTGCAGGTTGTTTAGCCCCCACATGGTTGCCACCAGATTTAAACTGTCAGTGGCTCCGCTTGTGAATGCAACATCGTCGACTGAAGCTTTGATAAACCGGGCTAGCTCCGTCCGAGCTTGTTCGACTCTGGCGGACAGTTTCGTCGACCAGGAGTATGCTGCTCTGCCGGAGTTGGCGCACTGCTCCCGGTAGAAATTTGTGACGGTTTCGATTACTTCCGCCGGCTTTTGAGTGGTGGCAGCATTGTCAAAAAACAGTACGTCTGGATTTTTCCTGAGCGCCGGAAACTGTTGCCGTATGGTGGCTGGATTGAGGACATGCAGCGGGTCTTTAGAGGACGAGCCGGTCGGGCAACAGGCCAATGCATTGGCCGATATTGCCGGAGTCGTTAGCGTGTTTGTCAACACCGAAATGTTCTTTGCTCCTTGCTGCTTACTTTACCGTTGCCAGCCCGCCGGTTTTTCTGGCTGACGGCCGCTGGGTGGGTTTGCCGGCGTCGCGCCAGGCGACAAAGCCGCCGGCCAGGCTGAGGCAATCGATCCCTCGAGCTTTGAAGAAGGCCGCGAACTTGCGTGACTGGTCTCCGACCGGACAGACGAACAAGACTTTCTGATCTGCCGAAAAAGGGAGACCCGTTTCAGACATCTCTTCGAGCGTCTCTGCTGGAATATTGATTGAGTGTTTAATGTGTGAACCTTTGAAGGCCAAACTCCCTCGCAGATCGACTACCAGCGGCTTAGGATCCGAAGCGAGCCAATGCTCGGCTTGTTCCAGCCCCAATTCCGGAGCGCCTGCCAACTCGGCATCGGACAGAGTCCGAACCGATTCAGCCTTGCGGGTCAGTCCGAACAGTTGCGGCCGATACTTCTGAATGTATGAAAGGTACCATTCGGTGCGGTCGCAGACTAGAAAGACGGCATTTCTCGACTCTGTAAGCTCGGCATCAATCGATCTTAAAAAGCGCAGAGCGCCGGCGAAGCTGGCCCCGCCGGTGGGACCGGACAGTACCCCGCAGGAGCGAACCAGTCTGAGCATCGCATCAAGCGATTCGTCGACCGTTACCTCGATGATTTCATCATAGAAATTGCGATCGAACAAGCCTACCTCGTGCATCTCGTCTGAATTTCTAATGCCAGGAATGAAACCGTTCTTCGAGCTCACGATGCCGATGTTCTTGAGGGACTGGTTAGTCCGCTTCAGGAATTCGCCGGTACCACGGGTAGAGCCGGTGGTTCCTAATCCGCCGATGAAATAATCGACGCTTCCGAGATCTTTGGCGATCTCCGCGCCGGTCATCTCGAAGTGCGCTTCGGTGTTTCTTTCATTTGTATACTGCGAGGTGTGGAAGTACTTCCCGGGCTCGCTGCTCATGATCTTCTCTACGATAAAGAGCGGATCGTTGGGATCTGTCGGGTCCAGACATTGCGATTTCCCCGGCAATTCCTCGATCTCTGTGCCGAGCAGCTGCAGGATCTGCTTGACCTCGCGCACTCGCACGCGATTCGTCACTATCTTGAAGGGGATGTCGTGCATCGAGCAGATCATCTGAATCGCTTTGGCCGTATTGCCGCTGGACGATTCGATTACTGTCTGAGACTTTTGTTTGATTTGATCGAGATCGTGGCGCAGCATGCTCCAGGCTGTTTTGTCTTTAACGGATCCAAACGGACTAAAAAGCTCCAGCTTGGCATAGAGATTTATATTGCGCAGGCCGTGAACTGCTTGGTTTATCTCGAGCAGCGGCGTGTTGCCAATTAAATCGGTCATCTGTTTGACTATCATGAGTTCTCCTGGCGGCTGAAGCGGCGCGGCTGATACTGATCGTCGAGCGACCAGGCAAATCTGTTGTTTTGCTTGTACACGGCTATTTTGGCGGCGGTCGGCTGCATGATCGCCTGGCTGGCGCTGAAGTCCATGAAATAACCAGCGGTATTGGCGAACACCACGAGATCTCCCGGCTGGGGGACGGCCGGCAGGAAGGTCTGATGCCTGTAGATAAGGTCGCTTTCCAGGCAGAGGTTGCCAGCGAAGTAAACAGCGCTGGGGGGATTCTCTGTATCAGGCTGATCTTTGTAGATAACAATCGGATCGACAAATATCTCCTGGTCGAGAAAGCAGATGTCTTGTCGTTTCATGTTAAGGCAAACCAGCAAGTCCCCCTGACTGGAGTTTCGCACCGAGTTTACTCTGCCGACGGTGATTCCGCATTGATCTAGCAATGACCGGCCGGGCTCAATCCACAGCTCGATGCCGTTGTCGCGCAGCATAGCGCCGGCTGTCGTATCGCCTTGATCGGGCAATTGATGAGCCAGCAATTCTTCGAGAAATCCCGGACCTGTAAGCGGATCGTAGTAACTATAGCTATTGAAGCTTCCTCTTAGTGCGCCTTTGTCAGGCAGCAATCCGAAGGTATTGCTTTGCCAGGTAAGCGGCGGTCTGGCACCAAGGGCGGCATCACGAATCGCTGTGGTATAGCGATGCCAATCCTGCTCGCTGGCCAGGTAATTGGTTTTGAAGCCGCCGCCGATGTTGAGCACGGTGGGATCGAATCCAAGCGAAATAGCTCGCTCGAACAATTCCAGACAGTTCTCGATCGCCTGGCCCTTTTCCGGGATGCTTGTGGTGTCTAGGTGAAAGCTGAATCCGAGCAGGTGTATGTCATCCTCGGCAGGTTCGAGAAGCGCAAACGTCTGAGCGATCTCTGCCAACGGAATGCCGAAGCGGCTGGCTTTGCTGCGGTACTGTGAATGGGCGCTTCGAAAGCCTGATACACGCAGCAGTAGTGGGACTTTCTGTTCGGTTTGCAAGCTCTTCTTCAAGGAGAGAAGTTCGCGCAACTCCCAGT
Source organism: Candidatus Obscuribacterales bacterium (assembly GCA_020050835.1). Classification (GTDB taxonomy): domain Bacteria; phylum Cyanobacteriota; class Vampirovibrionia; order Obscuribacterales; family Obscuribacteraceae; genus JAGVKB01. The sequence continues at coordinate 42,546 of JAGVKB010000138.1, read as the reverse complement.
TGCTGTCTATGCTGATCACGATGCCGTGCTGTAAAGCAAGCGTGAGGAATGCGGTGTTCTTTGGGCCGGTCGCTTGAATCCGGCGCGCGTTGAAACCGCTGCCAAGCGCATGGCGCAGCTCGTTGGTAGACGAGACGTCGATGTAGCAGTGCTCGAAGGATAGTTGTCTTGTAATCGAATCGGAGCGATTGGCTTTGTGTGCGAAGTAAACACGTCCGCGCAGGCTCAGCTTGTCGAGCTTGTCGTGAAAACCATCGACATTGCTGCCGGCAATTTGTGGAAAGAGGATGTTCAAGGGGCTCCCCAGCGCTGCCGTAAGCTCATCGAGCAATTCTCCGGCCGCTAGAAACTCCTGAATAATTGGATGGACTGCGGGTGTGAGTGTTAGCGTCTCTCGGACAGAAGAGACAGCGGTCGGCTGCAATCCTCGTTTCGCTTCAGCAGTGGCGGTGATCTGTCGATCTTCTGATTTCGTAGCTGACATAGTTTCAAGCTCCTGCTTGGGTGATGTCCGAGGCGTCGCCGGCATGTCTTGATTGCCAGTGGTGATGTTTGTTGCGCGGAAGTCCCGGTCTTGAACTGGTTGTTGCGATCGAAAACCAGGGCAGCGGAACACGATCTGCAAAGTGATAACAGGCGCGTGCAGGCAGGACTACATTATTCTGTTTGGTGAACAGTTCGTATGTGTTGGGCTCGAAGCGAACGCAGTTTTTTGAGTCGGCGTAGGTTTCTCCAACAACAGCCAACGAGCTGTATTCAAGCAGCGGTATGACTGGCAGCTCGGAGATCGGCTGCATAGCGTGCTTTTTCTGCAGGTTCTCGATTAAGGCGGCTCTGAGCTCTTCGTCCGAAAGAAAGACGGCGAGGTGATGCAGCGCTTCGTGCAGGGAAACAGAGCTGACTGCTTCCGCTGAACTCGAAATGAAACCCGATACTGACTGCTGGAACCTCGAATCATCGAGCGACCAGCTCTCATTCTGGCAGGCGGCCAAGATGTTCCAGATCCAAGTTGCGGTAAGCCGGTGGTTGCCGTCGGCCAGGCAACCGAATTCATTTACTATCAAGGGGGCGGTGTGACCGCTAGCAAGGCTGATTAGCTCATCGTAGAGCCGAGCAGACTGGCATAGTTCCGTACCGATCACCGAATGTAGTGGCATCGTGCCGATCTCCAACCAAACGCCGCCGTACATGCCGGATGCCAGCGGGTTCATTCGCTTAAAGATAGTTTCAGTTGTAGCGAAGCTTTCGAGCTCGAACAGAAGCGGAATGAGATCGATCTTGCGGTTGCTCTTGAGCTCACGAGTGACTATCTCTTCGGCCACCAGCAGAGAGGACTCACTGTAGTCCGGAGCTCCAGCTTCGGACCAGGAGGTATGGATCGATTCGAGGATGCGGCGCAGCTCGGCCAGCCGCTGATCTTTGAATGGCCGGCAGATCGCTCGTTCGGTGAGCTGCCGAATTTTGGGAAACAGATCGGTGTCAGGGGAGGTTTCAAGCCTTTGTGAATCGTTGTCTAACACTATCTGTGAAAGGGCGGGTCGCTCGATGAACCACCAAAACCAGTCTGCCTTGCCTAGAGTTTTGTGCGGCTGTTTGCCTGCCGGCTGCCGAGCCGGACCGTTGCCTAATTGCAGGGAAGAGATTCGTCTGAACAAGTCGATGAAAAGCTCGCTGGCGAGGTCGGCTTTGTCAGCGCTCTCTTTGAACAGATCGAGCGTCAGCGGCAGTCCTGGAAAGAGCATGGGAGGCTGACCGGCGAGGCGATTAAGGGATGCTTGCATCCGTGGTCCGAATAGATGCGACCAGCGACGAATGGAAAGAGAGTCCCACTTTAGTCTTCCAAGTAGTTGGTCCGAAAGTAAACCGGCGCCGCTCTGTGTCGCTGCGACGCTGTTGGCTGCTCGCCGGTGCAGCTCGATTCCTTTCCTTTTCAGGTAATGCTGAGCGTGTGGGTCAGAGATAGTCCAGCTGCGGTTGCGACCGACATGGGTCAATTCTCTCCCGGAGCTGTTAGGCAGGCGTCTCATGTTACTTTCGAGCGAATTTTTCTGATCTCAAGGTGAATGATTATAATGGAAACCGTTTCCATTCTCATCAAATTAGAAAGGAATTACTGGGAGACAAACTTTGCAACCGGTGCAAAGTCGCTGCCAGTTTGCCATATTTTGTGGTCAAGAGCTGTTTGCAAAACTTAAGTCGCGTCTAAGCTTTTTCTTCAATCAAAGGCTGGAGCGCATTGTCAACCATGCCGGCCATCTCCTGCTTGCGTTTGAGCGCTTGGGCGGTGAGCTCGTTTAATTGGGTTCTGCTGGTGGACAGACCATGCGCAAAGTTGCTGGAAAGTGTCAGCAGCTCGTCTGTGTGCACTTTCGTTTGAGCGAGATTCTCATTGGCGGAGTAAAGCTCTTCGGTAAGTCTCGTCAATACATGCTGAGAGGTGCGCACGGCTGCCAGCGATTCTTCATTTGCCGTTTTTACGCGGGTGGCGATGTTCATTAAGCCGGTGACTGATTTTTCGACATTGATAGTCTCTTCTCGCGATCCTTGCGATAATTTGGTGAGCTTCTCGGCCACCGGAATCATCGCGCGATTCGGTTCCTTCTCTTTGGAAGCTTCCATCGAGATGGCGAGCGCAACCACGCTCAACTCCGTTGTGAGCGTCTCGAGCGTAGCTGATACTCGATACAACTCCTCCATCTGGTCGCAGAGCTGAGAGCTGTTCTGGTTAGTGCGTGTTTCGCGTTGCACGACGCTCTCCAAACCGGCCATCAGATCTGCACAGGAGCGCGCGGCAGAACGCCCGATGTTCTCAATTGCCTTGAGCGATGCAGATGCCTGTTGATTGCAGGCTTCCATTGCGAGCCCTGTGTCGTCAAGCTTCTTGCGAAGTTCACTTAGACCGACCTCGATGCTGTCGAGGGCGACCTGCTCTTGCTTGAGCTCATCAACTTTCGCCTCCAGAAGCATTCCCAAAGTGTTGAATGCTTCTGCAATGTCGTGAAACTCGTCTTGTGAATCGATGCTTGCGGCCGTGTCGTATCGCCCACGCTCAATGTTGGCGGCGGTTCTGCGAAGTATCTTCACGCAGCTGAGTACACTTTGCCCGAAGAAGTAGTTGAAGAATGAGAGAATAGCCATCACCAGAAGCGAGCCGGTCAGGATGATTAACTTGGCGTTGTCCGCACTGCGAAGCATGTCTTCGGTTCGGTGCGCGAGCAGGTCTTGCTCGTGCTCTCTCATCTCGCTGATCAGCTCGAGCACGTGAATGATGTACAACTGTCCTTTGCCACGCTTGATGAAATCAAATGCCGCATCTTGTCCTTTCGTCTGAAAGGCATTGAGAGTTATTTCGAGGCTGTCGAGTCGATCTTTTACCTGTGCTTCCAGTCGTTCCGCTCGTTTCGCCTGTTCGATATTGTCCTTGATCAGCTGTTTGAGATCGGCCACGGCTTCCTGCGTGTCCTGCACGTAAGATTGGTAACTGGCGAGATACTGATAGTTGCCGGTGATGATGTATGTGCGTTGTGCGCTGGCTGTATGCGCCATGCCTGCGGAGACAGCCTGCAGTTTGTCAATCACCTGCATCGTATGAACGACGAGTCTGTTGCTGCTCACAAGATCCTGAATGCTGAAATAGGAGCTGACACCGACGATGCCGAGCACCAGAATGGTGGTGCCGGTCATAACAGCCAGTTTCGTTCCAACTCTCATCGACGATTCTCCTGATGGTGCTCTCAATCCATGTAACGTGCGGGGTGGCTATCGACTATTTGCACTCTTGAGCTGCTTAAGACCGGCCCAGAGAAATACATAACCGAAAAAGAAGAGAAATGTCCAGGGAAGCGCATTGTCGAAGCCGTATTCCAACAAAACTGTGGGCGGCTCCACACAGAAAATTGAGACTGCCATTATAAAGGCACCAAAATAAATCAGGGCATTTTGCACGAGTTTTGCTCGGACATGCTCTCTTATCTTGCTGATGCCCAGCAAATGACCGCGCACCGCTACCTTTCCTTTCAGTTTGCGAACGAGTAGCTGTATTACCATCGCGTCCTCGGCGTTCAGCACTAGTGGTGTAAGCACGACGCGCTCCTTCTCTACTCGATCGATAAACTGCTTAGGCTCTTTGCTGCCGGAAAGCCTTTCATCGAGATCCGCCGGCTCTGTTTCGGTAATGTCTGCTGAAACAATTTCGGCGCCGGGATTCACTACAATCGTCAACGGTGATTGATAATCACCGAGATTGATCGGTAGATGACCGGAATTGACGATCATTACTGAAACTAGCTGCGCATCTTCGACCTGTGTTCCATCGAATGTAAGTTCAATTCGCTTTCTAGCCGGTCCTCGCACGCTCATCAGATCGATGCATTCAAGTATTTTGTAGGAAACAGCCTTCCTTTGTTTGTTCAAATTCCAGAGCGAGACGGTGACGATGATCCCGCATAATGTTGCTAGCGGAGCCAATAACCGGACGTCGATCAATTCCATGGTCTATCCTCTCTTGACCTGAAATCTTTCCAAACGGTCAAGCATCTGAACCATTATGCCTGAAGAATGAGCGCTTGACATTGGCGAGCACGGCAACTGGTTAAACATTGAGCGTACTGCAATCTCAGTAAGGACGCGGAATGTTGCCTTCTACCCCCGGAACGAACCATTTCATCTTGTCCAGCAGCTTCTCATCGGGTGTCTTGCCGGTCTCCAGGCGCTCCTGCCCGGAACGATCGCTTAAGGGTCCTTGAAAGACCGCAACTTGACCGTTGATGATCTTTTCCTTGAGAGCAAGCGCCTCGTCCCTCACTACTTTTGGCACTGACTTTCCGAAAGGAGAGAGCGTGGTGCATCCATCTTTGAGTCCGTAGCGATAAAAGTCCGGAGCCCAGCGCTTCTCAATTACTTCTCTGGCGATCTTGACGTAAAGCGGACCCCAATTCCACATCTGACCGGTCAACCAGCCTTTTGGCGCAAACCGGCTGACATCGGTTTGATAGCCAACTGTCATCACCCCCGCTTTCTCTGCTGATTTAGCAACCGTCACTGGGCTGTCCAGGCTCATTGCGAGGATATCGGCTCCATCCTTGATGAGCTGGTTGGTTGTTTCCGCCTCTGCCGCTGGGTCCGTCCAGCCGTAAATCCAGCGTACCTTGACGGTCGCCTTCGGATTTGCCGAACGGGCACCCAATGTAAATGCGTTGATGTTTTGAATGACATAGGGAAGTGGAATGGAAGCAACAAACCCGATCTTATTGGATTTAGTCATCCGTCCTGCCACCACCCCGGATATATATACCGATTCATATTGTTTGCCGAAGTAAGTAGCTACGTTCCTGACTCCCGGTGGTCCTAATCGCGAACATTGCTCAATCAGGACATCGGGATGCTTGGCCGCGACCAGCAGAGCCTGCTCCATATATCCGTAGGATGTTGAGAAAATGAGCTTTACGCCGGCAGCGATCATTTTTTCCATGACCTGGCTGACAGCGGGAGATTCAGGCACTCTGTCGACGATCATCGTCTCGACCTGCTTGCCCAGAGTGGCTTCGAGAAACAGCCGTCCTTGATTGTGCGAGTAGTTGTAACCCCAATCATCAAGCGGTCCGACCGTAATGAAGCCTACTTTGAGCGGTGCAACATTTCCCTCCGCCACTGACGGCTTGGCCGCTCGGCAAGCGGCCGGTAGAAGGAGCGCGACCAAAAGTAACAGACAAACTGATTGGACCAGAGATCGATTCAATTTCATTTTCGTTTAAATGGTAGGAAACGGCTTTCGGAGAAGCTCTGAGGAATTGGTGCCCTTGCTCGGTAGATGATACAGGACTTAGGAGTTGCTGTGGTTCAGGAGCGGGGAGGCCTCGATTGACTGTGATTCGCTTGGGATACTAAGGAGGGTAGTAAGAAATGCGATTGAAAAACCGGAGTTGCCGTCAGCTGGCAACTCCGGTAGCAGAGAGCAAAGTGATGGGCAGGAGCGTCCCGATAATTGGAGCGCTCCTGCCCATCGGTTGATTGCCGTGCCAGTTTTTAGGCCAGGTTGGCCGTGAGCACAGCCAACAGGCGGTCGATCTCCGCCTCGGTGTTGTAGATGTGCAGGCTGACTCGCACATAGTCGTCCCCTTGCTGGCGGTTGGTGAGACAGTGATCGCCGGTGCGCACCAGGACTTTCTCGCTGTCGAGCAGGAAGGCCAGATCGCTGGTGGCCGTTTGCTCGAAGCGGAAAGACAAGATGCCGTAGCCGGTAATCGTATGGCAACCGCAGCGTCCGAACCCGGGCGAGAACTCGATTCCCGGCAGGAGTTTCAACCCGTCGTAGAGGCGATGGGTGAGCTCCGAGACGTGCTTCTCGATCCGGTTGATTCCGACTCTTTCGATCAATTCGACAGCAGACTTGAGAGAGAGGATGGCCGGAATGTTCTGCGTGCCGGCTTCCAGCAATGCCGGTAGCGAGCGGTTGGCGAGAGTGAAGGAGTCGTTAGTCAGCTGGCCTGGCGTACTGCCACCAGGTTTGTGTTGAATCAGCTGACCGTGGAGCTTGGTTGCCACCCAGAGCACACCGACGCCGTTGGCGGCGAACATCTTGTGACCGGAAAACGAAAGGAAGTCGACCGTCAGGTCCTTTACGTCTACCGGCCGGTGCCCAACGCTCTGGCTGGCATCGAGCGAGATCAAGACGTTCTCGCCCACGATCGCGCGAATCGCCTTGACCTCCATGTCCAGCCCGTAGAGGTGGTGCACATGCGTGATCGCCAGCAGGCGGGTGCGCGCAGTCAATTGCTCGCGAATGCTCTTCAGTTCGTAATCGCCTTCGGCGTGAATGTTGACCGGCACGATCTTGATGCTTACGCCGAAACGCGCAAGCAGGTCTTTGAGATTCAGCCAGGGAAGAACGGTCGATTTGTGGTCTTCGAAACAGACCATCACTTCATCGCCGCTCTTCAGATTGGCCAGCCCCCAGCACTGTGCCACCATGTTCAGGCTCTCGGTGGAGCCTGACGTGAAGACAATCTCCGAGCTGTCGGCGTTGAGAAATCGAGCGATTCGATTGCGCGTCTGCTCAATCTCCTGGGCTGCTTTCGTTGAGAGGCTGTAGGAAGCCCTGCCGGCGTTCGCGCAGGAGTGGGTGTAGAAGTCGGTGATCGTCTGGATGACCGAAGCCGGCTTCTGCGAGGTGGAAGCGTTGTCGAAGAAAGTAATCTCCGGATGATTGGCGAAGATCGGGAACTCCTTGCGCACATCCGGAAAGGTCTGCTCGTCGGCAGCCGGAGCTCCGAGCGAGCAGATGTCACCATCACAATGTGGTTCGGACATAGCATCCTCCTAGCCCTGTTTGGCTGGTTTCGCAGCGGCTCCGGCTGCCTTTTCGGTTGGCTTGCCGGCATCGCGCCAGGCGATGAAGCCGCCCTTGAGGCTGGCGCAGTCGATGCCGCGCGCCTTGAAAAACGCCGCGCATTTTTTGGACTGATCGCCGGTCGGGCAGACGAAGAGCACGCGGGCTCCGTTGGAGAACGGCACGCCCCACTCGGACATGTCTTCCAGCATCTCCTGCGGCATGTTGATGGAGCCCGGGATGTGGCTCGCCTTGAAGGCGATGCTGCCCCGCATATCCACCACTACCAGTCCGGCCGGCTGCTCGGTCCACTGAAGGGCCTGCTCGACGGAAAACTGCACGGACGCATCGGCATCCTGCTGGGTAACGGTTCGCACCGATTCCTTGCGAGCCGCCAGTCCGAAGAGCTGCGGGCGATGCTTCTGCAGGTAGGAGAGATACCATTCGGCGCGGTCGCAGATGAGGAAGACGGCGCTGGCCTTGGTGGTCAGCGTCGCGTCAATCTCCCTGAGATACTTCAAAGCGGCCGCCAAGCCTGCACCGGCCGTCGGTCCACCCAAGACGCCGGCCTTGCGGATCAGTGTGAGCATGCCGTCGACAGCTTCGTCGGTGTTGACCTCCACCACTTTGTTATAGAGGTCTTTCTTGAAGAGACCGACCTCGTACATCTCGTCGGCGCTGCGGATACCGGGAATGACTTGTCCCTTCGGAGCTACCACGCCGACCATTTTCAGGTCGGGATTCTTCTCCTTAAGGAATCTGCCGACGCCACCGGACGAGCCGGTGGTGCCGAGTCCGGTGATGAGGTAGTCAATTTTGCCGGCGTCGGCGAAGATTTCCGGGCCGGTCGTCTGGTAGTGCGCGTCCGGGTTCTTCTCATTGGTGTACTGCGAGCCGTGGAAGAACTTGTCGGGCTCGGCCGCCATCGCGCGCTCGATGTAAGCCAGCGGATTGTTGGGGTCGCTCGGGTCGGGACAGGAAGACATGCCGGGAAACTCGTCGATCTGCGCGCCGACGAGCTGGAGGATCTGCTTGACCTCGCGCAAGTGAATGCGGTTGGTGACGATCCGAAACGGCACGCCGTGAGTGGAGCAGATCAAAGTCATCGCTTTGGCCATGTTGCCGCTGGATGATTCGATCGCCGTCTTGCCGCCGGCCTTCAGCTTGGCCAGGTCGTCCTTGAGCAGAGACAGCGCCGGCCTGTCCTTGAGCGATCCAAACGGATTCAAATGCTCCAGTTTGGCATAGAGGGTGATGTTCTTGAGACCGTGAATGGCCGGGTCGATCTCCAGCAGAGGCGTATTCCCGACAGCTTCGGTGATGTGCTTGATAAGCATCTCATTGCTCCTTTGTTGAGCGCCGGAGGGCGGATTGCAGATGCAATCCGCCGCCCGGCGGTGGGTAGTCACTAACAGTCAGTTGAAGTCAGCTCAAATTGCCGTTCGGCTGGGTGCCGTCGGACTCGCCGTTGTAAAAGTGCCAGGCAACCGAGAACTGCTCGTCGGCTACCCAGGAGAACTTTGCTTCTTGCTTCACGATGGCGACTTTGCGGGCGACCGGCTGCATGATCGCCTGCGACGCGCTGAAGTCCATGTAATAGCCGGCGGTGTTGATGAAGGCCACTAAATCTCCTTCTTCCGGCAGCCTTTTCAGGAAGGTGAGGTGGCGGCAGATCAGGTCGCTTTCCAGGCAGAGGTCTCCGGCGAAGAAGACGGGCACTGCCGACGGTGCATCACCGGCAGGAGGCGAGCGGTAGAGAACTACCGGGTCCACGAAAAATTCCTGGTCCAGGAAGGCGACATCCTGGCGCTTCATGTTCAGGCTGACCAGCTGTTCGCCGGTGCTGGCTTTGCGCAAGGAGTTGACGCGAGCGACTGTGACTCCGCACTGGTCGACCAATGATCGCCCCGGCTCGATCCAAAGCTCGATCATGTTACTTCGCATGATGGTGGCCACGGTCTTGTCCTCGCGAGCCGTAAGCTGGCTGTTGAGAATCTCGTCGAGAAACTTCGCGCCCGGAGTCGGCTCGAAGTAACCGTAGGTGTTGAAGCTGCCCTTCAGCTTGCCGTTGTCGACTGACATGCCGAAACCTGATTTCTGCCAGGTCAGCGGCGCGCCGGTGCCGAGCACCGATTCCTTCAAGGCTGAGACATAGTTGGCCCAGTCCTGCTGGTTTTCCAGGTAGTTAACCCGGAAGCCGCCTCCGATGTTCAGCACGTTGGGTTCGAAGCCGAGAGCGACCGCCTTTTCGTGCAGGTCGAGACACTGCTCGATGGCAGTCAGGCGTTCGTGGACCGTGACCGTATCGAGGTGGAAGGCGAATCCGAGGAGGCTGAAGTCCTGTTCGTGCTCCTGAAGAATCCGGAAGGCGGAGTCGACTTCCGCCAGCGGTACACCGAAGCGGCTCGATTTGACCAGATTCTGGGCCGTGCTGCTGGCGAAGCCGGAGAGGCGGAGCAGCAGTTTGGTCTTCTTGCCGGGCGGCAGAAGCTTCTTAAGCCGCACCAGCTGCGCGAGCTCGGCCACGCTGTCGACGTTGATGGTGACACCCTGCAGCATGCAGAGCGAAAGAAACTCGGCGTTCTTGGGTCCGGTCGCTTCCATGCGGTCTCCGGTGAATCCGGCTGATAGCCCGTGCCTGAGCTCGTTCAACGAAGCGACGTCGAGGCTGACCGGCTCGACAGCCAACTGCCGAATCAGGCAGTCGGCCATCGTCACCTTGTGCGCGAAGAAGACGCGACCAGGCAGGCTGTGTTTGGTCAAAACAGCCTGGTAGGCGTCGATGTTCTGCTTGAGCAGTCCGGGAAACAGCAGGTTGAGCGGGCTGCCTAACGCGGTGACGAGCTGTCCGAGCTGAGCCTTGTCGTTGAGAAAGGCTGCCACCGATGGATCGATAGCCGGGCGCAAAACGAGTGGAGCTTTCTGAGGCTGTTCGCTTGCGCCGGACGATGAACTTTGTACTGACATGTGTCATCTCTCCTTAAAGAGTTCATGGATAGCCGGTCGGAGCTGTGCCATCAGCGAGCAGGAAGTTTCCTCCCTGCTCGCCTGATGGAATGTGATCGCAAGCGGACAGTGGGAGCTCGAGCAACCATCATGGTGATCGCTGTCTTGCTACAACTTGGAGTTGCGCAGGCGCAGCGAATTGGCGATCACCGATACGGAGCTCAGGCTCATCGCCGCGCTGGCGATCATCGGACTTAACAGCAGTCCGAAGACAGGGAAAAGCAGACCGGCTGCTAACGGCACCGCCAAAAGGTTGTAGCCGAAAGCGAGAACGAGGTTTTGCTTGATGTTGCTCATCATGGCGCGGCTCAAGTTGAGAGCCTTCACGATCCCGCGCAGGTCGCCTTGCACCAGGACGATGTCAGCGTGTTGAATGGCGATATCGGTGCCGGTGCCCATCGCGATGCCGACATTGGCTTGCGCGAGGGCCGGTGAGTCGTTGACACCGTCGCCAGCCATTGCGACGCGCCGGCCTTCGAGCTGGAGCTGTTTGACGACTGCCGCCTTTTCGGTCGGTAGAACGTCGGCGATCACTTCTTTGATGCCGAGCTGTTTGGCAACGGCTTCGGCGGTGCTCTGACCGTCGCCGGTCAGCATGACTACGCGCATGCCTTGCTTCTGGAGTTGAGCAACCGCATCTTTGGCGGAAGCTTTGACCGGGTCGACCACTGAAACCAAGCCGGCTGTCCAACCGTCAACGGCGACATAGAAGGTCGAATGGCCTTGCCTGCGCAGCTCGTCGGCCCTGGCCATGAAACCGACCGCCGTAATGGAGAGGTCATTGAGCAGCTTTAAGTTGCCGACCGCTACCTGACGACCGCCAACCGTGGCTACCACTCCCTTGCCTGGTATTGAAGCGAAGTCCGAGACGGTGGCTAGTGAGAGCCCACGCTTTCGCGCGGCAGCCAGGAGCGCCGAGGCCAGCGGGTGCTCGCTCTGGTTCTCGACAGCGGCGGCCAGCGCCAGAATGGTGTGCTCGTCGTAGCCGGCGCCTGCGATCACTGTGTCGACCGTCGGCTTGCCCTCGGTGAGCGTGCCGGTCTTGTCGACAACCAGCGTGTCTACTGTTTCGAGCGCCTGGAGCGCGCCGGCGTCCTTGACCAACACGCCTGCTTGAGCGCCGCGTCCGATTGCGACGGTAATCGACATCGGGGTGGCCAGACCGAGAGCGCAAGGGCAGGCGATAATCAAGACCGAGATGGCGCAGAGCAGAGCTTGCGACAGGCTCGCTCCGAAAACCGCCCAGGCGGCAAACGTCAAAAGCGCCGTCAGCAGCACGCCCGGCACGAAGTACGCCGCCACCCTGTCTACGAGCGACTGGATCGGAACACGGCTGAGCTGAGCGGCTCTGGCAAGCTCGACCACCTGCGAAAGGAGAGTGTCCTTGCCGACTTTCTCCGCTTTCATGGTAAAGCTGCCGGTGCCGTTTACTGTTCCGCCGATCACCTTGTCGCCGCTGCTCTTCACCACCGGCAGTGGCTCGCCGGTCATGATCGATTGATCGACCGAGCTGGTCCCCACGAGCACTGCGCCGTCTGCCGGGATGCTTTCGCCGGGGCGAACTCGCAAAGTGTTGCCCACTTTCACAAGCTCGATCGCCACGTCTTCTTCCCGACCGTCGGCGTGTACCAGCCGCGCCTGCTTCGGAGCAAGTGAGACTAACGCTCGAATCGCGCTGGTGGTCTTGGCCCGTGCTCTCAACTCGAGCACTTGCCCGAGCAGAGCCAGAATCGTGATTGCGGCGGCCGCTTCGAAGTAGACAACCGGAGCGCCCTCATGCAAGAGGAATGCTGCCGGTACTGCCGCCGGAAAGATGGTGGCAAATGCGCTGTATCCAAAGGCGACGCCGACTCCCAGCCCGATCAAGGTGAACATGTTCGGGCTGCGGTTGACCAGCGACTTGTAAGCTCGCTGGAAGAAGATGGAGCCGGACAGGAAGATCACCGGCGCCGTGAGTAGCATGAGCATCCAGTGCAGGAAATCACTCGGAATGGACTCGTGCAGTTTGTGACCGAGGGTATGCTCGAGCATGCCGAGCACAATCGCTGGAACGGCGAGGAAAGCTCCGACACGCAGCCGGTGGAGCATATCCTTCATCTCTTCGTCGCCGGTTGCGCTGGAACCGGCGCGAGGTTCGAGCGCCATTCCGCATTTCGGGCAATCACCTGGACTATCTTGGATAACCTCCGGGTCCATCGGGCAGAAGAACTCGGCTCCGGCCGGTGCCGGCTTGCTGGGCGGGCTTACACTGTCGTCCGGATGCAAGTAGCGCTCCTCGTTGCCGCTGAACTTCTTGAGACAGCCCGGGCAGCAGAAGTAATACTTCGTGCCCTTGTACTCGCAGGAAGAAGCAGCGGAGGCCGGGTCGACCGTCATGTGGCAGACCGGGTCCACCGCCGAAGCAGCGGGCGGAATGACGATGGGCAGCTCGATGGCAGGCGGCTTGACGGCCGGGGTCAAGTAGCGCTCCTCGTTGCCGCTGAACTTCTTGAGACAGCCCGGGCAGCAGAAGTAATACTTCATGCCCTTGTACTCGCAGGAAGCAGCAGCGGAAGCGGGAGAGACCGTCATCCCGCAGACCGGATCCTTGTGCTCGGAAGGCGGCTTGGCTTGGTGTTTGCCGCAGCCGCAACCGTGCTTCTTGCCTGAAGATTCGTGTGGCATTTGATCTCCTTTGTCTGGCTTTTTGAAGCGGGACCGTTTTTTGGACAGAATCGTGAGGTTGAAAACGAGAGAGAGAGAGCAAACAGCTGGAGCTGTGCTCTCTCTCTCGCATGGTGGGACAGAAGCTTTGGCAGCTGGTGCTGCCGTCCGGGCGCTCTTTGTCAGTTTTTCAACATCTTGTCGATGAAGACGCTGAGCTCGTCCTGTGTGACCAGGGTGTCCAGGCGGTCGGCGCAGAGCTTTCCATCCTTCACCATGAGCACGGCCGGACACTGGTCAACCTTGAGCTGCTTGCAAACCGCCGGTGATTCGTCCTTGTGCACCACCACGAATTTGACCCGTCCGTGGTACTGCGCGGAGAGCTTGTTGAAGATCGGCACCTCGGTGGCGCACTTCTCGCAGCCGCCATAAACCAGCACGACCACCGGCTGAGTGGCTCCGAAAACCTCGGCGTTGAAGTTTTTGTCGTCGGCTTTCGCGACGGTTGGAGCAACCTGGGGGGCTGGGACGGCTGGGTTGGGCTTGCTGCTCATGGCGCTCATGTTGTGGTGCGAGGGCATCAAAGCCATCGGCCAGAGAGTCATGATCAGCATGACTACGCCCATCAGAAGGTGCGACAGGTTGGACTGGACGTAGAGGAGCTTGGGCTCCTTCAACTCGTGGTAGGTCTCGTAGGCGTAGTAGCTGGAGAACCAGAGCCAGAAGGCTACCTGAAGCCCGACGAACCAGGCGCCCAGGTCGAGCGGGTGAAACATTAGCGCCATGCCGGACAGCATGCCGACGTGGGCCCAGTCCCACCACCAGACCTTGTTGTGAGCCAGCTTGCGTCCCCAGGTGAGCGCGCGAGCGAAAAACCAGACGGCGCCGGCCGACAGCGTCACGGTCCAGAAGATGGCGGGCAGCTGAAGAGCCGCTGGTGCGAGCATGGCAGCCATCGATGCCATGCAGAGACCGTGCCCGATCTCGTTCTCCCAGTCGTGATAGCCGTAGACTTTCTTGACCGCCGAGACGTTGAAGAGGCGGTAGAGATAGACGAGTGCGCCGGCGGCGAACAGCGCGCCGAGCGTGTAGATCAGCCAGGCCGGTGCCATAAAATGGTCGGCATGATGCATGTTGTGCATGACTTTCTCCTTTTCCAGGTCGAATTGTGAGAGCGCGCAATACAGCCTGGGCAAGCTGTGAAGCGCAGTGAGACCGCTTTGCCGGAAGGCGGCGGTCAGTGGTCGTGTTTGTTCTGGTGTGCGAGCCGAGCGGACAGTTCCTACCTCGAGGCTAGAGCTGCTGCTTCGTGCGACTTTGTGCTTGAGTCTGTGCTACTACCAGCGGTGCGAATCTCCGGTTGCAGCTGCTAACTTCAAGAACAGTGGAACTTTTAAGTGCCTTAACTCCGGCTCTGATACAGAAAACTAATTAACGTTATTAGTCTTGCCGATTGCTGTTGACTTTTTCCACCCCAAATTTGCTCGATTTCTACCGGTAGGCCAGCAGGCTGGTAAGGCATTCAGGGCGCTGTTGCGCTGGTGTTCAAGCGCCTTGTCTAAGCGCTCGCCTGAAAAATTAGTGAAAACTTTTCGCTTGACTTGCGCCTGATGGCTAGCGAAGCCGCTTATACCCAACCCGGGGTGGGGGTTGTTCGTCCGCTCCTGACGTTTCACAGTCTGATTGAAATCAGCTAACAGAGCCGGGATAGCTTCCTCGTGAAGACTCAGTTGCGAGGCGCAGATAAATCTGCGTTAGTCTTGGCGCTGGAACAAAATGTGATCTTCTGCCGACTCAGTCTTGGTTTCATGGTATAAGCAATCGAAGGTTTACTAACCGGTTTTCCACGAGACACTCGAAGCAAGTTAGATCGTGACTCTCGGTTATTCATTCTGTCGGTCGTCGACCCAGCCTCGGGAGCAATTGGACTTAAGTGGCCGTAACCGGAGATACTAAGAAAATCATTACCGCTCGCCTGTCAAAGGCGATCGGCCACCTGAGCGCCGTTCAAAAGATGGTCGACGATGAGAAGTACTGCATTGACATTTTGAATCAACTCAAAGCGGTGCAGTCGGCGCTAGATCGCACAGCGCAACTGCTTCTGAAACAACACTTGAATACGTGCGTAGTGGACGCGGTGAAAGCAGACGATTCCGAAAGGGTGATGGAAGAGCTGTGGCAGCTTCTCCGAAGAGGATCCGACGAGCTGGATGCTGTGAAGAGCTCGGGTGAATCGACTCCTGGAGGAAAGGGTTGTTGCTAGAGAGAAATGAGACCGCCGGTAGTGTCATTTCCGCGCCGGTGTCCGAGCAGCAGAAAGACTGGGACTATGTCCATTACTGGCAATTGTGGCACAGAAATTGGGATAACTTAGATGTTGAAACCATCCAGCGTCTTTGCCAGCTCCAGGGAAAGAGTGTGTTGGAGGTTGGTTGCGGTGACGGACGGATCACGACCATGCTCGCTCCCTACTGTGAACGTATCCTTGGTGTCGACCTGGAGCCGCGCTTTATTGAGATAGGCAAACAAAGGATTGCGGAGTCCGGCCTGACAAATGTCGAGTTGAAGGTGATGGATGCGTGCCGGCTCGAGCTGGCGGACGAGTCTGTTGATTTCGTCTTATTCCCCTGGGTACTTCAAATGGTGAGCGATCCCGGCGCGGCTGTAAGAGAGGCTTATCGTGCCCTCAGACCGGGCGGAATGATTGTTGTCATCGGATTGCTCTCAGATGCTGATTATGACCGGATAATTGACCGATTCGTACCAGGAGTTCCGCGAATTGACCCGATTGCCTGTTATGAAGAGCCGCTTGCTGAGGTGTTTGGAGTAAGTAAAGTCGAAAAAATTCCAGACGTACCGTTTGCTTACTTCTTTGGGAGCAAGGAGACGGCCTACGATGCCTTCGACTTTGCCCTGGATTATTGGTACGGCAAGAAGATTTCGTCGGCAGATAGGGCTGAGATGCAGGTTATGGTTGATGGTTATGCGGACGGTCAGAAGGTTCGCATCATTTTTCCAGCCTCGGTCTATGTTGCGGCGAAGTAGACAGATTACTCAACTGCAATTCGCTACTCAACTAAGCGGCATGACCGCTTAGGGACGATAGTTGCAAGCCTCCAATCCGGCTGTCCGGAACTTATTTTTAGAAAAAGCTGAAACTAATGGATATAGTATCTAAATCTAAAGAGAACGGAAGAAGGACAGCTGATTGAAACAGCGGCTATCTTCCGTTTTCTCGTGCCTGGTTGGCTGACAAGCCCGCGCTTGTCTGGGAGCGTCCGAGCAGCTAGGAGAGCTTCTCGCCGAACTGTTGTTCGTACAGGGAGCGAATCTTGTCCGGGTAGTTTTCGAGATCGCTCACACTCATTCCGTGGTGATCGACTGTAACAACGCCGGTTGACATGGGTGACACTACGATCGAAGTGTCGATCACATGACCGATCCTGGCGAGCTGGCGTTCCAGCAGGCGGATCATGATCAGATCTTCTCGACTGTTCCAGGGCGACTCGGCCGCGTCCCACAAGTCGAAGAGAGTGATGATGCCGTCCTTGTCGACATCGAGCCGGTCGAAATTGTCCAGACCGTACCGGCTCAACTGGGGAGCGTAAGCCACGGTCATGGCAAAAGTATGCTTGTATTGCACGCCGTGCACCAGCACGACGACACAAGCCAGGACGACGCCTGTAGCGGCGGGCAATGCGTTGACTTCAGCCATTTTGCTGGCGAGGCCGGCGATGAAGGCGATGCTGCCGCAGCTGATCAAGAAACCTGACCGCCAGCCAAGCGACAGATGCAGACAGCTGCCGAAGAGGCCACCGATTGCGGCGACCAGCACTACGAAGATGGGATCGCTCATAGGACATCCTTTCTCCTCGGCTGACCGGCAGTAAAACCACCCGTGGCGCAACGGCGCTTGAGAGTTTTCCTGCAATCTTGGTCAGTTCAAGAGTTATGAGAGAGTAGCTGGACTCCAAGTATGGGAACTGCGAAATGTATCCAGACCTTACTTCGACCGCGGTGGCGATCACAAGCAATGTTGACGAAATTACAACGGCTCACGGTCGCTGATGGAAGAGATCTTAAGCGGCGCCTGAATAGCGCTCGGTGCAATAGTGGGGCGGCTGGCGCCGCTTTGCTAACTCGAATTGAGCAAGGCAAGATTGCCAGAGTCGGTTTGCGCAACTAGCGAAACGGTTGTTACTCTGTTGCAGGCAGATTGAGCGAGTTAACGATGAACTCATGCAGTTCATACGCGTCCAGCAGTCCCCTATGAACGACGATCGCTTTGGAATAAGGATTGAGCATGACGATCGACGGAATGCTGTGGATACCGAATGCGCCTGCGAGCGACCAATCATCGAGGTCTACATTGACTTTTATGAACTTCAGCTTGCCGTCCCACTCTCTCGTGGCGGCATCGACAGCCGGAGCTTCTTCGCGGCAAGACCGGCACCAGTCTGCATAGAAGTGCAACGCAACTGGGATTGGGCTCTTGAGATAGCCTCCTTCCGTAAAGATATCCGATTTAACAATCAGGCGCCTGGTTGGTTCCGGCGGTTTGGCGAGCGTTAAAAGGAACACTAAATAGAGGACGCTCATGGCAAGAATGAAGCCGGTGATCGTTAGCCTTTTGTTCATGCAGTCTTGCCTTTGGGAAGTCGAAACCAGAAAGTGCTTCCTTTTCCTTCTTCACTTTCCACACCGATTGTACCGCCGTGCTGTTCCACAATTGCCTTGCAGATAGCCAAACCCAGACCGGTGCCCCCCTTCTTGCGCTCGTCTGATAGCTCCACCTGTTTGAATTTTTGAAACACCGCGTCTTTGAATTTGGCTGGTATTCCGCGTCCGTGGTCGGTGACGCTCAACTCGACCGACCTTTCGTCCTCAGTGACAGTAATTGCTACTTTGCCTCCCGGGGGTGAGAATTTAACGGCATTGGACAACAGATTAACGAGCACTTGAATGAGCTTATCTTCGTCGGCGTAGACTACCGCTTTGCATTGAGCAGCTTCTAGCTCTATCTCGGCTTGCTCGGCAAATGATTGCACTGAGTCCAACGAGCGCGTGATCACCGAGGCGATCTGGCAATTTCCGAATTGCATGGTCAGTTTGCCGGCCTCCAGTTTTTCCAGCTCCAGGAGCTCGTTGATTAAGTTGATCAAGCGCAGCACATTCTTCTCGGCGTTGATCACTCTTGCCTGTCCTTGCTCGCTCAATGAGCCATAAGTGCCTTTGCGGATAAGAGCGAGCGTTCCCTGAAGCGAAGTCAATGGAGTGCGCAGGTCGTGGCTTACCATCGCTACAAACTCCTGTTTGAGCCGTTCCACCTCCTTTCGTTCGGTGATGTCATGTACCACGCTGAACATCGAGCTCTCGGATTCCGACCAGTGACAGGACCATTCGACATCGACGATTTGGCCGTCCTTGCGGTTGATGCGATTTTCGAAAGAGCTGGTGCCGTTGCCGGTTTTGATCTCTTCGATCTGGCGAAAGGTGTTTTGTCTATCTTCCGGATAAATCAGCTCCATGTACAACCGCCCGATCAGCTCCTGGGGCTCATAACCAAGCGTCTTGAGCGATGCCGGATTAACAGCTGCAAATCGTCCGGTCGCATCGATCGAGCAGATGACGTCAACGGCATGATCGATTACAGCAGTCTCCTTGCGGCGGGCTTCCGCGAGTGCGGCAACCATATCGCGAAAGGTGCGGTCGAGGTGGGCAATCTCGTCACTGCCCGGAATTGGTGCGTGCAGCGCTTCGTTGCGGGCCAGGCGATTGGTGTTGTCCATTAGGATGCCGAGCCGCTGAGCAGTTCCGCGATTGAAGTACAAGGCCAGCGCGGCGGCGACCAGTATGTTGAAAACGACGCCGATGCACAGACAAAGCTTGACCAGGAAGGTGGATCTAATGCCAGCTTCCGGAGTCACCATCGAATTTTGCTCTTTGGCGCTAAATTGTCTCAACTGCCCGACGAGTATCGCTCCGGCTTTCTCCATCTGAGCCCTGGTTTGCGCTAAGACTAGCAAAGCAGCGCTCTTTCCACGCTCATCGACCGCTTTTTTGACTTGATCCATGCGGCTCAAAATTTTGAATGCCAGCTCAGACATCTGCTGGACTTCGGCCGCCTGGGTCGGATTGTTGCGAACCATCAGTGTCAGCGATTTGTACTCGGTCAAAAGAGCGCTCTTCATATCTTCATACTGCTGACCGCGCTCTTTCTTGCCGGTGATTGTGTAGACAGCTATTCCTTGAATCAACTCGTAGTAAGTCATCGCCAGATCGTTTGCCCTGTCTATAATCGCTTTCGAGTGCTTCTCACGCGCCGCTAAGTCCTCGGCCTGCCGGACCAGAAAGGCGAGCGTGATGACGAAAATGAGCTCGAAGGCAAGCGGAACAGATACGAGAATCCACCCCTTTTGCGAAAGTTTGAGGTCGAGCTTCATTTGACGTTAGCTCCTTGATCTTCCGGCGCTCCTATTGTTCCCGCTGGCAGATCTCTAACATCGCCTCTTGAAATCAGTGGTCAGCCGAGCTGCTACTATGTTCACTGAACTTGCAGCAGTCAGGTCGGGGAACTTCCGGGAATGGCAAAAATTATCATCGTTGAAGACGATAAAGAGCTTGCTGGCGTTCTACAGGACTGGCTGGTTTCCGAGCATCATGTTGTAGATGCCGTTCACAACGGTGCGGAAGCAGATCAACTCTTGAGGCATTATGCGTTCGATTTGATTGTGCTCGACTGGGATCTGCCTGGAATGCCTGGCGTTGACGTATGCAGGAATTTCCGCAGCCGGGGAGGCCAGACGCCGATCTTGATGCTGACTGGTAAAGGCGAGATCAAGGACAAAACGATTGGGCTTGATGCTGGAGCCGACGATTATCTGACCAAGCCGTTTCACCCTGACGAACTGTCTGCGCGCGTGCGAGCACTGTTGCGCAGGCCGGCGCCAGTAAGCGCGACTAATGAGCTGAAGGCGGGCGATTTGCTGCTCGAGCCGAGCACTTACAGAGTGACCAGGGCCGGCAAAGAGGTGCGTCTTTTGCCAAAGGAGTTCGCTCTCCTGGAATTCTTGATGAGACACCCGAATGTCGTCTTCAGCGCCGATGCCTTGATCGACAGAGTCTGGTCGACCGAATCGGATGCTTCGCCGGATACGGTGCGCACTAATATCAAGCGGCTCAGGCAGAAGATCGACTCTGACGAGTTACGGCCGGTGATCGTTACTGTTCATGGAGTTGGCTATAAGCTGGACGTTCCGTAAACATCATGACCCAGCTGCTCAAGGCAGCTACGAATGCGGTTCCGATCGCCTTGATGACGGGAGTTACAATCGACAAGTTAGATACGAAAGCGGAAGCAGCGTCGCGCTCTTCCTCTGCCGGCTCAATTAGAGCCAGTTGAACGTCGTATCTTAAGTCAGATTCTCTTACTGCCATGATTGGTAATTCCTCGTTCGTCGCCAAATGAATGCCATGCCCTGTTTTCGAAAGGCAGTCTAACCGTGTTTTGTGGAAAAACCGTGAAACGGCCAAAAGCAGTTCTACTGCGGAATTGTTGCGGTTCGACTAGGGACGAACGCGGGCAAACATGGTCATACTTCGCTGCCGTTTCGTATGACCATGTTTGCCCTATCGTTTGCGCGAAGGCTATTTGTGCGGCACTGCTTTGCGCAGTTGGTTGCGAGCGGTTATTTTTGCGCCGCAGTCGGAGCAACTGGGAAGATGATCCGTCCATTTTGCCAGGTCGGCGATGTGACCATAGTTGTCGCACATTGGACGCCGTCTGGGTGGAACGTAGAAGAGATGCTGGATTGCCGCGATCAGATCTCTAATCATGGCCGTGCACAGTACCGGAAGCGTAGTCGCCAGAATGCGAGCCCGATGATCTGCGTGTTTCAGAGCGGCTATTTCGTCGGAAGTGATCCGGTTGGCGTAACGCTCCTCCTCCGATCTTGCCCAGGCATTGAGGATTGGATCGAACACTTGGCGGGTCTCTTCGGTTCTCATCAGTATTTCTACAGCTCCAGTATTTCGATCTAAGGTGGAAGCTGAGTGTAAGTTCGATTTGTGACAAGCACTTGTCACGAATCTGACAAATTCGTGACAGACCCATTCAAGCAACCGAATTCTGGCTATGAAACATTGAGACCATGGAGAGCCCCCGCTCGTCCATGGTCTCGATGTTTGCGCGGCGAGGAAAACCTATTTGAGGGGAACCGAGCTGCGAAGCTCGTGACGTGAAGTGATCACTTTGCCACAGTCGGAACATTTGGGAAGGTGATCGGTCCAGCTCGAGAGATCGGCGATGTGCCCATAGTTGTCGCACATGGCGTACTTCTTGCTGGTGGTATGCAGCATGCCGCCGATTGATTCAGCTAGTCCACGTAACACGGCATAGATGAGCGCGGAGCCACTGGTAGCGGCGCGTTGGCCCTTCTTGTCTGCGTGCTTGAGAGCGGCGATTTGATCCGAGGTGATGCGTTGTGTTTCACGTTGATCGCGGCTGCGAGCGTTGTAGAAACTGAATATCAGCATGTCGCTGTCCTGTTCAAGATGCTGAGCAGCCATCGCTATTACCTCTTCAATCGGTCCGTTCGTTTCGCCTCAACAGCAATTACTTTAGTCATTTGTTGTGACAGAGATTTGTCAGAGTTGTGAAATGTTCGTGGCGGAAAGATCTTTGTTCTGGCCTCGCTGGCCATCTCAGCGCTGAAAACACTAAGGTCATAAACGGGACGAGTCCTCGCTTATGACCTCAGTGCGTGTGCGCGTCGGAAAAACTTATCTGACTGGAACCGAGCCTCGGAGCTCATTGCGGGAGGTGATTGTCTTGCCGCAATCCGAGCATTTTGGAAGGTGGTCGGTCCAGCTGGCCAGGTCGGCGATGTGACCGTAGTTGTCGCACATGGCGTGCTTTTTGACCGGGGGCACGAGGGCGTCCATCACGCTGCCGGCCACACCGCGGAAGAATGAAGAGAGAGCAGCTGCCGGGGTGGTCAGGGCATGCTGTCCCTTTTTGTCAGCTTGCTTGAGAGCAGCAATTTCTTGAGACGTGATGCGCTGCGTGTCGCGATCTTGCATCGAACGACCGTTGTAAAAGTTGAACAACATCATGTCGGGGTCTTGATTAACTGCTTTGACTGCCATGTTACGTAGCCCTCGCCGAATTTTCGCCTGCCGCCTTAACAAACCGTACTTTACGCACGGTTTGTGACATTGATTTGTCACGCTTGTGAAAGTTTCGTGACACTAATTCCTTATGTGCGGCTGGACCGGCCTTTGACCGATCGAAATTCAGTTTGGTCTTGGGTGGGCAAATGTTCCTCCGGTTTTGTGAGACTAATTACTCTCGCGCACGTTCATCAAGGCCACAAACCGGGCCCCCCCATGTCTATGACCTCGATGAATGTGCGCGGCGGGTAAAATTCGTTAAGGATGATGGCTGTTATCCTGCTTGGCGGCGTGTTTCGTTGAACCTTACAATTGAGAGTTTAGGGAGCATTTGTGATTAGAACGTGAGTAATTCGTGGAATTTTTGTGAACTGACAAAATCTTTCTAGCGTCAATCTATTAGTTTGATATGCTCCAGCCTACTTGCGAAGATCTGCTTTCAGGAGTGGATCGATCAGCGCTTTTATGTAGTCGGCCTGTGCCGGTCCGAACTCTGAAGATTCGTCGCCCATCCAGAATGTCAGCTTGTCTGAATCAGCTTGCAACCTAGTGACGGTTGAACCATTGAGTTTGAGACCGGAGATGCTGTGCAGCGTCCAACTCTTTTCGTCGCCGCTAAACTTGAAGGAAAATGTTTCCTCGAAGGCCAATGTTGATGCCCAACTAATGCCTTGAGTCTTCGCCTCTTTCAACTCGAAGCACACTCCATCTGGCGTAAGTTTTAGGCGCCTTACCCCGAGTGATTCGTACTGCTCCTTTTGCCAGGTGCCGATCAGTTTGTCTACCTCCGAGATTTCGATTATCCTTTCAGCGGCTGGGTCGAAGTTAGCCAATGGAAGAGGATTGAAATCGATTTGGAGCATGGTTTGAGCGATGCCAGGCCGGGAATCGCCATTCCGCGGGAGACGGTTGCTAACGGCTGCCTCCTTGAGCCATTCTTGCTGAAGCAATATGGACATTTCTTGGTCCGGTGAATCTTGCAGTAAATCAGTGTATTGGTAGTCATAATTGTGGTTTCTCATACGCACCTCCGCAAACATCATGATGAGTGCCTTTAGTAACACCGCTGTAACAGCGAAGTAAGACTCGAATTGCTTCGATCTGGAGTCGCTGCCGGCGTCGTCTGTGAGCTACGCCAGGGTGCCAAAGCTAAGATTGACTTGTTGTCCGGTCGGCAAAAAAATAATCATTATAACTGGTAGTAGTGGCGCGCTTTTGGGAAAGCGTGCAGTCAGCACTGGTCGGAGATAGCCAAATTCAGCTTGGTATGTAGCCAGACAGCCGGACTAATGGAAAGTACCGATGATCCATTAGCCCGGCTCGAGTGCAGGTAGCGGTAGTGGGCAGGATCAGTAGCCCGGCGAGAAGATGTAGACGAAGATGGCGACGAGCACCATGAACACTGCCGGCAGGGCGTTAGCCCCGGCGATCAGCCAGCGCTCAGGTTAGCGCCAGGCCAGCGGTCGGCGACCGAGACGAATTTTGCCGGCGCAGTTGTCGCACCGCGAGCGCGGGCAGTCCGGTTTGAAATCGAGGAGAACCGACTGCACGTGGCTGAGCGTCGCGGGCTGATTGTCCGGCCAGTGGAGATAGGCGTCGTGATGATGGAGGTCTTCATCGCAGACGCACTGCATGATCGTGAAGGTTGTGGACTGCCGGCGCGAGATGCCGAGCAGCTCGTCGAGAGCGGAGCCAGGCCTGACCTTGGTGACATCCACCCGGACGAACTTGACGTAGCCGCTCCAGCACTCGGCCATCTGCTCGAAGACTTTGGCGTCATTGGCGAAGACAGCGGCGCGTTCCGGACGAACCAGCCAGATCAATACCGGCTTGTCGACCCAGATGGATTTCACCTCCTTTTCGAAGTTGGCATCTGTTACCGCAGTGATCAGATGCAGATCCGGTTCGGTCTGGGGCGGGGTGCTGCAGGCGGGTGGCGGAGGGCGGTGCATGGTGCAGAAGTTGGGCATGAACGGCAGCGCCAGCACGAAAGCAGCGGAGAGCAGCAATCTCAGTTTGCGCATGTTTCTCACTTCCTTGGCGGCCTTGGCCGCCGGTCTCATGAACATTCCGGTCGTGACCGGGTTTCAGGCGGCCGAGATGAGCTTGTTGTCTGCGGCCAGGCCCTTCACCTTCGCCACCAGGTCGAGAGCCGATCGCGGGCGGGCGAGCGCCTGGTCGACGGCTTTGGCTGCCATCACGTGACCAGCTCCAGCACTCACGGACAGGATAAGAACTCTCGGTTCGCGTTGCATGGTTACTCCAATCGATTTTGAAAGTTGCAGTCGGTCGAACACGATTCAGTGCGAGGGGTCGGTCGTGAAACCCTTGCTCGGTGTCGGCAGGTCGGTCTGGCTGGCACGACTTCCCGTAGTCTTCTCCGTGGGTGCGTCACGCTCGAGGTTAGCCAGATTGCTCAGGTTGATGGCGCGGGCGATGAAAAGCAGCGCTCGAATGGAATCACTGCGACCGACGCCGATGCTGTCTGCAAGGGCGATCGTTTCGGCCAGTTCACGTTCCAACTTCCACATTCGCTTCCGAAGCTTCATTTTGGTCTGTTTCACGAGAAGGTCTCCTCTCTGGTTTTGAACTGTCCTTGTCGGACGGCTCTTTATGCGGTTTCCGGTGGCAGTCCATCACGTTCCCAGATCGTCTGCGCACGTTTGCGCAGGTGTTGATACTACGGTACTTGACCGCGCTCGCCGTGAATCTTGGTTAGATTCCAGAGAACCGTAGCTAGACCCGGGTGATGCCGGTAGACAGTTGACGCGTGTATTCAGTTGCAGCTTCGCTGATGGTTCGACCAGACTTTGCCGGCGCAGCCGAACATTCCGCAATGACGATCGTTGTAGTTCCAGCAATCGTGGTGGTGGGGAGTGTGGCAAACTTGGCAGTAGACTTTGAGCTGGCTGTCGCGGACTGAGCAAACCGGGCAGCGCCCGCCTGCTTCGACCAGCTGCTCGAACTTGCAATCGCTCTCTTTGGCTGGTCGTCTAGGCAGCTGGCGCTGCTTGTCTTCGGTCTTGGGAGCCGAAAGACATTCCAGGGCGAAGACACCGGAGATCACAAAGAACAGCATTAGTACGCACATCAGTGCTCCTCCTAGCCAGCTAGGCTGTTGTATTAGCCGTGTTTCTGCAGCCAATTCAGCACCGGCGCTATTGGTTCGCATTTGACCGAATGGCGAAACTATTGTCTTTACCAGTTTCACGCGATCGACTTGCCGGCCGCTTTGTGACACGTCAACGATATTTCTGTTTTCCAACCAGACCCGATTCGCTGGTATGAGTCAGCTGCCGGCGCACGGACCTTTCCGTGCGCCGGCTTGCAGGAATGCGATTCGCGGTCAGCCGAGCTTCAGCGCAGTCGGCGTCTGGTCGGGCTGGGACAGCGGTGAGATCGATGGAATCTCCGGTCGACCGGTCGTCGTCCACTGGGCGAGGTACTCGTCTTCGGCCTGAGCTCTGACGAGCGCGTCTTTTACGGTCTGACGCAGGATCTCCGTACCAGGCTTGGCGTCGAACTCCTTGTCGTCGGTTGCCCCGTTGTCCGGAATCTGCGTGTAAGGAATCGCGTCGCCGATCGCCACGATCACACCATAGTTGGTGTGCCCGAAGGTGCTGCGGAAGAGGTGCAGCCGGGTGGCGCGCACGAACTTGTGGAGCAGCAGCTGAAGCGCTCCTGCTCCTTGCGGGCACTGCGAATAGCGCAGCACGAGCTTGTGGAACCAGGTGGCCTGGTTGGGATGGCGCAGGAAGTGAATCCCGACCGTCTGGATGACCGCGGTGTTGTCTCCGGTGGCGCGCACGACCTTGCGGAACATTCTGACAGTGCCGGTCTTGAATACCCGCGCATCGTTCTTCCGGTTCATCTCGCCCTCCGGGAAGATGCCGAGGCAAGCGTCGGGGTCCTGGATGAGCAGATCTGACTGAGTCTTCACCAGGATTCCGCCGTTGCTCACGACCTCCTGCCCATCTCTCTGCTCGTACTTGACGGCGATCACGCCGGCCAGCGCGGCCAGCGGTTCGCGATAGCCGTAGAGCTGGTTCTCGGCCATCAAGTACCGATTGATGAAGCTGAAGATGAGCTGCGGGAGCGCGAAGTCGGTCTCGTCCTGGTGATTACCGGCCACCATCAGGATGCGACCGCTCGTGTAGAGCCGCTCTCGGTCGATCACGTGCATCGGGCCAGCCACCCACCAGCAGACGATGCGGCTGGCCAGATTGACCAGGAAGTGACCGAAGAACGACTGGGGGGGAACGTAGCCGCTCTGGTGGAGCTTCGCTCCCTCCGACTGCCAGAACCGGATGCGCGAGATCGTGTAGGCGATCATCAGGATGATTACTGCTGCACACAACAGAAAGTTCATTCCAGATCCTCCTGCCCAAGCGGGCAGACGCGATTGTTACCGAAGGGCGGTCCGGGCTATGGGCTGACCCGGACCGCGGAATCTTGTCTAGTACCGCGAGCTACCGGCAGCCGTGCCGCCGGCAGTGCCGGCTGTGGATGTGGGGACGCGGCGGGCGGCAGTCGCGGCGGCGATTGTGACCACGGAACTGGTTGCGGTTGCGATCGCGGTAGTTCTGGTTGCCGTAGTTGCCATAGCCCGGGTAGTTGCCGTAGCCGGGGTAGTTGCCGTAACCCGGGTAACTGCCGTAGCCGGGATAGCCGTAGTTGCCCGGGTAGGTGTAGCGCGAGTAGTTGTTCGGGTTGTGGCAACCCTGCCTGCCGAGCGGGATCACGACGCCGATGCCGTTGCTCGAGAAGAGACCGATGCTGCCGCGGATACGGGCCTCGGCCGGTGTGCTGCCGGTGGTCGTGAAGAGCGCCAGAGCGGCTGCCAGAACAGTGATGGACTTGAACATAGGTGTGTTCACTACTCCTTGTGAATTGATTGTTGGGCTGCTTTTGCAGCATTGCCAAACGCGCCGAAATGGCGCGCTAGCAGGTTTTCGCTAATCTCAGGCTGAGCACCGCTTCCTCGATGAACTTGGTCGCTTCGTAGTCGTTGGCGGGAAGCTTGTCTGAGGTAAACGGCTTGCCGATTACCTCGATCGCTCCACGCCTGTATCTCCATGCGTTGAAGAAGATCCAGAGGTGTTGCAGCGCGGCTGGCCACCTGCGTAGCCAGCTGCCCGGGTAGCGATTGTAGGTGATGTTGATCGGCAGAATCGTGACCGGTTTACCCAGCCGTTTGGCGGTTTCCTTGGCGATTCTGGCTGCTCCGTTCATGAACGGACCGGGTATGCCGTCCACGTACGCGCAAGCTTCAGGGTGAATCACCAGCGTCTCGGCTTGCCCGGTCGCCAGTATGTTGACTGCAGCTTCACGTGCACGTCCGCCTTGTCCTTTTCTGAGGTCCACCGGAACGAATCCGCAGTTGGACGCGATCAGAGCCGGAATCCCCCAGGCGAAGCGGTACACGTGCTGAGCTGCAAGATATCGCAAAGGCCGGTTGAGCGTCTCGAAGAGCACCGCTGTGTCGGCATAGTGCGTGTGGTTGACGACCACCAGCACTGTTCCTTCTGGCGGAATGTTCTCTTCGCCCACTGTCTGGACTTTGCCCACCTGGTAGAAGGTCAGAGTCCCGGTGAAACACTTGAAGAAGCGGCGCCATCCGCGCGTGGGCGTTGGTGCAACGTATCCGCAGACAGTCACCTTCTCGATGTAGCTTCTCAGTCGCTTGAAGAGTTCGGCACTGCGCTTGAGAATCCAGCCGGCAAGTGCCAGCGCTGAGAGCCAATAGAACAGAGTCATTGTCTCGCTCACCTTCTTTGTGAAGGATTCAGGATTGGGAGCCCTTGCTTGGGACTCGTTTGAGGTGTCGGCGTTGGCGGACCGCCAGCGCATTCAAGCGAAATCGGCATTCGGACACGGGCGCCGATCGATCGCCGTCAGCTTCTCTGTAGAGAGCCAGAGCCTTCTCCAAACAGCGCTGAGCTTTGGCGAATGACAAGCGACGTTCGTATTTGATCGAATCCCCGATCAATGAGAACGCTTTCTGCCGGAGCTTGTCTCGATTCATGGGTTTGGCCATGATCCACTCCAATCTTGATCCGGAGGCGGCACTCAGTTGAGGTCCGTCTCCGGTTGGGCTTGTCGGCGTCGCTTAGGACAGCAGGCAGTTGTTGCTGACCGGGGCGATGGCGAAACGTCGATTCCGCATGTAGTTCGCTTGCTTCTCACTGAGCCAGACCCGGAAGTAGCTTGCGCCAGCGATCATCTCCAGCTCAATCTCACACTTCTTGAAGTGTAGGACCAGATGGAAGACTGCGAGGTAACTGTTCTCCACCATGTACAGTCCTTCTTCGAGCATGCCAGACTCCTTTCCGACTGCAGCTCCATGCAGAATGTTCGCGCTTCGGTCTGTGTAGATTAGGCTTTGGCTTTGTTGCGTGGAACATTCCTGCCGGGTCAGTCATTGACGAATAGTTGCCACCACCTTAGGTGCGCACGACAGGTATAGTCAATGACCTGCACCGCAAGAACTCACCAGCGCTGAAATGTCATCTGGTGAAGCAAAGTAGACCACTACACTTTAAGCTTTCGCGCGCGTTTAGCGCTGACTGAGCAATGCGTGCTGAGCGCTTGAGATCGGCACGATTTAACATTGCTGTCCGGCAAACTCTGGGGGTCTTTGAAGCATAGATGATTAGCTGGCTGGCCCGCTCAGTCGCTGACCTTAGCGTGCTTCAGACTTCATCGATTGTTCAAAAACCGGATCACTCATGCCGGATGACGATGTGCTCGGTTTGTACGGTATGGCTCCGCTGGATCCGGGCGAAGTCATGCTTGTCGACGCTGCAGACTTGATCGCCTCATCAAAAATCGGATCACTCATACTAGATGCCGATGAGGCTGGATTGTACGGTATGGCTCCGGTAGACCCGGCTGAATTCTCACTTGCTGGTGTTACGGTATGGGTCGCTT
The DNA here is from genome assembly GCA_020050835.1 of Candidatus Obscuribacterales bacterium. GTDB lineage: Bacteria > Cyanobacteriota > Vampirovibrionia > Obscuribacterales > Obscuribacteraceae > JAGVKB01. The sequence goes on along the minus strand of JAGVKB010000138.1, from coordinate 13,469 downwards.
CAGCAAAAATCGGATCACTCATGCTAGATGTCGCTGTGGTAGCCTGGCTGTACCCCATTACTGTAGGCCCGGTTGCTGCCCTATTTGTCGATACCGGTGATTCGATTGCTCCGACTGCTTCCGATATGGGGCCAGTTCGTCGTCGTTGCCGCGGCGATCCAGCAGCGTCAGGATACGCAGTGTCTGTCGATCGAACTGGGACTTCAGTCGGCGGCGCATTTAAACCGGCAATTATCGCTACCGCCGATACGAAAACAAAGGCAGCGGCCGCGCTACTTTTGAGTAACCTTTGCTGAAAGCCAATTGGGCAGTTCGAAGTGAGAAACTTGCCGTCTTTACGGCGATAAAAGGAGGATCTTTTCTTCCCTTCCCGCTGATGTACTAATTCTTCAGCCGCAGTCTGATCCAAATTCGTAAAGTCATAAACGTGTAACTTGCACTTGTGACAGATCCTGAATGCATCAGTCCCTGACATGCTTTCCCATTGTGCTTGGCATGGCGTGGTTGCTCTGTAATTCTCGACCGAGCACCGAGTCTGTGACAATTCGCCCGGTGCGAACCTTACGGTTAACTCTTGCAGCTTCACCTCCTGCTTTCCGAGTACTTCCCTGGCTATTTTTTGACATGCTTCCGGATCAAGAAGGGTTTTTAGACGGACAGAATCCTTCTTCTTGAGCATCTCATTCAGGCTTTCGCGAATTGTTTTGGCTACACGCCGAGGAGGTGAGGGCGGCATGAAGTCGGGTTGCGCTGAAGTTGAGCCGGTCGATGCTAGATTTTTGTCGGCGGATTTACCAGGGTCAGATCCCCCCGCTTCCCCTTCTGGCATGACGAGTTCTCCTTTCGACCAGTCGCTAAGCCTACTGTTTGAAACTATAGCCCAGTCTAGCATACCCGACACTGATAGGATTTCGATCATCTGCCTCTCAGCAATTACGTTTGTGGATCAATGCGAACGGGTAGATAAGCTGGATGCTGGTAAAAGGACCGCTGTCATGGCAAAGATTCTCTATGTTGACGATGACTGCGATCTCGCTCGCTCTGTCGGCAGAAATCTGTCGTGCATGGATCACACTGTTACCATCGCAAACACTGGGCTTGAAGGCTGGAACAGCATCAAGTCGAATCAATATGATCTTGTAATCCTTGATTGGGAGATGCCTGATCTCAATGGCATCGAGTTACTGAAGCTCTTGCGATCTGGTGATATCAACACTCCGGTGATTATGATGACGGGACGTTCAGCACTTAATGATAGAGTGCATGGTCTGCAGTCGGGTGCCAACGACTATATGACCAAGCCGTTTGAGATAGAGGAGCTGGCTGCTCGTATAAACGCAGCTCTGAGAGCTTGTAAAGCTGCTGCTCCACCACCGCCTAAATCGTTGGGCACAAACAATGAAGCGGTACTGAAAAGAGCTGATCTTGCAGGCACCGCTCTTGCTGCCCGTTTCGAGTTTTTAGATTTGATCGCAGAGGGTGGCTCTGCAATGGTCTTCAAATGCAGGCATCCTCAACTGAGTAAGCTTGTTGCAATTAAAATGCTCATTGAATCGGAGTTTTCAGAAGAGGCAATTGCTCGCTTCGAGCAGGAAGCCCGCGTCATCAGCAACCTCGAGCATCAAAACATCTTGATTGTTCATGACTTCGGAGTGACTGAGCGCAAGCAACCATATATGGTGATGGAACTGATCGACGGACCAAGCCTTCACAACTATGTCGAAAGCAAGGGTTATCTGCCTCTCAAGGAAGCTTTACCAATAGTGATATCGATTGGAGATGGGCTGGCTTATGCACATGAGCGAGGAATTCTGCACCGTGATATAAAACCAGGCAACATCATGCTTAAGCAGGTCTCCAGTCAGCAGGTTGTTCCCAAAATACTCGACTTCGGACTGGCAAAACTATTGTCAATTTGCGCACATAAGGCCGCCATACATACCCAGGCTCAACAATTCATTGGCAGCCCGCCGTACATGAGTCCGGAACAGGTTCGAGGAAAGCAATTGGACGAGAGGTCGGACATATACTCGTTGGGATGTCTTTTATTCGAAGTTGTGACAGGTTGCCTGCCATTTACTGGGGAAGATCCAGTGGAGATCGCATTCAAACACATCGAGGAGCCACCACTATCTTTCGCCCAGGTCCGACCAGAGGTTAAGTACCCTCCGACTCTGGAGCTTTTGTTAGCAAAAGCAATGGAGAAAGATCCTGCCCGGCGATACCAAACCGTACGCGAGTTGAATAATGAGCTGGCCCGTCTGCTGGCAACGCTGAACGACAGGTCGATCTGGACTCGCGTGCGCAAGATCTTCTAAGTTTTTCGGCTTGAGAATTCTACAAACCGGGGATTCTTGTTGTTCCTGTGCCCTACGCGGCTTTGTCAATATGGACTGTTGTAATAGGCGGGACCAGGATGTATTTGAGGGCTGAGAGGGCTCAGTCCACCAGCATTAGCTCCGGGTGGTACGGCGACTTGTTTACAACAACCGGTGCGTCTGTTGAAAGCCAGGGGAAAGTTCCAATCAGAAAAACGAGCACCGTCAGGAACGTGCCACGCTGGCACATAATAGCCAACGTGGTTGCCCATATCGGGAAACTCAATGACTGTGTTGTAAGTGTTAACTTGACTGAGGGCGGCCATCGAACTTCCGGTCGAGTTGATGGTCGTGCTCGGCCCGAAGGAGCCAAACAGCAGTGGAGCCTGCGCTTTCATATTTACTCGAATGCCAGGAAGCGTTACTTCATTCGACAACTTAACACTGAATTCAGTTAATTCTATTCCGTCGTTGGGAATCGTCAGAGGCGTTCCTTCGGCAAGAGATCTCGCAACTGGAAGCAAGTCTTTCGGGTCGTACCGATTGACTGTAAGGGATGCGAATGAGGCAACTTGATTGCAAATAGCGCCAAGTTGTTGCTTGTTGTACATTATCAGTGCGACATTTACTAAGAGCGAAATAGCAGCAACAGTTACAGCAACAATCAAGACTAAGGCAACAACGCCTTCCACGAGTGCCTGTCCAAGTCTCGGTCTATTAGTGCGGTTGACAACAGCGTAATTGATCCTTCTCATGTTGCCACCCATTCTCCTGACTTGTGGACCCAAGCTAAAGCTCATGAATTATCTTATCAACAGAGCGTACAGTGTAAACGCATATTGTCCAACTTACCTTGAGTCTCTTTTGACTACAGGTCTCGTTTGCCGATTCCCCAGGCTGGGTAGATATGCAGGAGCAGGCGCAAGCCAAGTAGCCGATTGAGAACTTCTGTCTAAGTCTAAAGAGTCCGGACAAACTCAAGTTGACCGAATGCATGTGATGTCCAGGAATTTAACGGGTTGCAAATTCCGAACGATTTCCGATTTCTAAAGCTCTTGATTGGCTGTGCGACAGGAGTAGCTGCGCTCCAGTCTTGTGCCGGTTCTTCCGCTTTTGACGACAATTATTCTCGCCGTCTCTGGGAAAACGAGCTCTTTCACGGCAATGCGGAGTACAGGGATGGCAATTACGCTAAGGCGCAGGAACGCTTTCTCTCGACTGCGCTCGAGGCTGAGCATTTTGGTCCGTTCAATCGCAGGCAGTCCATTAGTCTTGACTTCCTGGCTAACTGCTTGCGCCACCAGAATAAAACCAAAGAGGTTGCGACAATTTTGGAGAAGGAAAGACAGATCTGGAGCGTTTTATCGAAAGATGGCAAAGACGAAACTATCAGAAGTTTGGCTGCGGAAGAAGAGGCTGAGACGCTGACTCGTTTAGCAAGCAATTACTTGCTGCTCGGGGAGTTCGATAAAGCCAAACAATGTGCTAATAAAGCCATTTCCCTCTTTGATTTGTTCTGGAACGCCGCCGGCGATAAGATAACCGGCCAGCAATTTGCCAAAGCCTTGTCCATTTACGCATATCTCGTGCAAAAGAACGGAGATGTTGAGCAAGCTGCAGGGCTGTATAAATGTGCCTTGCGCGTGAATGCCGAAGCCTCTGGGACAGAACAAAGCTCAGAGGCGCTCTGGCGATCGTATCTACAGGTGACAAATGGGGCAGGTGAGATCAATCCATACTCCAGGAGATGTCGGACGATAGCCTGGTTGCAACTCATCCGGGACGGCACAACGGCTAAGAATGACCGGGCCTATCCTTATGCAGAGCGTCTGTTGTTACAGGCGCTTCGGGAAGCCGACAAACCCGGTGTCAGTCAAATACGATTGGCCGAATCTCTCAGTCAATTGGTGGATTTGTATCTCCGTATGGAGAATTATGCAAAAGCAGGACAATGCTGTCGGCGGTTGGTCGTCGTGCTGGAATCAGCGCTCGGACCGCGAGATCCTTACCTAATCAATCCGTTGCTTAACCTCAGCAAAGCATATGGAGGTTTGAAAAGATGGCAAGCTGCCAATGACACTTTCAGGCGGGCAGTAACCATCCTGAAGACTACAGACCTCGATGAGTTAAGCGGTAATATTTTTGCCCAAGTGTACATATTCATGCTCCGGAAGCATGAATACAAAATCGCATCGGACTTACTTCACCGCAAATTTGAGTCATTGAACAAAAACGGTGCAGCCGGCGAATTTGAAATTGCCTGCGCAGCATGTGAGATGTCGGATTGGGCGAGGGCTTTTAATCGCTCGGAAGGAGAGTGGATATTGAAAAAGACCATCCCAATTCTTGAGAGTTATCCGGAGTCATGCAATTTGGGAGTGGAGATGCAGAGGCTGGCTCTAATGTACACAATGGACTTCGTTGCATATAAGGACAAGGATAAGGCGCAAGCTGCCGAGCGTCTCTTTAGGCGTGCGCTACCGATTGTGCAGAGAAATTGCGGACAAGCTCACCCCGGAGAACTGATACTTACCCTTGGTTTCACGGCCAATCTATTGCGCAGCGAAGGCAGATATAAGGAAGCTGCGGAATATTATCAGAGAGTCTTCGAATTGGGGAGCAAGAATCATACCCTAGAGCAAAGTGCAATCATGTTTGCCGCAGATTATGCGAAGATGCTCAATCAGTTAGGGCGAGCGGCGGAAGCGCGCGAGCTGATGACTAAACTTGGTCCTGCTCCTGCCCAAGAAGCTAAGTAGAGGGGTGACCGCATTGATTGCTCAGTCCAAGCTGACCATATCTCAAAAGGGACTGGTGCTTATCTCAGTTCCTCTAATTTTCGAGCTCATCTTCGTGATTGCGCTTGCCGTACTTTTACAGAAGGCCGACTACGAAGCTTGGCGGGAGGCGCACGCACGCGTGCTCGTTACGGAGTCAGGAACTCTCATGGTTCTGGTCAACGGCGCCGTGCAGCAGCTCTTGTCTTATGGGGTATTCAGAAGCTCAACATTCCGGGAAAAGTACGAGCAATCGATTGAAGAGATAAAGGAGCAAGGACAACTTCTCAAAAGGCTGGCGGCAGAAGATCCGAATAGCAAAGAGTCAGTCCCGCAAGTGGAAAAAATGCTGAACAGGGCTCTGGAAGGTCTTGGCTCCGCCAGTGATACCATCAACTTGTCTTCGCGACCGCAAGGGCTCACGTATGGACAAGGCTTAGAGTTGCAGGTTGCGTCGAACCAGGTGCTTCAGGAAATACGTAATTTTCTCGAGATTGAGCGGGGAGTGGAAAACCTAGATCCAAAGGCAGAAGAGCGTGCAAGAGCGCTCGTAATCGCCTGCCTGGGCATTGGCGTGTTGTTCAATATCGCTCTTGCCATTGCTTTAGCCGTCTTTTTTGGACAGCAGATCTCCAATAGGCTTGGTGTTCTCGTCGACAACACAAAAAAATTAGCCGAAGAGAAGCCTCTGAATCCGTTGCTTGATGGCAGCGACGAGATTGCTCAGCTTGACCAGGTGTTTCATAAAATGGCGGATGCGCTGGTGGAAGCTGCAGCGCGGCGGAAAGAGGTAATGCAAATGGTAAGTCATGATTTGAGATCACCGCTTTCTTCCACGCAAGCATCTTTGAGCTTCGTGCTGATGACCGTCAAAGGGAAACTTGACGAGGCTGTTGACGAGGAGATTGCGAGCGCCAAGCGCAACACAAGCAGACTGATCAAGCTGATTAATGACTTCCTTGATTATGAGAAAATGGCGGCAGGAAAGCTTGTGCTTACAAATGAAACTGCCGCTTTGTCCGAGATTTTCGAGCGTTCGGTCGAAGCAGTCCACGGGCTGTTGGAGCAGAAAGAGCTCACTGTGGAAATCAGCGCTGAAAACACAAAAGTTTGCGCGGACCCAGAAAGACTCGTGCAGGTGGTCGTCAACTTGCTTTCCAATGCAATCAAGTTCTCTCCGCAGAGAGAAACCATCCGACTTTCGGCGATGGAGCAGGGCGAGTTTGTCGAGGTGCGAGTAAGTGATCGGGGACTGGGTGTACCGCCAGAATTTAAAGACAAGATTTTTGAGAGCTTTGAACAGATTGAGGATTCGAGTGGTGCCATGAAAGGAAGCACAGGCCTAGGGTTGTCGATTTGTAAGTCGATAATTGTGCAGCACGGCGGGACAATCGGGGTCGACAGAAATGTCGAAGCGGGCAGCACTTTCTGGTTCCGCCTTCCGGTGGAGCGAGCTTGAGTTTAGGATCCGAGCTGTGGATCTTAAGAATTAAATACTGGGCTGTATAGTGAAACTACCCCAAAATAAAAGCCTTATCACTTCGATGATTTAAAGTGAGAAGGCTAAGCGAAAGAAGGAAGACCGAAAGGGCAATCTTTCGGTCTTCCTTCTGATGGTGAATTGTACCAGCGTGGCCCAGGTAGCTGTTAGCGAGCAGCCTTGCGATTCTCGCGCGCGCCGGGCAGCCAGGGCTTGATAGCGTCCGGCACCAGGTTCATCACGGCGGCGTCGATGCGCTCACGATTCCGGGCGTATTGCACACCCAGGAAGATGATTCCCAGTCCCATCAAAGACAGGACGAACGGAAAGAGCGTCGAGTTGGCGAAGACGGAGAAGGCCAGGTGGAAGAGGTAGCCGACAACTCCGAGCGAGCCGTAGATGACGAAGATCTTGCGGTTGAGCAAAACCGACATCAACATCAGTCCGAGGTTGACGGCACAATAGCCCAGCTTCAGCCATTCGGAGTCCTGATTGGTGAAGGTCAGCGCGAACCAGAAGGCGCTGGCACCAAGCAGATAGCCCCAGAAGGAGTAGTCGTCGTCGGTGCGCCGGTCGAGAAGGTAGGAGCCTAAGATCATCAGGCTTCCGAAGCCGAGCGTAATCCAGCGAAAGATGTCGAAGGTCATGCCCTGCTGTCCGAACAGAAGCTCCGCCCCGCTGATGGTGGCAAACCACATGGCCAGGGAGATTGGAGCTGTCAGGAACGGAAATCGCACCAATTTGAGCGAGATCAAGCCGGTTACGACTGTTCCAGCAGCCATCAAGAATGGTGCCAAACTGGGTTGCAGCGCCGAGTTGCCCTCCCACATCCCGGACATGCGCTCGATGCTGTAGATGGCGATCGGAGTCATCGCTACAGCCAGTGTGTGGAGCAGCCCTCCGGGAACGTTTTCTTGGTTGTTGCGCAGGTTGTTGCCGACCAGCACGAAGGCCAGAGAGTAACAGAGCGAGGTGAGAAGCAGACCCATGCCGCCAAGGCTGTCCCACATCTGTCCCATAAACCAGCCGAGGGCGATCAGAACGACGAGTGTTCCGAAGTAGTAGGCGACGTGGGCGAGGTCGAATTGAGGTTTGTCCTGGAAGCTCTTCGCGAAGCGGTTCCAGAGGTCATCGGCTTGCTTCGGCGAGATCATCCCGTCATCAGCAGCCCGGTCGAGATCTTCTCTCGAGATGGGAAGTTTCTTCATAGTTGTTTTCCTTTGTGGTTGTTTGAAGCCAGCAGTCGGAGAACCAGGCGGTCTGTCCGACTAAGAGCGATAACAACCCGCCTCACCATTTTTGTGGCGAGCCGGGCTCGAGAGGGTTGAATTGAGCGGCGAAGGGATTGGGAGCGGTGGTGATTGAATCAGTAATTGTTGATTGTGACTAGAACCACACCTTACGATTCGAACTGTTTTGACTCAAGCCGAGCGACCGAAACTTTTTTCACTTTCGGCGCGGGCGATGAGTTTCAGGCTGTTGGCCGAGGGCCGGAAAGTAAGCAGTTATGGGGTGTAATTCAAGCTAGTCTCGAGAATCACGGGTTGGAATTCTGTCTGCGCGAGCTAGCGTTAATAATTTGTGGAGATGCGACGAGCCGGTTATTGCTGAGGATAGAAGATTCGATAGTCCTCATTGTCCTTACCCGGTCTAATGAGAACAAGCTTTCCTTCTTCGCGGCGCGGCCTGCCGTTGCGATTCACAGTCATGAACATGTTGGCGACGATGTCGTCCGGAACCGCCCGCGGGCGATTTCGGTTGCGCTCCAGACAAAGTTCTAACGGCACATCTAAAAGCCAGAGTTGAATGTCGGTGTAACCGGCGCTAACGGCTCTCTCAATGATCGGTTTGCGTTGTTTTTGATTGATGTTTGTGTTGTCGATTACGATGTCCTTGCCCTCGGACAAAAGCTCTTCTAGCTGTTTGAAGAAAATTGCAAATACCTTCTCCGGCTCTCTCTGGTCTGCTGCATCGCCCCAGAGCTCTTGCCGAATTGAGTCCGCATTGAGGCATTGGTAGCCGCGTGCTGTTATCTTGGCGGCCAGAGTCGTTTTGCCTGATCCCGGCACGCCGACTAAAATGATGAGCTTCTTCAAGAGTCTGTACCTCTGCGCTTTTGCGCTCTGTGATCTTCTTTTATCCAGCCGAGGTAGATGAAAGTCAGCGGCATGGCAAGAAAGGTGTAGAACCAGCCGATCAGAATCTTCCAGTCTTCCTTTTCCTCAGTCATGATTGCTACCCGGGAATCAAGCCAGGGATTGGCATACAGCACCATTCCAATTGATGTCAGATAGAGTCCGGTGCCGATGTAGCCGAGCCTTGCCCAGAGTTTGAGATTTTTCCATGACCAGACGATTTGAAGAACGTAGCCCAGGCCCAGAGCAAAAATTGACAGCCCATAGTGCTGGTACCGGCCGAGCGGCATGTAGAGCTGCAACGGAATGCTGTGAATGAAGAATGCGACGGCTAGCCCGGTCAGGATCAAGACGTAATCTTTGAATCGATGTGACATGCTGTTGTTGAGCTTAGCCATCGCTCAACCTTTGAGGACGCTCGATTTGTGCCGTGACTGAATCAGCTCCTCGTCCTTGTAAGCAATGTTTCCTCGGTAAAACGTCAAGAGCACCTTTCCGGTCAGGCGCTGACCGTTGAATGGCGAGTTTCGGCTTCTTGAAAATCCCTTCGCCGTGTCGTAGATCCAACTGTGCGCCGGGTCTAGCAGCACGAGATTGGCCGGTTGTCCGGCACGGATTCCGGGTTGAGGCAGATCGAGCACGGCAGCCGGTTTGGTGGTGAATAATGCGATTAGCGACAGTTTGCTAAGCCCGGCACCGTTGGTCAACCGCTCGAGTGCGATCGGAAAGGCAGTCTCCAGTCCGATTATGCCAAACGGGGCTTGGTCGAACGGCTTCTGTTTATCGAGCGCAGTGTGCGGTGCATGATCGGTGGCGATTGCATCAATCGTGCCATCCTTGAGACCTTCGATCAAGGCGGCGCGATCGGCTTGTGTGCGTAGCGGCGGATTCATCTTGTATGCGGTGTCGAAGCCGTTAATATCATCAACAGTCAGGCAGATATGGTGTGGCGTTGCATCGGCAGTCACCGGCAGTCCGGCCGCTTTGGCTGTGCGGATCAGCTCCACCGAGGCGGCAAGCGAAACATGTCCGAAATGTAGTCTGCCATTGGTCTGCCGCACCACTTCGATTTCGCGAGCGATAGCGGCAGCCTCCGATGCGCCCGGGATTCCAGGCAAGCCGAGGCTGGTGGCAGTCAGTCCCTCATGCACCGCCCCGCCCGCCGAGAGATCTCTGTCTTCTGGATGGCTGATGATTACTCGGTCTGCAACTTTGGCGTATTCAAGCGCGCGCCTCAAAACTGCCAGATTCGAAACCGGCAGTCCATCGTCGGAGAAGGCAACCACGCCCATTCCCGAGAGTTCGACCATATTGACCAGTTCATTGCCTTCCATCCCTTTCGTGACGCAAGCGATTGGAAGCACTTCTATGTGAGCTTTTTCTTCTATCTTCGACAGCAAGACGGAGAGTATCGCCGCGTTGTCGATCGGCGGCTCGGTGTTGGCCATTGTGACAACGCAGGTATAACCACCGGCGGCGGCGGCCAAGCTGCCGGTGCCGATGTCTTCGCGGTCTGCCTGTCCGATTTCACGAAGATGCGTGTGAATGTCTACAAATCCCGGTGCCACCCACAATCCCGAGCCGTCAAGCACTGTTTGGCCGTCTTCAGGCTCCAAATGGGGAGCGATCATTACGACGTCGCCGTCCTTAACTAAAATGTCGGCTTGACTCTCACGATCTTCGCTCGGATCGATAATTAATCCGTTCTTGATCAAAAGCGATCGGTTCAAGATTTGGCCTCCTTGGATGCTAACAGCAGATAGAGCACTGCCATGCGGACAGCGACACCGTTGGCTACTTGTGTGCGGATCAAGGAGAGCTCAGGGTCGTCGGCTAAATGGTCGGTCAACTCAACTCCGCGATTGACTGGTCCGGGATGCAGCACCCTGGCGGTCGGTTTAGCAAGTTTCAGGCGGTGATGATCCAGCCGATATAGTTTCTTATATTCTGAAAGGCTGGGAATTTCGCCCTTCTTCTGTCGCTCCAGCTGAATTCTCAACGCTATCACGAAATCAGCGTCCTCGATTGCCGGCTCGAGTTGATTGTGAACGGTCACGCCAAGCTTAGAGATTTCAGGCGGCATCAACGTGGGCGGCCCGGCCAGATGTATGTGGGCGCCAAACAGCTTTAGCAGCCAGATGTTAGAACGTGCTACTCGGCTGTGCGAGATGTCACCCACAATGGCAACCTTTGCGCCGCAGAGATCGGGCATTACCTCCAGCATTGTGAAGAGATCGAGTAAACCCTGGGTGGGATGAGCGTTCCAACCGTCACCGGCATTGAGAACGTGCACCTTGTCGTGGAAAGCCTCGGACAACCGATGTGCGCTTCCGGAAGACGCGTGCCGCTGGACGATTGCATGAACGCCCATCGCAATTAGTGTTTGAGCTGTATCAAGTAAGGTTTCGCCCTTTGCCACGCTCGAGGATTGAACGTCGAGATTGAGTACCGTCGCTCCGAGTCTCCTTGCCGCAAGCTCGAAGCTGCTTCTGGTGCGGGTCGAATTCTCGTAAAAGATATTTGCCACAACTTTCGAATTGAGGACAGGTAGCGGTGCAATCTCCAACTGGCAAAGCTTCTTGCAAACTGCCGCAAAGCGAAGAGCGCACTCCACTTCGACCTTGGTCAGATCTTTAGTGTCGAGAAGATGGCGTCTGGCTCTCCAGAGATCGACTCCAGGAGTATCCAGCATCAGGTTAGAAGAAAGCGCATCCAGGGAGAGAGGAGTACTCATAGAGAGATCAGGCATGTCATCCCTTATTTGAAGATTCATTTGGATCTCTGGAATTATCGAAGTCTGCACGATCACTGTCAATGCGCTGGTTCTACCTCGTATTAACCCTGTGCTGGCCGCATGATGATGGTGTACTCGATATACCCCATCTCTTAAATGCGTCTAAGTACGAGAGATTGGGGGTTGCCAACAAGATTTCGTTGGGCTACCATCTTGGCGTGGAGCGCCAGCTTCAATAGCTTCACGCAACAAAGTGGTGTGGACGGAGGATAGATCGATGTCCAGAGACAACAACTCGGAAGCAGGAACCGCCAGGAATTTTGCGAGCAGGCTCTTGAACAAAGCAATTCAAGAGCGGAAAACCGGTGAAATGAAGAAACCAGACCTGACGGTGGCCGATGCTGAGAAGTTTGCCATCACCTCGACCGCATCGAAGCAGCCGGTTGCGATCGCTAACAAGTAAAGTGAGCGGCCGCGCCTAGTTGCCAATTTTCATCAAGTCCGATCCGTTACTGATCTGTCCGGTGTAAGGCCGGCTGGCGGTGCCGGGCTGTCGTGTGCCACTAATTGTAGTGTCAGTCGTCAAGGCACGATCGAGGCAATCGCTTTCTTGTCTGTTCGGTAGCCGGTTGTTCGCGCGGATCAAACACTGGCAATGTCCGGTAGATTGCTCATGGTCCGGAAACTCTCTTTGCTAGAATGTCCAGGGATTACGACTGGTGGCTTCCGGAGAGAGAATATGCCCGCGGAATTTTCGGCTGATGAGATTATTGAGATCGCGCACGGCAGGCTTGCGCAGGGTATGATGCCGGATGGATTTGGCCCAATCTCTACCGACACGCGACAGCTGTCCGAAGGGTACTGGTATCTAGCTCTTTCGGGCGAAAAGTTCGACGGGCACGACTTTCTTGGAGAAGCGTTTGCTGCTGGAGCCGTGGGGGCGATCGTGGCGGAACGTCCCAGCTATGCGATAGCGGCCAATAGTTTTCCTTTGATAGCGGTGCCTGACACACTGGTTGCCTATCAAGAGCTCGCAACCAACTGGCGTAAAAGGATTAATCCGAAGGTAATCGGTATTACTGGATCATCCGGCAAGACGACGACAAAAGAGATGTGTGCAGCAGTCTTTTCTGCCGGATTCCGAACTCATAAATCAGCCGCCAATGAAAACAACGAGTTTGGTGTGCCGAAGACAGTCCTGTCTATGCCGGATGACAGCCAGGTGTTAATCGTCGAAATGGCGATGCGGGCGCGCGGCGAGATCGCCGTGCTGGCAAGGACGGCTCAGCCCAATGTAGGCATCATCGTCAATGCAGGCGTCGCTCACCTTGGTGTGCTTGCCAGTGTCGAAAATATCATTGCTGCAAAATGTGAATTGCTGGAGGAGCTAGACAGTCGCCGTTCGGTGGCGATCATCGGACAACCGACCGAGAAGTTGATGGCGAGAGCATCTGCAGTGTTCAACGGTAAAACGCTGGTTTTTGAAGACCGGTTGTTGCGTGAGCTTGAAGTGACGCCGGAGCTGACCGTTTTTGAGTGCAAACGAGGGGATAAGACGAGCACGTTTTCTGTTCGTGCTCATGGCATGTCGCTTCTGCAGGATGCCTGGTGTGCAATCGTGGCGGGCCGTGAATGCGGGCTGGACGACGAGACAATCGCTCGCGGACTATCTAGTTACAGCCCAATTGCCGGCCGTGGAACGAGATTGCGTACCGGCAGCGGAGCGGTAGTGGTCGACGAAGCGTACAATGGAAATCCTGATTCTGTGCGTTCGTCTGTGCTCTCATTCGTCGATGACAGGGTGTTTCCACAAAGCAAGAAGTATGTTGTGCTCGGTGAATTGGCCGAATTAGGAGAGCAGTGCAACGAGCTGCATCGGTCACTTGGGAAATGGTTGAAAGAGAAGAAGATCTCCGGATTAATCACGGTCGGTCCGGTGGCGCGCCATATCGCCGATGGTGCACAAGGATCTTCGTATGAAGTAATCGCTTGCCTTGAGCAAGATGAGGCTGAAGCGGTGCTGAG
>JAGVKB010000099.1 GCA_020050835.1 Candidatus Obscuribacterales bacterium | reverse complement strand
CACCGGTTGAGGCCGCTCCGGCTGAGCAAGCCGCGCCGCGAGCTTCAGGACCCGACCAGGCGGGTCCGTCCGGCGGCGGTGGCGATTCGTTTGACTCCGGCGGCTAGCCGCACCGGTGCGAGCAGAACGCAACTTTAAGTCGAAATTAGCTTGCTTAGATTAATCCTGATCTTTCCAAGAAGCTGTCATATCCCCAAGCGGTGTATCGTATATCCACCGTCGCAATACTTTGATTTTCAAGGGACGAATTCTATGGGTTCCCGCTTCCGCTTCTTCGGTGCAGGCGTAGCCGTTTCGGCTCTCTGCTTTCTTTTGGCATCAATGACCTGGCAGTATGTGCTCGGTTTGTTTGTTCTGGCTGGCGTGGGTTGGGGCTTCTGGAGCTGGCTTGCCGAGTCGGAGAAGGACCGCTTGCGCGCCCGGGCTGAGCGAGCGCGCCGCAAAGAGACCGGCGAATTTCTTTTGATTGACGAAATCGATGAGAAGGCTGAGCGTATAGAGCGACCGATCACTCGCAAGCGTTCGGTTCCACAGTTGCAGTCGACTCGCACCGAAAGTCGCAGCCGCAACAAGAATAATGTCTACCAGTTTCCGAAGCGTGAGCGCGCGGACAACGATCATTCCTCCAGGACAGAAGCTGCTGATTAAGCAGTTGTCGCTTTCCTGAAATGAAGATTGATATCACCAGCGGTGCCTGAGCGATGCCCGAGTTGCCAGAAGTCGAGACGGTTCGCAGAGGGCTGGAGCGCCAGCTGCCTGGGGAGTCTGTCCTTGCTGTAGAGGTCCTGCGCTCGGATTCGATTGCATACCCGGAAGTAGGGCAATTCTGCGAGCTTTTGGTCGGGCACCGGTTTCAAAAGTTGATGCGGCGCGGCAAGTATCTCTTGATCGAGTTGGATCGCAATGCCGGTTTGGCTGTGCATCTGCGGATGTCCGGCCGGCTGTTGCTGGTGGATAAGAAGGTAAAGGCTGGTCCTCATCTTCGCGTCAGAATCAAGATTTCCGGTGGGCGAGAGTTGCGATTTGAAGACATGCGCGTCTTCGGACGGCTCTGGTATGTTCCCTCCGGTTCTCAATTCGAAAAAATTGTGTCCGGGCTTGCGGAGCTGGGGGTCGAGCCGCTCGAGGCATTGAGTGCTAGCGATCTCAAAGTCGCCTTAGCGAATCGGAGTCAAGCAATCAAATCATCGCTGCTCGATCAAACTGTAATTGCCGGCATCGGAAATATTTACGCCGACGAATCATTGTTCGAGGCCGGTATTAATCCGCTGAGAAGCGCTCGCGACCTTTCGCTGGATGAATTGGTTCGATTGGCTGAGAAGATCAAGATTGTATTAGAGCGGGCGATCGCGCTGGGCGGGTCGAGCATCAGAGATTACACTGACAGCAGCGGTGTCAATGGCAGCTATCAGCACGAATCACTGGTTTACGGACGAGCAGGGCAGCCCTGCCGTGTATGTGCAACAGCGATCGAGCGCATTCGGCTGGTGGGGCGTTCAACCCACTTTTGCAAGCAGTGCCAGCCGGCTCGGGGCAAGAAGCGCAAGAAGGGGTTTTGATTCCGGGCATCGCTCGTGCCATCCGAAATCTTTGAACCGGAGAGTTGCTTGCTTGCTGCTTGATACTGCCGGCGGTGGCGTCAGTCTGCTTGCTGTTCGTCGGTTCGACTAGTGATTCGCTTTCTTGGCAGCGGCGGTTTGGCTTACCAGCTGAGGGTTAGAGGCTTGCATTAGAGAAATTTTCAATAGATGAACAATTTAAAATGTGGTTGTTCTCTAGAAACGGGCACAACTTAGATAGTCCCACGCTCGGGTGAATTCCTATGCTTAGAATCGGAAAACCAAGTTATAATCCGCTCGCCAACGTCAGATTGCCGCAGATGTCTTCAGTTCCTGGTACGCAAGACCTTCAGTTCATGCTCGGGAAGGCTCAGCGAAACTGGCGCTCCGCAGTCGAGTTGCCCTTCAAGTATTCGGATTCCAGCTATCTCTTTATCCTGACGGTCAAGTGCGACATGGGTTCAGGCGAGCCTTGCTGGATGCTTTATCGAAACGATCCTGGCGGATCTTCGATGATCTGGAGTTTTGTCAGCCTTGATGTTCACTTATTGCGAAATCTCGTGCATACCGAATGCGCAGCCGCGGCCGGCGCAGGCGAATTGTCTGAAGAAGTTTGGATTCCGGACCCCGCCACTGCCGACGCGATGGCGTTGTCCGACTCGCGAGTGATCGATGTGTTTTCGGCCACTGCACCAGCAAGCGGAGAAGGTGACGGGCAATTGACCTTCAACACGCCCTTGACCCGAGAAGACGCCAGTCTCGAAGGAGATCTCGCGCGGTTGCAGGTACCGACCCTCTTGCAGTCCATTCAGATGGAAAAGATGACCGGCCGGCTCGAATTTCAAAGGGCTGGCCAGACTGGAGACGTTTTCTTCGACGAGGGTGCGTTGTGGCATGCATCGACTGTGGAGGCGACCGGCGATGAGGCGGTCCTGGAGCTGCTCACCTGGCAGGATGGCAATTTCCATTTCTATGAAGGCGAACGGTTTTTGCACCAGACGACCAAGCGAAGGCTCGATTCACTGTTGATGGAAGGTATTACTCTGCTCGACCAATGGGTGTACCTGGTGGCTTCCGGCATTCGCAAGACTTCGTATCTTGTTCGAAAACAGCCTGATATTTCAGATTCCGATTTTTCGATGTCATTGTTGGATCGCGCCGGCGGTGAGCTGTCCGACTTGAAAGAGCTTTACGAGCGGATCGATGGTAAGAGCACTCTTGATCAAGTATTGGCTCGCCATCAGATGCCCAAGTCACAGTGGGTGCCGATGCTGTACAACCTGGTCAGCCGCGATCTAGTCGCTGCTGCCGATAGCCTGCCTGCTTCCGGACCAAAGATGCCGGAGGCGATGGTGATCGAAGAGTCTGTTTTAGATAGTGTCACCAAGGCTCTATCTCGCTCTGAAACCGGAATCTTGAGCTATCCCGCCCTGCTTTATCTGCTTACGCAGGAATTCTACAGATTCAAGCGAGGAGGCCAGCCATTTTCGCTGGTTGTATTCGATATGTGCGCCACCGATAGTCGCCAACCGAATGGGGTGCGTGCTCTACCGATTCAGTCCTTGCGCGAGATGGCAATTCGCATCCGGAGCGCCAAGCGAGATCTCGATAGTCTTGCGCATTTTGAGACGTTGGATTTTGCTCTGTTGCTTCCCCATACCGATATCGAAGGAGCTTCGACGCTGGTCAGAAGACTGGAGCGTTTGATATCTGGCGATCCCCTCATGAACACAATTCATGCTCACCAGATCATCGGTTACTTCGGAATAGCAGCCGTACCGGAAGATTGTGACGAGCCTGGTGTCCTTTTGGCGGCAGCTAGAAAGGCTAAGGAGCTGGCTAAGCAGAGCAACAAACCGCTCATGTGCTTCCGCGATCGCGGCAGTCTGGACAGTTAAGTGCTCTGTTGCAAAGATCGACAAAAGTCTCGAGTAGATACAGTGGAGACTTGGCAACAGGTCCGCGGTCCATCTCCGTTTGATTTTGAAGAATACCGCCGGGGCAAGCGATCGAAGTCGTAAGCAAGACAGCTCATGATCTGCTGGTTGGTGCCACTGCCGCCGCGGCTGGTGGCAGTCCGATTGCCCTGATAGTTGCGTCAGTCTCGGCGACTTGCTGCGGGCGGATAGGCTGGCGCAGCAGCCGGCTCGTCCGGGCGAGCCTTGTAAGTTTGGACTACGAAACAAACAGCGGCCGGAACACAGGTAACCAGCACGAAACACATGACGTGCAGTAGACTCGCAAAGGCCAGGGCTAGCTCGTGATTAACGCCCGAGACCATGCTCAGTCCCTGGCTGACCAGGAAATGGAAACTGCCGACATTGCCTGGAGTCGGTACAAGCACTCCCACCGATCCAATCGTGAAGACGACGAGACATTGACTTGGACTTACCTTATCTTGAAGTCCGAAGGCATAAATCATCAAGTAAAAGTTGAGCCAGTAGAACACCCAAATTGCCAGGCTCAGACCGGCGATTGCGGGATATGTAACTGGATTCTTGAGGGAGCGACAACCGGTATCGAATTGGGTTGAAAGGTTCTCCACCTTCTCAACAATCGGAGCTGGCAGTTTTGATGAAACTGCCGGTTGAGCGATTATCCAGTTGATGATGCCGGCCATTTGCGGCAAAACGAGCAACCCAAGCACGGTGGCGATCGACAGCGAGATACCTCCTGGCACTAGCCATTTCATATCGGCGAAGGCTGTGGTCGGAAATACTGTCAGTGTGAAGCCTAAAAGCAATACCAGAAGCGCGATGTCCAGCAGGCGATCGATGAACATGGTGGACAGCACGCCGACCCAAGGGAGCTTTTCTGTCTTGCTGATTGATACCAGTCGCGCTACTTCGCCGCCGCGCGGGACGACAACGTTGACGGCATAGCCGTACATAACGGCGCAAAACGAATTCCACAGGCTGATCTTCTTCTCGGATAGCGGGCTTAACAGAAGCACCCAGCGAAGCGCTCGCAAGAAGTGACTGACTAGTCCAGACAGGCAGACAAGGACCAGGTAGAACGGCTGGACGTCCTTGATGTAGCTCCAGAGCTTCGCTGGGTCGGTGCCTCGAAATGCCAGCCACAGAAAGAGTCCGGCAAAGACAATTCCGATTAGCTGCTTGAGCAGGCTGGAGCCGGACTTGGGTTGGTCGCTTGGCACTGTTCGCCCTCACTGCGTGCCGGTATTCGCTCTTGAAAGAGCAGGCGTTGCCTACCGGAAAGACTCCATTTTACATGACCACGGCAGTCGGGCATTGGAGTATGAGGGAAGCGTTAAGCAGGAAGGCAGTCTTTCGCATAGACCAAAGCAGGCCTGCCATTAAGTGGCTGACCTGCTTTGATTTTTTCTGGGAGTAACCTACTGATTGGACGCGCTTCCGAGCGACGCCATCAATTCTTTGGGTGATTCGGATTCGCTCGGGGGACTTTTGGAGACCGGTTTCCCGGTCAACCCCCTTTCGCGAAATAGTTTCTGCACTGACTCGAGAACCTTCGGCTCGTGCTCGCAACAAACGATCAGTTCGATCACTGAAAGCACATATTTGTCAGGCATTTCTTGAAGGATGCCCACCACTTTGTCGATGCTCGGAGGAAGTTCTACTTTCTTGCCGGCCTTCTGTGCGTTGCTGTATGTGTTGAGTACATGCTGGTAAATCTGCATTCGTTCCACGGATGATTCCTCCAAATGATGCCCAATTACATTGCCTGTCCACAGCAGATGTCGGCTTCTTCAGGCTTTCTGAACAGATTATGCCCAGACTGAGAAGTGGCTTAAACGCTTGACAATAGCCTGGGATTAGCGTATCGAGTACATCTCGTTGGGCAACAATTGGCAGTCTTCTGACTGTCCGCCGAGGAGGTCGGTTGGTTGGTCTCCAATATTGACGACGACTTTAAATCCGCACTGCTCGATTTCTTTTCTGTATTCGGTTTTTACGTCGACAGCCGACCTCTTGTCGCCGATCTGCCGCATGTATAGACCGTCATAGCTGATTCCAGCATGAATCAGATTGGCGATCGTGCTTGCTCTTAGATCTTCCGTTCGTCCGGTGACCAGGAAAATTGCAATTCCTTGTTTGCGCGCCCAGGATAGGAATTCTGCAGTTGGCTGGAGCAGCGGCGCCTTCGCTTCTTTCACCCAGTCCGGGAATGCTTCCCAGGGGTCTTTCGCTTGGACCTGGCTGCGGAAAAACGCTCGATTATCCAGCAGCGTCTCATCGATGTCGGATACGATTGCAAGCCGGTTTTTACCGGTTTGTCTGCGACAGGTTTCGGTCGCTCCCTTGATGGCAGCCTCGAACTGTTCTTTGTACTGGGGCGTATCGCTAAATTTCAAGCCTTTTTCCAGGCTGACGGATGTAGCGATGTGATCGCCTTTTGGCAAGGTGAATTCGCCGCATGGGCAGGCTACGACCGAGCTAGTCGGCAGTAAAGCCGCGGCAAGTCCCAGCATGACAATGTTGACTCTGTTCATCCCAAGAGAATAGCGCAGTGACGTTGTGTGTTCTTTAAGCCGATGCTATTTCGAATCATTGGCAGTTCGGCGCTTTTTCGGTGTGGCACCACATACGGTGTCACACCGGCGATTACATCTTTTCGTACCAGACCGGACCGTCAGGACCTTCTGCCTCGCTGGTAGCGGACTCCGACTTGCTACCTTCGCCCGGTGCCAGCCGATCGAGCGCTCGCATGTAGGTCTTTGCCAGGGCAGCTCTCTGCTCGTCCGTCCAGTCCATCGGGCGAAACTGTTCCACCAGTCGGAAAACGTCAACACGACTTTTGGCCGCGTTGACGTTTTTCAACCAAATTTGCAGATCGGAGCTCATCTAACCCGGATTGCGTTTACTTCTCTTCCAATTCCTTGGCGATGCTGAAGGACGCTGGGCTGAACGGCTCGTTGAAACCGTGCATAATGCCGTTCTTACCGCCGTAGAAGAGTCCTTTGGCTCCGCCCACAACGAGCGCTCCGGGGATAGTAACCAGACTGACCAATGCACAGCACGGGCCACAGTCCTTGCCGCCGGCTTTATCAGCCAGAGCACCAGTCATGCTGATATAGGAGGAAACTGTCTCACGCACTACCGCAGCTGGAGTGCCGAGAACAACTCCGGCGCCTACGCCGCCTACGCGAGTGACCATCAGACCGCCTTGGACCGATTTTTCCAGAGCACTGTCGCCGTCAGCTGCCAGTGCCGGCGCTAAATTCGCGATCGCAAACAGCAACGAAAGCGCTGCTGCCACATTTGATCTTTTCACTGTTGTCATCCTCCCGACAAGTTACCAGGCCATCATTCCACGAGCATTGTGGGCCGAAACGCCGGCAGATCATTCCACAGCGTCGACTAGTAGATAATATCTACTTGGCAGCTTGATTTGGACTGAAGTATTCTCTCAGCTTAGAACCTTTTGGGCCGGCTTCCAGGAGGCCGGGGGTGGCAAAGCGTCATCCGACTAGCGGGTTGTGGGTCCGAATCTCGAAAGTTCCGATAACGCAATTCCGGCGCAAAATTTTACAACTCGATTCTCTGCCCAGAATCGGTCGAGCAGAGGCGGCTCCTCGTGGTTGTGGTGGATGAATCCGCCGTGCCCACCGTGCTCCGGAGCCAGGAGTGTAATCAACTGGTTGTCCAGCTGGGCAAAGGAAGCGAATGGCACCAGCGGATCATCTTGAGCGTGAACTATCAGTGTCGGCACTCGGATATTGGTCAACATGGGCGATGAACTGCACAGGCGATAGTAGTTATCGGCAGTGCCGTACCCGGCTAGCGGCGCGGTATAAGTGTCGTCGAACTCTTTGATCGACTTTATGTAATCGAGCGGACGAAAGTCATAGAGTTGAGGAAACTGCTTGTTCTTGTCCTTGAGTTTTATCTTCAAGCCTTGCAAGAATCGCCACTGGTAGAGACGGTTGAATCCCTGCTCGAGACATGCCACAGAGAGCGCAAGATCAATCGATGGCGAGACGGCGCAAACACCAGCGATCAGCGCTGGTCCTTCGGCTCCAAGCTCGGCTGCACATTTGAGGACGATGTTTCCGCCCAGGGAGCAGCCTGACAAAAGGACTCTGCCCAACTTATCCTTATCCTTCAGTTCACGCACGACAGCCAGGACGTCCGGGCTCATCCCGCCGTTGTACAGGGTTGGAGTCAAGTCGGTTGTGCCGCCGCAGTTTCGCATGTTCATGCGAACAACGTTGAAACCATAGCTCAACGCCTTTTGGGTTAGCCCAAGCACGTAGTGAGAGGAGCTGGAGCCTTCCATTCCGTGCAGGATGAGCAGCGTCGGCCGGTCCGTGCGATCCGTCTGCCAGTGACAATGAGTCAATACCTTTGATTCCGGCTCGACTTGAAACAGCCGTCGTTCGCCGCTGCTTTCAGAGATTTTGAATTGGCGCGGCCAGACGGCGGCGGCAACCGTCATGACATGAGCATTCTTCAGGAATGGAATTGGAATGAACTGATTGGCTTCCATCGGTCTTCCCAGGCAACTTTGCCAGTCTACACCGTTGGGCGAGCTCGCTGCCTAACGTGCCTGCGAAATGTTTGAATCGGGCTGTGTTGTTAGCTTCTGCACGGCTGCCGACGAAATTGCATAGGGCCTGTGATTGTGATTCGCTTGCTGACTATGGAATGCCAAAAGCGCTGACAATGTGATAGCAGGTGAATGAAAGCATGGCGGCGGCAGGCAATGTCAAAAGCCAGGCAGAGAAAATGATGCTCAACATCTTAGTGTTCAGCTTTCCGCGACCATGGAGCGAAAGCGTGCCGCCAGCGACAGCTGACGTCAATGTATGGGTGCTGCTAATCGGGGCTCCAGTGAAAGAGGCGGTCAAAATGATGGCAGCCGTGCTTGCTTCGGCAGCAAATCCATGGGTGTACTGCAGCTTCTCTCTACTTATCTTAGTGCCGACCGTACGAATGACCCGCCAGCCACCGACGGTGGTGCCCAGCCCAATCGCAGCGGCGGCGGAGGCGATTACCCAGAGCGGGATGTGGTCGTAAGTAAACCCGCCGCGCGGGAATTGGCTGGCCAAAATGAGTGTGATCAAACCCATAGTTTTTTGACCGTCGTTGCTCCCGTGGGAGAAACTGACTGCCGCTGACGAGAGGATTTGCAACCAACGCATGAATTTAGGCTGCTGGCGCCAGTTAGAATCGGAGCCGGGAAAGCTTTTTGAGATGATTTTGTGAACTATCCCGGCCAGGATTGCCCCGCCGACGAAGCCGGCAATTGGTGAAATGGCCAGGGCCGCAATCACTTCGCTGAGCTTGCTCCAGTTAACGCCAGCCATGCCGTGAGCAGCTACGCCAGCGCCGAAAAGTCCGCCAATCAAGCAGTGCGAAGAGCTGACTGGCAAGCCGTGATACCAGGTATAAAGGTTCCAGGTCAGACTGCCTACCAGCACGGCAAGGATGATTGAGAGACTTATGTGATCCCTTGGAATCACTTCGGTCATCACTTGAGCGACCGCCGTACCGATCAACAGGCAGCCAAGAAAGTTCAGGATGGCGCTCATTGCAATTGCGACATGGGCGCGCATAGCCTTTGTATATATTACGGTTGCCACAGCATTGGCAGTATCGTGAAAGCCGTTCACGAAATCGAAGGTGTATGCGAGCGCGAGCGCCACCAGGGCCAGACAGCTGTGAAGTTGCATGGCAATATCCTAGCGCGCTGGCAATGGCAAATCTTGGCAGAATATTCAGGAGCTTCACGAACTGAGACTCTCGCCGGCTAAAAAAACTAATAAAATGAACGTTGCGTATTCTCTCAGGCATCCGGAGTCGGTATTTCTTGCATGTTCAGAGAGGGAGAACTCGGATTTTTCGCCATCATCTTCTTCTTTGCAGTGCTCGTAATTATCGGGATTGCCGCTAATCAAGGGTTCTTTGGTCCAATATGAGCCGGGCCGGCGTCCCACTGTTAGCCATTGTTGCCTTGATGATCTGCAATTTGATTGCTGGTTGCGGTGTCCCGCAGGGCGATCCGCAGCTGATGCAGAATACCAGGGTTCAACTGATGGACTGGCACATCTCCGGGTTCTGGGTGATTAATTGCCCGGTGGCCTGGATTCGGGTGACTAATTACAATCAGGTGCCGATCAAAGACATAATAGTGCAATACAACACGATGGACACAGCTGGTAACCCACTGGACCAGGGCACGTATACGATGGAAGGCGCAGTTGCACCGGGGCAAACCAAGAACTTCATCGAGCTCTATCTCGGTCTGACCAGCCTATATACGGACCGTTTGAGCATCAAGCTGCTGTCGGTCCAGCGTGAATGATGCGGCATCGGCCAATCTTGTCTTGATTAGCTGTGCTCGTCGACCCTGTAAGCGGACCGCAGAACCATAAAAGCGATTGCGCCGTAGAGAATCATCAAGAACACGATCATCAAGATCGGCATCTTCTCGAGGATTTTGGCGAACGGTCTGGCTACGAAGTCGATCAGGATCAGCCCAACACCAGTACCAGGCATTTACTCCACCCCTTTACTACTTGGCTGGAGTATCTTAAGGCATAGCTACTTGAAAACGAACCGACGTTAATAAAATCCTCTTTATAATTCGTAAAGACTGCAAAGTAGACTTTTAGGGACAGGGCCCGCGAGCGGCTGGTCTCGCAACGGTTTTCCGTCCGGACGATGCTCAGGCGTTTTTCCATTCAGGCGAATTGAACGCTCAGTCAGCTGCCCTCGCAGCCTTGCGCTCAGCACACTAGCAGGGGCGGCGATAATCAGTGCCGCGTCAATCAGCGTCGGCGGTAAAAGGTATGGTTGCGCCAGTACTTTCCGATCGTCGCTTCGATCAGAGCTGGGTGCATTAGGGCCGCGACTGCGGTCATCAATCCTGTACACAAGATAAAAGTGAGTATCCAGATCATGATTGCTATTCTCTACGTAATCAATTAATTCATTAACTACCAGCCACGCAAAATGATCCAACAGGAGCGTTAAAGGACAGGTTAAGAGTGCTTGGTTGATGTCTAGCGGGTGTCCGCGCGTTGCTGCAACAGTCTTGACTGGAATCCTAGCAACCGGGTTGGCCTCATCTAGCGAATAGGCAGTTCTTGGTAGCTAGTCGATTTCGAGCGTGATTATGGTTGGCGGGACTTGCCGGTCAGGACCGCCTCTAATAGTTAGCCTTAGAACCTAGTCGTGATCGAGCGCGATGTCTATTGCCAGAACACCGCTCGGATCTCGTTTGACGATTGTGACGGCGCTTTCGTTGGAGGCGATTTGAGTTGGTACTTCGACCGGTGGCTGAGTCGCTGGTTGCTCGGCAGCCGGCGGTTTAACTGCCACTTGGGTCTTCATTGAAGGCTTACTTTCTTGTGTTGTGGCTTTCTTTGAGGACTTGCTCGAGAACTTCACTTTTGTGGAGCTGGTCGACACGGATGCCATTCCCTTTTCGGCAGTGGTTGAGGCGATTTTGGTCTTTCCTGATTCGGTGCGGATGGCTTTACTTTTAGCTATTACCGGTGGTGTTTTCAGTTTCTCCGGTGCCGGTGTCGATGTATGCTCAACTGCCGGTGGCTGTGGTGCATAAGCGAGCAATATTCTGGAGGGAACCAGATCTTTGCTGCCGGTCATAGCTGAGGCAACTAAGATTCGTTCCGTCTCGGGTGTGCGCAAGTAGGCAGTTGCGTCGACCGGAGTGCGAGATACCAGAAGAGTCAGCTTTTCTTGACCTGGATTGTCGTCGAACTGAAGAAAGTCGTCAGAGGGAAGGGAGTAATCGATTCCGGCGACCACTTTGTTAGATTCGCCGCGCGCGGGATCCGGGAAAAGCACTGATTGCTCGCCGCGACTGCCGCTTCTCAGTAAAATGTAAGCGTACCCATTGATGTTTGGGCGAACGTGGAAACGAATCTTGTCGCCAGACTTGAAGGACAGCTTGTTGTTGACCCGAATGGTTTGCTTGCCGCGATGAAGCTCAATCCAATATTGAACGCCCAGATTCATCGCCTCACTCTGATTATTCATCTGCGCCGCATACAGGCTCTTCGCTCCCTCCTCTTCCGCCTGGACCAGTGCTGGGCAAGTAGTACAGACGGAAACGGCTGCCAATGCTGCGAGAAGTCGGCTGGCTCTGAGGGCTTTCATAGTAATAGATCCTCTTTGGGGGAATTTTTGACGACGATGGGGGCCATTACTAACTACTTGATTGGGTCTGGAAAATAGGAGGATTAGTCGCTGTGCGCTAGCTCAAGTCTAGTGATGTAAACATTGGACGACGCTTCGAGAGTGCTGGTTTTGGGAAATACTTCCTCGCCAAAGGCGCTGGCCGGAAGCTCTACACCCTTGGCGCCGGTGGTGCTGCTGAGCGCTGCGGCTGCCTTCTCATACACCTTCGCGATGGTGGCTGGAGCAGTAAACAGATTACAGGGTGTTTCGCTGGACAGGAAAATGAGGTCCTCGGCACCGGGCGCGCCGGTGACGGTCAGACCGCTAAGGGCGGTACCGTGGGGAGTTTTGATTGTGTTCTCGCGCGGGTAGGTGATAGTTTCCCCTTTGGGGTATCTAATGTCGGCGGAAGCGCTATCAGGGAAAAGCAAATCAATGTCCGTCGGATTTGTGCCGCGATGCAATATATACAGGAATGAATCGCGGGAGAGTTTGATCTGCAGTGAGAGAAGCTCGCCGTTGTGGAAATGAGTCCCGGCAGGTACCAATTGCCACTTTGCGTTTTTTTGATCGGCCCTTAAGATACCTGCTTCCAGCCGAGCTTCAAGCGCCGGCGTTGCGACTGGCGGTTTGTCCGCCGGGTGGGAGTTGATTGCGTACCAGTAACCTCCTCCTGCCAGAGCCAAGATCAGGATCAGACCGGCCAAAATGAATAAAACCTTCTTGTCGCCGCCGGGCGCGCGAAACTCGAGGTCTTGAATCAACGCAGTGCCGCACAGCTTGCAGAACTTGGCCGAGTCCAAACTCGAGGCGCCGCAGCGCGGGCAGTCTATGCGGGCGACCTCGGTGCAACCGGCAGGAAGCATGCGGGTCGGAATAGAGCTGGTTTGAGTAGAGGAGCCGGTGCCATTCTGGTCCAAGCACTCGTAAACAGATTCCACCCAGAGCAGCTGATTCAAACTGGATGCACCCGAAGTCGCATTCGGGCTGGCAGGCAGCGTACCGCAATGCATGCCGATCACCTTTCCCTCTTTGAAGAGCGGACAGCCGGCTGCGTCCAAAGGTAAACTCAAGTTGTGCAAAAGGTGCCAGGGATCTCCCGGTCGGAGACTTCCTAGAAGATGACCCGAACTGATCAACGGTTGACCGGCCACCGGGTCGACAATCAAGTTTTGAATATCGTCGAACGGAGTGAGCGGCAGCTCCGGCGCCATGCTCAACGGTAGCAAGTTGCTTGATGAAGACGGTGTGTACGACTGAACTTCTTGAATGTGATTTGCTTTGAGCAATTCGCTTAAGGTCAGGAAGACGGCATAGTCATCGAGCAGAGCCAATCGCCAGATCTGTCCAATCGGTGTACTTCCATCGAGATATGGCCAGATTGCCTCAACGTCCCGCTTTATGTCGGGCGGAAGAACCCCATAATTCGGCGCGTTTGCCGCTCTCTGGTAGATAGTTGTGTCGCCGCCCAGTTCGAGCAGCAGTTTGGGAATCTCGTCCAGTCGTCGATGCGACTCGATCAAAAGCATGTCGGTCGGTCGTCCGATTGCAGTTTGAACCGGCCAATCGGGCTCCCGTCTCGAGTTGAAATAAAAGTTGCCGGTTAAGTGTTGATTGACTATCTGGTAAATGGCCACTTCGTTGGCGAGTGGTCCGTAAGTCGCGTACACGATTTTGCCGTCCCGGCAAAACAACTTGGCGAGCGCTCGATTGCGCTCATCAGAGAGGATGAGTATTCCTTCTTTGCGAGCATTGGTGATAGTCTGGATCACCAGTGGCAGATCTATGTCTGCCAGACTTCCGCCCAAGCCTTTGTCGCGGGGTGGTGCTGGCGACGAAAGCCGCTCATTGATTGATGCGGTAAGCTCCGAAGAGAGATCAGTCAGCCCGCCGCCAAGTGTCAGGACTGCCAGGTTGTGCTCCTGCAGGGGCAGAGCTGGAACCGCTCCGGTAAGAGCTTTGCGAGCCATCTGATCGGCTTGCTTGACATTGAACTTGGGATGATAAGCAACCGACTGAATCGATCTTTCCAGTCCGGCTGCTGGAAATCGCACCTTCAAAGCAGTGAGGCAATCAGAGTAAAGGATCACCAGGTGTGCGCAAGTGGCCACCTTGTCGTGATCGATCATCCAAGCGGTTCCAATCGTGCCGTCGTGTTTCAAGCAGCGATCGATCAAGCAGCCTACCGAGCCTGCATATTGACTGATGTTTGTTGGTGCCTGGGTGTATCTCTGCATCGGCCTCAAACAGACCTTGTCCTCAATCTCTGTGCAAGCTTGATCATTGCTGCTCCTTCAAATTTACGGTTTGAACTCCCGTAATTTCTCCTTCCTTGAACTTCCAAATCAAACTGCTGGCCGGAGCCGACGCTTCGCCTTTCAAATGTCGTGCAAGCAGCCAAAGTTCGCAAACTGCCTGCTCATCAGTCTTGGTTCCAATAAACAGCTGATTACGAGCCGGAATGGCGGCAATCAGTCCGTCCGGCGCTTCGAGATTCTTTTCCAAGGCAAGCATCACATCGTGTATGTTGATCAAGGATGCGGCGTAGTTAGCCAGACTTTCTTCGCGGAAGCCGACTAAGACCGGCTCGGTCTGGAAATTCTCAATTTTGTAGACTCTAGTGGTCAGACCTGATTCCAACGCTCGCCGGGCGAGATTTTGCATAGAGATCTCGGCAATCTGAGTCGGCTCCGGGAAGCATGTCAGTACGTCACCGCGGTACAACTCCAGGAGTTCATCATCCTTTTCGAGCATATACTGTACGACTAGGTGTTCGTCGTCTCTGGTGATCAAATCGTTGTAGAGAACTGGTCCTTTCGGCAGGCGCATGACCATCTCTTTGCCTTCACGCACAATCTTTTCGCCGTCTTGAAGAATTGGATCTCGGGTCAGGTCGCGCATCAAAGGCATAGTGCGCTCGAAGATCTCTCGTGCTTTAAAACGAGGAGGTTGCACCGTCCAGCTAATCTCTGTGACATATGGGATGACCAAACCATCGAGGTTATCCGGTGAAGTCAAATATTGCTCGTAGGTGGCCTTCAACGGTATCGACAATACAGGCTCGTCCGGACCGTAGTGAAGCTCTACTACCAGTGACTCCGGGACGACAATTTCAATGTTAAACGGCTTGAGGCGCTCGACGAGGTGCTCAGTAAATCCTTGTTCTGTCAGTAAATCTGCCATTAATCTTTTCCTAAATTGCCATCATATCTGGTGCGTGGTCCGGTCGGTTGAGCAATTGATCCGGCTGACCGGGCTCGAACATTTCTAACTTTGATGCCAGGAGATCCTGCAGTCCTCATTCCCGGGATCTCAGCCACCCCAACATATAGAGAAAGGTTTACACCTAATGATCATAACCTTTTATGTGCGGGGCTGACCTTTTGGCTCCTCTTTGGAGCCGGTCGCAAAGTGTTCGCAAAAATGATGATTGGTGTCCCGGTCGAGGCTGTACGTAAGGTCTTCGGCGATTGACTACCGCCTTGCGCTATAGCAATTTCTCGTAGCGCGGGCGTTCGGGATCTCTTCGAAACCAGGCGTCAAGAGCGTCACAAACTTAATGCTGATAATCTGCTGAATATTGTGGGGGGCATTGGTTACACTTTAGGGATGACTGGACAGCTAATTGGTGGCGTAGATTACAGCGGCTCAAAGGAAGTGCCGAACGAAACGTGGCTAGCCACGGGGCGGCTCGACGGGCTTGGGCTGGAAGTGACCGGGCTGGCCCGGGTTGGGTCTCATCGACTTGCTGCTGAATTGGCAAATTTACCCACGCTGGCTGCGGTTGGGATGGATTTCCCGTTTTCGCTCCCGGCTGATTTCGTCCGGTTCTGCGCTCAGAAAAATGAAGCGAAGGAATTCCAATCCTGGCAAGAGGTAGTGGAGTTCCTGATTTTTAAGAGCCTTGATGATTTGGCTGCTCTCACCAAGGAGTTTCAAAAGGAGAGCAAAAGGCTCACGGATTCCAAGTTTCGCGGGATGGCTCAAAGTCCGATTCACCGTACCAACTCGGCGATGACCTATCAGGGCATGCGGTTTCTGGCGAGTTTGGACCCGAAGAAATTCAGCGTTCTGCCGTTTCATGACAAGGAGCCTGGCCGTTGCATCGTCCTTGAAGTATTTCCGCGCGCCACTTTGTGGTGTTGCGGGTTGCCCGACACAGGCTACAAGAGCAAAGAGAAGAAGGACACGGAGAAGATGCAGCAAATTCGGCGCGATCTTCTCAACAAGCTGCTTGGGCTTAGAGACCGCAAAGAGGAGTTCTGGCGAGCGGTTCCCAGGCTTGCCGTAGATAAGAAATTACAGCATTTCGCAGTCGAGTCCGATGACGCGCTCGATGCGATCATCGCTTGCTATGCGACCGCAATGTGGATGGCGTCGCCTCAGTTATTCGAAGATCCGTTCGATTGCGACAGCGAGGACATGCTGCTTGAAGGCTGGCTCTACGCTCCGGTAAAGATCAAGCCTCCAGGCTAAGCAGCTAGTCCCAGTGGATTGTTGCGGTTGCGGAGATTGCGGCAACCGTGATTATTGCTTGCGAAGTGGACGATTGCGGTCCTGCGTGCGCGGCAGGAAACTGCAGTGCAGTCGATTGTTGCTTGCGCGGTCGATAATCGAAGTCCTTTCTGTTGAGCTGGGGCTGGTCGCCAGATTAATCGTGTCTGAATTGGGTGGAAATGTCACGTTGGGTTGGAGTGGAGTTCTTGACTGGTTCGCCGGTCTAATCGGCGGACTGGTAGACCGGCTCCCGTCTGCGGCGCCGGATGAGTTATAATGTCCGCTCTCGGCTCTTTACTGGGAACATTTCTCCGCTGCAACGTTCAGTTATCTGGGTAGCCAGCATGAAGCAGATTCAATAAAATCTGTTTCCAAAATGGAGATTACGTGCGCCCGTAGCTCAGTGGATAGAGCCCCCGCCTTCTAAGCGGGTTGTCGTTGGTTCGAATCCAACCGGGCGCGCGCTATAATGTTCCTAATGTCGGGTCATTAGCTCAACGGCAGAGCAGTTGCCTCTTAAGCAATTGGTTGATGGTTCGAATCCATCATGACCCAAGTTTTTTCGGCTTCGACAAATTGGCTTGCTGGCACTTTGTCTGCCTCAGCTGAATCAGGCACGTAAGAGTGCGGTGTTGTCGCGGTATCCGAACAGCGAGGTCACCGATTGACCTTCTCTGGGTAAAAAAGGGAGGGGGTCATCGTTTGCATGAAGATTTTTGTAGAGCAAATTACTAGGCGCATAGCGTTGGTAATTGTTTGTGCGCTGTTGTACATGGCAGTCGTTTGCGGTCATGAGCTCGGTCATTGGATCGCCGCACAGGCAGTGGGATTCCACCCATCAGTTTTTTCGATTGGTCAAGGGAAGCCATATGTGAGTTTGGGGCAAGTACGAAGTACCGAGTTCAGGCTTACGCCGTGGCTCATCGGTGGCGGTGTACATATAGAGGAGCTCAGAGCTGAAGTGTCTGCCCAGACCGAGCCAGCATTTGTGCTGCGGCAGATGATTGTGCTGCTTGCTGGTCCCGTTGCGAGTTGTCTTATGGGCGTAGGATTCGCATATGTCCTATTTCCTGCCGCGGGATTTCGTGGTGCGCTCACCTATTGCCGAAGGTTTTCGTTCGAAATTCTGCGTGCGCTTGCGGCTTTACTGACTTTCCGTAATTTGAATTCACTTCGTGAAGATTTTGACTACTACACATTTCTGGAGCTGCCGTGGATGGCATCCGGGAGTATGCATAATGTCTTTCGGGCTTTCTGCTCTACGGCGCTCAGCGAAGGCATTTTCAATCTGTTTCCAATACCAATTCTTGATGGTGGAAAGATTGCATTTTGCGTCGTTTGGCTGATTACGAGAACATCCACTAACCCGAGTGTGGAGATGATCTTGTTGATACTTTCGTGGTTTGGGCTTGCGATTCTATTTTTTGCTGCGCTCTATCGAGGTTATCGCTATCCCTTTCCGAAATGAGCTGGAAAGACGTCGCAGTGGATGTTGGCTCGCGTTGGCGCGGAGTGGGAATTACCGTGTGGTCTAAAGCTTAAACCTGTGCCACTGTACATTTGGCTATTAATAGCTAGAGTGTACGACGGTGGGCTGAATCGCGCGATCTATCCCAGATCGTTCCAGGAAGTGAATAGAAATGCGAAGTGATGAAGTTCAAGAGCCCAACAACAATTTTGTGTGGATTTTTGTTGGTTTGTTGGTTGGCATAGCAAGTACCATCGGCGTGCAGTACTGGCTATCGAACGAACTAGGGAGCGAGTCCGAAACTGCGGCAGCTGTTACGGCCGCAGATGTGCCGGTAAAAACGGCAAGTTTGGCTGAGTCCACTGGAGGAACCGGAGCGAGTGCCGATGGTGGCGCTGCCCCGGAGCCGGGCGTCATGACTCAGTCGGCTGAGACTAGTAAGAGTCCAGCTGCGGGCGAACAAATCATCTTAAGACCAGGGACTACGTATTCTGAATCTAGCAGCGGGTACCCGATTTACACTGGTGGAAGAGCTATTGACAGCGAGGCTGAGCCGATGGTCAATCCAGAGACTACCGTTGGTGAGGATGAGCAAGGAAGTATGTCTCAGCCTGTTGGACGAAACGGCTTGTTGGCGAATCCTTGTGTGGATCCTATGTCGTCAAAAGGGAAGGCTTACAGCAGTTCTTGGCAGTAAGTGTTCTTGACTGTGGGTGTTTCGATTCGTTTGCTTTGGGGTTGGTGGGCACTATTGGTGGTGCTAGTTTGACGCAGCTCGCCATTGTTGTGCGAACAGGCTGTAATGTGGATACTTTTATGGTTGTGACGTTCTAACTTCTTCTACCTTCTGAATAATTTGCGGACTTTCGACCGGAAACTGGGTCAGTGGAGGTGTGATTGCTGTCTTCTTCATGACCGGCTCACGCGTAATGTCAGTTGCTCGGACTTTTGTTCTTTCCGAGACCCTCGTCCGAGTCAATGGTGCATTTCGATAAGCAATGCTTTGCAGTTGAGAACTCTGCACGTGATTGGAATGTACCGCGCTGGAGGTTGTTACCCCGGTTTTTGTGTCCGTAGTCTCTAGCGTTTGCGGTTCGAGTATCGTTGTTTGTAAAAGTCGTTCTCTCTGTTCCATGATTATGTGAGCTACAGCTTGCTTGCTTGCTTGCTCCAGTTGTCGGATCCACCGTTTCATGAACCTGGACAGCGGTGGGTTGCAACTTACTTTCGACCCGTTGGATTACTTCCTTGTAGCCGGAAGGGACTAACCGGGTAGAGACGCTACGCTCCTCTTGGACTGCCTCCTTCGCAGGTCCTTCGAATGGGAAAACAAAGAAACTAAGGGCAATTGCTAACAAAGCGGTATTCATTTAGATTTGGACTTTCAGATTCATCGTGTGGACTCCGGTAATATCTGCTTGCTAGGGCGAGATTTTTTCGCAAAAGTTCCAGAGAAGCTGGTACTGTCGCAATTCGCCGGCGGGATTAGGCAGCAAGGGCGTCCCAAAGCTTCCTTGCTGCCTTCACTAGAGGGTTTGCTTGGAATCGAGGTATTGACTCTTGGTTCGGTGTTAATCGACGACTAATTCGTGGGTAGATGAGCTGAATCGCCAAGGGGTTCCGACTTTCCTGGGTTAAGAGAGCTCAGCGACTGTTCGATGTCAAATGGCGAAATCGTACTATGGTATGCTGGTTAATCCGTTAGCCCAGCTAGCGTTCCCGTACTCGGGCGAGTGGCGGAATGGCAGACGCGCTAGACTTAGGATCTAGTGTAGCAATACGTGGAGGTTCAAGTCCTCTCTCGCCCACCATCTAAGTTTCCGCCGAAAGGCGGATTTCTTTTTGGGGGAGGATTTTTACGGCTAGCCCAGAAATAGCCCAGAGGAGAAAATAATTTCAAACAACTTCAGTGAATGTTGCCACCATTGTGTGAGCGACTTGCTGCAAATGTTTTGCTTTCGGCGCTACCAGATTTTAGTACACTAATAGGCCTATGCCGAGCGAAGTCGAAGCAGGCACCCGACCAAAACAACGGAGCTGATACAGAAAAATGATCACTGGCGAACTGAAATCTAAGGTTGATGCTCTCTGGAATGCCTTTTGGTCTGGTGGCATCTCAAACCCACTGGAAGTGATCGAACAGATAACATACTTGCTCTTCATTCGCAGACTTGATGAGCTGCACACACGCGAAGAGAAGAAGGCAAATCGGCTCGGACGACAAATTGAGAGTCCGGTTTTTCAGTCTGACAGCGAAGGACAAAAGCTCCGGTGGTCTCGCTTTAAGAACCTGTCGCCACAAGAAATGTTTGATGTTGTGTCCACAAAGGTTTTTCCGTTTATCAAAGAGCTCAGAAGCGACGTTGAGCACTCGACGTACTCACATCATATGAAGGATGCGCGCTTCACAATTCCGACTCCTGGTTTGTTAGCGAAGGTTGTCGAGCTCGTAGATGATATTCCGATGGAAGATCGTGATACCAAGGGTGATGTATATGAATACATGCTTGGAAAAATCGCTTCAGCTGGTCAAAATGGACAATTCCGTACACCGCGGCACATCATCAACATGATGGTCGAAGTAATTGCACCCAAACCCACAGACATCATCTGTGATCCTGCCTGCGGCACTGCAGGTTTCTTAGTTAGTGCTAGCGAATACCTACAATCCCGTCACCAGGACATTCGCACCGACAATAAGCTCATGAAACACTTTCACGAAAAGATGTTCAATGGCTTCGATTTCGATAACACCATGCTGCGCATTGCGAGCATGAACATGTTGCTCCATGGCGTTGAGAATCCAAATATTTCCTACAAAGACTCCTTATCTGAAGACCACGCTGGCGAGGAGGAGCACTACACTGTTATCCTCGCCAATCCTCCGTTTGCAGGTTCTTTGGACTATGAGTCATGTGCCAACGATCTGCTGAAAATTGTTAAGACCAAAAAGACGGAACTCCTCTTCGTAGCTCTCTTTCTTCGTTTGCTGAGGCCCGGTGGGCGCGCTGCGGTTATCGTACCGGACGGCGTTCTATTTGGCTCGTCTAACGCACACAAATCGCTTCGAAAAATGATCGTCGAACAGCAAAAGCTAGACGGTGTCATATCACTTCCATCTGGGGTCTTTAAACCCTACGCTGGCGTCTCCACCGCCATTCTCATTTTCACAAAAACCAACTCTGGCGGAACGGACAATGTCTGGTTTTATGAAATGCAGTCGGACGGCTGGAGCCTTGATGATAAGCGTCAGCCTCTTTTGCCAGACGACAAACTTGGCGCCAAACCGGCTGCTCCGCTGACTGCTGCTGAGCAAGCCAAGAACAATCTTCCCGATCTCTTAACACGGTGGCTTCAGCGCGACTCATCCGAACGAACTCGATTGCGTACTGAACAAAGTTTTTGCGTTCCAAAATCTGACATTGCTGCGCAAGGCTACGATCTTTCCATAAGTCGGTATAAGGAAGTAATTCATCAGCGAATCGAGCACAGCCCACCAAGCGAAATACTCTTAAGATTGACAGCGCTTGAAGATGAAATCCGAGACGGGATAAAGCGCCTGGAGGAGTTGGTACGGTGATCGTACTCACAAATAAATGGCGAACAGTATCATTGGGTGATGTCTGCCAGATTCAGAGGGGCGGCTCTCCCAGACCCATAAGCAACTACATCACGAATTCCAGCGACGGCGTCAATTGGATCAAGATTGGTGATGTCGCGGAAGGCGCAAAATATATTTACTCTACAGCGGAAAAAATTTCAGCTGATGGCACAAGATACTCAAGAGAAGTCTACCCCGGAGACTTTCTGTTATCGAATTCGATGAGCTTCGGCCGTCCGTATATTCTGCAAACGAG
Source organism: Candidatus Obscuribacterales bacterium (assembly GCA_020050835.1). Taxonomy (GTDB): domain Bacteria; phylum Cyanobacteriota; class Vampirovibrionia; order Obscuribacterales; family Obscuribacteraceae; genus JAGVKB01. Next base: position 38,993 of record JAGVKB010000099.1, on the reverse strand, counting down.
TGGATGTATTCACGACGGATGGCTGGTACTTAGGTATGATGCCGAATTGCTGACAGAAGATTATCTGTACCACGTTCTTAGCTCGGACTTCGTTTATGCACAGTTTAGTAGAATGGCTGTTGGGGCTGTTGTGAAAAACCTAAATAGCGAGGTGGTGAAACAGGTAGTAATCCCGTTACCATCGCTAAGCGAACAAAAACACATAGCGACTCTCTTAGATAATGCTGAACTACTCCGGGCTAAGCGTCGGGAGACCTTGCGTCTGCTTCAATCATTTGCTCAGTCGACCTTTGACGATCTTTTTGGCGATCCGATCATTAATCCAAAAGGCTGGGATGTGCAGCCGCTTAACAAACTAGCAGATCGAATTCAAATAGGACCGTTCGGTAGTCAGCTGCATGAAGAGGATTATGTTGACAATGGCATTCCGCTAATAAACCCCACACACATCAAAGGCGGCAAGATTTTGACCGATTCCTCGCTTACTGTGCCGGGCGACAAATATAAACAGCTTAGTCAATACCATTTATCTATTGGCGATCTGATCCTGGGCAGACGAGGAGAAATGGGCCGCTGTGCAGTCATATCTCAGAAGGAGCATGGTTGGCTCTGTGGCACCGGCAGTCTCTTTGTCAGACCTAACGCAAGTATGTTGAATTCAACGTACTTGTGTTTTGTCGTTTCTTCCAATTCCATGCGTCGGTATCTAGAGAACGTTGCCCAAGGAGTAACAATGTCGAACTTAAATAAAGACATTGTTGGTTCCATGCCCGTGCCGCTTCCACCGTTGGCGTTACAAGCACGTTTTGTCAATTGCCTGGCGCAAGTCGAAGCCCTCACAATGACACTCGATCAATCTCATGGACAGCTAAACGCGTTGTTTGAATCACTGCAAGACAGAGCATTTCGAGGAGATCTTTAGGTGAGTATGTTTGCTTTCCTCAAAGACGAATGGGATGGCCTAAGGAAGGCTGCCTCCAAAGCTGAGCTCTCGGTTAACTATGATCCGCGCGCGGCCTGTTTCCATACAAGGCGAACATTGGAGATTGCTGTTCAATGGATTTACGCCAACGACAATTCAGTTCGCCGTCCTTACGACGATCAGCTCAATGCCCTCATTCATGAGAGCAGTTTTCGCCGGCTTCTATCCAACGATCTCTTTCTAAAGATTCGGACTATCAAGGATATCGGCAATCTCGCTGTGCACAGTTCAAGACCGATAACGACAAATGATGCACTGCGAGCCATTTCTGAGCTGTTCCATTTTCTGTACTGGCTGGCGCGAACTTATACGCGCGAAGATCCTAGAAAGTTCGACGGGCTCACCTTCAACCCTGCTTTGCTTCCACCCCCGCCCGCAGAGGTCATTCAGCAGACCCGTGACGAGCTGCAGAAACTACAGGAGCAACTGCACAACAAAGACAAGGATCTTCTCGAAAAGCAGCAGGCACTCATAGATACGGACGCTGAAATTCAGAAGCTCCGTGCAGAGATCGCAGAAGCGAAGAAGCGCAACCAAAAGATACCAGACGATCACGATTACTCAGAAGCCGAGACAAGAGATTACTTCATCGACCTGATGCTGAGGGAAGCCGGCTGGCCTCTGGACAAGAATGAAGATCGGGAGTATCCCGTAACCGGCATGCCGACTACAAGCGGCCAAGGATTTGTTGATTACGTTCTGTGGGGCGACGACGGATTACCACTAGGGCTTGTTGAAGCAAAACGCACAAAGAAAGACCCGCGAATCGGTCAACAGCAAGCAAAGCTTTACGCAGACTGCCTTGAATCCAAGTTCAAACAGCGCCCTGTTTTATTTTATACCAACGGCTACGACACTTGGATCTGGGACGATCAAAATTATCCACCTCGTAGAGTGCAAGGTTTTTACAAGAAAAAAGAGCTTGAACTGCTTATACAACGCCGCACTTCGAAGACTAAACCTTCGTCTCTTGCGATCAATACCTCTATCGTCGAGCGCTACTACCAACACGAGGCAATACGGCATATAACCGAAGAGCTTGCGAACGGAAATCGCAGAGGACTCGTGGTAATGGCGACTGGTGCTGGAAAGACACGAACCGTTATTGCCCTTTGTGAGTTGCTGCAGCGCGCAAACTGGGTCAAGCGAGTACTCTTTCTTGCTGATCGGCGAGCGCTTGTGAAACAGGCGGTGAAAGAGTTTAAAAAGCATCTGCCCGACTCAAGTCCAGTCAATCTGCTCAACGAGAAAGAACAAACCGGAAGTCGAGTCTATGTATCAACATATCCCACTATGATGGGACTAATCGATGAAACCGATTCAGGCGCTCGTCGTTTTGGTCCGGGACACTTCGACCTGCTGGTGATTGATGAGGCGCATAGATCCGTCTACCAAAAGTATCGGGCAATCTTTGACTACTTCGATAGCTTGCTAATCGGACTCACAGCGACGCCGCGAGACGACATCGATCACAACACTTACTCTTTATTCGACTTGGAAGATGGCAACCCAACCTATGCCTATGAGTTGAGCCAGGCAATCAACGACGAGTATCTAGTGGAGCCAAAGTCCATCACTGTGCCCATTCAATTTCCTGCTCGCGGCGTTCGTTACGATGATCTGTCTGACGATGAAAAGGATGAATGGGACGTGATGGAATGGGGCGAAGATGGCGCTCCGCCTCCACGTACAGTCGAAGCCCCAGCTATTCACACTTGGTTTTTCAACAGTGACACTGTGGATAAGGTGCTCAGAACTCTCATGGATCGCGGTCAAAAAGTTGCCGGCGGAGACCGACTCGGCAAGACCATCATCTTTGCTCGGAATCACAAACACGCCATGTTCATCCAGGAGAGATTCGATGAACATTACAAGAATTCGAAAGGAAGCTTCGCCCAAGTTATCGACAACGAAATAACTTATGCTGACAGTCTTTTGGATGATTTCTCAACGCCCGAAAAAGCACCACACATAGCCATTTCTGTGGACATGCTCGATACTGGTGTTGACGTTCCGGAAGTCGTTAACCTTGTTTTTTTCAAACCAGTTTGGTCAAAAACGAAATTCTTCCAAATGGTTGGCAGAGGCACTCGTCTGTGCAAAAACGTCTTCGGCCCCGGCAAGGATAAGAAGTGCTTCTATATTTTTGACTGTTGTCGCAACTTCGAGTTCTTCAATCAGAATCCTGAGGCACCGGATAGTTCGCTATCAGAGCCACTTTCCACAAGGCTCTTTAAGGCTAGGCTGACTATGTTGAGCACAATTTGTTCACCGGTCGATGGAGACCCAGGTTTAAGCGAGTTTGCTACGTCTGTAGTAGATGTTCTCCACAAGAATGTTGCTGCAATGAATGTAGACAACTTTCTGGTTAGACCTTATCGGCGTCAAGTTGAGAAGTTTCGTGAGAGAGCCGCTTGGGAAGCATGGCATCAAATTCCGCACGAAGACGTGGATCAATTGACGGACAATGTTTCTCGGCTCCCCACCGAACTTCCGTCCGAGGAAGAGACCGCAAAACAGTTCGACCTCCTCATTCTGCGGCTACAGCTTGCTCGCCTAAACCACACTCCGGATTTCAACCGATGGGAAACACAAGTGCGCGAAATAGCGCACCAACTGGAAGAAAAGGCAAGCATTCCCATGGTCAATGACCACATTGATCTCATTCGCCAGATTCAAGAGAATGATTACTGGACCGACGTTACTGTCCCAATGCTTGAACTCGTCCGAATTCGGCTGAGAGACCTCGTCAAGTTTATCGAAAAGCGCAGGCGCACAATAGTATACGCAGACTTTCAAGACACGCTTGGACATGTGGCGGAGGTTGCATCCCACTGGCTTGGCACTGAATACAACATAGAGCAATACCGCAAGCGCATGCGTCATTTTCTGCGGTCGCATCAAGACCACCTGACGGTCAACAAACTAAAGAGGAATCTTCCAATCACAACTTCAGAGTTGCAAGACTTAGAGCGCCTACTGTTTGAGTCCGGTGAGCTCGGCGACAGACAGGACTTCGAAAGAGCCTTTGGCGCCGCACAGTCACTCGGAGAACTTGTCCGCTCAATTGTCGGGCTCGATCGCGGCGCAGCCGTCCAGGCATTCGGCGAATTCCTCAGTAACACAACGTACAATGCCAAGCAAATTCAATTTGTCAATCAGATAATAGACTACCTGACTCAAAACGGAATCATGGATCCAGGACGTCTCTACGAGCCTCCGTTTACGGATTTCAGTAATGACGGACTTGATGGCATATTCGGGGATGATGCCGCCAACCGAATCGTCGCCGTAATTCGCAGCATAAATAACAATGCCGCCGCTTAACTGAGCACTATCACAACACGCGCACTGGCATAGATATGGTTGCAGCCAATCCTGAAAGGTGAAAAATCCATGCAGTACTTGAGAGAATTCCTCGCCGGTCAATTACAAAGACCACTAACCGGCGTCTTCTTTAGCGAAGATTGGGACTTTGGAACAAAGCGGTTTCTGAATGACGGTGCCGGGGAGATTAGAGTGCAAGAGTCCGGCGACATACTGTTCAGAGCCAATGGAACCCTCGGCAATACCCCAACGTTCAACGTGCAAGATATGGTCTTTGCGGCCAGCGCGCCTCGCGTAGGACGACCAGCACCGGCCCCTAATGTTTTCGCGAGATGCGGGGGTGATTTAGTCTCCGGCCGCGTCGGTAATTGGACCATGACTGAAGGATACGGACTGGAAGGCCCAGTTGCTGACGGGCATGCCTTTTTGCAGCGCGTGGCGTTTCAGCAAGTGCGGAGACAAGCCTTGCCGGATGGATTGGCGCGTGCCTACGCGGTATTCGACAGCGATATCATCCCAGCCGAGTTTTTGAAATTATTCACTAAACAGCCAATTGCGGACGATGAACTCGGCGACTGTCAAATGTTGTTTTCTTTTTCTCCGGAGAATTCAAATTCCCAGTACGCCCTCTTGTTGCAGGATAACCAAGCCTGGGTTCGTATTCAAGTCCAGCAGCAGTTCGACGAAAACATCTCATGGCATCGTGACGCTCTGATCGATACTCTGAGCTTCTTGTGGGGAGAAACTGTAAGACCTTTAGCAACGTTCACCCAGACATCGACTGCAGACATTACTGACGTTCCCTCGCGACGACCGTCCATGGCTAAAAACAGGTGCTTTCTTCCGCCTATAAGAGTTTTTCCTAACCGCGGCAGAAATCCTCTCGCGTTGATAACAAAGGCTGCCGAATACTTCTTTTTCGATGGGCTAGAGATCATTCGGCATCTCAAAGGCTGGTGGAGTGCGAATACATGCTACCCAGAGGTACAAGCAGCGGCATTAATACTACTGCTAGAAAATATTGGTAGGCAGATTGATCCGGCAATTGACAACGTGAACGTTGTTCCTGCCCTTGCGCAACTGTGCGAGATCGAACTGTCTCCCAGCCCGACAGAAGGTCTTATGCAAGAAGTCGAGTCACTCGATGTCACAAGGACAGTGAGCAGATCAATAGATGACCAGTTCATCGTTGAAGAAATGGAACATCTTTATGTGGTCATTCAATTCCTATACAAAGTCATCTTGTCGCGATTCGGCTGTAGCGGAACATTTGCCTATCCAAATATGCTCGTCTGGGACATAGAGGCAGAAGCTCACCAAGCAAATTAACATGACTATTGCGCGCCACCATTAACTTGTACTGCCGCCGCCGCAGGTAAAAGTCGCAACGTCTGGGCTGTGAAAGTTCACAATTGTTGGATCACTACTGCTATTGTTAGTGGCGATGTAAATCGATTTGGAGCAACTGTGACCTGCCCACCGAACTCTCATTGAGCAACTTTGTTGCGCCTACAGACAGGTTATTGATTGCCAAATCAAGAAGCTGAGCGTCATTGCACCTCGTTAGCTACTATCTTTTCCGGATGTGCGTTGGACCACATCATCGCCGCGACGTTGAGGCAGTACCGTTTTACAAGTTCTCCATGGCTCAACTCTTTCAACTCATCCTGCGGAAACCACTGCTTCAAATGTTCAATCAAGAACTCACTTGTCGACCGGCGGTAGCTCTGGTGGGCAAATTCGTAGCAGTGATAAGGATCGGAAATCTTTCGAGGGTTCTGTTTGAAAACACCCAAAAATGTTTCCGGTGAACGGGAATATGCAGCCATCTCGAAATCGGTTAGCGGGAAAGTCGCAAGCAGTACGCCCTTGTCAGTCTTAAATTGTCCAAAAAGAGATTTCTCTTGCTCCAAAATTTGCGCGTCGAGCAGCTCGCCCGCAATCATGTTTCCTTCTTGATCAGGAAGCAGAAAAGTCATTCCGACCATTGGCCTATCAATCACTCCAAAATACTCCTCGGCCGTCCGATGATCGAAGCTACTCGGTACGCTGGTCCTTCCTAACGATTCGAGCAGGTCATACATTTCACCATGCCTTTCTCGCGACTCTACAACCATTTCCATCGTAGATGGCTTTTTGCTCGCAGGGAAGTCTACGATATTATGGCCGGTCGCGAACTGCAGCGGCGGCTTGGGTGCCTGGTCAAGCCAGTGCATGAAACTCTGGTTGGTAACGAACACGTAAGCGGATGGATTTTCAGGCACCTGAGTCAGGAATTCAGTTTCCGCGTCGCCGAAATCCTTCTCGATTTGTTTTACCCATGCTGGCGGCATGCCGTCGGTTGCATATTCGGCGCGATTCAGCTCAATGAAAACAATTCGCTCGTGCAGAGCACTCTTCTTCAAGGCTTCGCATAGCTTATCTTTTACTCTGGGAGGGTGCGCATTGTGGCCAGCTCTCTTGGACGACGAATACCTGGTCCTCGCTTCGACCGAAAATTTCTGCCCGCTCGTTGAGTGCGTGGCAGTAAATTCATGATGGGAACCTGTCGAGTCGTTCTCATCTTCCAACTCAAGCAAAAATCCAGCTTTCAAAAAACTAGCCGTAACATACAGTTCGTAGAGCGCGCCTTCAAAATTCCCTGGATTTCTGAGGCGCTGCAACATCTTTTCCGTAAGAACGCCATGGTGCTCGCACAGATACAGGTAATATGCAAGATTGAGAAAGCCTTGTATGGCTCCAGTCGGCTCAGTAAAATAGAGTGGCGATGCCATCTTCTGTTTAGCCTGGTCGGACTGAAAGTTGGCGACCCGATCGTACCACTGCATGATCGGATGCCGAGAGCCAATCGTTTTTTTCATCTCGGCACGAGCCCAATCTGCAGTCAGTTTTTCTTGGATGAACGCGAACAAGAAATCTTCGAAAGTCTTCCAATTAGGACTCCGATAGACTTTGTCGTTTACGCGCACGCACCGAACGGAACCGTCGAGCCACGAATCAATAGACTTTCCCAGCCCTTGTAACTGCTGACGACGGTATTCTTTTATATCTTCGGACTCAGCCATGATCTCCTTGTCTTTCATTGTCACAATATGAGCAGATCTTCTTGTTCAGCAAATAGCTTTCCGCTGATTGCACTGCCATCACCGATGGCTAGGTGAGACCGTATACCGGGCGCGAGATTTGATAGCGACTGTGTTCCTTCCTTCAGCACAAACTGCTGATAGTAGTCGCCTTCCTGGAAAAAGTACCCTTCAATATTGTCCAAAAGCTGCTTGCCGTCTCCCTGTATCACTATGCGGGATGGATTCTTTCCGGGCACTCCGATGAATGGACGAAACAAAATTGGATGCTTGTCCTGGTCCCAGCGGCTCGATCCGATTACACGCGTGTAGTGGGACACAACTGACGTGTTGTTCGGATTGCGAACAACGGATGGTTGATAGAAGATAACTCCGTCTATGCCGTGATCATGCTCGGATTCAAGAAACTCCTTGGCAAATCGCTCCAGGTATGCAACTGATGCGGTCGGGTTGACCCGCATACAGACAATATTGCTGGTGTTATCATGTTTGCCAAGCTTGTCTCGCATGTTGTGCGCCGCTCTCTCAAGCTTGCTCACGAAGTTATTCTGCTCGTTATCATGGAACTTGCTCTTCACAATAAGTTGGCTTGAGATCGGCTTGTCCGCGAAGGTTGTTCCTGGCTTCGGCCGAAGCAGGTTGTATCCGAGCGCGATGCCTTCACAGGGCTGTGCTAGGACTAGTTCTTGCGCAAGTTCGCTTACCCCGGCAAGATGCTTTTCCAATGCTGCCCAATCACTGTCGTTTGGCAGTCTGGACGCTTCGATCATGACGAATGGGTGCACACCTTTCGGCTCAAAGATGCTCTTCATCTGCTCTTTAAAGCGGCGGCATCTTACTCTGAAGTCCGCCTCAAATGAGGATAGGTCGTGGTTCTTCAACGAGACAAAAGCTTTGTAGCTGTCTGGATAAACCAGCTCAAGATCATAGCCGGGAGAGTTATTCTTGCCGGGCTTTGGTTTCAAGCCGGCATCGAAAAGCATAGTGGCGCAATTCAGTTCGAACGTGCTGCCGATCAATTCGTTTGTATCTCTACCAACTATTTTGTCCACATGCTTCTTCGTCCAGCGTTGATCTATGCCGTTCATTGTCTCTATCGCATGCGCCAGCGTCAGCAGCTCTACAGCTGCCAGCCAATCTTCCCTTGTCCATAACTGCCGTAAGCGGTGGACATGTGCAGTCTTACTCACCCTATGGTGCGGGAAACTACTCTCCAGTAGATCTCTGTATTTAGAGATTTCGGTGCGCGGCATATCGATTGCCGCCTCGTTCAATGCCAGCTTTTTCATGCCAACGCCATCAAGCTTTTAGGCTTCTCCAGATCCGTTTCTGTTTCCGCAGTTACTTCCGAGAGTGCTGCTCCCGACGCTCTTCCGCAATGCCATCCTCACGTTGACGGACTTTCTGCCGAACAGAGCAAAACTCTAGCATTGATCGATCTGTGCCTGATGTCAACAAGTGGGTGGACATTGGCGGTTGTTGGCATATCCTTCATATATCCAGCCAGGCACTCCATGGTGTTCCATGCCGGAGGGTTCTGCCAGATATATCGCGTACTTACTTGTGGCATGTTCTCTTTGACGGTCATTCCTTGATGTGGATAAGCATTGGCAGAAGGGCACCACATTTGATGACACTCCTGGGATTTACCCCATTTACGGAATTCACCCAGCACCCTTATGATTGAAATAGAGTGCTGGAAACGCACCACTTCGCCACGCAAAGTCACAGTACGAATCGAGCCTCTGACGGCGAACACATTTATCTCGATTCATCTTCATCCCCTTTCTTTGATCGCAATTTCACTCTTCTGAGGAGCAAGCATGAATAGCTGCTCCTCTTTTTAAACTGGCCACAATGGAGTAACACAATGGACAATCTCATACTCTTTTCACCTTCGCAAAAAGCTGATGCGAAGGCAAGTTTCTCGCGCATCGACAACGAACTCCTTTCCCGCAGGGAAGCAGCTGCTTATCTAGGAATCGCTGAAAACACGCTTGCCATCTGGAAATCGAGCGGTAGATACTCATTACCCTACATTAAGCTTGGGCGATTAGTGAAGTATCGTCGAATCGATTTGGATGCATTCATCATGAACCGCCTGCACGGCGGTCAATAAGAACAATACTCGAAACGAGCGGGAGTATCAATAGCTCCCGCTCTCAAGATCACTGGAGGTCGCATGACACAGGCAAAGAGCAATCTTCAGCTCTACACTGTGCGTGATGCAGCCAAACTTCTCGACATGTCCGAACACACAATTCGCCGGTTGATCAAACAACGCAAATTGGCAGTCGTTCGCATCGAGCAGCGCATCATGCTCACTGAGAGCGGAATCGCCCACCTAATCAAAAGGAACACATACCCGATACCTCGGGCTGTTCCGTCGGACACAGCAATCTGTTTCCGCTACCGCTAATAAATCACAAAAACAAATCCCTGAAGGAGAGAGTGCAAATCATCGCTCTCTCCTTCCTGCATAGGAGAACATCAAATGGAAAAACTGAATCTTAAAGACGCAGTTGCATTCGGCAACTCCGCGTTCACAAAACTCGATAGAGCAGAAGCTCTTTACGAGCAGATTGTCGAAAGGCTCTACGCCTTGGGTGAAGACGTCGCATTGCGCATCGAGTGTCCAGAGCGAGTTGCTGATGCGCTCATCAAAGCTGCGCACGAGCATCTCGGTCGACGCAATGGCTACAGGCTCGCTGAAAAGGCTTTGCTTACAGCCTATCGCATCATCAGCAAAACCACGCCCAACGACAACGCCAAAATCGCTGTTGTTTATAAAATGCTCGGGCACGTTTGCTGCAGACAAGGAAAGCACAGAGAGGCGATGAAGTACAACGCCTTAGCCCTCTTGCTGCAGATCAATCCACAACCACTATCAATCCGAGGGAGGCACTAAGTGCCCCCTCTTTTCGCTCTTGCAAAGCGTAAATACGAGGAACACAAACAATGGCAGTAATGGACTATGAAGCATGTTATGCAGCACTGCAATTGAATTTTGGTGCCGGTCTAAAAGAGATAAACGAACGATGGCGAAAGTTATCGCGCATTCATCATCCCGATCGGCACATGAGCGATCCAAAAGTGTATCGCCAGGCGCTGGAGAAACAAAAACAACTCAACAATGCGCGCGACATACTCAAGAAATGGTTTGAAGCAAATCCGCATACTTCGCCGCCTAAGACGCCGAGTAGCTCTACACACTACAGCTCACACAGCAACTCTGCTGGTTCGAATTCAACGCATGGTCAGCAAACCGGTCATCAATCCCACTCAACAAATAACAGGTCTCAGCAAAGTTCTGGGCAGTCCTACCGAAGTCAACAACAGACACATTCAGAACACTATCACTGGGACCATACAAAACACCCGCACAGCAGTACTTCCTCTTCTCAAAGCACCGGGACCACAAGTGCCACCACCAGCTGGTTCAAAACGACAGACCTCAAACTAACTCCGCTGCAAGAATGGGTGAAGAAGACCGATGCATATTGCAATCGCCCCAATAGTGACTCAGCAACGGCACTGGCAATGGCTCTCGGATTCGCTGCGGTATTCGGCCCGCTGTGGATTATCACGGCAACTATAGGTCTGATCTTTCCAGACCTTCCTGGACACTATCCAGACTGGCTAGTGCCCTTCCTCTTAGGAGGCTCAGGATACATCACCACTTACTTGTTCCGCTGGTACTTTGCAGAGGCTGAAGTCATCAAGCTTCAAGAGCATGCGCGATATTTCAGAACTGATCGAACTGTTCAGAACTCGATTGAGTATCTCAAAATGACGATCGGCAAGCAGACTAGACATAATGCAGAATGGAAGTTTATCTCAAGCGGAACCGCTCAAGAAGCCATTCTGGAATTCGTAGAAGAAGTGCTCCCTGACCTGAAGCGCCCACGACGAATCGTTCTGCGCTTCGAAGTCAAAGATTCAACAGTAGGACGACTGGTTGGACTCGAAATAAGAACTACCTCTCCAATCAACTCATTCTCCTGTAAGAAGATTGCAGATTCCGTTCTGGTCGAACTCAAGAAGGACTTCCAAGAAGTCGCTGCCTGACGACCTGTCCTAGCGCTTCAAAACCGGCCGGCACTCTTACGTGCCGAGCCGGTTTTCTCTTTACTAATAGCTGTTTCAGCAAAATTTATTTGTTGCCTGACGACTCGTCTTGACTCGCCCCGCTCTGTTAGCTGCGAGCGAAGGCGGGCGATAGACGGCAGATGCAAAACAGGCGCGCCTTCGCCCGCTCGATTTTAGCAGGGCGGTCAAGACAAACAGGGCGAGCGAAGCAGCATCCTGCTGCACACGACTTTGAGTTTCGCTCAAACGGAACGAATCCGGCAGTGTGATAGAATCTCAAATGGAGTCGATTGCCTTGGTTATGAGCGACCAAAAAGACGACGCTTTGAACAACACGTTCTCGTGCCATACAGAACATCTTCGGATAGGTCCGCTGGCGTGGTAGTGCTTAAACGCTCTTCTCTACCGTCTCAAGTCCAGCAATGACATGAGGTGTTTGTCATGGCCGATGATATTTCCAAAGTTTGTTCCGATTTTCTACGCGAATGTTATCCGGGTCTCAAGGCTACGCACGCGCGCGAGCTGGTCGCTGCCTATTTCGGTTACAAGAGCCACGCAGCGTTACTCGCCGATAAGGCCAACTCGCTTGAGTTCTTGGATATGGCTGCGGTGCTCGTTCCTGACGTTTACATTATCAACGAAAGGCGAGATTGCTTGAACGGACTGCCTGAACAGTTGCCACATTCATACAAGCTTGTTGATGAACTGACCCAATTCCTGCAGTCCGAGGAGCTGTTCACTGGTGCCGTCTGGGAGTGCGACGATATCGGGGACTTCTTGATTGATGAGTATTTGCCCGAGCACCTCAGTCCTGATCTGGACATCGAGCTGGAGAAAGTAATTGCTTCCACCAATGCGGTGTTTGAAGATATCAGTTATGACAGGGCAGACGTCGAGGAAACTCGCAACAGCATAACCGTTACAGTGACTGGTTCTTATTTTGGCTATTCGCTCGATGACAAAGACTTTTCCGGTGACTCGATCGATATGGAGATTACCGTGCACTTGCCTCGCTGTGCCGGTCGCATCGCTTTTGAAGAGCCGGAGATAGACGTAGTTGGCACCGTCAATCGCGACTACCTCAAAGAGCAAGGCTCTCAGGAACAGCCACTGACGGCTAGTTCTGAACGAAACTGAGGAAAGCGGTCATTTCGCAAGAAGAGCTGGGTACATTTCCTCGCCCAGCTCTTCAAAAACTTCGCTGCTCTTTTACTTGAGTTTGCCAGCCTTGATGACCATGGCTGTCTCTAAATATGGGTTCGGCTCGGAAAACCTGCGTCCAATCTTGGACACCATTTCAAGGCTATCAGCATCAATTTCAACGGCGGTAAAGTCGGTGCTGCCCTTCATTCCAGGACCGATCTTGAATTCGACAATGACGGTGTTTGATTCTTTGCCCATTTCAAGAACACAGCCATTCTTGCCTTTTCGCAATTGAATTTCACCACCATAGATATCGTCGCCGTCAAGGTTCGTTTTCAGCTTGACCGAATCGAACATACCGAATTCGTCTGCCCGCATTGCATTCCACCTAAGCGTGTACCTCAAGGCGATTATAGAATTCAAGCGACGTGCGCTTCAAGACCGCCGGACGCATATCCATTCGGGGAGCAAAGCATGCCGATCTCACCGCCAATAGCCATCCAATTTCCGCCGTCCCTCTTCTGATTAATAAATTGCCCGCGCCTGATTCCCACCTCGCTGAGAATGTTGGGCATCGAGTCTCGCCCAAGCCCAAACGTCAACACCCGATCAGCAGTGCTTGCCGTCAAGCCGGTCTAATTGCTTTCAAATCGCGATAAGGACAATCTACTTGATGTGTGCACCGTGGGTAGTGGCGGCGCAGTCAATCGACCGATCCAACATGTGACACTAGCTCATCCAATTGGCGACCTCCCGTGCATGTCTTAAAGTGCGGAGGCTAACACAACTTTTGCAAGCTGCAATGGCAAACCCTAAAGGGCGCTACGCGTCCATGCACCGTGCAAAAGCGCTATCGCGGCTGACGCTTGTGTCTTTTTAGACGCACAGACACGCACTGGAGGTGCCGAATGAATAATCAGATCACAGTTGTAGGACACGTCGGACAAGCGCCGCACACAGTATCCTTCGGAGACACAGGCAACAAGGTAGTTAAGTTCTCGGTCGCGGTGAAAGAGTTCTCCTCGAATACTGACGAGGACAAAACTCTGTGGATCGACGTGGATGCATGGAATGGGCTGGGCGAAAGAGTACTCAAAGCCATAACTAAGGGGCGCGAGGTGGTGGTAAATGGCAGACTGGCAATCTCGACGTATCCCAAAGAAGTGAACGGCGTCAAAGTTCAGATGACAAAGCCGGTCATCAAGCTCACCAGCTTCCATCTCTGTGGGAAGAAGCCGGCAAAGGAGGAATCGCAGAGCGCATAAATTCCATCTATCCACAGTACACAACGTTGAGAGCAGGGGCACATGTCCCTGCTTTCGACTTGTTTCTCTTTATTGTTATCTTCCAAAATCCTTATGCGCCACTGTGAGACGCATGCTCACTCGCCGCTCGCCCCGCAGTCCTATTTGGAAGCAGTCCTGTTAGGAGCACTGGGGCTAGGTCTGATGTTTGCCGAAATCACAAAGAGAAGCAGTCAACCTGGGCTTTTCTATTTCTTCAAGTCTACGGGGTCGGCGCCACCGCGCGTCAAGCGCACGCAGCTCAAACTTGTTCCGAAGCAGCCAGATCCATCCGCTTGACCCACGGAGCCAACCCCGTGCCCCGGGTTTGAGGCGAAAAGCCTTCACTAACCGGAGGTTCACAGTATGGATAAAGAGTACGGTCTCGAATTGACCAACAATAGTAAAGCATCATGGGCATTCAGCTTGCCACGCAGTGAAACCTGCATCGGCGCAACGGACATCTGCAAAAAAGTGTGTTACGGAAATGGCGTCCGCTATCAGACTGCCGGACAGAGAGCCAAACGTCAGCGCAACTTTCGGACGGTTGAATTGCTCCTATCGAAAGGCGGACCTGAACTGCTCGCAGAAAACCTGGTGAGCTTGATCGATCAAGTCAGACCCGCCGATTGGCTTGCAGCCTCCATCACCGGCAAGCAGACTCGAACACCCTGGACAATTCGTCTGCACGATACAGGCGATTTCCATGTCCCTTCTTACGCGCGTGCCTGGTGGATCGCCGCTAAACAACGCCCTCAATGCTCACTCTGGTTCTATACGAGAAGCTTCGTGGAACCCTCGATCTTCGACGCGTTGACGGAACTGGCTTCTTTACATAACTGCCGAGGATGGCTCAGCATCGACTCGCACAACTTCGAGCTGGGCCTTCTCGCGTATGCACAGCGATCTGGTATATGGGAGCTGGCTTTGCTTCAGGAGAGCGAAGAACAATTGAACGAAAACGTATTGCCTGCGCTGGATGAAATTGCAACGGCAAAACAAGTCGTCTCGTTTCCGGTGCACCGCGGAAGGTATCACGTTCCACCAATCAAGCACAAGACTCTCTTCACGTGTCCGGCTGTCTTAGGGGTATACAAGCTTGAGTCCAACTTCCGCAACCCACGTCCATGTCAGTCATGCTCATTCTGCTTGCCGTCACATAGCGCTTCAACTGTTGTGGAGGTGCAATCATGAATAGCAAAACATTGAAGAAACAACTAAAATACATCGTGCCCGAAATACGCTTGGCTCTAATAAGAGAACCTGGTGGACAGCCCGTTCCCATCGGATGTCCCGACGACTTGGAACAATTTGTGGCCCCACTTAAGATACTGAGCGAGGAGCATTTCGTCGCCTATCATTTGGATTGCCGCAACCACGTGGCGAACGTGCACGTTGTTTCGCATGGCACAGCCTCAGCCAGTTTGGTTCACCCTCGCGAGGTTTTTAAAGCTGCCGTGCTGTCCAATGCGCATGCAATTATTGTCGCGCACAATCATCCCGCTGGATCAATGACTCCGAGCAGCGAGGATATCGAGACAACCGAAATGCTGATAAAGGCAGGCGACATTCTTGGTGTGAAAGTCATCGACCATCTCATCGTAAACTCTAGTGGCTTCTGCAGTCTAAGGGAGACACACGGCTACCTCTGGGCGTAACTACAATAGATGAACAGCCCGTCAGGTTTGTCCTGGCGGGCTGCTCAAAAAGACAATAGCAACAAGGCAACTGCGCTACCAAGCGGTGGAACAGTTGCCTTGCAATAACATTTTTAGAAACGTTGGTGGCACCCATCAGAAGTCGGCACGAATAAGATTAGTTGAGGGGAGACGTTAGCGGCGAATCATCGCCTGCATGCTATGACACCAGGGGAGGTGTCTTGCGTCTCACAGGAGGAAAGCGAAGCACTTTTTTATCGCTCTTGCTTTCCTGATCTCGTGGTTCAGCAGCATTTCGCTTACACCCGGTGCATAGCCGAACCTCGTCGTCTGTCATTTTCGACAGGATAGTGAACAGCTTATCTGTATGCGTCTTTGCCGATAGGCAATCGAAGACCCAGTCCATGCGGGTTAGGGGCACGATACAGACTAGATTGTCATCGCAATCAATGATTGCGCCGACCGTAGAATCAAATCCTTTGACCTTCAAAGGGTTTCGTTTAGTGACCAATGTCAGTTTAATTTCCAAAATTCGTTCCTCCAGAGATTTGCATCTCTCTTTCTGTTTAAGAGCCGCCGCCGGCGCATTACAAAGCGCCGCGAGCGACCGGAAAACGTGCACGACTTCTGGGGCGTCACTGTTGGGCGAGCGGTATTCCGCTCCTTCCACCAAAGACCAGTATTTCAAATCGGGCTGGAAAGTGTTACAGGGAAAACCCTAGAGGCAGTCCCTGCAATAGGCTGGGAACTTCTTAGCAAGTTGGGAGTCAGGCGTTGCTCTCGCTGCGCCCTGGCCCCAATCTTAATTTGGTATTCTTCTGCAGCATCCCTTCGCGGAATCCCCTCATGGCAACCGTAATACTAATCGGTTTCTCGTGCGCAGGCAAGAGTACTGTCCGCTCACAGCTAAGAAAATATCTGAGAGACCGCCCGGGCGTCCTAGATAACTGGAATTGGGTTGATACAGACAAAGTTATTGCAGATCGCCACGAGGGATTGATCTATAAGATCTTTCTCGAACACGTCAAGCGAAACGGAGATCGCTCGGCTGCAATAGCGTATCTACAAGAGCGAGAGTGCCAGTTTTTGGATGGTTACGAGCAAAGCGATATACCGACACTTATCGCTGCCGGCCCGATCATGCCGATGCGTCAACCTCATTGGCAACGCTTTCGAGAACGGATAAATCCTGAGTGTATTTGGCTTCGGCTTAACGCACAGACAACCCTAGATCGGCTCACAGAACGCCAGACCGCCCACGGCAATAAAACGATTAACAACATGAAACTCCGCCAATACTGGCAGTTTGGCTCATGGAATGAGTTCGTCCTCACGTACTTCCACGACTCAAATCGGAAGTGGACCCGCCTGCCGGACTTCACTCAATTAGCCAATATCGAACAGCTCATGAATGGTTGGGCACCCGTTTACCAAGCATCATCAATCCACACCATAAACATGGATGGATTTCGCTGGCAATCCGAGCAGGGTCGGGCTGAGCTTGAAAGAATAATTGAGCTATTGCGGTCCTAAGACTGCTCGCAACCATCCCTATCCATAACCCCAGGTTCGGCTCAGCGAAAAACCCCCTAGCCAGAAAATCGAAACGGCACGCTACAATGAAATTATGCGGCGAGATTGATGGCGCTGCGGCCCATTAGGTAGACCAACACCATCAAATATTCTTTTACGCTCAAATCATGTTTGTGGTTTGAGCTTTTTTGCAACAACTTTCTCCCCTTTCGCAATCCGTGCGGCACGACTTTTCATCAGTAGTGCCGCCGAATTCTTGCGAACGCTCATAGAGGTAAAACAAATGAAATCACACGATAACTTTCCGGGTGGAGAGGGCGCTGCTCACTCCGAATTGCTTACGCGCAGACAAGCCGCTGCGTATCTCGGTGTCGCCGAACAGACGCTTGCCGTCTGGAAATGTTCGGGCAGATATTTACTGGCCTGCATAAAAATAGGTCGCCTGGTTCGCTACAGAAAGTGCGATCTGGATGACTTCATCAACAAGCACTTGCAAGGAACCGAACAACCACGCTCTGCATTCGGCAATGTCTTTCCAGGCGATGGTCGCTGATAGGAGGAACAACAATGGAAGCACATGCTAACTCACCGCTCGGATTCATCGAGCAGATTCTTCTGATCATCTTCATGCTGATGCTATTCGCTGGAATCGCCGGCGGAAATCCCGGAATGATCATCAAGCCAGTCTTCGATATCGTAGGACAGCTGTTCGGCACAATACTGAGTCTCTTATGCAGTTTGATCCTAACAGTGTTCAGAGCGTTAATCACGTTACTGACGTCAGGGTTACAGGCTCTCATAGCCATGCTAGCCAACTCACGCAACATCAATAGGTAAGAAGCAACAGAAAGCTTCATCCCCGAAAAGCAATTATGCGCACACTGCGCAAATACAGATCCAACATCAATGCACCGACCGCGCGGAGTAGGCAACGACGCGCAACAAATACCGAGCGAAGCGAGCCCTTACTGAACGGTTTACCGGAGGTAAGGCAAGATAAAGAGAATGCTCAAAATGCTCGCAAGGCACCATATGTGGGGCTAATTCGTAGCTCAGAAATCCTCCGCGTCGGTCGAAACATAGCTCAAAACCATGCAATGCCACAACTGGTGAGCAATGCGAGTGAGGCAACAACATCATGAAACAGGAAATCAACAACTGTCGAATTCAAACTCTTTTATCGCCACATGAATATCAGAAGCTAATCACGATGGCCAAAGAACGGAAATTATCACAATCAGCCATCTTCCGTGAAGCAGTCCGATGGTATATCGCGAACCACGACAAACTCAAAGGAGACAGGAAAGACACCGAGTTATCAAAAAACATCAAGAACATGACTGATCGAATATGCGGCATGCTCGCACGCCAGGGCGCGCAAACCGGAACACTATACGAACTAGCCTGGCAAAACCATGCTGAAAACAAAATGCAAGAACGATTCATCTCCGCAGCCAATCTCGTTAAGACGAAGATGCGAAAGCGCCTGGAGGATGACGAGAAGGCAATCGCTGAACGAATGGGCAAGGTAGTCGAAAAATGATGATCGTTCGCCACAGCTACATCTCCGTCAAGGCGAAGCAGCGAGGTGGAGTCAGTTTGAAGGCCGCAAGAGGATTAGCGATCGGTACAGCGCTGGGACACGTGAAATACATCCAGCACCGACCCGGCAAAGATCTGGAACAAGGTGGTCGAGATGTCTTCACCGATACGGAGGATTCGGTAGATGCAAAAGAGCTGCGGGACATAGTCCGCGAATACGAAGGACGGGGAGTCGTCATCCACAAGCTGACGCTCTCCCCGGAGGTAAGCCCCAATGATCCGAAGGAATTTACAAGGGAGGTGATGCACCAGCTCGGCTCAGAGAAGGCACTCGATCTTCAGTATTGGGCGGTAACTCACGACAACACGGAGCATCGCCATATGCATGTGGTTGTTCTCTCAAAGGACAAGAACGGTCGATTAGTCAAGTTCGACAAACGAGACTATGACCTCATCAAGGAATTCGGCGATCGTTACCTGGAACGCACCCAATACTCGGACTGTCGCATCGCGGAACTCGCACGCCAGGAGAAACAGCGGGAGCGCAACAAGGAACGTCAGCAACAGTTCGAAAAGGAGAGACAAGAACGAATAAGGAACGGAGAAGAGCTTCCATGGCTGCACAAGAAAATCGTCCGCGAACAACTTGAGCCATATCAGCAATGGAACAAGGATGAGCCACGAGATCCGAAGGACTCATTCGAGTATCTGGGAGAACGCTATTCAAAAGACGACGGCTACGAACGGCTGGCAGGTCTCCGGCGTCATCTGCATGAGAACACTGACAAATCGCTCAGGCTACCAAAGGAGGATTACAAACGCCTGGCGAATTGGATTGAACAAAAAGACCGTGCCAGATTCTCCGGCGAAATCGATCGCCAACTAACAAGCGCTAAGGCATCTCAAACAGCAAGAGACGAAGCGCGCAATTCGCCGGCGGCAAATCGGTATGTATCGCCGCTACAGCAGGAGATGATGCGGAATCCAATCATGGGACTCTTCCTGACCGAGGCGGCAATTGCCGCCGAGATAGTGAGAATGATCCCGCTTACCGATCAGCGAGACCGCCTCAAAGAGAACCGAGACGATCTCGAAGATGCGAAGCGAGACGTTGAAGCAAAGCAGCGGACTCGCGGCAATCCAGATCACAAGGCAGCCGACGAAGAAATCATCGAGAAGATTGATGATGCAATCGAAGACAACAAGAACACACGCAAAGATGCGCGAAAAGAGCGAGAAATCGGAGAGAGAAAACGCGATCGCGATCTTGACTTTATGGAGTAAACACATATGCAAACAACAGCACACGACATGGGCATCGTGGACACGACGCCCAAAGAATTACCGGTACTCGCAGTAAATGTCCTGGACAGACTTGGATACCAGGTTTCCAGAGCGAGTAAACAACTCGATCAAATACTCGCCGTAGAGAGACTGGACGAGCAAGTTGGAAGAGACTGGTGGAGGCACGAATACAGAGTCGTTCTCCGATGGTCTGAAACATCAACCGGCGGCTCGCTAGTCGACGTTGAGATCTCAGAGAAGAAAGGAGGTGGTACTCAGGAAGATTGCCGGCGCCGATGCGAACAGGTAATCGTCAAGCTTCAAGAAGACGCAAGTCGAGCAAAGCGAGTCTCCGCAACAAAAGCGAAATCCACCATCCATGGTGGCGCAACATGGGGAGATGAAAACGAACTACACAAAGCTGGATACATCACGAACAAGCCCGAAGCAACTCGATTAATCATCGGCAAGACCCAGAAAAACGAGTACATCTCGGTGCCAGAGCTAGTGACAAACGCGCACGCGATAGTATGCGGCCGAACCGGCGTAGGCAAGTCCAGAGGTTTCTTCATCCCGAACCTGATGGAGCGTCTCGGAACCAACATGCTCGTCACCGAGGCAACACCCGGATACGAACCAGGCGAATTGTATACGCTCACTTCAGGCTGGCGGAAACAGGCAGGTCACAGAATCTACTCATTCAATCCAGCCGACATGTCATCAACTCGAATCAACCCCGTTGACCGAGTAAGAATGGCACCGCAACTTGAGAAAGCCAGAGAAGCCGAGAAACTCGCCGACTTGATCATCATGAATGGCAGCGGCGAGGAAACGAGAGTCGACCCGACATGGGACCGATCAGAAAAGCAGCTCCTGGTATCACTGATACTTCACGCCGCAGCAACCGAACCAGAGATGGGTCACATCGGGGCCATAAGATGGCTTCTTCTCTCTGGAATCAACCGAGTCCGGGAGACGATGGCAAAGAGCAAATCAGACCTCGCGCAAATGGAATTCGAGGGATGGCTCGGCTCGACTTCCGAGAACTTCAGATTCGGAGTGTTGTCGGGACTGATGACAAAGCTTAATCCATGGATAACCGACCAGCTCGTAGCGCTAACGGAGAAGACAGACATCGACTTCGAAGAACTAAGGAATCAGCTGTTCACCTTCTACATAGCGGTGCCAAGCCGGTCGCGAGACAGCAAACTAATTGGCTCCCTTCTGGTGAACTTCCTCCTCGACTACTTGCTCGACACCAAAGCGACGATGAAGTATCCGACAGCGATGTTCCTCGATGAATTCACAAACTTCGGAAAGATCGCCAACATCGCCAATGTCCTATCAATCGTCAGAAAAGCCAAGATAAGTCTCGTGCTCGGATTCCAGAATTACTTCCAGCTCGAACGAATCTACTCACAAAAGGAGGCGCAGATAATCTTCGACCAGCCGGCAACGCAGATCTACTTCAGACAGAAGAACTTCCGCGAAGCCCGCGCATTAAGCGAAGCGCTCGGCAGAACCACAATCGAAGAAGTCACCGTAAATGATACCGGCAGAGTGCACGAGTTCATTCAGGGACGGGCGCTCGCCACACCAGACGAACTGATAAATCTCAGCGGCGAAGTAATTGCATTCACGAACGACACCTGGCCGCTCAAGCTTCCACTCACCACACCTTATGCCTATGAACATGCAATGGCATATCCCGCGCCGGAGCGTCCGGCTCACGAAATCACTGAGCACGTCCGCAGACGCGGCAGAACAAACGAGCAAAAGGACCAACAACAATCGCCAAACAGCGCCGCCGAAAATCAATCTGGCGGAACCAGCAGAAACCGCAGAAATAAAGACCGCAATAACAAAGGGCGCGACGACAGAAACCGCGACAATCGACAGCGCAATTCAAACTCGCGTGCAACCCAGCAAGAACGCCCGCACGCTGATCACTCCACATATTCACAGCCAGAAGACAACTCACCGGAGGTAGATGACGTATGGCCATCCTAGCAATAGCAGCCGGAATCTTTGTGTTCCTTATCACCGGAGCACTAACCAACGAACTCACTCACGATCCAGGAGCAGGCGTTTTGCCAGGACTAGTTCTCGGCTTCCTGGCAGCCGCTCCACTCTTCAAGCTCGCCGCTCAAGAACGATCAAACTTCCTGCACCCGGCACCACGCGAGTACAACGTCCCTGCCAAACTGGCCTTTGCAAAGATTCGCGACTACCTCGCGGAAGTATCCTACAACTACGGCGACAAGTGGCACGTCGTCACCGCCGATACACAGTCCGGCCGGATCACAGCAAACCTGCGGTTCATGGATGAATTCACCCGCATCGAAGGCGACGCCCGCGGCAACATCCACACCCGCAAAGAGCGTGTGCACCGGTTCCTCGCGCTAGACGTTCAGGTACGCAGCACCGAACGCGGCACTACGGTCATTCAGCTCGATTTCTCACCTAAAGTCGAAGGTGTAAATTATGCCGCCTGCGACTCTATCGTGTCGACAGTCTCAAGTAGCATCGATGCAGCACTGGGCAAGGGAACGCCTGTCGTCTGTGAACAGAACTATCCAGGTTGAACTTCAGCCCTAAGCAACTTCTCGCCGTAACGCTTGAGATGCAGGCTTGTAAGTTGCTCACCACGAAGGGCAAGCAACTCAATGTCTTTGTTTGTCATCGGAGCAAAATCAGTTGGATAACTTGCCACTTGTTCTCTCCGGACCAAGTCGCTGGGCACATCCAATAACTTCGAATCTTGCTGTCCGAGGTATGCAAGGATGAAGCTTTCGATCTCACCATGGTGCACATAATCGTGCAGGCGAGTTAGAGATGCCTCCTGGGCCCTTTTGAACGTCACGCCGAACGCACGAGTCATGCGTGATGACCACCAATAGGGATGAGTCGAATCATCAAGTTGTCCATGTCCTGCATAACAGCAAACAATATGCCGTGGATGAAAGATGTTATAGCTGAAATCCGCTGACCGATGCGGCTCAAGACAGGACGTTCCAAGGTTGTCATAAATCCCCCCATCTGTAAGAATCACCCTCTTAGTCTCTTTCTCCCCGGAGCGATCTTGAAATGTAAATTCTGTGTCGAGTGCTGGAAGCAAGAACGGATATGCAGCTGATGCTGCGACCGCCTTCGAAACGTTGACTGCATTTCCGTCAACCTTGCCAAATCTCCATGAGGCGCTTTCCCTGCTGCCGAATCTGAACGCCGTTCCCGTCCGCAACTCGCAAGCATTGATCACAATGTTGAGATCGTGTCTGCGGGATGAAGTCATCCGCAAATCCCGGAATACCTTGTCATGCAGGATTTGTTCAAAAGCATTTGTCCTGCTAATCCACCTGGGGAATGGCGCATGCATGCGCGCTATCCATGCTGGCGTTTGCCCACGGCTGTTGGCGAAGTGCCTCCAGATTCCAGTCAGCGTGTCCCGTGCAAGATCTGCCGCAACAGCAGAAGTTCCAGCAATTCCCGTTGTAATCAAACTGCCCAACAGGAAATCAAGACGAAGAAAGCGACTCGCTATATTCCACTGGATACCCTTGCGAAGAAGTGAACACACCCGATCATCGAATTCACTGAAGGAGTCGTTGCTGTAGGCGTACATTGCCGCTACGACAGATCCACCGGATACTGCCGAAATGACGCTCACTCTTTGCAGGACTCCGGCTGCGTCTAGGGCTCGCAAGCAACCAAGGTGAAATGCAATAGCTCGCGATCCCCCTCCGGAAAGCGCCAAGCCAATCTCGCATGAGTGCGGATCCCGCTCTGAAAAACCATTTGCTAGTTCTGCATCAACCATTGTGTTGTCCCAATGTTCCTTCTGAATACGCCGCAGCCTAGCTGCCCTTTTCCATTCTTACCTGCGGAGATTAGCATCAACACTTTGGAGAGTCCGCTATTCTTTTCGTAAAGCAGTTCGAGAGCACTATTGAGATCAATGGTACTTGGCAGAGCAACGGAATCTGGATGCGTATGCCACAACCCCAGAAAATGGACTGAATTCTTGCTTTGCGCACGTTTCATTTCGTTGGATTCCTGCACCCCGACAGTGCCGCAGGTAAATTCGACAGGCGAAGCCGAGCTGTCAGGAGGAGGTCCGGTAACTTCGGTAATCCATGCAATTTGACATGCGTCATTTATTTCTCCAAATAGCACACCCCCAGTCTCATCAGTACTAGATGCGGTGCGGCCGCCTTGGTCTATCCATTTGTGTAAATCCTCGGCGGCACTATGTTCCATGCGGATTTCATAACCGCTTGCGTCGGCTGATAGCACTACATCCCTTTCCCAAGTTAAATGTGCCGCACTGTTCGCCGCCGTACCGAGCCATGGCTGCGTAACGAAAAAGGCGCTCGCCTGCGATGGCGCAATGGAGGCTAAATCTCTTGCAGCGCAGTTGATCATCATTCCAGCGAGCGTAACAACGTCTGCTGCAGAACCCACAAAGGTGCTTTCCGAACAACCGGGCTCTGGCTGGAATGGCTGAGCAGGATTATTGCCACTCCAAAAGTTTGTCAGATATTCAGACATCCCATTAGTGCTGCACGCAGCGAGCTTCGCCTTTCGACTGACGTCCAGCAAGCCGCCACTATATTCATGTCCAGATAAAAGGACAACTCCTCGCTCAGCTTTCGGTCCGACGACCATCGATACCGTAGGAATTCGCCTTGTCTGGTGCTGCTGTCGGACTGATTCAAGCTTCGCCAAAACAGACGTGTTCGCTGTGGCATCGATCAACACATCGGCCCCCTCGGTCCAGTCATCCAAGCCCAATGGACGCTTTAAGACATCAGCATCGTACACATCAATTTCGAGATCCCGCCGAATTTGCTTCAGTCGGGTTTTTAACGCTTCGACCTTGAGCTTACCGATATCTCCGTTTGTAAACGGCTGCCGAACCAGAATTCCTGGCGATATAATCCCTCGATCGTATATGCTCAGCTTCTTCACACCCGCGCGCACTAAAAATTCGCAAACCGTCGCTCCAAGCGCCCCGGCTCCAAGTACGGCAACGCACTTGTCCTTGAACCAATTCATGGGAGTTTGGTCG
Source organism: Candidatus Obscuribacterales bacterium (assembly GCA_020050835.1). Taxonomy (GTDB): domain Bacteria; phylum Cyanobacteriota; class Vampirovibrionia; order Obscuribacterales; family Obscuribacteraceae; genus JAGVKB01. The sequence goes on along the minus strand of JAGVKB010000099.1, from coordinate 14,001 downwards.
TCTCGTCGAATGGTCACTTCTGGCCTCGCTTCCATCATCTTGCACCACTCTATTGGTGCCTTTGGAGCAGCCTCTAGTGTTCTGATGTAGTCATCTACATTTCTCTCCTCACCTGCATCCAGCAATTCGGAGATGCGCCTGATTGCACTGACAGTGCCCTGATTTAGGTACCATACCGCGAGATGTTGGTACTTTCTGTCGGAGCCTGGCATACGGCGCATAGGCGCCCCGATAAGAACATACAGTGGATAGATTGGATTGTTCAACTTAGCAGCGTGCGCCAGCACCTTCAGCAAATCCTTCGTGGTGACGCCGCCAGGCTTTAAGCACACCACAAGATCTTGAAACGTGGATGGATACTCAAATGGCAAAGCAGCGGACAACAGAATAGCCGCACCAGCAATCTCATCATCCGCCAGAGATATGTTGCTTGTCGGCATGAATCCACAAACGTCGACTCGCTGATCGTGCCGTTCTTTGAGTCGAGCGATTCCAAACCATGCGTTCGAACCCGGGTCTGGCGTGTTCGAACAAATGACTACTGCCCTCGCACCGAGTCTTGGGGATGTGTAAGCAACTGGTGGGTGTATCGGACCGACAACATCGACCAACGTCCCGGACGCAGCCCCTGACAGCCAATCTTCGATCCGTTCCAGAAAGCCGAAGAGACCGTCTGCTGGGTTCCATTCCGTTGATGGCGACAGATACAGGCAGATGTGGCTGCCCCACTGAACGTGCGGAAGTCCGGCGAATCGAACATGGGGTACGCCTACCGCCGGCAGCTGAAACGGAAAGTCATCTGGTACCAGCAGAAGTAGCCGTTCCCGATCTCGAAGCCTGACTCCGGCCTCGTCATAACGTAAATGTTTTGTGCTCAATGAAATCTCGACGGCGAGCGGATAGGCGTCGAACGGCTTCCTGTGCACCCTGACAATCTTCAACAATCCGTCGGAAGCTCGCTCGACAGACTCCAGTTGTTCTAAGGCCCACGAAAGACCCTGGTCGCTCATGGTTAACCGTGTCCCACGCGATGCGCGGGCGCATCGTTGCTTCCGCGCGCAGCTCCCACTGCTATGTGAAGTGATCTCGCCTTCTCACCGGCTGATTCTGTGGACGGCTCAACATACTTAAAGCCTTCCTCGTCAACGGCGAATACGATTGGCTCAGGCGACTCTTCGTTCGGATGCTCTTGCGTGCACAGAAACCCGCTGGGAGCGATCTCCTCGTACCGTTCCTTCGCTAAAGCATGAGGCGGATTGTCACCAGGTCCATTAGACGCGGGGACTGGAGCTGAGCTAGAGACAATGTAACCAGTAAGCTCGCTCGATGCCTCGATCTCATCCAATATGTCCTGCTTCCGCGATGCTTCCTCTTCGCCAGCATCTCTCCAGTACATTACCGACTTAGAGCAGTGATGCGGTGCCAGAAAAACATTCCATTGAGTATCTTCGCGATCGCTCAGATCAAAAATCCGCTTGACTGTGGGGTAACATTGGTCTCCCAGAAGCATTACCTTCCCAGTCGCATCGCCGTTCCTGAGCGTAACTTGCATGGCGAGACTGGTATCATTTCTCTCGCCTTCCGCATTGTCCTTGAATGGCGCGTGAATGAAAGCACGAAATACGTCGGACCGATCCACCCCATCAATGGTTGTGACCTCGTGCCCAGGCACAGAAAAACAGGACCGAGGCAGTTCTCTGTAGTTATCTTCCTCAAGCAGCTCGTCATAACCGATGACTCGGATTCGATCACCTGCTGCTACGCTTCCCTTGTTTTCAATAACCTTCTTCAACCTTCGATGCGCTTCCCGTCTAAATGCCTGCGCATCTTCACAGAGATCCTTGTGATACTCGCGAAAAACCCTGGGTGTAAACCACAGCTCGCCGATGGTTACGCGGCCCAGAAGATCCTTGAATCCCTGACAGTGATCGAGGTCGGGATGTGTCAGAGCGAACACCGATAGGTAGGGGTTTCCGTCTTTCGAAGGAAGGCACTCTTCAAGGCGATCCACCACCGCGCATCGGGGATCGTCCTCGTCATCAGCGGCACAAAGGTGGTGCAGGTCGACCTGCATAACGACGCCCTCAGTAATAGCGATCGTTGTGCTATCGCCGGTTCCGACATTCCAGAATACAAAGCCTTGGGCAGGTAATTCGAAAGACATCCTTCTATACTCCATCTAATCTAGTGTTTCTTATCTTTGGGCGGACAAGGATCGTTGCCGTAGCTATCTCTGTCCTGAATTTGTCCATTCTTGCCATGAATGAACAGCTCAGATTGCTGATTCTGAGCCACTTTGCGCCCCCAGTTAACAGCATCGGCTTTAATATCGAACTCCTTGGAGACCTTTTGGGAACCCTCGGCACGAACAGCCCAGCTGTCATTATGCCTAACTACGTGTTGATTTCGCGACTTTGACATATAATGCTCCTGTTAGGTTGGCTTAACACTCGACAACTGATATAATGGATTGTACCATGAAAAATGTCAAGATCAAGCAATACCGAGATCACCGAGGGCTGTCCCAGGAACAGCTGGGGATTCGCGTGGGAGTGACACGGCAGACCATTGCCTCCTGGGAGAACGGCGACACAATGCCGGACCTCTCCCAGCTGCTGAACGTTGCTGTTTCTCTGCAGGTACCTGTGTCAGTACTGCTCGGAGAAGACCAGTATGACCAGGCTCCTGCCGGACTTCTGTTTCGCGCCGACGACCCGACTACCTTGACCTCAGCTGTTCGGGCATTGCTATCTCAAAAAGCCGCCGATTATTCTTCCCTCGAACATCTGCTGGGCGAAGCGCCTGGCCTGCCTGAGTCCCGTCCACTAGATGCTTATGATGACTATACTGTTTACGATACGGCGGTTACAGTCAGGGATTGGCTTGGAATGGGCAATGCATCCCCGTTGCGTGATCTCTTCACACTCCTCGAAAACCGTGGACTGAAGATCATCTTGCATGAATTGCCGACTGAGCTATCCGGATTCTCTGGTTACACCGAGGAGTCAGGTGGCATCATTGTCATCAACGCCACTCATCCCACCGAAAGGCAGTATTTGACGGCAGTTCATGAGTTGGGTCACCTAATTTTCCACCGCCGCGAATACGCTAACGCTCAGGCCGTCAAGGCAAAGCGAGGCGATCCTCGCGAGATGGCTGCTAATCGATTGGCTGGCGCAGTGATGCTACCTGACGCGGTTGTCCGAGCGGAGCTTCATCCATATAAGGATCGCTGGATTCCTGAACCATTACTTCTCGACATAAAACAACGGTACTGGGTCAGCATGCAAATGATTCTTCTAAGAGCGGGGCAGGCTGGCATCCTAACGGAAAAGCAAGCGGGCATACAGTTTGGTGCGTTGAAAAAGAAGTATCCGACAGAGGAACCTGGAAAGCTTCCTCCAGCTCCCAAGCGGCTAGGACGCTTAGAGCGGCTCACGTATCGCGCCTTGATTGATGAAGAAATCACCACCTCTCGGGCAGCGGAAATTCTTGGAATTCCTCTCGCCGAAGTGCGGGACGAACTGCGCAATTGGATGGACCGGGAGTCACCTCAGAATGATCTTGCTGTCTGATGCGAACGTGCTTATGGATCTCGGACATGTGCGCGGCTTGAGTGCGCTTACGCAGCTAACGGCTGTCGAGGTTCTGGATGTCGTTTTAACTGAATGCCATCACCATTCCCAACCAGGGTTGGTCGAGGAAATCAGGGCCGCAGGTGTTAAGGAGATAAAGTCCCAACTATCTTGGCTCAGCTCGATCGCCCCCGATATTAGTCGACGACTTAGTTTGCAAGATCGCCTCAACTTCTATTATGCGCAAACCTTTTCTCGCACACTTCTAACAAATGAACGTCAACTTCGGCTGACTTGCCAGGCACAAGGTGTTGGAGTCCATGGAACTTTGTGGGTCATAGCCGAAGTGCACGCTCGGCAGATTTGCCCTGCGGAGAGTCTTTGCGAATGGTTGGACATCTTGTCCGATCTTGATCGGCGGTTGCCTATGCAAGAGATCGCGATCTTGAAGGAGACACTCAATTGTCCATAGCAGATCCGGCCGGAGTGCCTAAAAAGAGATAGGGAAAAATATGGCATCAGATGAAAGGTTCAAACCAAAACAATATTCCGAGTCCGACGATCAGGAGGACGAGGGGAACTTGATCCTCAGAAATCTCACTAGTTCGAACTCGAAGATAAAACTTAGGCTGGGAGGAAATGACAAAACCCAAGATCGTGACGGCTTTGTGGAATTGCGTGAAGACAATCGATTTATAGGCAAACTGGAAGTACAGGTAAAACCGATCGATAGCCAGCGCAAAACCAAACCGTGCTACCAACTTGATGCGTCATTAGTCGGCCACAGTAAAGCTGCAGGTTTACCATTCATTCTAATCTGTTACGACCGAGATAAGAAACTGGCATATTGGAAACAAATCGATGAAGGGCTGTTCGCAAATGCGAACGACACCCAACAAAGCGTCACCGTGAACTTTGATACCACGCTGGATGGAATCGGCGACGGATTTCCGTACTTTGAAAGATGGCAGCAGCTGGTTGATAATCACCTTGAAGCCACGAGAGAGTGGCCGGGGTTATGGGAGCGATTATCCAAAGACATTTCATTGTCTAGTCTTACTCCAGAAAACGTCGAGGGATATCAACGCTTCATAGACACCGTTAACAATGGGCTTGATGGCGAATTCTACCCGGTCAAACGCATATTGCATCCATGGGTCTGGAAGTTCGGGATTTGCGTTTACGAGACAAATGGGATTAATAGCTCGCATCGACTGTATCGAATCCCAAAAGGGCGGAATGGACTCCTCCTAATTAGAGCTGAGAAAAAAAACATCGACGATTGGTTTGAGAGCGTCAAGGAAGCTAAACGAGCGCCCTTGGGGATATACAGCAGGTTGTTTAAGGCCAGCGCTCTGGTGGATGTGCATGACTCAAATTTTCTAGACCAGCCCGAACGGCGCGGGCGGCAATTCCTCTATGACGGTCTTCAGGAAGTGGCTAAAGCTGGGGCTTTACCTCTCTATGGAGACTTACTATGCCGAGAACAGCTCTTCGAATTCGTGGACACTTTCTATCCAGCACTGGGACTCAGTCCGTCCGATGAATTAAACTTGTCAGAACTTTTAACCCGGCTCGAAAGCGCACTGCCACAATGGTTAACCGCAGTAATTCTGAAGTTCCACACAACTGGTATTGTCACCATTGACGATACCATGCTCAAAGAGTGTGTGCGTATGGCAGCCAGAGCAAGTTTCAATCCGACGGTTAAACTCGAACCAACGGAGATTAATCTGAGGTTGCAGCAGGCCATCCTTGGTAGCACCTCTGTTGCGCTGGCCTTGTCTTCATGTAGAACCTTGCTGAACACTGGACACGAAATAATCAAGTATCCCTATCACAGAGTTGGACCTGCTCCGATTTCAATTACAGACAAATCAAATTTGGCAAACGTACAGATGAACCTCACTACCGTTCTTGAAAATCAAATACGCGAATATAAATCCTTCGTTCGCGGCAATGGCTTCCACTACCTTGAGTCTCCGGTCTACTTCAATGATGATGTCTCGATTGCATACTTCGTGCACCTGGAAGAGTGGCTTAATACCTATCAAGCCCACGATTGGTTTGGCACATTCGACCAAATCAGATGCCGAAGATTCTTGATTCCCAATGCCGATAGGCAGCTAAGCAAGGTCGTGGTCCGCTTCACGACCGAACTGCCTCCAGCTGAGCTGCAAGTAATGATTGACGGCAAAACATACCAAGCTCAGAGCGCTTCAGATGGTCAAATCGATAAGATCTACTCAACGCATCCCGTACGCGAGCAAGTCTACGAGATGTTCACGAAAGATGCCGAACGTTCATACAATCCGAGAAGTCTACAGGTCGACGTCGACGTGTAGCTGAGGATTAACCTTCACACTAGCCTGCTGCGCAGGTGGTGCCGCCCCCCACCCCAACACACCGCCGCTCCTCCTCCCCAATGCAAGGAATGTGCGGACTCGTTGTCGCGATTTGTCGGTCAAACTGGCCAAAATCTTGAATCCCGACACTTTTCCCGACATTTTGTCGCGATTCCAGGCGTAAATCGGCAGTTTAGATTAATCCCGACACTTTCCCGACAACTAGCCAGCAGACTTTGCAATCTCACAACCCGTCTTGACTCGCCCCGCTCTTTTGTCTGCGAGCGAAGGCGGGCGATAGACGGCAGTGAAACTTGTGCGCCTTCGCCCGCCGCATTTTAGCGGAGCGGTCAAGACAGACAAGGCGAGCCAAAGAAGCACCCAGCAGCATTTGCCACGACCATCGTCGCTCAGAACGAAACGAATCCGGCAGTGTTGCGCTGCCTGACGGAGGCCGAGGATTCGCTCGCAACGGTTGCGCCTCCGTCCAACCCGCTGAGTTACGAGCCATCAGTCATAAGATCGAGACACGGCGCTCGGCTGCGGACCTTCTTCGATGACCGCGGCAATAGTCTCCAGGCTCACGGGCTCAAAATTCCAGTTCTCGACGCTCACATTGATCTGCCGTCCAGACAACTTCCAACGGTTGTGCACGTGTCCGTGAATCAACCAACCGCCATTGTCGACAGGGCGTTGCCCATAATACTTCTGCTTCGGTTCTGTCTCAATCCTGTATGGGAAATGATGTAAGAGAACGTTCTGGTCGCCGATCTCCATGTCCATCTCGGTGTGCACGGAAATGAAACCAGCCTCAACATAGGCTTGAAGCCACTTGTATGGACTGCCGATTTTCGGATGGCAGCGGTCATGATTTCCAGCAATGAGTATTTTCGTGCCATTAAGTTGGGGCAACATCTCTGCCACCAAATGTGGTTGCATGGCAAAATCGCCCAAGTAATACACAGTATCACCCGGAGCAACCACCCCGTTCCAAGCTCCCACCATAGAGGCGTTCATGTGTGCTACCGAATTGAATGGTCTTTCACAGTATTTGATGATGTTTGCATGTCCAAAATGGTGGTCGGATGTGAACCAGATTGTCATTGCTCCTCCTTCGAACTCAAATCACAACCAGCTATCTTCGAATCGCTCCGTTGTGCATTTTTGTCTTGATTCTCCTTGAGCCGCATAGCTCTCAATCTCTGGTCGTATCGACGAAATGGATCGCTGTAGAAAAAGCTTAGCCATTTGACGATCAGCCGGGCCGCTTTGACTGGCGAAATATATCCGGCGTCCGGCCAGCGATAGGACGTTTCATACTCACCCTCCGGTTGCTCATCAGGGAGTCCACCTTCCTCCTTCCATTCCGCCCACTCTGGATAGATTTCTATGGACGCAACGCTTCCGCGCGAGCGGAAGTAATAGGTTCGTCCATCCTTCAACAGCGCAGTATGTTGAACGGGACACAAACCTCCCGGGCTGCCGGGATCTCCTGCGAAGTACCCGGAGTCCATCAGAATCTTTTCGGCTCGTTCAAAATCCTTCATCGCTTCACTTTCCTTAAGGTCACTAGGACTTAAGCGAGATGTGCCAACTTTCATTGGCAGAGACGCGCACAATGACAGCACCACATATAGTGGCGCCAGTTCTGCGGCCAGCAAGCAACCGATCTACAAGTCATCAGGTTGATGACCGCTCAGTCAAATTCACTCTGTACAGATAGCAATAACCTCCCACGAGCTTCGCTCCGCCCATTCAGGCAGCTTCGCCGTAGCACAGTAGGAGTGAAAAGATTTGATCCGGTCTGAACACACGACGAAGCTGCTGCCTAGCCCTTATTGGCTCTTTGCAGTTTGATGCTTGTTGATATTGTCAGACGGGTATTCATAAAATTGATAATACCACACCGACGCGCCGAGGCTATAACGAATCCCTTTCAGGAGCAACCGCTAACACAATGCCTTTGTTGCAGTGTGGACAACGCAACACATAGTCCACTCCATCCGGCATCCGTTTCGAGAGGACTGCGATCTCACCATACTTCGTCCGGACCGTCTCCAGGAGCTTATGTCCGCTTTTCCAAAGTTTTACTTGAAACAGAAGATCTTCATTGCTTTTGACCAGGAAAAGCATTGTACGTGGGCAAGTCCATGTCCGTCCTCGCGGGCCGGGGTAGGTGACAGGCTCCGTCAGCATACACGCCTTACAATAGATTTCATTTGACGGAATGCTCAGAACTTCAATTCGATCCGTTAGCCGCCAGGCCACGCCTCGTTCTTTGAAAAATACACCCTTCTGCTCGCTACAACGACATAAACCATCAGTCTTTGCTTGGGCAAGTGAAATTGGATCCACAGGGCTTCCATAAATTCTGTCTTCGTCCTCGTGCCAGTTCACATAGACGAACGTTTCACCCGCTTTGCGCAGTCTGCTGCTCACAATGCTTACCGCTCGGTACCAGCTTTTTTGCGGAATGCCACTACCTTCTTTGGCTTGCCTTTTTTGGCATCATCAGTTTCCTCGGTAAACTGAATCTTCTCATCAATGAAATTTGAGATCTTCGCCATTGGCTCTCGCAGCCGCTCTACATTTGCGACTATATAGCCGACCGTAACATCGGTGCTGTCTTTGTGATTTGCCAGGCGCTTAATCGCGTAATAGGGAATATCAAGGCTTTCGGCGATCGTTATGAAAGTCCGACGAAGATCGTGAAGAACAAATTCGATGCCGCTCACTTCTTTGATTTTATCTAGGTCAGCACGAACATCTCGAATAGCTTGCCCTGTTCTCTTGGATGGAAATATCAAATCATCGCTTGCTCCCTGCGGGCGGCTCTTCAAGAGAGCACGCAACTGCGAGGTCATTGGCAGCATATGCGGCACTCTGTTTTTTGTATCTTTTACAAAGATGGTCTTCCCATCGTAATCGACATCTGCCCACTTCAGATTCGCTGCTTCATTGCGACGAAGCCCAGTGAAAAGCAAGAAAACAAGCAAGTCTTTGGATGACTGATACTGAAGTTTCTTCACCGCTTGATACCAGGCGTGCATTTCATGCGTCTTGATCACGCCTTGCCTGCGCTCCAGTTTGTTCCAGGCCTTCACTTCCGACAATCTACGCACAGGATTTTCAGTGAGAAGTCGCGCACCATCAAAGCTTTTGTACGTCGTCATCGCGTATGTGAATAAAGCTCGAAGAACTCGCATCACATGGTTGGCAGCGCCCTTTTTCCCAGAGTCAGTCATTTCCCTGTGTCGAGCTTCAACCATTTCGCGAGTGATTTCTTTGATGGGCAGTGCCATCCACTCTGACAGACTACTCGAAATCACACAGTTGTAGATGTACCTGGTGCTCTCCTTGAGTGAGTCACCGCGCGATCGCATATAGTCGTTCAGCACACGTTCCAGCGTAATCTCAAGATCTCTACTTTTTGCCTGCTCGATCTCCTTCTGCCGTTCCTGCTCCGCTCTGTCCTTCGCCTTCAATTCATTGGGATTGATACCCTGCGCCATCAACGCCAGGATGCGCTTTGCCTCATCACGCGCCGGGTCCGTCAACCAAACTCCGTGCTGTCCGATAGTTACGGTGATTTTTGCAGAGCCACCGCGCACGTTGTTCTCTACGATATATATCTTCTTGCCGGCAGGCGTCACCTTGACCCCAAAGCCACGCACCTCCGTGCACTTCCATTTTCCTGGCTTGTCGAGCCCGTCGACGAATCTCTTGGTGATTTTGCCTTTCATAAAGCCGCATTCTCTCGTTGAGGGTAAAATAGGGTATAAAATACCAGTTTGCTGGACATTTTTGGAGATATATGGGCATCTTAGGTAATTTTCTAGCCCAGAAATAGCCCAGAGGCGGAAGGAAACAGGATCAAAGTGAGCAAGTGTTCACAAAGCCTATAACCATTATAACAGGCTCGTTCTATGTGATTTAAGAGGATTTCCGGTGAATTCGTCAAAAGTCCCGAAACCCTGATTCTGTCATCGCGCACTTAACTTAGGATCTAGTGTAGCAATACGTGAGAGTTCAAGTCTCTCCTCGCCCACCATCTAAGTTCCAGCGAAAGCTGGAATTTCTTTTTGGGGTGGAGGACTTTCGAGGTCTAGCCGAGAGAAATAGGATTGAACAATCAACCTGGGCCAACCTCGGTCAATTTTTATCGGCACCGTATATGGTGCCAATTTGCAAGACATCTGCCGCTTGTATGGCGACAGTAGATCTGGCGCACATGACGGCGCTGCACATGCCCAAACCTTATAGATAGCCGATATGTCTACAAGCGGACATATCGGGATAAAGAGGCAGAATAATCAGACAAACCGTCCGAAAACGGTTTTCAAGACGATAGCATCCCACTGCGCGCTAGTGTAAAACATCAGCCCTCATGGCCTCAAATGTAAGGCATGGTTCAATCTGGAACGGAATGGCTGTCACGAGACAGCACACATGGTAGATGGAGACAAAAGATAGATGACCGTTGGCTCTCTGTTGATGAGATTGCCTACCACCTCGGCATTAAGCAGGATACGGTTTGCAAAATGATTAAGATCCTGCAGATCTTGCCAGAATGGGGATCGAAAGCTGATTTCAAGGACTGGTGAGCGCACGCAGCTGGTCTGGTTTGACGATTTCCTGCAGTTAGTCGATCCATGAGAAAAAGCAGTGTTTACAGCAAAAGCGGGGCAAAAACACCGCATTGTCGGTAGAATTGTCCAACCGCCCACCCAATAGACGATAAGGGTATGAGAAGAACTCATTGCTTGCTAGTGCTGGTGATGCTTGTGGCCACTTTTGGTCTCATTTCAAGAGCGCTTGCATTCAAGACAGGCTTAAATGTAGCCGGGATGAAGTTCTCCCGAAACGTCCACCTTCAGATTTTCCAAGATGCTCTCAAACCTCTTGGGTTTCAAGATGAGGCATTTGCCAAGATTAACCAAGGGCATGCGGACAACGACGTGTTGCTTTCCAAGAAGTTTTATGATACCGAGCGCCACTGCGACAGCAACAATATTCGAGGTGGTTTCGATTTCTTTCGTAAGACAATCGAAGACGCCCTCACAATCGCCCAGGACGCGTACAAGGATCAAGCGCACAAAGACGACGCCAGGTACAAAATTGGTGAAGGCTATCATGCTTTGCAGGATTTTTACTCGCACGCGAATTGGATAGAAATTCAGTTCGAAGACGGTACGCCTGCCGGTCAGATCACGCCATTTCCCTGGCACATATACTCCCCATGGGAATGGAACCCCCAAAGCAAAAGCTTCGCCACCAAGAGTTGGAGCGCGAGTGGTTGGCCTTCGGCTTTGAAAACTGGCTATTTCGCCGACTCTGAACTTAAGGGGTCCAGAAGCCAAATGCTCAAAGAAGCTACAGACAGAAGCAGAATGGACACCACAAGACCAAGGTTTGCTTCAGAAGAAGAGTACCAAAAGCGCAGAGCAAACTCCAATTTCTTCACAGCTATCGAATATGTGGTTAAAGATGAGGGGCGATCGATGCTCCATCACGAACTGAACAAGGATGACGAAAACGAGATGGAAGGGTCTCTTGTTACCCCTGATGGAGAGAAGCTCTTCGACGTTGCAAGACGGATGGCAACAATTGATACAACAAGACAATGGAACATTATTGAGAGGTTGGCCTGGAAAAAATATGAGGGGTGTACTGCTCTCATTCTGCCTGCAATAAAAGGCAATCCGATTCCCGAAATCAAAATGAAGATCAGAATCGATCGCACGCAGCAGGCGCGCAACAGGCCAGTCAAAGGATCGGTCCACGTACAGGTTGCCAACCTGCCCAAGCCAATGCGCGCACCAATCAAAATTGAACTCAAGTTGTATCTTGAACCTTCAGGTGATCCAGACACGCGTGAGCAGCACGCAATCAAGAAGGTTCTCGAATTCAAAGATGATCCGGAACAGGTCATAGCGCTGGAGCAACTTAACTTGGTCATTGGCGACAAATCGGGAGCATACGACCTCGTAGCCAAGGCAAGTTTTGAATGTGATCCACAATTCAAGCCCAACAAGCAAAGAATCACACTGGGTGGCGGATTGGAGTTGCGCTCCGCAACATGTACTCCAAATCCGCTGTCTGTTGGTGAAACCGCCAAGCTGACAGTTGTTTACGACTACGATGAAACAGCTCCAGGAACAAGCGTGTTTGGCGAGGGGGCAATAAAAAGGGATGACCATACTGGTTATTCACACATTTTGGCCAAGCAGAAGCTGAATCCGACTCGCGCAGGACCAAGTGCTGACCTGCCTCCATATGAAGAGACTTGGACTCCTTCGAAATCCGGACGATACATTTGGACTCCGAAGCTGACTACCAATCGCAACGAAGAAGCATCGAGCGTTGTTGAGATCGAGGTGAAACCGCGTGCTGACAAAGGAGTCTCAGGCACTGGAACCTTAGAAAAGACTGAAGGTGCAATAGGCGACACTTTCAAGTTGACCATCAAGTACTTAGTTTCCGGTGTACCGCGCGAAACATCGGTCACAGCCAATGAATCATCTCAAATAGTCCAGGTAGACGGGGCGACGATACCTTTTCCGGACGCGCAACAGCAGTTGGTTTCGACAGGTGATTCCGCTGAGCGTGCAAAAACGCTTGTCTACAGAGCCACTAAAGCAGGCATATTTGACTGGCGTTTCAAAATAGATGTACCAGGATATGGCACGCTGTCCGATACCCAGAGATTTGTTGTTAAGGCAGATAAGAGGCTCGTCATCGATTCAGAAACCGTGACACCGGATTCTGCACCATCAGGCACAACTTTCAGGTTGCGCGTTGCGTATCACCTCGCTGGTATGGATTCCTCGAGTAGCCAGGCTGTCACTGAAGATAGTAGTATCAGCGGTCCAGCAACGCTCACATTCAGGCAAAATCCGCGAAACATAAGCAGTTTGAATCCATCTGGTGTTATGGAGTTTAGTTACTCTGGTACCACCGCGGGTGACTACGTCTGGACTTATACGATCGATGCTGGACCACATGGCATGGAATCGCGGAAGGTAGCATTCAGGGTTGAAGACGCTACAGTTCGTTCGATCGATCTCCTGTCAGCGACAGTCACGCCTGTAAAGGGTGTAGTCGGGACAACCCACACTTTGACAGTGCGCTACAGGTTAGTGGGTTTGAAACCCAATGAAAAAATCGAGGTCCATGAGAACGATTATGTCGAATACTCCAAACAGGAGACGCATGCAACTGTCACACATTTAGTTCAAGAACCCCAAGTCGTCGCCATGAAAGTAGCAGGATTTGTCTCGAAGTACTCAGGCAAACACCGGTGGAATTTTGTCATCGACGCACAAGGATTCAGAACGTTATACGGCGGCGTATCATTCGATGTATTAGAGGAAGAGGTGAAGCCTCAGCTCAACGCGCGCCTAGACTATCCGATGCTGACACTTGCTCCGGGTGAGACAAAATCGTGCAATATCTATATTAGTGGGTACCGAAGAAACACATCCGATCGTGTTGAAGTTTTCTATCCGCAGATTACGGATGGATGGGGATCTCTTCCGGGTCAAAGCCAAGTATTCCCTGGCACTCACTCAATGGAATCCTGGTCTATGGGCGGCAGCGGAGACTACCACAAGGAGCACGCCTCATCTCAGCAGTATCGAGCAAGAGAGACAGCACCACCGGGAGTGACACCGATCACGATCATTGTGCGACAAAAGGGTGCTGGTCAAGTTACATTGACACTCTTCCTAAAGATAGTTAGCAAGGGCGAAAGCACAATGGGCACTGAGCGAAACACGCCGCTCCTACCTGGTACATACTCTCCCAGAACCAGACAACCCGGTGGTCCCCAAATTCCAGCGACCGGGGAGCCTGACATTCCAACAACGGTGCGCACAGATGACCAGGGCAACCCCATCGATAACGTTCCAGGCTCCAATGTTCCATCGGATGCGTCTACCCAACCGGGGTCCAGCACACAGCCTGGCTCAAGCACGCAACCCGGCTCAAGCACGCAGCCCGGGTCTGGCACCCAGCCCGGCTCCAGTACACAGCCTGGCTCAAGCACGCAGCCCGGGTCTGGCACCCAGCCCGGCTCCAGT
>JAGVKB010000092.1 GCA_020050835.1 Candidatus Obscuribacterales bacterium | reverse complement strand
CTTGTTCATAGCGGTGTGTCCTCTTACCGTAAGCAAGTTTTAGGATACACCGCCTGGCCTTCATTTCAGGCGTTTACACACTTTCTGATGGTACCTCGGGTCTGCACCTAATCACCCTAGCCGCTCGTAAAAATTCCAATGATGTAGAGGATTCCTATTGCTAATCCTGCAGCCATCCACCACCAGCGATTCGAATAGACGCCATAAGCGCACAGCAGACCCATTACTAATCCCACCACTGGAATAAGCATTCCAGCTGTCGATCCATCCACTCCTAAATACTTAATTAGGCACCGCTTTTCAGTGCCTGTCGTAAACCCGAAGAACACGAAAAACGTGCCAAACACCAGAGAGAATGTAGCGACTGAGGATCCTATCTTGTCTTTCCGCACCGTTGTCATATTGCCCCTCCCGATAATTGTGACTTTCCCAGTTTTTCCTTGAGCTTCACCAGAACATTGACTGTAAAAAGAACGTTCTCTGCCCACCTAATTTTCCTGGTTGTTCAATGCGAAAAATTCTTCTTGTCTGACATTACGAGACCTGCCATTCGAAAAATACTTGGCGGATAAACCAAGCTTCAATCTGAAGGGCATCAATGGCTCCGACTCTTAGCTTTTCCGTTTTGAGCATAGTGGTAGCCAAATGAAAATTGTTTGGGGAAGCCTAAGATGGCGGCAGAGGCACTCTCCCGTTTTGATCCCTTCACCAGCCATCAAGCATGGGCGTCACCATGGTTGGAGGCCCACCGTGCGGGCCGAAAACTGAATAACCACCGCCACCGGTAGGCATCACCATCGAAGGTGGTCCGCCTCCACCAGGATAAATGAAGTATCCACCACCAAACGGTCCTGCCATATTAGGAGTTGATTGATACGGAGTTGAGGAACTGGCCGAATCGAATAGAAAGCTGCCTAAACCACTAACGCCACTGAATTTTTGATTACGTTTCCCTTTCTTACTCGATAAGGAAGAAGCCGCTTGTAACGAGGCGCTGTACACTCCGCGCTCATTTAACACAATTTTGTCAGACTGAGTGAAGATCATTCGACTTGATCCTTTCGGGTATCGAAGAACTTTGCTTCCTTGAAGTGAATCGACAGCTTCTAAAACTATGCGGTCGTACTCTGGATACCCCGATTTCTTGATGGGTCTTATGTGAATAATCTTTCTTTCCGGAGTGATCTGACAGCTGTATGACATGGCGATGCCATTCGGAAAGGCATTAACCATTGTCCGCTTAACTGGATCCCATCTAATAGTCTGCTCACTTGGGGTGTTTAGCAGCTCCGTTACCTCTGCTTGAACCGCATAAGATAATCGGTCTCGCCACCGAAACCATTCCTCAATCGGAATAGTATCGGATGACAGAGGCGGGTCATCCGCTAACTGATCGGCTGTGAGCCCTAACTGCGCTGAACTCGCAAAGATAAAAACAGACGCAATAGCAAGCAATCTGTTCATAGTCCCACCCTATGCCGTAGATTTTTCCTATCCGGGACGCCTGTTCTTAACATAGCATTTACAGACTGGAGGAATTCAACGCTTGCTGATCTAGCGTAACTTCTGGGGCGACCAAATTTGAAGAAGTATGGAACCAAGGGAAAAGTGCTGGCCGAGTCAAGCCAACCTGATTTCAGGACAGCGGATCATAATTCTGCTAGAGCGGATTGAGCTAAGCAGCGATAAGCCGTGGCATGCATTCGTCCGAGTGTTGAAACACTGCTCCTGGTCTTGACTATAACTACATATAACCATAGAATATAACCAAAGCCATACTTGGTGCAAATCAAGCGACAAGCCCGGCAGATGCTCAAATCTCTGACGCGTAATGAACGCTTGCGAATAGCCGACAAGATTGACCAGCTGGCAGTCAATCCAGACGATCTTGAACTAGATGTGAAGCCATTGGAGGGTTCGGAGCTATTCAGGTTGCGTGTCGGAGGTTGGAGAGTCATTTTCGCCAGATTCGACACATTGAAGGTCATCGCGATTGAGAAGATTGGAGCCAGAGGAGACGTTTACAAATGACGCTACAGACAATCAAGTCGATTGACGGGAAGGTGGAGTATGTACTTTTACCCGTAGCTATCTACAAGGCTCTAAAACAGCCAATCGAGAAGGAGCTTGCTCGCCTGACTTCAGCAGCTGCCGACGATGATTATGTCCAGTTCGATCCTGGTGATTTCGTGGATAATCCGGTTGCACTGGCAAGACTCCGGGCTCATGTTCGCCAGACCGAGCTGGCGAAGCGACTTGGCGTGTCACAAGCGTACATTAGCAAGGTCGAGAAGCAGGAGAGCGTCTCACCAGAGTTGTTGAAACGCGTTAAAGCAGCATTGAAGGCGAACACTGGATAGTACGGAATTGCCAAGCCTAGCTCGACGGGGCGAACGCGGGTTCCTTCAACCGGCTGGCTTGGCTGTGCCCCACTCTGAAGTGCCACCACTGGTGAAACCACCGCAGCATGCAGTCAATTGTTCCAAGTTGAGTACACAATTCAGCTGGTCTTACCCCTACAAGTAAGAAAAACCCCGCTCTGATCGTTTCTCACAATCGTTGCGGGGTTTAAATTTGCTTCGGTCTCTGAAGATTCTCCCGAGGCTGGATTCGAACCAGCGACCAAGTGATTAACAGTCACCTGCGCTACCGCTGCGCTACTCGGGACCGCTGCGCCATTGAATGACCCAACTGAGAAACTATTTTAGCACGCCTCCCAAGCGGAGGAGTTCGTCAGTGACCGCCTGCATGGGGCGCCGAAGCCGCTCTATTGACAAGATGATGTAGCCCTCTGTGACGTCCCGGTCCCGATGGTTGGCCAGTCGTTTGATAATGTGCATAGGGATGTCCAGGCTATCCGCTACGGTCAAGAAGGTTCGGCGAAGGTCGTGAAGGATGAAATTAACGCCTGTTAAGCGGCGGACCAAGGCGTGATGGCGGTTTGGATAGCGCAGATGACTACCTCTTGCCTTGCCGGGGAAGAGATAGTCTTCCGGACCGCCCGGCTGAGCCAGCCTCCGGGCTAGCAGCCAGGATATGTAGTCGGTTATTGGCAGTTCATGATCCTCGTGGTTTTTTGTATCGAAAATCTTTAGAACTCCGCTTTTTAGATCTACATCTTTCCGCCTGATGCGCGCCCCTTCCCCTTTTCGCAGCCCGGTAAAGAGCAGCAGGGTAAAGTAGTCCCGAACAACCGAATTGTCGAGCGATTGAACAGCCTTCATCCACGACTCTAGCTGTGGACCGTATAGAACTGATTTTCTCCGCTTGATACGATTCCAGCTTCGCATTTCTGATAGGCGCTTTACCGGGTTTGCCATTGCGTACAGCCGGTCATACCTGACTATCGCGAAATTTATGATCGCTCTCAAGACCCTCATTGTGACGTTCGCCTGCGCCCCTCCTCTAGCGCTCAATTCCTTGTGTCGCTCCTCAACGCGCGCCTTGCTTATAGCTTCGATTGGCTCGTCGAGCCAATCGGGCAAGCACTGCCTCAAGCGCTTGTCGTAGTCGGCTACCGTTCCCGGCTTTAGTGGGCGACAGCGCCTGTAATCCCGCCAAACATCACGCAGTGTCAGCCCCTCTGGACACCAATGAGATTCCATAAGCCCACCCCTTATAAAACACCCAGCCAATGACACCGCAAGGCGTATTCCTATATATGACGAATATTTGAGACATATAGTTCAACCGGGGCGGTTTGTAGACTTTAAGTAACATTTTCTCAGCAACTCGTTTACCCGGAAGCCTGTGCGGGCACATCGTTCTGGGGGTGATGAAATGCGAGCGGTAGCTTTGGCGATCCTGATCTTTCTGTCGAGCACTCCAGCGGGTGCTCAAGGTAGCGTCTACATCAGCCCGCATAAGTTTGGCTCCATGAAATGGTGGAGCGACCCCAAAATGACCGAGGAGTACAAGCACAAGATCTACGCACTAAACGAGCAGTGCCTTGGCTGTATAGCATCCAGGCAGCCACAATCAAGTGGTGGACCAGGCAGTGCAATCGCTGGTGGCGCCAGCAAAGGACTCGGCAAGCTGTGGAATGGCGGCAAGAAAGGCGCAAAGGGGCTCGCGAAGGGCGTACACGGCATCTTTCGCGACGAGGACCTACAGCCTTTCATCCTTGCGGGCTTACTGGTAGGCGGCTTTGTCGGTGGGATGTACATTCTGCGCGGCACACAGCTCAATGCTTCCGGCACCAATCCGTGCTACGTGCGGGTCACTAATGCTGACGGGACTTTCTACTACCGGACGTGCGCTGATGCTCGGCTGGACAACAACTTCTCAACGCAAGGCAACACAAACCCGTTCACTGGACAGGCTGGGTGGGTGAAGGTGCCGTAGGGCACCGCGGGCAATCACGGCACCAGATGCGCCATGCCGTGCTCGGTGAGGTAGCGCGCGAAGCTCGGGCGGAGATCTGTGCCGTCCGGCCAGATCGGGTTGAAAACCGGTGGCGTGAATCTGTAGTGCTCGACTGCGAGAACCAACTTGCCGTGGATGCTCGACTCCACTGCTTGCTGCCCGTGGATAGTGCCATTCGGGGTTGGCATGTACACACCTCGGCAGGTCGTGCGGTTCACCGAAGTGATCACTCCCGTGGCTTTCGAGTAAGAGACTAAAACCGCTTCAGTGACTGCTTCGAATTCGTTGGCGGTCCTCTGGCGCGCCGAAGCTTTGAATACCGTTTGCACCACATGATTCGCGGCTGATTCGGAGCGAGTCACAAACGGCACACGGTGCGTGTCCCACCAGACGCCGGAGCGATCTTGGATGCAACCCCAGCGCACCATGCCGTGATCGGCGGCGCGAGTTTGCTGTGGGCGACCCTTCTTGCCCATCTTGTACTGAGTGGCCTCAAAATACTGCCACTCGCCTGCCAACCAATCAGGGACGATGTACCAATTTTCAGACTCGGGCTGTTGAGGCGGCAACATCGACTGATCGAAGACCGCCCCAGAATGTATTCGCGGCAACACCCGTTCTTCCCACGAGGCAGAGAGATTGAAGGTTTCCGCTTGAGCCGAAGCGGTGCCGGATAGTAGTATTGCGAGTGCT
>JAGVKB010000093.1 GCA_020050835.1 Candidatus Obscuribacterales bacterium | reverse complement strand
GGAAAGAAGTTTACCCTTGATTTCTTCGGGCAGCGCTGCGACGTAATTCCGCTGCCTCACCCCTCGGGCGCTTCCACCTGGTTCAAAAAGGAGCCCGGGAAGTCTTTGCTCGCCGAGGCCCTAGCCTTAATTGAAGCCCACCCGCGCTGGCGGGAGATTCGCGCAGCGGCCCGGGCAGAATAGCTCATTGCCGAAAATTTGGTCGTGTACCCAAAAGTTTTTTTGGTAAGTCACTGTCCGGTCACAGTTGCTGAATACATTAGCTGTATCGGACAGGTTAAACAAAGGGCTGGAGGAGAAAGTAATGACAATCGTCTTGTGCAAAGAGTGCGGAAGCACGATGTCCTGTTGCTCGGGGCGCTGCCTTCGCTGCAAGGGAACCGCCCTGGTTTACTATACCAGCATTCATAATGCTGCCTTACGTTCTCAGCTCGAGTTTCACTTATTCAGACGGAAGCCTTCCAGCGCACTCTCCAGTATGTTTTCGGTAGCGGCGATGGCCACGGCAACGTCTGCCGCATTTTTTCTGATTCTCCATGCACCGAAGTTGCTACAAATGGCTCATTTAACGTCTTGAACAGGTAAGACTCACGAGCGGGGAGATGCTAAGCATCTCCCCGCTCACTTTCTACTAGAGTCGACCAATTTCAAGAAAGTTGCCTTGTCACAAATTTGTCACGAACTGGTCATCGATCCGTCACAGTTGCTGCCTATTCTAGAGATGTTGGGTGATGACACCGGCGGCGAGAGGAAAAAACCATGCGAGACTCACTGAAGAAGATCGTTCTAACCGAGACCACTTTGGCGGTAGCAATTACCACGATTACTCTTTTGGTAGCTTACGATTCGATCGAACAGACCAGAGCGATTGCTGCGACATTGGTTGGATTGCGCGCCTTGTTTGCGGCTTTGAATGTCGTGCTCACCAATGCCAAGCATCTCGCTTTAAACTTCAAAACCGAAGAATCTGCCAAATTGGTCGGAGCCTAGAGCTCGATTGCCTGAGCTCATCTCCGGACCGGATCCAGCCAACACTTTCGGCTGCACCTTCAGGAGAGCCCTGAGGCTCAAGGAGATTGTGGAATATCCACAATCTGATATACAACTCGACTATTGTTGGATAACGTCGCTTTGCCAGACTCGACCCCACCACCAATAGTGTCGATCGAAATTGAACAGTACCGCCGGCAGTGCCACTCCGGTTTTAAAAGAGCTCCGATTATCATTCGATTTGCCTATGCTCGCTGCGTTCAGCTGGAGACGCAGGTCGAAAAGGCACAAGCAGTTTACGCTGGGGAGCGCGTGCGATTTCAGGCTGGAGACAGTACGGTTCTTCTGGTTACGAAAATGGAGCGACAGCTCACCGAAGCGAAGCTGGAGTTAGTCGATGCTCAAGTCGAATACCAGCTCGGAACTCTGGTCTTGCGAGTGATTACCTGTCAGATCTAATCTGAAGCATAAAGGCAGCTGGAAGACCGCCATCACAGCTGCGCGACTAACCTATGCTCGAATCCTTGAATCAGAGTTCAGCGGAATCTTGAGCGTTCATACATCCGAAACAATTCATTGACAAAATCTTCTGATTCTCAATAATAGAGATTATGAAACATTGTGCATACATGTTGCAGCAGGTCATTCAATTTCTTCCGTCGACAGGCGGGAGGAGGAGACCGGCACATGCACTTGGATCAATCTGATTAGTTAGCTAGATCCCCCGAGCGCAGCCGCCTCCTTTTTGAAAAGAAAGGGGGTTTTTCAGCTTGAAGAACATTTGATAGGAAACGACCAAAACAAAGGAAAGAGACCATGAACGCCGTCGAACTCGACCGACTTTACAAGACCTTTCTGCTCAAGAAGGGCAATGGATTCAGACGGACTCAGCAGGAAGTAGTCGCCGTCGATAGCATAAGCCTCAGCGTCGAGCAGGGGCAGTCGGTCGCGTTCATCGGTCCAAATGGCGCCGGTAAATCAACTACGATCAAAATGCTGACTGGCATTTTGCATCCAACCGGCGGTTGCGCTCAGGTTCTCGGTCTGGTGCCCTGGGCTGAGCGCGGACAACTGGCCGGCAAGATAGGCGTCGTCTTCGGACAGCGCTCCCAGCTCTGGTATCACTTGCCGCCTGACGACACCTTCGATCTGCTCGCGCGCATCTACGATCTGGATAAACAGATGTATGCAAAGCGCAAAGCGATGCTCGTCGATCGCTTCGATCTCGGCCAGTTCATCAAGACGCCGGTGCGCAAACTGTCTCTGGGACAGAGAATGCGCGCTGAAGTCGCAGCGAGCTTGCTGCACCAGCCGAAAGTCATATTTCTCGACGAACCGACAATCGGACTGGATGTGGTGGCGCGGCATGAGCTGCGCGACCTCTTGCGCGAGTGGAATCGGGAAGACGGTTTGACCATATTCCTGACCAGCCACGACGCCGGAGACATTGAAAGTGTGTCAAAGCGAGTGATAATCATCAACCACGGCAGCGTCGTCTTTGACGACAAAGTATCCACTCTTCGCCGACGGTATCTGGGGGCAAAGGTGCTCAGTTTGAAATTTCACGAGCCTCCTAAAACATTTTCAATGCCTGGAGTGACCGTAGTGAAAGCAAACGGCTACGCACTGAAACTAGAGGTTGACACAAATCTGGTCGAGATCGAGCAGGTGATTCAACATCTATTGAGGTCCGGACCAGTTGCCGACATAACGATCGAAGACCCACCGCTCGAGGAGGTTATCGCGCATATATACGGACAAAGAAAACTCGACAGCGAAGAGCAGAGTTGCCAGGAAGGCAAACGCCAGGACGGCAGTCGCGAGGCTAACCTTGCGACAACCAGCCGACTGATCTCAAATTGTGCATCGCTATCAGACTCACAAGCAAAGGAGGTGAGATCGCCGTGAGATCTCTCGAAAAGTACGCCTGGGTCGGGTTAGTCTCGGCTCGTTCGCAACTTGCCTATGCCAGTGAAGTATTGAGCCGGATCATCTTTCTGCTGGTCATTCTCTACATATTCTTGCGAGTCTGGCACGTAGCTTATGCCGAAACCGGGTGCACGAGCCTGGCCGGTTTGACCTTGAGCCAGATGCTCTGGTACTTGATGGTGGCGGAGTCAATCATGCTTTCCGGTCCGCGCGTGACCCCGGTCGTCGATGAGGAGGTTCGAACGGGAGCGCTGGCGGTTCAATTGATCAGGCCTGTCTCCTATCCGCTCTATCGGCTATCCGTCGCGCTGGGCGATCGACTGGTGAGATTTCTCCTCAGTCTGACCGCCGGCATAGTGATAGTGCTAGTCCTGGTCGGTCCGATTCCACTCTCTGCCGGCGGTCTTCTATGCTTCGCGCTCAGCCTGCCGCTAGCATTCGTTCTGGACTTCCTCGGATACTTCTTGATCGGGCTAGCGGCATTCTGGCTGGAGGACACGACCGGTCTGATGCTGATTTATTCGCGCATAACCATGGTACTCGGTGGAATGCTCATTCCGCTCGACTTGTTTCCCGAATCAATCAGACCGGCGTTGAAAGCATTGCCGTTCGCAAATATCGTCTACGGACCGGCGCGCCTGTTCGTGCATCCAGACAGCGAAACCTTAGTCCGGCTTCTTTTCACGCAGGCTGCCGCAGTCGCGGGATTCTCAATCCTACTGTGGGCTGTCTTCATGCTTGCACTAAGACGAGTCCATGCAAATGGAGGCTAACATGTTGTCCAAATCGATCAAGTACATGCAGTTGGCAGCTGCTTATGTGCGGCTCAATCTCCTCGCTCAGCTCGAATACAGGGGCGCCTTCATCTCCCAGGTTGTCTCCATGATCCTCAACGATGTGATCTGGGTAATCTTCTGGTGCCTTTTTTTCAACCGCTTTCCGGTCTTACGCGGCTGGACTATGTCCGACTTCCTGACTTTGTGGTGCCTTTCGGCCTCTGGCTTCGGCTTGTCAGCGGCTGTATTCGGCAATAGCCTACAGCTTCCGGTGTTGATCGCGCGCGGTCAATTGGATGTCTGGATGCTCTATCCACGCGCCCTTCTGCCGCACCTGTTGCTGGGTCGGATGAGCGCCACTGCCATTGGTGACATCTTGTTCGGTTACGTTGTTTATATAGCGGTGGTGCATCCTGATCTGCCCCACTTCTTACTTTTCGCAGCGCTGTCGCTTTGCGTAGCGATGGTCTTCGTGGGATTCAACATCGCCACCGGCAGCTTGAGCTTCTACCTGGGCAACGCCGAAGGGCTTGCCGAGCAGTTGCGCTTCGCGCTGATCACGTTCAGCACTTATCCGTCCACGCTATTTGAGGGGGCGATCAAAGTTGTTCTGTACACGTTGATACCGGCCGGCTTCATCAGCTATCTGCCGGTCGAATCATTGCGGTCCTTATCCTGGCAGGATGCCGCACTCTCCCTGGCGGGAGCGCTTGCCGTGCTGGCGGTAGGAGTGGCGATGTTCTACCACGGAATGAGTCGCTACGAGTCCGGCAACCTGGTAGAGATGAGAGGGTAGTTCGTGCAACCGACTGAGCGGAACTCTTATGCCAACTAACTATGGAGGTCCTCTCGTGAAGTCTTACAATCAGCCCAAGCTGTAAGCGGTTGCAATTGCAATTTCAATTGAACTTTTTGGAAGCAGTGCTCGTAAACTAAATTAGGTAAATCGGAATCGCCGGCAAGCCACTACGAAATAGAAGGAGAAAGCTTTATGTGCCCAGCTCGAAAGACTTCTGATTCGAGGCTCATTGTCGGTGGGCACGTCAAGGGGGGGCCAACCGGAGCGGTTCGCCACGCGCTGGAGATCGGCGCGCAGGCGATGCAGATCTTCATCGGTTCACCGCAATCCTGGAAAGAGCCGACGCCGGCACCAGCCGACATAGCACAATGCAAAGCCGACATCGAGAAGCACGAGCTGGGACCGCTGTTTGTGCACGGCAACTATCTTGTGAATCTGGCCTCGCCATCGGATGACAACTGGGCAAAATCCGTCGACAATCTGTCACGGGCGTTGCGTTTGTCAGACAAACTCGGAGCAATTGGGCTGATCTTTCATCCCGGCTCTGCCAGAGACCTCAGTTACGCGGTGGCCATGAACCGAGTAATCAGTGCTTTGACTAATGTGCTCGCTGGCTACAAGGGCGATTGCAAACTCTTGTTGGAAGTGTGCGCCGGTCAAGGGCAA
Source organism: Candidatus Obscuribacterales bacterium (assembly GCA_020050835.1). Taxonomy (GTDB): domain Bacteria; phylum Cyanobacteriota; class Vampirovibrionia; order Obscuribacterales; family Obscuribacteraceae; genus JAGVKB01. The sequence continues at coordinate 92,587 of JAGVKB010000093.1, read as the reverse complement.
ACGATCGGCGCTAAGTTCTCGCAGTTTGGCGAGATACTTTCAGCGCTGAATCATGATCAGCGGCTAGCTGTCTGCTGGGATACCTGCCATCTGTTCAATGCCGGATATGACGTCTCCAGCAAGGATGGGCTGTCGCGGACAGTAGAGGAATTCGAGGAGACGGTCGGCTTCTCCAGACTGTTGGCCATTCACGCCAATGACTCCAAAACGCCGCTGGGTGCGCGCCGGGATCGACACGAAAACATCGGAGAAGGTCACATTGGAGCAGCCGGCTTCAAACGAATGGTCAATCATCCATTGCTGCGACCGCTACCCTGGATACTAGAAGTGCCAGGATTCGAAGGTAAGGGTCCGGATAGAAAGAATATTGAGATACTGCGCAGGCTTGCTGGCGAAAAGCGATAGAGACATGCCGATTTCACAAATTGGCAGTATTATCAACTTCAGCAATCAAGTAAGAAAGCGATGAACGAACGGACTCCAATTCGCACCACCACAACGCTCGTCCGGGTGATGCTGATCTTCACAGCATCCTGCCTGTTGCTCTATTACTGCTCAAGACCAATCACTCCGATCCAAACCAACACACCAATCGAACTTTCGCCCGGTCTAAAGAAGCTGTTATCGTCGGACATTGAAGAAGCGAACCCCAACACACCAGGTGAACGGTTTGAGATAACTGATTGCACGCGGCCCGGCAAGTTTACAATCGTGGAGTTCTACAGCTTGTTCTCACCAGCCTGTCTGGACATCGAGCCGAAACTGGAGCTGTTGGCCAGGACCCGCAGCGATCTCGCGATTCGAAAGTTGAACATCGACCGGCCGGAAATGCGCGCCATCGATTTAGACTCGCCGTTGGCCAAACAGTTTCACATCACAACGCTTCCTGAGTTCAAGATATTCGATCAAGATGACAAACTGGTGGCCGAAGGTGAAGCAGCTCGCCGCGAAGTCGAGCTGTCAATTCTTCGAGACGTTTCCAAAAAAGTATTGCCGGCCGACCAGAGTACTAATTCGCCGGGGCACTAAATTTGATCCATGGAGGATCTCGTTTCGGAATTGACGCAACTCTGTAGAGGTTGGGCCATGCCCAGCCATGTCAATGCATCGCACCTACGGACTGTTAACTCGGAATCGCTTTACCAGTAATTTAACGAGCATCCGCGGCAAGAGCCTTTGACTTAGCTATCCAGAGTTTGGTCTGCGCCTTGAGCACATCCAGAGGAACTGCTCCCATTGCCAGGACCGTGTCGTGGAACGACCGAACATCAAAGCGTTCTCCTAACTCTTTCTTGGCAGTCTCCTTGAGATTCATAAAGGCTAGCTGGCCGATCTTGTAACCGAGCGCCTGACCCGGCCAAACTATATAACGGTCGACTTCTACCTCGATGTCGTGCTGCGGCTTGCTGCAGTTATCCCTGAAAAAATCAATCGCTTGCTGGCGTGACCAGCCTAAATGATGAATACCTGTGTCCAGCACGAGGCGGATCGATCGCCACATGTCGTAAGTCAATTGCCCGAAATGAGAGTAAGGGTCTTTATACATCCCCAGCTCTCCGCCCAAGCTTTCGGCATACAATCCCCACCCCTCGACATAGGCTGTAAACTCGGAGTCGTACTTGCGAAAGGCCGGAAGATTGTCCATCTCCTGCGCAAGCGAAATCTGCAGATGATGGCCCGGCACGGCCTCGTGGAGCGTCAGCGGCTCCATCTCCCATTTCGGACGACCCTTCAATTCGTATGTGTTGGCATAGAAGATGCCGGCTCGGCCGCCCTCGAGCGTGCCATTTTGATAATAGGCGGTTGGCTGAGACTTTTCGGAGAATGCCGGCACTGCCCGAATGCCATACTGCAGTCTCGGCAGCTTCCCAAACTGCTTCATCAGTTCGGGATCGATTCTTTTGGCGATATCTCGATATCCACTCAACAGCGCTTGGGCATCGGTATAGAAGAACTTCGGATCTGATCTCAGATAAGCAGAAAATTCCTGAAAAGTGCCTTTAAATCCAGTTGACTTGATCACCGCCTCCATCTCGGCGCGAATACGCTTCACCTCGGAAAGACCGATCTCGTGAATCTCCTTTGGCGAAAGAGTCGTAGTCGTTCTGCTCTTTACTTTGAATTGATACCAGGCCTCACCGTCGGGAAGCTGCGTACAAGAGATTGACTCACGACAGTGAGGAAGGTAATCGTTAGCAAAGTAAGAATGCAGCGCGCTAAATGCCGGTACAATCTTATCCTTTATGAGACCGGCAGCCTCCTTTCGGAGGCGCTCCTGCTCGGAGACGGCAATCGTCGACGGGAAGTTCTGGAACTGCTCGAACAACGGGCTCTTGTCCGGAAAGTCCACAGCTTGATTTTTGATCTGCTCAGGTACGTCGCGCAATGTTATTTTCGGAGGCGTTACGCCTTGCCTGACACCTTCTTTGAGCAGTACTACCGTTTGCTCAATCAGCGCAGGAATTCCGCGTAAGCGGCTCAGTATGTCCTCGTAATCCTTCACCGTATACGCTGGGTTGTCCTTGATCGCAATCGCCAGGTATTGCTGCACCCCACGCAGCTGATTGATCGGCATCAGCTCATCTTTGAACTTGCTTCCGTTCAAGTCATCTTCGATTCGAAACTTGAGGATGTCGTAGTTAAGCTGATCGCTTTCCTTCAGTTTGGCTCGATCGATCGCCTTTAATGCCGCAAGCGGGGCGTTCAACTCTCTCTTTCTGCGGGCGATCGATTCGAGCGAGTAATCTGTCCAACGGCCATTCTGTCCTGGATATCCGACAGCAGTCGCCCATTCCGGATACTCTTTCATTTGATAGTTCCAGTAGACGTCAAAAAGTCTCCAAAGACGGTCGTGCTCGCTTGCCGACTCTCCGGCTTCACTAACCTTCGAGCAGTTGATTTCGTAGTCGCTAGACGTATCAGCTCGGACTGCACAAGAACTCGCAATCAACAAACCGGTAAGCACCGCCGGCAGTGCAAGTCGAATAGAAGATTTCATCATGACATCCTGTCGATTTAAAACGCCTGACCGCTCGAAAGTTTAGCCGCCTGGAGAGCATTCTGACAAGTGCGCTAGCTACTTACAGGCTAGCATTACGAAAACATCCGTCAAGGCGCTACGATGAATCGTCCCGAACCGGCACCGCATAACCGTTTCACCCTTCCCGCTCCCGCGCACGCCTTGCGCCACTAATTGATCGAGCAGTTCGGCAGCGCTTTGCGCAGCTCTTCCAGACCAGCATTGCTGATGCCGGTGCCAGCTAGATGAAGTTGCTTAAGATTAGTCAGCTGCTTCAGCACCGGAATCGATTGATCGGTAATTCCACGGTTGCCACCGAGAGTCAAGCCCTCCAGCTTACTCAACGTTTGCAGTTTTCTTACTCCGGCATCAGTCAGGTCGTTGCCATACAAATTGAGTTTTGTCAGTTGTTCAAACTGCTTCAACTGCTCTAAACCGCTATCTGTAACCTTAGTGCAGGCGATGCTCAGCTTCTGAAGATCCTTCAAAGGAGACAGGTGAGCCAGTCCGCGATCCGACACCCTGGTCTCAGCGAGATCCAGCACCTTCAGTCCGGTCATTGTGCTAATCGACTTTCGCAATCCTTCTTAAATGCGACCGGAGGCAGGTCCGCCGGTAGATTGCCCTTACCGCTCGCCTGCGCGTTGCCGACGCTGGTCTTTTCGCTTAGAAGCGACAGCGCATTGAAGTCGGGCGCTTGCGCTTCGGCATTGCTGCTTAAGCCGCCATCCAACTCGCTTTCCGCAGAGCCTCGGACAGTATCTTTGTACATCAGCGGTAACTTTCCTATTCGGTAGGGATAGCTGGACTTTCGGGATAGCAACCGCCCAGTTTGCCTGGATCGCGTGAAAAAATTGTGGCATCGGCAAACTCATCCTCTTAAGCTATCGAATTAAGCTATCGAAGCGATCGACTTTTCTTTACATTATGCGAATTGTGGATTGACATTGTTCCAACGGCGTAATACAAGTTTGTTATGTCAAATTCGATTCTCCTAAACACCGCCGCCGCCGACCTGGGACTTTTGCTCCTGGGCGCGCTGCTCCTGGACGGGTTTAGATAAACAGAGCCGAATTCAAGATCTATCAATGATTGGCTCTGTCTAACCGGCAGAGCCAATTTTTTTTCAAGGGGAATCAGAATGAGCGGACGCACAAAAGATTGGAGCGGTGAACGGCATGTCAAAATTTTTGACACGACGTTGCGCGATGGTCAGCAATGCCCGGGAGCCGGAATGAGCTTCGAGCAGAATCTCGAGTACGCCAGGCTGGCATGTGCGCTGCGTGTCGATATTCTTGAAGCCGGCTTTCCGTCGGCAAGTAATCTGGACTTTCAGATTGTACGCAGTATCGCCGAAGAGGTAAGCAGCCGAGACCGCAAGCCGGTAATTGCGGCCTTGTGCCAACTGCGTGAAGAGCAGTTCGAACGGACAATAGAATCGCTTTTACCGCTCATCCCTTATAGCAAGGGTCGCCTTCATACATATGTTCCAGTAGACCCTGAGCTGATGCCAGCCTCGCTCGGAAAGAAGGCTGATAACAAGCAAAAAATCATCGAGGAGCTCTATCGACTTGTCAAAATAGCGGTCGGTGAGGGATTAGAAGTTCAATTCTCGCCGGAAGGCTACTCGCGAATGAAGGATAATTTCCATTTTACGACCGATCTGATCCGGGCAGCGGTGCAGGCTGGTGCCACTATCATTAACTGCCCCGACACGATTGGTGGCGCATCAATCTTCGAAGGTAAAGAGTATTTCGTCGAAAAGATGAACGAACATGCTGGAATCATCGCACGCGAGTTTCCGACCACGCCGATAACATGGTCGGTGCACTGCCACAACGATTTCGGACTGGCTGTGCAAAATACCGCCAACGCCGTATTCCACGGACCAGCCAGACAGATTGAAGGTTGCATAAACGGCATTGGGGAAAGAGCTGGCAATGCGGCAATCGAACAATGCATCATGGTAATCAAATGCTTTGCGGAGCAGATGAATGCCGGCAACCCGCTGCATACGACTGTAGATGCGGAACAGCTGCAATCGATCTCCGATTTTGTAAGCAAGCACATGCTGCCGCGGCAACCTCACTGGCCGGTCAGTGGAGACAATGCCGCGAAGCACTCTTCCGGTGGACATACCAACGCAATCTTGAAGAATCCGCTGGTCTATCAGCCCTTCGACCCGAAGGAGACCGGCAAGAAGATCTCCTTTCTCTTTGGCCCGTTAAGCGGTGGCAATCATGCAAAGGCGATCATCGAAAGCTCCGGTTTCGCCTGCTCCGATTCCGAAAAATCGCAGGTCGCGCAGTTCATCAAGGACAGATATCCGCAGCGCAGAAAGGGGATTACCGATGCTGAGTTAATTGAATCCTATATCGACTACCGGTCGCCGATCAAGGTGGACCGCATCGACTACTCAAAAACGGCGAGCGTATCGACGGTCAAATTGTACGGCAAGTTTTTCGAGCAGTCGGGTCTAATTGAAGAAGTCCACGAAGGGCTCGATTCGGCGCTGGCAGCGGTCAGGAAGTTGGTAGAGCGGCGCACTGGACAGCTGCAAATTCTCAATCATCGCAGCCAATCCGAGGGAGCAGGCTTCGATGCAAGAAGTATCTCAGAAGTTGTAATCGTCGATCGCTTGAATAATAGATTCGAAGGAAAGGGGATGGATCAAGATATAGAAATATCCGCAATTCGTGCCTTTCTAAATGCCGTAAACAAGTGTTATGTAACCGAGCACTTTGCTTTGAAAGCTCGACCGGTTTACAGCGAAGCAACTGCTAGTTCTCCCAGTCAGCCGCTCTTCGTTGCGTAGAGTAGCAACCGACAGAAGTAGTCAATCAGGAGGTCGTCGCCTAGAATGCGCGCACACAAGTCAAATCCCCTAACTTCGCTAGCCGGCGTCAAGAGTACTTCTGGCCGCTTTTCGAGTCCACGCAGTATCGTTGAGAAGATCTGGGACTCTCACGTAATCGCTCAGCTTGACGGTCATCCGGCCGTCTTTGCTATCGATCTCATGCTCTTGCACGAAGTGACGTCAGCACAAGCCTTCAAAACGCTGGAAGAGAAAGGCTTGAAAGTCTTTCGACCGGACAGACTGCTTGCTACGATCGATCACAGCATTCCAACTAGAGCCAACCGGCAGGAGATTTACGATGAGGCCGCCCGCGCTCAAGTAGAAGCGCTCAGACAAAATTGTCTACGCCACGAAATTGAGCTGCTCGATTTCAATGGCGGGCAAGGTATTGTTCACGTTGTCGGTCCAGAGCTCGGACTGACCCAGCCGGGAATGACGATTGTCTGCGGAGACTCTCACACTTCGACTCATGGCGCATTCGGCGCGCTGGCATTCGGAGTCGGAACATCGGAAGTCGGACATGTTCTGGCTACCGGCTGCCTCTTGCAAGAGAAGCCTAAATCAATGAGGGTGGAATTCCGCGGTCGATTTCGCAAAGGTGTGTACGCAAAAGATGCCATTCTCAGATTGATCGCCGAAATTGGAGTCGGTGGAGCCAACGGGCATGTCATTGAATACATCGGTGAAGCAGTCTGTGCGATGAGCATGGAGGAGCGGATGACACTCTGCAACATGAGCATCGAATGTGGTGCACGGGCCGGATTGATAGCGCCGGATCAGGTTACTTACGATTACTTGAGCGGTCGCCCACGTGCACCGGTCGGACAAGCGTGGCAGCGAGCGTTGGAAGCATGGCAATATCTGAGCAGTGATGCCGGCTGTCACTTCGATCGCCAGGTCACGATCGATCTCGACCGGCTTCAGCCAATGGTGACCTGGGGAACAAATCCCGGACAGGCGCTGGGTATCGATCAAGAGATACCGGAGACAGCACAGCTACCTGACGACCAGCGGTCGGTAGCAGATCGCGCTTTGGAATACGTCAAGCTGGAAGCAGGCGTTCCGATTTCCGGAACCCCTGTAGACTGGGCTTTCGTTGGATCGTGCACTAACGGGCGCATCGAAGATCTGCGGATCGCCGCTGGCATATTGACCGGCAGGAAAGTACATCCCGACGTCACTTTCTATATCGTTCCAGGCTCAGAAGCGGTGATGGAGCAAGCGCGTCGGGAGAATCTGCCTGCGGTTTTCGAAGCGGCCGGAGCACAATTTCGAATGCCGGGCTGCTCGATGTGCCTGGCTATGAACGACGACAGAGTCCCTGCAGGAAAGCGCTGTATCAGCTCCTCAAATCGCAATTTCATGGGCAGACAAGGTCCAGGCAGCATCACGCACCTGGCCTCACCCGCCACTGTTGCAGCCAGCGCTATCGCTGGCAGAATTACGTCTCCGGAAGGGTATCTACAGACAGTCTAGTACCTCGTTGAAAGGACAACGTAGCAATGGAGAGATTTACAACGCTAAGATCCAAAGTCGTTCCACTTCCCATCAAAGATGTGGACACCGACATGATAATTCCTGCGCAATTCTTGACGAGCATCAGCCGGGAGGGATATGGGCAGAACGTATTTCGCCGTTTGCGCGACACCGACCCGAACTTTCCGCTTTCGCAAGAGCGTTACAAGCAAGCTTCAATTTTGGTTGCCGACAGCAATTTTGGCTGCGGCTCTTCACGCGAGCATGCCGTCTGGGCTCTACTAGGAGCGGGCATCAAGGCGATTATCGCCAAGTCGTTTGCAGACATCTTCTACAGCAATTCAGCCAAGAACGGCTTATTGCTGATCGTACTTCCAGCACAAACGGTGGACGCCATGATCGAAGAATCGACCCAACGAGAATTTGTGGTCACCATCGACCTTGAAGATCAAACAGTTACGACGGACAAGGGTAAGTTGTACAGCTTCGATTATGACCCATTCCGCAAACATTGCCTTTTGAATGGGCTGGACGACATCGACTACATTCTCGCCTTTCAGAAGTCAGGCGCGAAAGTGCCAGAACAAAGGCAAGGCGATCGCCTGTAATCACAGATTCGAACAATGGAAATCTACCTAACATATAAGAGGACTCGATGAAAAAGCACATAGCGGTTCTGCCCGGAGACGGCATCGGCGAGGAGGTAATGACGGAGGCGCTCAAGGTTTTGGCGTGCATCGCGGGGCGATTCGAGCACCAATTTGTCACCACCCACGGTTATGTCGGCGGCGCTGCCTACGAGCGCTTCGGCACACATCTACCCGAAGAGACTTTATCGCTGTGTAGATCGGCCGACGCCATCTTGTTCGGCTCTGTCGGTGGACTGGTCAGCGAACAACATCTGGACAAGTGGCGAAATTGCGAAGCCAATTCCATCTTAACTCTGCGTAAAACATTCAATTTCGGCGCCAATTTCAGACCGGTGAAGATCTATCCCGACCTCAAAGAGATGTCGCCTCTCAAAGCGGAGATAATCGACCGCGGCGTCGATCTCCTCATTATTCGAGAGTTGCTTGGCGACAGCTACTTCGGCGAACACAAGACCTTCTATCAGGACGAAAGGCGGATCGCAACCGACGTCATTATGTATACCGAAGATCAAGTAGCAGCAGTTGCCCACGTTGCATTCAAGGCAGCAGGCGGAAGACGCCAGAAAGTCACCTCGGTAGACAAGGCTAACGTCCTAGACTCGTCCAAATTATGGCGGGCGGTTGTGCACGAAGTAGGACGAAACTATCCGGAGATCAAGCTGGAAGATATGCTTGTGGACAACTGTGCCATGCAACTAATCAAAGATCCTTCGCAGTTCGACGTAATCGTCACTACCAACATGTTCGGAGATATCCTCTCGGATGCCGCGGCAGTGCTGCCCGGCTCTCTGGGGCTGTTGTCGTCCGCCAGTATCAATGCCGAGGGATTCGGACTGTATGAGCCGCCGGGCGGATCGGCTCAAGACATCGCCGGCACAGGGAAAGCCAACCCGATCGCTCAGATTTTGAGCACGGCTCAGATGCTGCGTTTCTCGTTTGCCCTGGAGCAGGAAGCAAGAGCAATCGAGCAGTCTGTCGAGACCACACTCAAAGCCGGTTATCGCACCCACGACATCTACAATCCCAAACAGAGTGCCGCAACAAAACTGGTCGATTGCCAGCAGATGTCGCAGCAGATTTTAGCGCACTTAGAAGCTGTGCAGATCGCTGAACCAGTGGCCTAGCCGCTTCTAAATCACTACCAGTCAAAGCAACAGGCATTGCCACGCAATTCAAATAATGAGGTAAGAGATCATGTACAACAGAGCAAAATCAGAATGTGCTGCCCCCTTTAGTTTCACCGTCTATTCAAGAGTAGGTGCGCGTGCAACCTTCGACAAGAAGCCGCTTAGAGAGTTCGGACAGGTCAATCGCCATGGCGACACTTACCGGAAGAATTCCGCCGGGCAAGTCACTTACTTTCGATACAGTCACAGTGGCAAATCGTTTTCATTCGGCTGGGATGCAAAAGGCAACGTCTGTACGATCGACAGTTCGGACGGCTGGAGCTGGACACGCGCTCAAGATGCTCATTTCGATGGCTGGCTCGCGCGTAATTACTTCGACAGCTGGAGCGTATCACGCACCGGCTGTCATTTAGTGACTGTCACTGAAGATGGTGTCACCGCCTTCGGTGACAGTCCTGCTCAGATGGGACTGCCAGTGCGCCCTTAACTGGCTCTACCAATCACCCGAAATTAGTGGTGAGTTAAGCGAAGTGGTTACTCGGGCAAGTTGGGCTCCATCGGCACCGTTCCATGCTGCATCTCGGACCGGAATACTTCCAAATGGGACTGGAACGCTCTGGGGTGGACCTTCAAATCTCCGGAATGCGGATACCCGAAGAGCAGAACCAGGTACAAGTTGAGCGCTATCAATAACGCTACCATAGCCGTCATGGCAACTTGCGCTTTGAAATTCTCCAGTCCAAAAAAGTAGGTAAAAACTACAGTCGCGACGCCACCGATAATCAAGGCCGCCCATTCCGCTTCCGGCAATCCGCCCGAGGCGGTATAGATGCGAGCGTGGCGGTTGTCCCACATCTGACAAGCCTCCTGGACAACCACCTGATAGAGAGACTGCTCTTTATTGCTGCTTGGTTCGAAACTAGCAACTGCATTTACGAGGTCAATCGCCGACTGCCGGCATTCCGCGCTCAAATTGCCGGAATCCATGGCCGGCCATTCCTTCTCAATTACATCTTCAGCATATTTGATGCAGAGCTTTTGAATCTCCGCTCTTTTAGCCGCCGGATATTGTTTGGAAAGTAGAAATACGTCAGCGAGAGCATTGGCTTCTTGCAGAGTATTTTGCTGAGCATTTTCGAACCTAGTCATCGCATCCACAACTATTAATCCGAGCAGGACTGCGTACATTGTGCCAATTACTGACAAAAGGTAGCCACCGACTTCATGAAGCGATGCCAGCGTCACGACCGGAACCTTTCTCCTGACAATAACCAACCCAGCTAATGCCAGCAAAGTAGTAAGTGTGATTACCGCGAAGGCTACCAAATACGAATCGATTTCCATTTTTCTTGCTCGCTGCGACTTCTCTTCAATACTTAACTTATGAGAGTGATTATATGGTCTTGCAATTGCACTTTTGAAGCTGTCAAAATTCACTTGTCAGCCGACTGTCGGCAAGCTGCCACCGTATAGACTATTTGTAAATTGAGAATCATCGCCTTTCCGCTTGCCATTCTTTTTCTATTTTTGCAAGTAAAACCGGCTACCGCAGCCGAATTGTTCGTATCGTCGGCGATCAGCTTGCGGGAAGCCTTTTTGCAGATTGGTGCCAGCTTTGAGCGAAAGCATCCGGGCGACAAGGTGATCTTCAACTTCGCAGCCTCTGGGGAATTGGCGCTTCAAATCGAACGAAGTGCACCGGCAGATGTCTTTGTATCCGCCTCGAATACCGAGATGAGCCGCTTGCAAAGTAAGCAGCTCATTGCAGCCGGCTCGGTCAAAGCTTTTGCCGGTAACCGGTTGGTCTTGATCGTTCCCAGCGGTGGCAAGCGCATAAATTCATTGCAGCAATTGACAACGCTCGAAAGTTTGGCGATCGGCAATCCGGCCACTGTGCCAGCTGGTAAGTATGCCGCCGAGGCGCTCAAGCGAGCAAATGTCTACAGTCAGCTGGTCAGCGGGAAAAAACTGATTTTGTCCGAGAGCGTTAGACAGGCGTTGGTTTACGTGCAGAGCGGCAACGTTGATGCCGGGATTGTTTATGCAACCGATGGGCTGGCCGGTAAGAAAGTCGATATTGCGCTTATCATTCCCGACAACCTTCACGAGCCGATTGTTTACCCGATCGCTCTTTTGAGAGACAGCAAACAGGTAGAATTGGGTCGAGCCTTCATCGATTTGGTGACAAGTTTGGAGGGGCGCTCCATTCTCAAGAGCAAAGGATTTCTTCCTTTACAATAGTGATCGATCCCTGGTTTTCTCTACAGCTATCGCTTCTGGTAGCATCAATTGCCACCGTCATAGTGGCTGTTTTCGGTACCACAATCGGTTACTTTCTTGCTCGCCTGCGATTTCCCGGCCGCAATTTAGTCGATGCAATTTGCACCTTGCCGCTGGTATTGCCGCCGACTGTAGTTGGATTCTATATGTTGGGAATACTGGGCAAGCGCGGCTGGCTCGGGCAATATCTTTATTCGTTTACCGGTTGGACACCGTTATTTACCTGGCAAGCAGCGGTTATAGCAGCGGTTATGATCGCCATGCCGCTGATGATAAAAACCAGTCGGGCCGCCATTGAAAGTGTAGACCCGATCTACGAGCGAGCCGCATATACATTGGGCAAATCCAGAGTCGATACGCTCTTTAAGGTGACGCTACCGCTTGCCTGGAAGGGACTGCTGGCCGGTGTGGCTTTGAGTTTCACAAGAGCGCTGGGCGAGTTCGGAGCGACTTTGATGCTGGCCGGCAACATCCCTGGTCGAACCCAGACAATGCCGCTGGCTATCTATCAAGCTGCCCAAGCCGGCGACGAAAGCTTAGCACTCGGTCTGGTCATTATCTTAACTGCGGCCTCGCTGCTGGTGATGGTACTGATCAATCGACTCGGTGCAAAATGGTAGAAAGGACGCTTAAAGCCAGGATTAACGCTACCGTGGGCTCGTTCTCCCTCGCCGTAGAATTGTCAGTTCCAAATGGATTAATCGTTTTGTTCGGTCCTTCCGGCTCAGGTAAGTCGACTTTGCTCGACTGTATAGCCGGGCTGCGTGTGCCCGACAGCGGAGAGATACTGTTAGGCGACCAGGTTTTCTACGATTCGGACAGAAAGGTACATCTGCCGCCGCAGAAGAGAAGAATCGGCTATGTGTTTCAAAGACCGACTCTCTTTCCGCACCTGACCGTGGGCGACAATATCGGTTTCGGCTTGCAATCCTGGTCTCCAGCGCGACGGAAAGCAAGGTTGGATGAGCTCTTGGACCTGATGCAACTGAGGGACTTGGCCGATCGTTATCCGGCCAATCTTTCCGGCGGAGAAGGGCAACGTGCCGCCGTCGCCCGCGCGCTCGCTCCGGAACCGCAGCTATTACTGCTGGACGAACCATTTTCAGCGCTTGAATCTCAGCTGCGAAAGTCTCTGGGGGAAAAACTACGCTCATTGCAGCGTAAGCTTTCACTGCCGATGGTATTAGTCACACATTCAAGGGCAGCTGCGCGGGAGCTGGCCGACCTTGTAGTTTATATGCAAGCCGGCCGCATTCAGACCACCAGCACACCCGACCAGCTTATTCCGGACTAGCGACTGCTTGCAAACACAATTTCTGCCGGTCTGACCGGCAAATTTAAGCAACGCCGAGCGCTCGAAACAATTTGAATCAATTCCCAAATCCTTGGCAGACAAAGCACTTGGACAAATTTCCCTCGACTGATTGGCGTATCCCCCGATCAGGTGATAGGATGAGATTACAGATCGCTAATAATGATGAGCAGTGACATTAATATCTGCCACAAGCTCCGGGGGGCGGGGAATATGGAGGTAAACACGGGGAAGACCCCTTGGGAAACCATTGAGCTTGCCGTGAAGCGAGCGTGTGCGCAAAGCGATTTTGCGTCCGCTGAAACGATACTGCGATTCGCAGTCAGAGAATCCGAACATGCCGAAGCGCTCGATCGGCGGCTCGTATCCATGCTTATCCGATTGGCTGACGCACATGTTCAAGAGCAGCGATTCGAGGCCGCCAGACGCATTTACGCGCTCGGTCTGGACCTCAACGCGATGCTTTTGGAGCCCAATCATCCGGAAATTACCGAGAGCCTGGACCGGCTTTCGACGATTGTCGAACAGGTCGAAAGCGCAACAAGACGAGCGACTCGCCCTCGGGCACTCAAAGCAATCGCGCTTTCGTAGCAATAGTTTTTTGAACGCGCAACAGAGGGAGGACCTCCGTATGAGGTTCTCTCTTTGACAGTTCGGTACCACTAATGGTGCAGCTCTATCTTGGCACCGGGAAATCTTCGTCTTCTAAACCGCTGTGCGGATGGCAATCGTCATGACCGCACAAGCAATCTTCCAAACTGTCCTCAGCCTCTGCACAGTCGTCGCTGCAGTATTCCGTGTCCTTGTCACACAAACAATGACAAGCAGCATTCAGACATCTATGACGTTTCTTCGGCACCGCGCAATACCTTTCTAATCAGGGCACTTTTCTAGTCAGCTCTCTTTCTTTGGCACTCCTAGCGCTTCGGCTAATTTCCATTTTACGAGAACGATCGCCGAGAATGTTTGAGACGGCGAGCTTTCATTTACACTTACTTGCCGACGATCATCTTCAAGGCGATTAACAAGAGAGCCACCCCGAACACCTTTTCAAGCACAGCGTTACTTAAATGAGTGGCTAGCTTTGCACCAAATAGACCACCGATGAAAAATCCGAGACAGATCAAAGCCGCAATCTTTACATCTACGAATCCTTGTTTGTAGTAAGTCCAGGCAGCGAGCAGTCCAATCGGCGGCACCATCAAAGCAAGCGTCGTTCCTTGGGCTTGTTGCTGAGACATCCCGAACAGGAAGACCAGCGCAGGCACGATCAAGACACCGCCGCCAATTCCAATCAGCCCGCTGAGAGCACCTGCCGCCAGCCCGAGCGCCACGAAAGCAAGAATAGTCATGATGTAGTCACTCTCGCCAAAAGCCTGACTCGCACCACTTTACACCATTGCCCTGGTTAGAATTCAGCGCGGACTCTCTTGTGCTTCCAGCATTTGCCCTTCGGCCAAGCGACGGTCAAGAGCTTTCAAGACTAACGAGCAAATCGCTCTGAGCATGTAACGATTAGCGCTTGAGACTCTTGGCAAGCCGCTTGACAATGCGAAATCAGGTTAGAATTGGGGCGTTGTACTTGGATCTCTTCGACGATCCAAGTACTCTTTAACAAAAGGCACTAGCGGGGCGTGATTTCAAGCGAATGTGCGGGCTGATTGGCGTTACTGGTACAGTTGAATCGGCCTACGAAGTGTACTTGGGTTTGATGAACCTTCAGCACCGGGGGCAAGACGGAGCCGGCATCCTGACTACCGAGTCACGTCCCGGTAAGGAATTCCATCTTCAAAAGGGAACCGGTCTGGTTGAAAACGTCTTCTCGGAGCGGTCATTCAAGAACCTTCGCGGTCATGCGGCGATCGGCCACACCCGCTATGCCACTATCAGCCGAAACGATCCCAATCTCTTGCAACCCTTTTTGGATTATCGGCTTGGCATCGGGCTGGGGCATAACGGGCAGATAGTCAATTTTTACGAGCTCAGAGACAAGCTAATAGGCTCGGAGAAAACGGCAGTCAAGACGCTGGAGTCTGATTCGGACTTGATCTTGAAGCTCTTGTGCGCTCACCTCGCGGACACCGTTAATGCTGAGAATCTTTTCAAAGCAGTCTCGCTATGCATGGATGAGCTGATTGGAAGTTATGCTGTCGTCGGGCTCGTGAAGGACGGTGCGCTCTTCGGCTTTCGCGATCCAAACGGGATCCGGCCGCTCTTCCTGGGACGCAAAGAGAACAGCGATGGCAAGCCGGCCTATGCTCTGGGCAGCGAGACGGTCGCCTTGAGCTTTCTTGGCTATACTGCGCTCGAAGAGATCGCTCCCGGCGAAGCGATTTACATCGCCAGCGACGGTCAGATGAGCCGCAAGCAGTTGCGCAGAGACTCGTATTCACCTTGTATGTTCGAGTGGGTTTATTTTGCCCGGGTCGAATCGGAGTTCGGCAAGACATCGGTCTACAGGGCACGCTTCAAGCTCGGTCAGATTTTGGCCGAACAGATGAAGCAACAAAAGATCGAAGCCGACATTGTGATACCGGTACCAGAGACCAGTCGCATTTCAGCAGTAGCGATAGCCGAGACGATGGGATTACCGTTTCGCGAGTTATTGATTAAGAACCGGTATATCCAAAGAACATTCATCTTGGAAGGACAAGAATCACGACTCGAGGCGATTCGTCGCAAGCTCTTTCCGATCGCCGAAGAGATTGAAGGTAAGCGCTGTCTGGTTGTCGACGATAGTATCGTGCGCGGCAACACGGCGATGCAGATTGTAAAGCTGGTCCGGCAAGCCGGGGCTCGTGAAGTTATTCTTGTTTCAAGCTGCCCGCAGATTAGCAGTCCTTGTTACTACGGCATCGACTTTCCGAGTCCCGATGAGCTAATCGCCTACAACCGCAGCGACGACCAGATCGCCTCCGAGCTTGGCGTCGACCGGGTTGTATTTCAAACAATCGATGGGCTCAAGTCAGCGCTCGGCCAGCTATCCTTGTGCACCGGTTGCCTGAGCGGGCAATACCCGACGGACATCGGCAGCGCTGTCGAGTTTGAAGCGAATCGCCAAAAAGACCGAGAGAAACCGCTTGGCAATAGGTGTTGACATGGCAACATCTTTCCCCGACGCAAGCAGTTCTGCAGACTATTCGTGCCAGCCGATTCAATTTCAAAAGCTCATTGCAGGAGGACCCAAACGTGCCATCGCCTAAGGCTCAAAATATTGAGCTCCTTTACGAGGGCTCGGTCAAGCGAGTTTTCCAATCCCCTTATAAAGCCGACCGCTTGCTTTTCGAATTTACTGATGACTATTCGGTTTTCGACTGGGGCAAAATGCCCGAGACGATCGCGAACAAAGGCTTGTCGCTGGTGGCATTGGGAGCCTATTTCTTCGAGGAGCTGTCCAAGCCGCAGCGCTGGTCTTCATTGGCCAGTTCGCCACACCTGAAGAAGTTTGACAAAGCCTGGCTGAAAGCACGATTTGAGCATCCGGTTGGAATTGAGCTTTGCCAATCCGGAGCTAAGAGTCACTTTCAAGATTTGCTGGTGCCAAGCGGACAACGCATCAAATACAAGCAGATCGGCAGTTTGAATCAACCGGTTTACATGGAAGTGCTCAAGGCTGAGGTCGAGCGTCCCGTTCTTCATCATGTCCTGGGCCACCCTCTTTACTTTTACAGCCAACGCAAGAATGTCGCTGCACCACGCTTAGTCCCGCTCGAGATAGTCTTTCGTTTCGGAATGCCGTCCGGCAGCTCGCTTAAGAGCCGGCTCGAAAGAGACCCGGATTATCTACGAGTCCTTGGTTTGAAGGAGATTCCGGCCGAAGGTGCTCTTTTCGAGCATCCCGTCCTGGAGTTTTTCACCAAACTCGAGCCGAAAGATCGCCTGTTGTCGATTCAAGAAGCGTCCCTGATGTCCGGGCTGAATGCCGATCAGTTCGAGAAGTTGACCGAATTTACGCTCTGTCTCGCGCTGGCGCTTTACGTGATCTTCGCCGAAAGGAACATCGAGCTCTGGGACGGCAAGTTTGAGTTTGTACTGGCCGCTTCCGGGCTGATGTTGGCTGACAGCATCGGTCCCGATGAGCTTCGATTGCTGTACAAAGATTGTCATCTCTCCAAAGAGATGATCCGGCAGGTCTATCGTGGAGGACGCTGGGAAACTTCAATCAAACAGGCCCAGCAACTGGCAAAGGAGCGAAATGTTACTGGCTGGAAAGAGATCTGCCGCAAGGAGTTGAAAGCCGAGCCCGAGCCGCTGTCGCCTCTGTTTAAAGCTGTTGTCGACAAGCTCTACGGAGCGCTGACCAATCACGTCACAGGTCACGAAGTATTTCGAGATCAGCCGTCTTTAGAAGGATTCGTTCAATCATTGCCGGCAGCAACGCCGGTTAAGGTGTAGCCACAAAGAGTAGCCGAGCTAATAGCATGTTGCCTCAATCACCCATCAATATACTCGTCGTCGGCGCTGGTGGCCGCGAGCATGCCTTATGCTGGAAACTGGCCAAGAGCCAGCTGGTGCGCCAGATTTACTGTGCACCAGGCAACGGTGGCACCGCCCGCCTCGACAAGACTGAGAATCTACCGATTGCGGTCGATGCCTTCGACCAGCTCGCGCAGTTTTGCGGCGCCAACAACATAGAATTAGTCGTGGTCGGTCCGGACAATCCGCTAGCCGACGGTATCGTGGACTATCTGGAAGGCAAGGGACTGAGAGTCTTTGGACCGACCAAAGAAGCGGCTCGCCTGGAATGGAGCAAAGCGTTCGCCAAAGAGTTCATGCAAAGCATCGGTTTGCCGACGGCGCGCTTCCATACCTGCACTTCTTACAGCGAAGGTCAACGCCTGGTTGAAGCCAATTCCTGGGCGCAAGTGGTGAAAGTAGATGGTCTTGCACTGGGCAAAGGCGTGTTTGTCTGCGATTCCGAAGCAGAAGTGCTGGCAGCGCTCAAGGAGATTTTCGACAATAAGAGATTCGGAGAATCAGGCAGCAAGGTAGTGCTCGAGGAGAGGCTCGACGGTGAAGAGCTCTCTCTCTTGACCCTGTGCGACGGCAAACGCCTGGTGCCGATGCCAGCCTTGCAGGATCACAAGCGGCGCTTCAACGGGGACAAAGGTCCCAATACCGGCGGCATGGGAGCATACTCTCCGGTAGAGCTCTATGACCGCAGTCACGAGAGCATCGAAGAGCAAGTGCTCGCTCCGCTGAACAGAGCTTTGGCAGAAGGGCGGCTTAGATATAAAGGCGTGCTTTATATAGGCTTGATGGTCTCTGGCTCGCCCACCGTCAGCAAAACCGGTGCCGCAGTCACGCCGTATGTTCTAGAATTCAACGCCCGCTTCGGAGATCCTGAAACACAAGCGCTCCTGCCCAGACTTAACTCCGACCTGCTGCCGGCGCTCTGGTCCTGTACCGACGGCACGCTCGATCAAGTGAAGCTGGAATGGTCGGAGCTGTCCAGCTGCTGCGTGGTGGCTGTCACAGAGAATTATCCGGAGCAATCGTCGAAAGGTGAGCCGATCGAGCTTCAGCCGGTGCCACCAGATGCGGTGTTATTCCAGGCTGGCACCACTCTGCTTGACGGGAAGTTGCAAACCGCCGGCGGCAGAATTTTGTCGGTAACCGGTCTGGCAGCATCGATGGAAGCAGCCTCCCGGAGCGCTTACGCGGCTTTGAAGTCCGTTTCCTTTCCGAGCATGGCTTATAGAACCGACATTGCATGGAGGGCCAGCAAGCAATGTCTATCCGGCTAGCAATTCTGGTATCGGGCAGAGGCTCGAATATGGAGGCGATCCTGCAAGCGATTCGAGACGACGAGCTTGCAGCAACAGTTGAGATCGTTCTCTCCAACAATCCACAAGCACCGGCGCTCGAAATCGCCCGGAGCTTCGGGGTAAAAGCCGAAGCAGTCGACAGCAAGGGGTTAACCAGACAACAGCACGAAGAGAACCTGGTCGAAAGGCTCGCTAATCACTCGGTCGATTATGTCGTCATGGCAGGTTACATGCGTATCTTGACTCCATTTTTCCTGAAGCACTTTCAAGACCCAGCCGGATATTACCGGGTGGTCAACATCCACCCCTCTCTGCTCCCGGCATTCCCGGGCAAGTCCGCATACGAGGAAGCTTTCGAGCATGGCGTTCGCGTTTCGGGCATCACAGTCCATCTGGTCGACTGTCAGGTCGACCATGGTCCAATCCTGGCGCAAGAGCCTTTCCCCCGTCTGGACAACGACTCATTGGATTCTTTCAAATCCCGCGGGCTGGCGGTTGAACACCAACTGTATCCGGCCGTTCTGCAAAACATCTCCCAAAACGGTATCCGGTTGCTTCCGCAAGCAACCCATCAAAAGGTCGCAAGCAAATGACGAGAGCATCGGCATCAACCAAAGCAGCAAAATCAACGAGCGGTAAGAACGATGTCCAGCTGCTCTGCCTGGCAGTCGTGCCGCAAGCCGGCTTCTCGACCAAAACCGGCTCGGTGTCATTTCCGCTTTACTGGGTGCAGCAGGCAGGGTCTGACAGGGGCGCAGAGAGCGATCCGAAGCTGATTGAAGCGCTCGAGCAGATTCTGGTCGACCCGTTGCAGGAAAGGCTGTTGCAGGCAACGCCGGAAGGCCGGCAAGCCTGGACTGATGACTGGTCGAAACAGTCCTTCCGCTGGTGGTGCGAGCGGCAGTTTCAACCCGGTGTGACAGACAATCTAGCGCACACGGTCAAAGAGGCGCTGAGCTTGAAGGGAGTCCAAGGAGATTACCAGATCGCCTCGGGCACCGGTTTTCTGCTTTCCGGCAAGGGTGCAAACCCTCTCGACACGCTAAAGTCCGTCGAGCAGTTCAGCCGTTACCGCTACTTCCACCCTTTGACAGACTGCTTCAAAGTGCACGATCTCGCTTCGAAAAAGACGGTCAGCGACCAATTTCTCAGCTTCCCGGCAGTCCACCTGCCGACGCCCAAACCTGCTCAAACTGTCGCTCTCAATTTAGACGACAAAAAGTTGGAGGCGCTTAGCCGGCAACGGCTGTTGGCGCTCAGTCTGTCCGAAATGCAGGCGATTAGAAAGTATTTCGAGCAAGCCAAAGTAAAGAAAGCCAGAAAAGCCAAGAAGCTGCCTGAATGGCCGACCGATGTCGAACTCGAGATAATCGCCCAGACATGGTCTGAGCATTGCAAGCACAAGATTTTCAATGCCACCATTACCCATACCGACCTGGCCGCGCCCGGCGCGCCCCAAACCGAACAGATAAAGAGTCTGTACAAGAGCTATATCCAGGCCGCTACGCGCAAACTCGCGCCGGAGCGGCCGGACTTACTTTCAGTCTTCGAAGACAACTCCGGGGTCGTGAGCTGGGACGACGACTGGGCAGTCTGCTTCAAAGTGGAAACTCACAACTCGCCATCAGCCCTTGAGCCCTATGGCGGTGCACTAACGGGAATTCTGGGCGTAAATAGAGATATACTCGGCACCGGGCTTGGTGCAAAGCCGATCTTCAATACCGATGTTTTTTGTTTTGCCTATCCATCAGAGGACTTGCCAGACAGACCCAAGCTGTTGCCGGCCGAGACCATCCTCAATGGAGTCCGCAAGGGCGTCGAAGACGGCGGCAACAAGAGCGGAATACCGACCGTCAATGGAGCAATCTACTTCCATCCCGGATACCGCGCTAAGCCTCTGGTCTTTTGTGGAACAGGTGGCATTCTGCCGCGCTCAATTAACGGTGTCTCCGCTATCCAAAAGCATACAAGTGTAAAGGACATCATCGTCATGGCCGGCGGGCGAGTCGGTAAAGATGGCGTTCATGGTGCTACCTTCTCCTCCGAATCATTGCACGAGGGCTCGCCTGTTTCGGCCGTTCAAATCGGCGATCCGTTTACTCAAAAGCGCCTGCTCGACTTCACGATTGAAGCTCGCGATGCCGGATTAATAACCGGTATCACCGACAATGGCGCCGGCGGATTGTCCTCCTCCGTCGGTGAGATGGCGCGCATAACAAATGGAGCGACGATCGAGCTCAATTGCGTACCCCTGAAGTATCCCGGGTTGTCCGACTGGGAGATAGTAATCTCGGAATCGCAGGAGCGGATGACAATCTCGACCAACAATTTCGAAGAGCTTCAAAAGCTTGCTTCAAAGCATAACGTCGAAGTATCGGCGATCGGAACATTCGACGACAGCGGCAGTTTTGCCGTGACACGCGACGGCGCTCCGGTCGCCCTGCTCGACCTGCAATTCTTGCATGACGGCTTGCCTGATCTCGAGCTGGAGTCACACTGGCAACCGATCGAGATTGTTCCGGAAGTTGGACCACCTCCGCGCGAGTTAAGCCCGATATTGATCAGCTTGCTGTCTCATCAAAATGTCTGCAGCCGGGAATCAGTGATCAGGCAGTACGATCATGAAGTGCAGGGCATGAGCGTAATCAAGCCGCTGATGGGACCTTTCCAGCAAGCACCATGCGATGCGGCGGTCCAGAAGCCTCGCTTCGATCAAGACGCAGGACTGGTCATATCCAACGGATTATGTCCGCAACTTAGCCGGTTCGACACGCACTTGATGGCCGTTTGCGCCGTCGACGAAGCTGTTCGCAACGCCATTTGTGTCGGAGCAGATCCCGCAACGATAGCCATTCTCGATAACTTCTGTTGGCCAGACCCGGTGGCGTCAGCACGCAACCCTGATGGCAAGTATAAGCTCGGTCAATTGGTCAGAGCCTGTAAGGGTTTGTTCGAGGCGGCTGTCACCTACAAAGCGCCGCTCATCTCCGGCAAAGACAGCATGAAGAACGACTTCGATGACGGAGTGCTTCGCCTTTCGATTCCGCCCACCCTTTTAGTGTCACTGATCGCTCGCCTTCCCAACATTGGCAATGCCGTCTCGATGGAATTCAAAGGCAGCGGCGACTTAATCTACTTGCTGGCAGCCGGAAAGCTCGGGCTGGCAGGCAGTCAGTATGAAGAGCTTCAGGGCTGGCGTTCCGATTGGCTGCCATCGCTCGATCTGGCCAAAGCAGATGCGCTGTACAGGCGCGTGTTTCATGCCATTCGCAGCGGCTGGGTGCGCTCCTGTCACGACCTGTCTGAAGGCGGGTTGGGAGTGGCTCTGGCCGAGTGTGTGATCGGCAGCAAGCTCGGTGCGCGGATCGATGCCGACCGAGTATTGGCGGCAGCAGGCATCCCGGCCGGCACGGACGCGAATGCGGTTGCTCTCAACAAACGAATCGACCTCGCCCTCTTCGCCGAAGGGCCTGGGCGGCTGGTGGTCTCTGTCGATCCGGCCCATCAGCGCAGCTGGGAGACACTGTTTGAAGGCTACGACTGTTACAAGTTAGGAGTCGTCGAGCAGATGGGTCGTTTGCGTGTGCTTTCCGCAGTTGGAAAGCCGGTGCTGGATATGACTGCCGATGGACTGGCCTTCGCCTGGAAACCGGCGCTACCCTTCGATCGGGAGAGGCAGGAATAAAATGGTGCGACCGAGAGCCCTGGTTGTTTGTGGAGACGGAATTAACTGCGATGCCGAGACTGCATCGGCGCTCGAGTTAGCCGGCTTCGACAGCGTCCGGTCGCATGTGACCGACTTGCTTGAAAGTCCAGCTGAGCTGGCTGAAGCGAAACTTCTGGTCATTCCGGGCGGATTCTCCTTCGGCGACGAAATTGCCAGCTGCAAAGTATTAGCGCTCAAGATCAAAGAGAAGGTGAGCGATCTCCTCCATCAGTTTGTCGACAACGGCAACCTGGTAATCGGCATCTGCAACGGATTCCAGATGCTCGTACAGATGGGATTGCTGCCTTCTTCCGAGCGCGGAGCACCGCCGGTAGTGAGTCTCACGAAAAACAGCGGCGGCAAATTTATGAATCGCTGGGTCGAGCTGGTGGTCGATCACAATGCACCGTGCCGCTTCTTCGACTTATTTGATACCATCCAGCTGCCTGTCCGTCATGGCGAAGGCCGGCTCGCGTTGGGAGCCGCCGAGAGCGAACAGACAATCGAAGCGGTCAAACGAAACGCGGCGCTTCGCTACAAGGAAGACGTCAACGGTAGTTTCGATCGAATTGCGGCTCTTTCTAACGCAACGGGCAACGTGCTTGGGCTGATGCCACATCCCGAAGCTTTCGTGCGCTGGACACAACATCCCAACTGGTATCGCGAGCGTCAAAACAACAAAGGCGAAAAACCGGAAAAGCAGGACAAAACTGCAAAAAACAGTCCACCACCACCGGACATTCCGCACGGCTTGGCGATTTTGCAGAACGCGGCAAAAATGTTGACTGTCGATTAACGGCGACCGGCAAAGCGTCAGGAGAGCGAGATGGACCAGCACAATTATGCATCAGCGGGAGTCGATGTCCGGCGAGCCGAATCATTTGTCGAGCGTCTAAAAAAATCCGCCAGACGACCGGGTCACGGTCAGCTCTGGCAAGCTGCCGGCGGCTATGCGGCGGTTTATCCGATTACCGGCGAAAAGGCGATCGCAGTCACCACCGACGGTGTAGGAACGAAGCTGCTGGTTGCCTGCCAGCTGGGCAAGCATGACACGATTGGCATCGATCTAGTTGCCATGTGCGCAAATGACCTGATCTGCGTAGGCGCGACGCCGACCGCCTTTCTCGATTACTATGCAATTGGAAAGCTAGACGATGCTCGAGCCGACTCGATTATGGAAGGAATTATCGAAGGCTGCGATCGCGCCGGCATGATCCTGGCTGGTGGAGAGACCGCCGAGATGCCGGACCTTTACGACAAAGAGCATTACGACCTGGCCGGTTTCGCAATCGGCAACGTATCGAAAGACGAATTGTTGACCGGCGAATTGATCAAGCCGGGACAAAAGGTTGTCGCGGTGGCATCGAGCGGCATCCACTCCAACGGTCTGTCACTCGCACGCAAAGTCTTGGCAGGCAACAAGCAAGCGTTCGAGCAGCTTTTGACGCCGACGCTCATCTATGTCAAGCCGGTAGTTGAGCTACTGGCCAGCCAGGATGTAAGCATAACCGGCATCGCTCATATTACCGGTGGCGGTTGGCGCAATATCTTGCGGCTCAACTCGCAGGTAGGCTATCACTTCGAGAAACAGCTTCCGATTCCATCGATTTTCGAAGAGATTGGCAGAACGGTTTCACCGCAAGAAATGTACGCCACTTTCAACATGGGGATGGGTCTTTGCGTAATTGTTGAAAGCAGCTCGACAAAAGTCGTTGAGTGCTTCGAAGCCGCCGGCTTCAGCGCTCAAGAGATTGGCGTTGTGACCGACAAAGCCAAACAGCTCACGATTAACGGCTTAGGAGTTTCCTTCAAGGATTGATGACGGTTTAGAACGGCAAGGAGTTAAGGTAAATGCGAACCATTCTAGTCAGCGTTTGGGACAAGACCGGTCTCGATAAGTTCCTCAAGAGGCTTGAGCGCTTCGACACAATCAAGCTGGTCGCCACCAGAAGCACTACCAAATACCTTGAGGAGTGCGGCTTCTCCTGCACCAAAGTAGAGGAGCTGACCCAGTTTCCGGAAATTCTGTCTGGTCGGGTTAAAACGCTGCACCCGAAGGTTTTAGGCGGCATCTTGTCCCGCCCGTCGGCCGAGGACAGAACCTGCTTATCCGAGATGGAGATTCCGGAGATCGATCTGGTGGTAGTCAATCTCTATCCGTTCGAAAAGAAGCTGGCGGAAGGTTTGACCGAGCCGCAGATGGTCGAGCACATCGATGTCGGAGGCGTAACGTTGCTGAGAGCAGCCGCCAAGAACTTCGAGCGCGTAGGCGTTGTATGCAGCCCGGAGCAATACGATTCGATCATTGAAAACATGGATGCCAACGGCGGCGAAATGACCGTTCAAATGAGAAAGACGCTGGCACAGCAAGCCTTCCAGCGTACGTCCTCGTATGACCGGCAAATTTCCAACTATCTTTCCCGACAGCTCTTGCTTGAGGACACAGACACGGCGGCGGCCCTGCCGGAGCAGCTGGATATCGGACTAACCCAGCACGAGTCGTTGCGCTACGGAGAGAATCCGCATCAAGCTGCCGGTTGGTATCAGGACAACACTCATCGCTTCCCGGAGCTGCAATCATTTCCGCCGTTCGAGCAGCTGCAGGGCAAGGAGATTTCCGCAAACAATATTACCGATGTCTACGCGCTGGTTCGAATCATGCGCGAATTGAACGGTCCGGCGGCCTGCATCATCAAGCACAATAATCCGTGCGGAGTCGCGCTCGGCAAGGACGTTTCCGAAGCTTTCGAAAGGGCATACGCGGCCGATCCGATTTCGGCCTTCGGCGGCATTTACGGCGTAACTGGCACCGTAGACGGTGCACTAGCCAAGCGTATCATTGAAGGTTTCGTCGAAGTGGTAGCAGCTCCGGATTTCGATCAAGAAGCGCTCGAGATATTCAAGAAGAAGAAAAATCTGCGTGTGCTTAAGCTCGAGCCGGTGCTCCTCAAACCAACTCACTTTGGTGTATGGCGGCTGAAGGACTTGCAAGAGCTTGGCTGGATAGTCGAGAAGGACGTCGAAGAGCCTGTTCTTCCCGAGCAGTTTAAATTGGTCGCCGGCAAGCAGCCGCCGCAAGCGCTCACAGCAGATCTTGGCTTTGCCTGGTCGGTCGTTAAGCACCTCACTTCAAACGCGATCTTTGTGGCCCGCAACGGTTGCTCGCTTGGATTCGGACTCGGACAAACCAGTCGCATTCAGTCCATGAAGCATGCTCTGGCTCAAGCCGGCTCCCAGGCCAAAGGCTCAGTGCTGGCCAGCGATGCCTTCTTCCCGGCCACTGACAATATAGAGGCCGCTGCCGAGGCTGGAGTAAGCGTCATCATTCAACCGGGTGGGAGCCTGAAAGACAATGATGTAATTGCCGCCTGTGAGAAGGCTGGCATCACTATGTTATTGACCGGTCAGCGCTGCTTCCGGCATTAGAGCCTAACAGATGAGCCGACTCGAGCAGACGCCGGGCGCCGCGTAAGACGGAGCGTTGCGGATCTGACCGAAGATTAGGATTCTTGTCCCTTTCCTCAAGGAAGAGAGTCACTGACTCCGCCCGCGGGTGACGCCGGATCTTGTGTCAGTAGAGCCTAATACGCGCCAAGTAAAACAGGTGTGAAATTCGGCGAAAGTTGGTGCGGTGCGGAGAACCAAGAAACTGTATCTAATACCTGAGGAAGATCGGTAATCAGCCAACACGGGCATTACCAAGTTTATTCAGAAAGCGGAATAATAGAATTCCTGCCCCTTTGTCGCAACGCAGCAATAACACCCCTTAAATCGCCGCCTGGACGCTCGAGAATCAGGCTTTTTTCGCTTCTTGATCAAACCGCTCCAAGATCCACGCCTTCGCTAGCGTCGACGGTGGGATGTGTTTCCTATTCGCGTAGCGGGTGAATCGCTCAAGCTGGTCTGCTGACATCGCCAAATTCAACTGGGTACGTCCAGCTTTTCGCGCTGCCGCCCTCGCCTCACACTCTACCGCCAACTGATCCATCTCCTTCTCCTCAGCAGGCGTCAGCTCGTGAACGTAGCCAGCCGCCTCCAGCTCATCGAGTCCGTTTTTTTCAATTATCATGAGCCCGGCTGGCTTTTGACCAGCACATACTCACCGTCGATCGACCAAAGCAGCTCGAGCGGCTCGAACCGTGCGCTCGGCTGTCTCAGCATCCGCGGCCAGCGCGGTTAAATGTCCCATCTTTCTACCCGGGCGGGGTTGCTGCTTTCCGTAAAGGTGCAGGTGCACCGCCGGCGATGCCAATGCCCCAGCCCAATCCGGTTCGCCTTGTTGCCAGAGATCGCCGAGCAGATTGGCCATAGCAACGGAGCCCAGCGGCTCGGTATCACCGAAAGGAAGACCGGCTACCGCTCGCACGTGCTGCTCGAACTGGCTCGTGGAGCAACCTTCAATGCTGTAATGCCCTGAGTTGTGCGGTCTGGGCGCAAGCTCGTTGACCAGCAACGTTCGATCGTCAACAACGAAGAATTCGACGCACAACAGTCCGGTCATCTCGAGACACTCCATTATAGTTCGAGTAATCTCGACGGCTTCTTGCGCCTGTCCTCTTGCCAGCCTTGCCAGTACCAGGGAGACATCTAAAATATGATTGCTGTGCTGGTTTTCAATCGGTCCGTAGGATATGAAACGGCCGTCTTCGCTTCTGGCTCCGATTACGGAAACCTCCTTCTCAAACTCTACAAACCGCTCGAGGATACATTGAGTCTTACCGAGCGCTTCGAAAGCGGCTCCAGCATCGGCGTTTGCTGAGATCTTGCGTTGCCCCTTGCCGTCATAGCCAAACCCGGCAGTCTTTAGAACGGACGGGACTCCAATTAAGGCGATCGCCGCCGACAGTTCCTGGGAAGAATTGACCTCCTTAAACGGCACAATTGGAAAACCATTGTTATCCAAGAACGTCTTTTCGCGCAACCGGTGCTGTGTGATATCCAAGACGCGCGGACCAGGTCTCACTCGTGTTCTGCTTTCAATCAAGGCGAGTGAAGCCACCGGAATGTTCTCGAACTCAATTGTCACCAGATCGACCGAATCAGCAAACGCCTTTAGCCGCTCTTGATCTTCAAACGGTGCCACAATCGTCTTCGTACAGACTTGGGAAAGCGGCGAATCTGTTTCCGGTGTAAAGCCATGAACGATATATCCCATTTTCTGGGCTGCCATCGCAAACATTCTGCCAAGCTGTCCTCCGCCCAGAACGCCTAGCTTAGCGCCGGGCAGTATCACTTCGGAATTCACGGTAAGGTCTCCTTGAGGACTTTATCGGTTTGCGCCTGGCGATAGTCCTTTAGTTTTGTCCTCAAAACTGGATCATGATTGGCTAGGATCGCCACTGCCAAAAGAGCAGCGTTGATTGCACCAGCCTTGCCGATTGCAAGTGTGCCAGTAGGGATGCCAGCAGGCATCTGCACAATTGAAAGCAGCGAATCGACACCGCGCAACACCTGGCTTTCGACCGGCACACCAAGCACCGGCAAGATTGTCTGGGCCGCAATCATGCCGGGAAGATGAGCCGCGCCGCCTGCGCCAGCAATAATTACTTGCAAGCCACGGGTTTCCGCCTCCTGAGCGAACTGACTCATCAAGGCAGGTGTGCGATGGGCCGAAACAACTTTGCACTCGTGGGCGACACCAAACTGAGTCAAAATTTCATCGGCATGCTTCATTGTTTCCCAATCGGACTTGCTTCCCATCACTATCGCTACCAGCGGATTCTCTGCCATGTTTACCTCACCCAAGTATCACTGTCGATTGAAAGATCTGAACTCTCCGTGCCGCCCTCGTTCCAATATATAGCTCTTGCCGGCGATCGACTTATACGTCATCCGCAAAGTGCTCTCGTCTTCCATCCAATCGTAGTGCACCTCGCTTATATCGTCGATCACTTCGGCTCCCTCTGGAGTGCCGAACTCCAATCTCGTCGGCTCAGCGTATTTGTGGTAGAGCGGGCGTAAACGACCGTCTGCGGTAACTTGATACTGACATTCCGAACCATCGGCGTTGCGTATCTGGCGAACCGTGCCGTTCTGTTTGTGTTGTGACAGGGTAGAGCCATTCTTGAACAGGAGATTTACGCTGCCTCCGGGCTTATGCACCTCTACTTGAGTTCCATCGAGCTTGTAAAGCTTGCGCCAGGAATCATCCTCTTCCCAGTAGGTGCCGTCGCGATCTATCTTCCGTATGCCGACTTTTGTCTTTCCCTGATTGCTGCTCCAGGTCTTACCATCGACAGTTTTCCAACGTCCAAATGGTAAACAAACCTCCACAAGCCTACCGGCGGAATCCCATACGAAGCTGCGCTCTTCTGCTTTGGCATCCTTTACACGGACGACTTGCCCGGCCTCGTCGAATTCTATTAATGAGCCATCAGCATACTCAACGACAGTTGCCGGGACCGGCGAATTAGTCGGCTCAGCCATCGGCGAAGTATCCACTTTCTCTTCAATCGACTCTTTTGCTTTGACAATCTCTTTTGAAGAATCAGGCTGGTCCCTAGTCTCATCAGCAAGCTCGGTCGCTTCAGCGGTCGTCAGCTCCGGCTGGCTTATCGCTTGGTTGGCGCAATCGAGCGCTTGGTTGTCCCTAATGGCAGCGCCGCGCTTGAGCAAGTCGACGAGCGCCTGCCTGGTAACAGCACGCTGTTCGAGCGACTTTGCCTCGCTCTGCTGTTCGACTGATTTGTCGCCGTCATCGGCCACAAGGTTGACCCCGCAATCGATCAATACTATTTTTCCACGCCTGCGGACAGACTGATAATTTCGCACTCGGGTAGCAGTCCACCCGGAGCATCACTCAACCATTGCCGACGGGCGCAATCGGAGTTCAATCACGCTTAATCCAGGCAGCCAGCAGCTTCACAGCCAGTTCCTGAGAAAGAGGCACAGTTGCGAAGGCAACATGCTTGAGTCGACAATTAAACTTCCCTGCACATGTCTGCCAAGCATTCTAAAAGGCTCAACCGGTATCGGCTGAGCTTGAAATTCCCCTTAAAGCGAAGCTGCCGCGGCCCCCCCGCGGCACCTTTGGCCAGCCCCCACGCAAATCTCTACTTCTACGTTCTCACAGCAGCCTGGCAACAAAATCCCCAACTTGGGGGAACACAATTCGAAAATGGCTTGAAACGCACATCAAATCAAAGAATTGGCTACTGTGGCGGAATCAGCGCGGGACATTCCTTTGATTTGTCAAGCAATTCCTTGTGATACTGCAAGTACTTCGGCCCGCTGTGCTCGGCGGGAAGTTTTACCCGCTCGCGGTCATAGGCGGCGGCAGCGGGATTTTGCCAGGCATCGTATGGAAAATCCCAGCTCTTATTGCGCCGGTACCACATCTCAATCGACTCCGGCTTCCAGACGACAACCATCGGCAATGGGCGTCCCTCATCGTACTTTTCGGTCAAATAGAGCAACCAGGAAAGATTCAACTTGATCTGCATCCCGCCCGGAAACACCTTTACTTCGTGATCTTTAATCGCTTCGATTAACTCTGGTGTGCAGTTTTGAACAGCAATCAAAGTGTTATCTCCCTGTTTGCACCAGGGCAACGTCTTCAAGAATTCCAAGAAATTTCCGCAGCTTACGCAAGTGCCTACTGCTTCAGCCATTATTCAGGGCTCCTTTCGAGATGTGATAACGGTCGACCTGCTGCTAGTTTAGCGCCAACTCGACCGCATGACCTGAAATCGCCACTTTACATCACAAAATCAGCTCACCGCAATCCGCTATAGTTGATTGGCTGGTCGTAAAGTTGAGAGGCTGCCGGAGCAATTTGCGCCATCAAATGAAGCCTCCCCTCCGCAAGCAGCGCGGTATCCAGAGCAGTCTGATTCGTTCCATCGGCGCCGCAAGCGGCGGGGAATCGGACCCACAGAGATTCAACCGGCCGTCGCACATGACACTACAAGTGGTGCGCTTCACACTGAAGAAGTCCAGCGAGTCAGGCTTCAGGCTCTTCCATTTTTAATCTCAGTTGAGAGCTTCACAACCCAAATGCCGGCTTGGCTCGTGTCTCAAATAATCTGAGCGAAGTCGACTACTTGCGAGCCAGATCCAATCAAAATCAGCTGCTTGCCACCACTTCCGTCACTATCCAGCTTAAGTTGACAACAGCTTCCCCTTAGTGTCAAAAGCAGGTTCAGTCGAGCCACACCTTCATCGCTCGATACCAGATATCTGTACAATTTATCTTCTACCTTGTCTGGAACGGGTTTTTTCTCGAGCTGATCGTAAAATGCCCGCTTCAGGTTAGCCGGAATAACTTCCTTTGAGTTTATTTCGTCAACCAGCTTACTTGTGGCAGATTCAATTCTCTGCTCCAGTTCGCGCCCAAGTTGCTCCTCAAAGCTTGGCTCTTGTTCGTGTTTGCGTTTAAGCAATTCTTGCACAGCATTGTCGAACGCTCCTGGATTCCGCTCTCCGCAATCGCCAGGCGGCACAAGCGGAGGGACTCCCTCCTGTCTTCCCGGGACGGAAAAATGCGGCGGCAGAACCGGTGGCACTCCTTCTGGAACTCCCGGTCCGGGACGATGCGGCGAATGATTGTAATACTGATTTGGTCGCGATGGATCGCCAGGAATATACGGATTGCCAGGGATACACGGAATTTCATGCTTCGGTTGTGCCGGCATACCTGGTCCGTAATTGCGGTCGGGGTGCCAGCGCTCAGGCTGATGGTTTGAGAACGGCGGAGTCGGAGACCCTGCCGATGGCAGACGATCGCCGACCGATGGAGGCATCTGAGGATCAGTTCGCAATGGGCCGGCATCGCCGGTTTGTCTTCGAGCGCCGCCCCCAGTCCTCACTGTTCCGTAGAAGTCGATATCCGCCAATAGATGAAGCCCGGATGCCTCGGACGCAAATTCTTTGGCCGCCGACTTTCCGGATTCCACGTTGCTAGTCTCACCGGTCGCTCGCCATTCTTCAGCCATCTTAGCTCCTCCCTTTACCTCGTAAATCGACGCCGACTTTATTGGGAAAGAAGTGACACTCCGGTGACAAATACCGACTGCAAGGTCTGAAGGCTTCCCAGCGAGGGTAATTCCATACATCTATATCCACAATCCGAGATGGCAGCCGGCATTCTATGTGTCATAGTCGAGATTGACCGGTTCGATACCGGCAAGATTGAGCGCGGACCGGACGATTTGCAAGGGTGGGACTGCAATGAGTGACAGCTGTTTGAACGGCACAAGCTTGGAGACCGAACAATTGGAGTTTGACTTTCAATCATGTGAATTTGAAGTTGCCTTTAGTCTTCTTCAGGATCTTGATCCGGATGCTTCAGAAAATCATTTGAAGGAAAGTGTCATCGATCTAGTAGCCAAACTGCACAGAGCGTGCATCGGCAATGAGGAAAGAGTCGTGGAATTAGCCTCACCGCAAGCAGCCAGCTGGGAGCTGGACCGGGTCAAGTGGTTGGTTGCCGGCAATCCTCAAACACCGCCCAGGCTGCTTGCACTGTTGGCTAGAGATGCAATTACCACTCTCCTGCAAAGGATCGCTGAGAATCCACGCACACCGGCTGTGACATTAGCGGAGTTGGCATCGCATTCGGAATCAGACGTGCGGGCAGCGGTGGCTGAAAATGCAAACACGCCAGAAGATGGGCTTTGGCGATTAGTGTTAGACGAGAGCCCGGACGTCAGATTTTCGCTGGCTGAAAGTTATCATCTTTCGCAGGAGATGCTGGACTTATTAGCTGAAGACGATAATCCTTATGTCGCCTTCAGAGCAAAGCAAACTTTGAGCCGATTGAATCCGATAGATCCGCTCGAGCAATCATTCGTTCGCGCCAGCGAGCAGCAGCGGCGTAAACAATCCTGAAGCTGTTCAACACAGTCTACAATCGGTCGGTAGAATTGATCCTAGTGACGGACCCTCGACGGGCTGGTTACAGGAAAGCGGACTGTGAGCACAAACGAGATCTCGTCAAAAGAAGCCGGCAGAAGCTGCCCGACCTGCGGGCTGAATTTCGATCTCTCTACCCAAGCGTGCCCACAGGACGGTACTTTGCTTCTATCAGCAGAGTATTGTCACGAGCGAACGGTCCGACCAGAGGTCAAATCGCTGGTGGGCACTGTCATCGCCGATCATTATCAGCTGCTCGAGTTTATCGGCGAAGGAGGAATGAGCCTGGTCTACAAGGCCGAGCATCTGCTTCTTAACCGCCTGGTTGCAATCAAGCTACTAAAACAACCATCCACCTTGACCGATCTGCGGCTAAAACGTTTCATCCAGGAAGCAAAGGCGATCAGCACACTTTCGCATCCCAACATAATAAATGTTCTGGATTTTGGACTGTCGGCCGATGGCACACCATATATGGTGATTGATTTCATCGAGGGTAGGAGTTTTACCGAACTGATAGAAAAGGGAAGAGCTCCGGACGTGCCGCGCTTGATCCATATTCTTACACAGTGCTGCGACGCATTGCAGCACGCACATTCCAAAGGTGTGCTCCATCGCGATTTCAAACCGAGCAATGTAATGCTCGTAGAGGCGAAGGACGATCCGGATTTCGTTAAAATTTTGGACTTCGGAATTGCCAAGCTGCTTCCGGACTCGGACCGCTCCACCCAGAAATTAACGCGGACCGGAGAAGTATTCGGCAGCCCGCTGTATATGAGTCCGGAGCAATGCCTGGGCAAAGAGCTCGACCTACGGTCGGACATCTACGGAGTTGGCTGCGTGATGTACGAGGCGCTTACCGGCCAGCCACCCTTGATGGGTGA
The DNA here is from genome assembly GCA_020050835.1 of Candidatus Obscuribacterales bacterium. Lineage (GTDB taxonomy): Bacteria > Cyanobacteriota > Vampirovibrionia > Obscuribacterales > Obscuribacteraceae > JAGVKB01. Next base: position 59,656 of record JAGVKB010000093.1, on the reverse strand, counting down.
CACCATACTCGATACCATGAACATGCAGATCGATGATTTACCAGAATCATTCAGCAGCGTTTGTCCCGATTTGCACATTCCCAAAGCGTTGGAAAGGATAGTCCTAAAGGCGCTCGAGAAAGACCCCAGCTTGCGCCAGCAATCGATGGATGAACTCAAAGAAGAGCTCAATGATTTCATCACCAGCCCAGCAGACCGGTTGTCCTCAGCGCTTGGCTACAAACAGATGAGCCGTCCGCTTCGCAAGCGAGGCACGGTAGTAATCGGCTGGCCTGCTCGCATTCTAGCGGCGTCTGTATTGCTGTTGGCAATTGCAGGCGGAACACAATTGCCAGCGCTCTGGACCGAGTTTAACCGCTCGCCGCAGGAGAGAGCCTGGCTAGAACATATGCGAAACGGCAAATCCTCCTTCGAGAGTCAAAACTACGCCGACTCCGAACGAGAATTCAAAAGCGCACTGGCTCTGGCAGAGCACTTCGGACAGCTAGACAATCGCTATTCCACCAGCTTGAAGAATCTCCGCGACTTGTATCGCCGCCAGAAAGATTACAAACGATTCGCAGCGATAGAAAAGGAGCTCGCTGCAGTTACAAAAGCTCGTCTGTTCGCAGAGCTCAAAGACACGCAATCAGACATGAACAAACTGGCCGAGCTCAACTTGAAAAACCTGAGTTCATTACCAAAATCCATAGACAAGAAAGAAGAGTATAGGTATGAGGAGCTCGCCGACACTTTCACCAGTCTCGCGAACATTTCACTGGATGAAGGCAACCTCGAACGGGCCGAACAGATGTTTGTGGCCGCAAAGAATCTCGACGAGAAAGTGTTCGGCGAGCACAGCTGGCAAGCAGCGCTGAAGATGAACGATCTCGCCTTCTTCTACCTCCGGCAAAATGAGTTCCAAAAGGCAGAGCCGTTACTGCGCAAGGCACTTCCAATCATGCAAAAGTCACTGAATGTGGTAGCGCTTTCAGAACAAAGAAGTCGAGGCAACGCCCGCACTAAGAACATTTCTCAGCTGGAAAGGTCGACGCACTTCGAATCATCGCCTAGTGCTCCCGCCGACGAGTTGAAATCAGCATCTCCTTCGCTTGCAAGCAGAAAGGCAGCATCTGACCAGCTGTCAGCCGGGGCTGCTCCTTCGGCAGGCAGTTTCGCCCCGACAACCAAATCGGAAGCTGATTCAATCACGCAATGGCTGAGAGAGTACACCCAGGTGCTTCGGCTGATGGAGCGTGAAGTGCAGGCCAATCAGATGGAAAAGCATCTGACTCGCTTGCGGGGCTCTCGATGATTAGGCGCTGCCGGACCGTCAGGTATGAACAACCATCGCCGAGCGACGAGTCCGACCAACTCGCGTAGGATCGACGAATTTTTCAGGAACTTCCCCGAGAAGAATCCAGGGTAATTACTGTGTGTCTTTTTGTCCGGGGCTGCGTCAATGGTGAAGGACCATCTCTTGCGGGGAGGCTGCACAATGAGTTCGACGCGTAACTTTCTGTTAGTCCTATTGCGGGTACCTCCGCACATCATGATTGCATCGGTAGTGGGATTGGGGCTGGTAACCACCTTTCTGGTAACAGCAGAGATGGACAAGCACCAGCGAAACATGCAAGGGAAGATTGCAGACCTGGAAAGGCAGACCAATCAGCCGGCAAAGGTCGTTTATGTCGAAAAGAAGGAATCGCCTGACGACCACGCTCAACCTGACTTTCAGTCGCAATTGAGGGCGGGTTATCGGGCTGTCACGATTCCGGTCGATACTGCCAACGGCTCGACGCTCTTCATGACCCCGGGCAGCCATGTGGACATCATGTCCATACGTGGAAGCGGCGACCGAATCGAAGCGGCTCCAATCTTGTCGGATGTGGAGGTAGTTGCCGTCGGCAGCTCGTTTGAGAAGTCTGCTGCACGCACGGCCACGAGCGCATCAAGCTCAGTGACAGTCTCGGTTACTCCAAAAGATGCAACGAAGCTCTTGAAGGGTCAAGTTATAGGCAAACTCTTCTTGACCTTGCGGAGCACATCCGACCGGACACCACTGGCAGTATCGGATTTCAACAAGCCCGAGCCCAAACCCACCCAGATCAAGTTGCCGCTTCCGCCGCAAATGAGCGCCGCCGCACAGCCGATCAAAAATATCGAGCCAGCTGTCCCGACCTCAGTCGCCAGACAAGTCGAGCTCTGGGAGGGCAACCGCAAGGACATCGTCTCCTTTCAGTGAGCAACTGAACAGCTAGTCTGTCAAAAGCCAGGCAATTGAGTGCGAAAACGAACTGTCAGAGCCGGCAGTTCGTTTGCTGCAAAGACGCTGGCTAATGCAACGAAGACAACGAACCGTCGCCCGAGGCCAGCTCGCTTACTCGACACTGCAGCAACTCGGCCAACATCCAATCGAGGATGCCATGCATTCCTTCTTGCGGATGCATCGAATCGCGCACGAGATGAGAGCCATGATGCGGCGGCTTTCCCTCAACAAATGTAACGTGGTCTATATTTCTGAAAGCCCGCGCCTGAGCCACATCGATGTAAGGCAAGATCGCCAGCAGGTCCGATTCGCGCAACAACAAGTGGGTGCGGCAGATCGAGTCGGGCAGGAAGAGAGCGCTGCTGACCGGCGTAATACCATCATTGAGCGCGTAAACATGCTGTCCCGCGCCGAGCTCTGTCCCGGCCGGTCCGGAGTCGATCTTGCTTATCTCCCGGTTGAGCACAAGCAGAGCAGCTTGTTCGCCACCAACCTGCGCTCGTATCTGAGTGCTCATAAAGCGGAAGGGGGCAAAGAGCTTCCAGCGCAGCCGATCTCGCTCCTTGTCTAGAACGTAGGAGTTCAGCAGATAACCAGCAAAAGTCGTAAACTTTTTCTTGTGCATTCTCCGGTCGTGATTAGCTGCGGACAACAAGGCGCTCGTATCCCGGTCTACAGTCAGATTGCCCTTGGGGCCAAACGGCAGTTTTGACCTAAAATGCCCGACTTGTGGCACCAGCTCGTCCGAGTCATCCCATTTCAAATCTTGTTGATAATTCTTGTGCCAACTGAAGTAAACACGATAATCAAGGCTGTCCAGCACTTTGAAAACAGAAAGCACTTTGCTCTTGTATAGGCTGTACTGGAACCAATCGGACGAAAATAATGGCGAGCCATGAAATGGCGTGCCCAGGGCAATAATACGGTCAACAGCGAGATCGAATTCCGGGTCTTCCATGCCAATTTCGACTATGTTGCCGCCCATGCTGAGCGCCATGATCGTAATCGGTTTCGAATTACAGCTTTCGGACAATGAAAGCACAGCGCTGCGCGCTTCCGGTACCAGCTCTTCCAGCAACTTGGATGAATTGTATCTGAGCAGGTATGGTTTATACCGCTTGCGAAAGCGCTCATCTTGATTGAAGCGCGCCAGCACCTTTTCCCAATGAAAGAGCTTGAGATGCTCACCATTGCCGCCGTGAATCAAGAGAAATGGCTGGCGCTCGCCGAGCGGTTCAGCATCGACTTGATAGATCTCCACTCCTTTCGGTCTGGCCGCAAGCGCTTCTCCATGGGGCGGCAACTGAAATATCGTCACCTTTTGCCCGACCTCTCGGACGCTTTTCGGAAGCACCGTCGCCGGCGCTTCTTCGCCCCCAGGCTGTTTGACTCCTGAAGCCGCCGGCAAACTCTGCCAGATTGAACGTTTGGTGAAATCGGCTGAATCTTGTCGAGCCAAGCACTGCCCGCTCACCTGACTCGCCAAGAGCAAAACGAAGAGTAACACCCGAAAGATAGGGTTGAAGGGAACCACCGCCTGACAAGCCATACCCAGACCGACACCCTCCACAGGTAGTCTTTCCAAACACACATTGTGATTGTCGCACCTGGGAAGCGATTCTTAGTTGTAAGGAGTCTTTAGTCGATTTTAACCGGTTTGACAGTTTTCGACTCGAGTTGGGCAGACTTTCCTTCCGGCACATACTGCAGGAGATCTTGTGCAACCCAGGCAAAGAGCTTGCGCTGCCCGTCCTCAGGGTGCGCTTGATCTTTGAGCGTGCGCCGCCCCAAGTGCTTCGGCGGCTTGCCATCCAGGAAGCTGATGTGGTCAAGATCGCGAAAGACTCGCACGAGATGGATGTCGCTGACTTTCTTCAGCACCGGCAGTTCAGACTCAAGAATCATCGGATTCTCTTTGATAATTTCCGGAGGCAAGTAGAGCGAGCTGCTAATTGGTGTAATCCCGTCGTTCAGCACATAGGCATGAGAGTTAGCATGTTCCGCTTTGGCCGCCTGCGGGTCGACAGCAAGCGAAGACATCTCCTTGTTCAGCATTCGGAGACAAGGATGCTCGCGTCCCAGCTGAACCGGCAGCTTGACAGTGACATAGTGGAATGGAGCCAGGACAGTCTCTTCGAGAAGTTTGCGCTTTCCGTGCATCAAGTAGATATTGACGAGATAACCACCGTAAGCGATGTATTTGCTCTTGTCCTCCCGCGGGCTCTGATTGATCGCTGCCAGTTCAGGATTATCATCTGCCTGTGGCGTCAGAACCCCCTTCGGACCAATACCAATCCCCAATCCACTTTTAAATTTGCCGACATCGGGGATCAATTTGTCGAAATTGTCCCAGGCTAGATCCTTTTGCAGAATCTTGTGCCGGCTGAAGTAGAGAAGGTAATCAAGATTGTGCACCGTGCGCGCCCAGGGCATGTACCACTGGCTATCTAGACTGTATTGAAACCAGCCAGGCGAAAACAGCGGAGACCCATGAAAAGGTGTAGCCATACAGAACACCAGATCAACTGCTGATTCGACAGCCGGATCGAGCATCGCTCTTTGAGCCAAGTTGCCACCCATGCTCAGACAAAGCAGGCTCACCTGTTTGGCACCGGTAGCACTGCGCAGCGTCAGGATTGACTGCTTCAGCTGGGGAGCAGTTGTGTCGAGCGGAACTTCGGTGTTGTATCGATAAAAGTAAATCTTGAACTTTCTGTTGAACTCAGGATTGGCGGTCAGTCCCTTAACCAGCTTCTGCCAGCGGAAATAAGGGCGCTTCTCCGCTCCGCCGCCATGGACGAAAAGCAGTATCTTGCGTCCATTTAGGGCAGACCTGTCTTGCTGAAAGATCTCACCGGTGGCTGGAGTAGCTCTTATCCTGTGCCGCGGAAGCACGGGCAGACTGCCAGCCATCATAGTCGAGCAAGAAGTTGATACTTGCTTGGCTTGAGACTTGGCTTGATGGGCAGCATGAAGCTTGGTCTGAGACGTCGCTTGAAGAAAAAATTCAGACGTGCTCGGGTTGTTGCCCGCTTTCGGCTCTTGCTCCAACTTGGACGGAGAGCCGGCGGTTTGTCCGCCCGCAACGTCTTTGCTCAAACCCGCATTGAGCGGTCCGACCAACGAGAGTAAACACAGTAAACCGGCTACACTTAACCGCTTTTGTTGATTCATAGCTCTATTCCAAAGGTTGCCTCAGATATTTTAAATGGCCCTTGGCAATCTCGCCTTCGGCTGCGACTTAATTTGTGCTAAACCGAACGCCTTCCAAATCCCCGGTGCGACAGTTAGAACTCCTGGACGGCGCGAAGCCCAGGCTATCTCTGCGCAATTACACAGTGGATCTAACTTTGCCGAAGGTTAGGATTCATACATTCTCTCTAGAGATTAAGGCTGAGAAATGTTTGGACTGGACCACAGCGAGCTCGATTGCTCGAAAGCAGCAGAAACGTTGTGCCGATCGGCTGAAGAAAACGTTCTGGCACCGCTGTTCAATGCCGCTTTTATCGAGCCCTGCAATACGGTAAGCGATACGGTCAGCCGTCTGTCCGGACACAGCCAGGCCTTTCGATTCAAATCGCTGGCGGTGGAAAGATGCCAGCCATACAGCGGCCAGTACTGGCTCCAGAACATCGCTCAAGCGTTGGGCTCGGTGGTTCCTTATGCCCTGGCTGGCAAGTTTGCTGGCGGTAACCTGAGAGCTTACAAGCTGAGCGAGAGCGAAGCGGCTGCCCAGGTGGCCGGTGCGGCTTTCTATGACTGGCTCAGAACACCCAATCCAGGGGAAACCAGAGCCGGTAATGCCGCTGGCTCGGCAGTTGCATTCGGAATCTTCGAAGGCGGCAATCGACTTGCAGCGGGAACGCCGCTGGCCGGAAAGCTCCTGCTCCGACCGCTGACTGGAGCGTTTGGTGCGACGGCCCAGCTGACGGTCAGCCATGGCGCTGAGTGGCTTGCCGGCAAGACTCCGCGTCAAGAAGAGCTAATTTTGGCGGCAGTCACCGGAGCAACTTTGTCATCAGCATTGCCGTTTGCTCAAGAAGGGCTCAGGCGGGTGGAAGACAGCGCCAATCTCGCATTGAAATTGGGGATTCCGGCAGAAAGGCACATTGCAATCAACTACCGGCTAGACCAAACACAGACAGTCCGATTCGAGCTCGAGCCGCTGCTTGCCCGAAATCGCTGGGCCAGAGTCCAATCCGGCGCAGAGCAAACTGCGTATTTTGCAAATAGAGACATGATCACGCTGAGCAACGGCCAGGCCGACCTCAAGCTTTTGATTCATGAGCTCACCCACCGCGCCGAAACGCGCGCACGAATTGCCGAGCCCGGCTTCGAATTAGCCTCGAAAAGACTGGCGGAGGGCGACGAAGCCAGGGCCTGGCAAACCTACCGAGCCGTCAGACTGGCTCAAGAAACGCGCGCCAGATTAGCCGAAGAGCGTGCAGCGCTGGCTTTGGATCCGACCCATCCGGTGCTTGCGGCAAGCACAATCGCCTCATCCGTTCCAACGCTCAAACTTTCAAATGGCAAGACCTACGAGCAGATCTGGCAAGCCGAATTCCTTGATTTCAAGAGTACAGGTGGCCAGTTTCGCCCGGAGATCGATTTCTCGGATGCGGCCGCCGGTAAATTCTTGTGGCTGCAGCGAGCTCGGCTCTTGAGCTCACTGTCTAGAGATACTTCGCCCCTGACAAACTTGATGAAGAAGGTAGAAGGCAGATCTGATCTCGACTGGGGCGGAACAGCAGAGCTCTACCGCAATCTCAACCGTTTAATTGAGGACAACAAAAGCATTCCCGAAAGGCACTCAAAAAAGCTGGCCGTCGACGTCCTCAAGCTCGTCGCCGATCCCAAAGAGGTGTCGCAAGGCAAGCACCCAACCTGCGGTCCGGCAGCGCTCGAATATGTTATCTACAAAACAAGTCCATTGAGCGCGGTCCAACTGGTCAGCCAGGTTGCCAGGTTTGGAAGCTACATAGCAGGTGACGGCACCGAGATTCGACTGAGCGCACTTAACTTAAAGCCTGAATTGGAATTGTGGGACAGGCCAAACTATGCCAGCCAACTGTTTCAAACGACGGCGATTAACACACACTGGCAGCGGCAAAATAACTTCCTTCGTTGGGTAAACCCCGACACTTTGATCTACAAACACTCCTACAAGGGCTTTCTTAGTTACGAACGGCAATCGACGAGCAATTTGAACGAGAGTCCTTATCGCTTGATAGACTCCGACCGGCAGCCGGCTCGTCCGTTGATCAAGCCTGAGAGCGATCTGCGAAACATCGACCCGGCCGATCCCTACATGAACGGTGCCGCCCTCGACGATATCTACCATCAAATCGTCGGCCGGCGCGAGCCACACGTCTCACTAGACGACGGACTTTCGAGCGTCGAGGCGCTAGGCGATCAGTTGAAAAACGCCAAGGATCGAGGTACGTTACCTGTAATCATCGGTATCGATATCGGAAATAAGCCATTCAAAGCTGATCTCGGCTCTCCCGATCTCGACGGCGGTCATTTCATTGTTATCACCGATTACAATCCGGCCAACGGGCATGTCGACATATTCAATCCCTGGGGCCGTGAGTATCAACCGGACGGCTTGAGCCTGCAAGAGCTCTGGCTTGCTACTCTGCCGCTGCGCACCAAGATTTAAGCACTGGTTGGAGCGGTATCATAATGTCGTCACTGGAGTTTCACTTGAAACCATGGAACTTTCCAATCTCGGCCGCCTGAGAAGTTTGCAATTGCCAGAAGGTTGGTTGAACACGCGCGAGCTTCTCGGTCAGGTCGGCAATAGCTACCTGTTTTACTTTACTCCACCCGCCAAGCCGGAAGTACAGATCTGCTTCCATTTCCGCGGCAAGTTATTGAAAACAGAGTTCGGAGCCAGGTTCGAGTCACTGCTCCTCCTTCCGCCGCATCATCTTACTGCCGACGAGATCGCCCAGGTCGCCCCCGTGATCGGCAATCAAACTGCACCGTCAGTATTTGAGCTGGAGCAGGCGAGGACTGAGACTATTAACGGCATTACCGTTCTGTCGACCCAGGGACGGTACCCGGATATCGACCGCAGCACATATTCAATCTACATCAACGGATCGAACCGGGGTTGCGCTGTTCAAGAGATCTACTTTTGCGCTCCGGTCGACCAGTACGTGCAGTATCTGCCGGAATTCTTGAAGACTCTTCAGTCGGTCCGATGGCACGACATCGCACCTTGAAGTCCTCCGAACTAGCACCAACGAACACTCTCCGATGACCGTTCGCTCCAGATCTATCTAGTCCCATAACTGACTGGCAGCAGCTACAGCCGGGCTCGTTCTAACTGAACATCGACTTGCTTACCATGACGCCGGCTCAATGCGGCTTGAACTTTAGTCCCCCGGCTTTCAGCACGGACACGATAGACTCGAGATCTGTCTTGACGGCTCAATGCAGTTTGAACTTAAGTCCCCCGGCTTCCTGTTCCTGAGAACGTTCATCCATCTTTCCTTGCTGCATCTGGAGAATCACTTTGCCACCATCAGGAGTGACAAGCACCTTGTCCGCCGCAGCTTGTGAAGGCTGTGAACCCGAACCACTTTGTACCGCCCCCCGAGCATGCGCACCGGCTCCGGCTGCTTTCGGCGCACCAGTCCTTGCATCGAGCGTGCGCCTGATCAGACCCTTTTTCACCAGAGACTGATCTGCATAGAGCACAACGGTATAGCTGCGCCAGATCCTTGCCATCACTGTTCCACCGGTGACATTTGCGCCGGCGATTGGACTTCCCTCATTATTGCCGCTCCAAACCGCTGTTACTAGGTCCGGTGTAAATCCGACGAACCACAAATCTCTTGCTTGATCGGAAGTCCCTGTCTTTCCCGCCACAAATAAATTGGCAATATTGGCAGCCTGTCCGGTGCCTTCAACGACTACCCGGCGCAGCACGCTGACAAGTTGCGAGATCGGCTCCGAGCCAAAGCCTCGCGAGGCCGGTTGCTCGAATGATTGCACGATCCGGCCGTTGCGGTTGTCGATGCGGCGCAGAACCCAAGGATAAATCATCAGACCGTCGCGCGCGAATGTCGCATATGCACCAGCCATTTCCAGCGGCGTGATCGCTTCGCTGCCAAGAGACAAGGAGAGATTGGGCTCGAGCCTATCTCTAATCCCGGCTCGTCTTGCTGCGTCAACAACTGCTGGAATGCCGATGCGCTGCGCGACTCGAACAGCGCAGACATTGCGCGAATAGGTAAGCGCATCGCTAACTGTAATGGTACCGGAGAACTTTCCATCGAAATTTTTTGGTTTCCACTCGTCTTTCTTCGATAACTCAACAGTAAGCGGCTTATCGTCAATCTCACTTTCCGGCGACATGACTTGGGCATCGAAGGCAGCCAGATAAACAAATGACTTGAAGACCGAGCCGGCGGTGTGACCATGCGTTGCGCAATTGTATTGACTCTGCTCGAAATCGCCTACGCCACCGACCATCGCCAGGACCGAGCCATCCCGGACTGATACGGTCACCAGCGCACCTTGATCGACCCCGGCCGGCGCGTTAGCGATGCCCTGCTTCAGCACTCGTTCGGCAACCTCCTGCACCGCCGGATCCAGCGAAGTATAAATGCGCAGCCCGTGCCTTCTAATCTCTCCCGGAGTATAGCGCTGACGAACGAGATCCAACACGTAGCTAACGAAGTACGGAAACTTAGTGATAGCCTGCACCCCGGTCGGCTCAGCTTTCTCCCAGAACCGCAAGGGCTCCAAACGAACCTGCTCTGCACGCGCCGGAGAGAGGAATCCGTAGCGCACCATCTTATCGATCGTCTCTAATTGTTGAATAGCCGCCTTCGGTCGATTGTCTTGCATCCCCAACTTAGTGGGCGACTTAATCAATCCGGCCAGGAAGGCGCTCTCGGATACTCGCAACTGCGCCGCCGGCTTGCCGAAATAGTAGCGAGCGGCTTGTTCGATGCCATAGGCACCGCTGCCAAAATAGGCCTCATTCAGATACATTTCGAGGATTTGATCCTTCGAGTATCGCCTCTCCAATTCCCAGGCGATCAACGCCTCTGTCACTTTGCGATCGATCGTTCGCTTCGACTGCTCGAAAAAAAGATTCTTCACTAACTGTTGAGTAATGGTCGATCCGCCCTCGACGACATGCCCGGCATGAAGGTTCGCAAGAAATGCGCGTGCAGTTCCCACCAGGCTAACCCCATGATGCTCATAAAAGGTGTGATCTTCTGCAGCCAATACAGCCCATTTCATCGCGGCAGAGATCTGGTCGAGGTTTACTCTCTTGCGATTTTCAGCACCCTTGAAACTGCAGATTAGATGATCGTAGCGATCGAAGATTTGAATCGGATCACCGCGATCGTAGCTCTCCAGACTCGAAAGCGGCGGCAAATCCTGCACCTGGAGCCAGACCTTGATGGCGAGGTACAAGCACGAGCAAGCAAGAGCAAAAGCCAGAGTCATTACCAGCCACTTTATTCCACTGACGATCACATTCCGTGGGCTGGGAATCTCGCTATAGTTGGGAATCTGTTGATTTTGCCGCATCCATAGTCTTTCGACAGGAGTCAATCACGCCTTCTACTATAGCCTAACCAGCTCAATCCGACTCGCCTAAGCATGACTTAAGTCACGCTGGTAAATGACGCTTGCTAGATGCGCTGAAATCCGATTCGCACTACATTGGTAGGGCTCGATCGGGCAAGCTGCACAATCCCGTGTTGACTGATATTTACCGGATCTGAGTATTTCCCTCTTACCAAGAAAACCACCGGAACCTACAACCACCATCAACCTAGTAATACGTTTCTGAAACAACACACCACGGTATGAGCTGGGCAACACCTTAAATCGCCCAGGCGCATCAAATTCTACGAAGCGACGCACTTGTACACGGCTTAGCACCGTGCAATCGCGCTGCGTTCAGTTGAAAAATGCCGGACTCCCAGTAATAACCAGCACACTAATGCCAAGGAGAGCCAATCATCATGATAGACATCGAGTCAGAACGCGGCGATGAACTGAAAACGCGCATACCACAAATGCTGTTGTCGCCATCAGCAGCTCATGAAAGACACGAAAGAGAGCGTACGGAAAACGAAACGGAAGTACCATCCTTTTGGGAAACCGGACCAGGAGTTGCAGTGTTAGCGTTGGGAGTTGCTTTACCAGCGGCAACTCTAGCTGTGTCTGCCACATTAAGCGCAGATCCAATCTGGCACCTGATTTTGAAAAGCCCAATTGAGACGCTAACTCAGTGTGCTTTGGCCTCGTCCGTACCGGTAGCCAATTTATTGACCTGGTCTGCCATCTCGAGAAAAGACAGCCGCCGGCCAATCCGCCTGGGCATTACTAACGGCATGACGATTGGAACAACATTGACCGCAGCAGTGATTGCAACAGCTGCAGTGGTCATGAGCTATCCAACCTTCGACCAATCCGGCAGCCCGCATTTAACAGAATTTTCCATCATAGCCGGCGTCTCCTGGATTACTTTCGGCATCGCACTATATTTAGCCGAACGGCTTCGACAGGCTAAAGAAACACGTGGTGCCCGCCTTCGCACGTTGCTGTACTCGCTGCTTGGAGTCTTGGTTTCGCTCGCCGCATTCGCCGGCTCCGAGGCACGCAATACATTCATCCGATTTGCCGAGCACATGGCTACCGCAGACTCAGCCAAAGACCGTGACTTCGGATTGCAATCACTACGCGCTCTTGGCCCGGAGAAGGATTTGCGCATGGCATGCGCCGACCCCAAGAGTGCCGGATTGACTGGACTATTTCTCAGGCAGGACGATGCTACGTCTCGCCAGCTGTATTTTGCCACTACCGGCAAGCCCTACAAACATAACGAAACAGCAGACATATCAATGCAGTCTAATGATTATCTGCACAGACACGTGGTCGGAGCAGCAATCAGCGGTCTGTCCTTGACGAGATCGAAAATGACCGGCTCTCTCAATCCCAACACATTGTCATCTTCACTTGATTGGACGTTTGTTTTCAAAAACAGGACATTTAGCCAGCAAGAAGCGAGAGCGGAGATCGTCGTGCCACCAGGCGCGGTAATATCCGGTCTGACTCTCTGGATCGATGGTGAACCCAGAAAGGCCGCATTTGGCACCAACGACACAGTTAGGTCAGCACACAATCAGGTGGCCATCAATGATCGCGCTCCAGCCATGATTACCGATCTTGGCAGAGGAAGAGCATTGCTGCAATGCTCCCCGATTCCCGCTCAAGGAGAGTTGAAGGTCAAAGTGACGGTGACGGCACCGCTCAAACTGGAAAGCACTAATGAGGCTACTCTAAACCTTCCCAAGTTGCTCGACAGCAATTTTTCGGTAGCAGGAGACCATTCGCTGCGCTTGCGATCCACCGAAGCGATGGAAGCGAGTCATGAAAAGATTCACCTTTCCAAAGCGCCGACCGGTGAACAACTCTTAGTTGGAACGCTCAAGGACAACGACCTGGCGGACAAGGGTCTGACCATCCGAGTGAAGCGGTCAGGCGACTTCGGAGCAATAGCAGCCTACGATGCGCATAGTTCGAAGGGAAGTTATTTAGTAGAAACCATTAAAGAGATGCCCTCACGCGCACCCAAACATCTCGTGGTAGTAGTGGACGGCTCGCAGAGCGTAAAGGAGCATCGCAAGGAGATTTCAGAGGCGCTCGCTCATCTACCCAAAAACATCTCCACGTCCCTAATAATCGCCTCGGATAAGTCGGAAGGCCAGGGAGAGTCAATGCCGCTTGCCACCGGCTTAGAGAAGATCAAAAAGCTCGACTTTTCAGGAGGTCACGACAATCTGCTTTCTTTGATCAAGGCATCAGAAGAAGCTGGCGATACCAGCAATGGTGCCGTGCTCTGGATTCATGGTCCACAACCAGGCTTCAATCAGGAAATCTACATAATGACGCCATTTTCGGCGGCACCTTCGTTTTACGACCTTGATGTCGAAGCCGGTGGCACCAACTTCTCCGAGTTTCTGAAAAACCATCGGGAGATCGGACCATTTACGCCGATAGCTCGAACAGCAACCGTAGGGCGTGACCTCGAGCGATTCATCGCTAAATGGCAACCCAACGGTAAGGAGTTCGTCGTCAACCTCGCGACAACGACCACGAAACCGACCGACAAGATAGCCAGTCCACAGGAAGCGAAAGAACTTGCTACCCTCTGGGCCAACCGGCAATGCCAGAGCTTGATTGCAAGCGCTAACCGCGATCAGGCAGCCGCACTGGCTGTACGCTATCAGCTCGTAACACCGGTAACCGGCGCGACAGTACTCGAGTCGAAGGCTGACGATGAAAGGTTTGGGCTGAGCGAAAGTAGAGCCAAGCAGGCGGCAGAGCAATGGAACCTGCCGAAATGGATTGACCCTCGGCAAGCATTGAGGTCACCCGTTGAAAGTGCCTTCAACAATACGTCCGCGCAGTTAAACAACCTTAGCTCACAAGAGTCGTCACAAACATCGAGCGGTACACTCGATCAACCATTACTGCAAGGCGCATCAAACGGAACTGTTGGGTCCCTAGGCTCTGACCCAACGATAGTCCTTGGCCTAAATACTGCAGGCACCGTGCGAGTCAACAACCTGGCTAATCTCGAGAGCCTGCTCAACATTACTGCCAATCTAACAGAGGTACTGGTACTCGGCATGGCGATCTATCACTTCGTCATGGGAGCACTCGGTAAGAGACTCGAAATGCTCTTGCCGTTTTGTCCGATTCGCCTAAGTCCGAAGCTTCGCCTGCTTTTCGCACTGGCACTGGGAGTCTGTGCCTTGAGTGTACCGGGAGTGATCAACTGGCTGCTGGCCTCATCTCGCGACGCAAATCTGTTCGATTGAGCTCGAACGAACGAGAGCAACGACAAAGAAACCCATGAGTAAACCTCATGGGTTTCTTTCAGGCTTCAGGCTCAGCTTTTTGTCTCTTCGCAGAGATTTTGTCGCCAAACTTTCTCAAGGACTTCGCTAGTAGGACAATCACAAGCGCGGTTGCCACCACGTAAGCTATATCGGTTGGATTGGTGAAGATATCGAGGGACATTCTCAAAGCCTCCATGGCTTACACTTTCGCCCCTACGAGGTATTGATGCCAGATTGCGTGCGACCGGCAAGACGAAACAACTGGAGCGTTTCGCCATTAGAATTGGTCGCACACACCACTGACACCCATTCTCACGGATAAGCAGAAGTGTTCAGATAAGTAGCTGCGTCGGTCGGACCACCTCCGGGGCTCCGGAAGAGGCGCGTCTGTTAGCTACTATCTCCATTATTAGCACAAGGACAGCAGGCTTGGGTGCTGGCAGCGTGTTAATCATCCATAATGCGACGACTGCCAAAGTCAGCTCCTGGCACACTTTCAGGCTCACTCAGCGGATCGCAGTGCCATTATCGGCAGTGCAGCCTCCAGGCACTTGAAGGCAGCTGGTATCTCGTTTCGGAAAAGACGCGCCACAAGGGGATGGGCCGGGCGATGCATGGCATCGCCCCTACATTCGAACCGCAATGTCTCGGCTTGACGAACAAGCGGAAATCTACGGACGAACCGCAAATTCTCGGCTTGACGAACAAGCGGAAATCTACGGACGAACCGCAATGTCTCGGCTTGACGAACAAGCGGAAATCTACGGACGAACCGCAAATTCTCGGCTTGACGAACAAGCGGAAATCTACGGATCGTCGATTGGGAATCGCTGTACTGGGTCGAAGTCATGCGACTAACTTTGCACAATTACACATTCCCCAGGCAGCAATGTCCGATTAGCATGGAATGATCTGGAAAAGGAAACTCGCACCGCAGGGGGCCGGGGATGCAGTTAGACTCAAATGCTAATTCAGAATCGGTCTGCCTTCCGGCTAATTCAGGCTCGAAGATGTTCGAAGAAGCTTATCTCAGCTCGCCGAACCAAAATTACTCAGCAAACTTCTCGGCTCGAATCTCTGCTCGAATGTCTGCTCGAATCTCGGCTGCAACACCGATTCCAGACCGGCCCAGCTCGATCCTAAATGCTTACGAGACCGACGAAATCGATCGCCAAAACGCCTTCTACAATGGCATTGCTTCCCGATTTGCCTTTCACTCGGTTTCCGGACAGCTTGAGTTTGAGCCAAAGGCAATGAAGTCTGTGTTAGGAAAATCCGGGCCGGTCGGGCAACAGCTGCTCGATCGCATGAACAACCTTGAAGCTAACGGTTGGACCTTTGCAAAACTTTCGGTCAACGATCCCGGCTTGATTGAGGCTTATCCTAATCCAATCGCCCGGACATGGAAGTGGCTGAAGACAGAAGGATACAACCACGACTTCAACAAGAGAATTACCGTCGGCAATCCGATCTTCAGTATCAGCAGGCTGGTAGGAAGCAGCTACGGTACCGGCAGCGCCCTGAAGGAGAATGCCGCCATTCTTGCTCATGAGCTGTCCCACTCGGATGGCATTCTGGTGGGAGACGGCGTATCCAATGACATCGACCGGCCGGTATTCGCAAAACGCTATCTGGCTACTGAGGCGCGAGCGGTTTTGACCCAACTTCATGTAGCAGAACAAATCGGTCACACTGACTGCGACCTGGACCAACTTCGCAACGCCGTAAAAAGGAACGACCTGGGTGGCTACATTCATGACGTCTGGAATTACAAAGAGTTCAAGACCATCAATCGAGAGCAAGCGGTCAGCTTCGTCAACGACTATATAGAAGACACCTTCGGCGACAAAATAGTTGATACCAAAACCGGCAAGGTCAGTGGCTTTGATATCAATGCAGGGCTGAAGGAACAGATTGGGGTGACCAGCCAGGATCACTGGTTAAAAGCCTCATGGCAGATGAGGCGTACCGGAGTCGGCGAAGAGCCTGGATTAGCGCTCAATATGCCAGCCGAATCGCCTCACGCGATCACAATAGGTCGCGGCTTGAAAAGCTTGGCCGCGTTTGGAATTCTCGGCACTATTTCAGACCTACAGGGTGCTTTCAAGAGCAGTCCGGAAGCTGGCGCCGGTCGATTGACCAGAGTCGGCACGGATTGGGCTGGGTTCGAATCCGGCAACATGGTAGGTGGACTTGCCGGTCGAAGCGCTGCGAGATTTTTGCCGATTCCAGCCGCACGGATAATTCTGCCGGTCTTGAGCGTCAGTGGCGGGGCGCTCGGCGCAACCCTGCTCGATACGTTAATAGGCGCGAAACTCGAACATGGCATAAGATCTCGGCGAGCTGCGTTGGCAAAACTGGAAGCGGAAAGCTCGCTTGACAGACTGAGAGAGCAGCTGTAATTGCTGCTCTCCCAGCTGTCTGTCGGGGACACCTTGCTTAAATCGAAGACTCCCAGAACCGCTTTCCACCGCCACTAGCTTTTACGGTCAAGACGTTAGACAACTCAGTTTGCGCCTCACGCAAAGTCTTGATGTGACCTTCGAACAGGAGGACTAATCGATCCGGCTTAGCCGATTTATCCTTCAGCGCCGCTATCATTTCGACGGCAGCCCCTCGGAGAAACTTCTGCAGAACGGGTACTCTGGTGCCGGCATCAGTAGTCGCCAACATCCGCAAGAGCTCCTTTCGTGCTCGCTCAATCGGCTCAGCTTCCGGAATTCGACCAGCGCTTAGCTCTTTGAAAGCATGCTCTGCGGCTCGCTCGAAAGCAACCATCGCTTCCTTGATGCTGTTGGACTCCGCAGTATTGTCCTTGCGCTTCTCCTTGGCATCCGGCTGAACCAGATCGAAGAAATCGGTGGCCGGTGCAGCGGGAGCAGAAGGTTGTGGCGGCGGAGAATTGCTTGCGCGGTCCGATAGTTCTCGCCTCGCTTGAGCAGGCGCCGGAGCCGAACCCCAACACAAATCCTGCGAGGAATCGGTCTTGTTGAATAACAGATCAGGCATCTTTGCGATAGCCCCACGGGCTCCAGCCGGGCCGCTAGGCGGTGGCGCCGATTGTAAAAAGGGGAAATGGGCGCCGGCAGGAGCCGCGAGTAAATCATCTGATTCCCAAGCTGCCGGGTTTTCGACCGGCTGTACTATTTTGCGAATACTGCCGTCAGCGTTAACTACCTCGGACTGATCGATCACCACGAAGGCGGTGAAGCGTGTTAGCAAAGCATGCTCGACAGCAATTCTTGTTATCTCTCCCTGCAGCTCAGCCTGCTTCTTCGGCTGAATCCGATACAGGTCTTCGAGATCTGTAATATGCGCCTTAGCCCACAATTGTGAGATGGCGGGGAGATCTATCTCTTGCGCTTCGACATTTTGATCGAACTTGCGGCCGTCCAGGAATCGACCCTTCACTCGAATCTTCACCTTGCCACTAAACTTGAAGAATGCTGTCACGGCTCTTCCGGCATATAAATCAGGCACTCTCATTGGCGCAAGTGACTGCCTTTCAAACTTCCCGCCAGCGACGTCCAGTTGGAGGTCGACTACCAGCGGGCTGCCTATCTCTCTGCCGACCGCAAGCAGCGCCTCTTCCAACTGTGTTCCAGGCGCCACGAAAGTTGCCGTGCCGCCGCCGAGATTTGCCACTCTTCTGAGCAGTCCATCGTTAACGGCAGTATCTATTCCGACCGTAAACAACCTGGCCTCACCCAGCTCAGTTTGAATGCGTTTCAGAACTCTCGATTCGTCGCCGACTTCACCATCGGTCAAAACAACAACTACCGGTACTCGACCCTCATCTTCCGTGCGCCGCGAAATCGCCTTGAAGGCATCCGCCAGCGCTCCATCCATTTCCGTACCGCCGCGGGCGTCAATCTTGCGTAAGTACTGATGTCCGCGCTCTATCCCACTTTCGTCAGCCCACTCGAAACGGTCTTCTCCAGCCATCCGTCCGGCCGGTATTAGCCACTCGGTGACATTATCAAACGCTTGAATCGCGAATCGGTCGCGCGGCCCCAGTGTTGACAGTAGTGTCGAACAGGCTCGGGCAGCCGACGCCATCTTGATGCCCCGCATCGAGCCCGAGCGATCGACAACAAAAACCACATCACGGGCGGCACCGAGATATCCTTCTCGCCTGGGCGGCAGCACCGAGAGCATGCCATAAGCCGTCCCGTCGGCTGCTCGGTGAACAATCAGTTTCGACTTGACCGCATCGGACACTAAGCGCCAGCGTAGTACGAAATCTCTGTCAAGGCGCTCGTCAGTGCGAGACAGCTCGACTTTGATCGCATCACTCCCCAGAGCCAGCTTCATCGCATGTTGAGAACAGGCGAGATCGTTGATCGCTCCCCCAGCCTGGCGAAGTTCGACCGACAAGTTAAGCGCCACTTTCGGATCGAGACCAGGCACCAATCGTGGTGGCGAAATCCGCGACGCATCAGGCACGATATTGGTGTCGCATTCAGTTCCATCACCAACTGAGTCGGCGGCCAGCGGATAGCCTGGAATGTATCGAGGCGCAACGACAAGCGGCAGCCTTATCTCCGTCTTACCGTCTTCGAAGTACGGTAGCCGCTCCGAATAGCTCAGGAGCACGGTGACCTCTTCACCGGGAGGGAGATTTCCAACGTGAACCGTAAATACATCGTCACGCTCTTGCTCCAATAGAGCGGCACGCTTGCCGTCATCCAGGGCCTGCTGGTACTGCTGTCTGGCCTCGCCTCGTTCTTCCACCTTACCTATGATGACCCGCGCGCCCACCTTCATTTCAAAATTGCTGACGGCGCAGCCGGGCGACAACGGAAAGATATAAATCGCCTCTAAAGGGTCGCTATAGGAATTGGAGAACGACTGCTCGACTGTGACTGAGGCTACCCGGTCGGCAACCGATGCAGCAATCTTGACACCGGAAAGCGGCAGGCTCACCCGTCCATTCGGCCGAGTCACTTCCAGCATTCCCAGTCCGCGTTCATGCGTCGCACCTGGGAATTCCAGCACCGGTATCGGCTCACTTGGTGCAGTCGTATTCATCGTCAATTCCTCCATTTCTCCCGAACCGGGAGGTTCACAGCGCAGATAGCACCGCGCGAATTCTCTCTTCCAAGGTCGACCGGTCTGCTTTGAGCGTCCACCCCTCCTCGACCATGAGCCTCAATCCCGGCTCAATGACAAGCTCTCTCCAAATGAGCGGGCGAACCGATTCCTCCTCTTTTCGAACAACTCTTTCTTCGGACAAGCTGGCGAGCAGAGCTGTCAACTCAGCATCGCTACGCCCATAGAGCCGCGACTGAATCTCGGACAGAGGCATAGACGCGCCCTGCAAAGCCTTCACAGCCAGGAGCTGCAATACATGCCTTCTGCCATATCGAGCCTGGCGCCCGTCCATGCGCGGTCTGTCGAGAAGCCCGAGCGTCGTGTAGTACCGAATGGTTCTGGCATCCGGCACCGAGGATACCCGGTGATCCTGCTGCGCACCCAACAGTCCGTGCTGCTCCAGGTGGCTTGCGACTTCATTCGAAAGCTCCTCGAGGGTTAGCGGCATTGGTTGTTCAGTCATCATGACAGTATTGTACAAAATTACTGTAATGCTGTCAAGGTCGTCAAGAATGTTGGATTACAACCATTTTTGACTTAATGGTCGGATCGCTATACCTTTATCCGGTGCAGAGCAATAGAACGGGACCAGCCACTCCCGTCCCTTTCAATTGGAATCTCAGAATCAGCAGGAAAACACTAACTATGCAAATCGCTAGGACTTTCGGATTGAGTGTTTTGCTTCTTGTGGCAATCGTGCTTGTTGTAGCTGCGCAGCTGTTCGGATTTCCACTCGACGCACGGGCTGAAAGTACTGATACTCAAGGAGCAGCGCCCAAGTACGTAATGATTCCGGTCTATTACGTGACCGACAGAGACAAGGAAGGTGACAGCTTCGGATCCAACCGCCGGTATACGGTTAACTGCCTTCATCATATGTACTATGGAACGGCTTACCTGCCAGTCGAAAACAAGAAGAACAGAAAACCGGGCACTACCTTCAATCGACTGGGCTGGGAAAGCGCCGAGAGAGTCAAAGCAAAAGTGTCGCGCAAAGAGATGATAGAGACCGAAACACCGGAAGCTCAAGAGAAAGAGTTTTTCGGACGGCTCGCAAAAGCACTCGATCAATCCCAGAACAAACATTTATGCTTGTTCGTGCATGGCGCAGCAGATCCATTCGAAGACGCTGCCGCCGACGCCGCCGAGCTTGCGTATTATATGGAATGCCCAATTGTCGTCTATTCATGGCCGTCTGTCGGCCACCTGCACAACTACAGAGTAGACGAGGGCAACGCCGAGTGGTCGCAAGAGCACTACAACACCTTCATTCGCGATCTAGAATCTTTCTCGGAACAACATCCAATCAACGTAAGCCTGGTCGCTCACAGCGTTGGCAATCGGCTTCTAGCACGATCGGTGCCGGTGCTGCGCAGGACCAATATCATTCAAGACGTCGCACTCGTGTCTCCGGACATCGACGCTGAAACCTTCAAGCATTACGTCATGAGCTACAGGCAACGCGGCGTGAAAGTTCGTTTGTATGTATCCAACCGCGATAAAGTCCTTCCATTCATTCAGCTGATCTCGGGCGGATACTATCGCTTAGGCGAAGGAGTTGGATCGATGCTGGCAATGGTATCAACGCCTCAGCAGTCGTTCAGCGCCGCCAGACAATCTGTAATGAGGCCTTTCAACCACAGACACGGCTCTCACCGGCAAGGGGCTTCTGAAGCTCAGCAACCAGCAAGACTGGAGAAAATCGACTTCACCGCCATCGACAAACGCTGGATTGGGCACCACTTTCCATTCGAGCTTGTGGCTAACATGAGCTGCAACAATCAACCGAGCGAAGGGCTTACCTTTCTAGCCGAGAAAGAAGGGGACGGCAACAAGTTTGCGCGCTTTGCTCGCTGGCTTAACGAGCTAGGACCGAGCGACGAAAGCAGACCGGGTTATTGCAAGCGAGTGGTGCGACTCGATTCCCTAAAGAATACGAAAGCCTCTCAACCGATAGCCCTGAACAACAACTCCGCTCGCTCAGGGGATCAAATAGACGAGTCAAAACAGGCAAGCAGGTGAGGATCTCGCATCGTCTCCGGTCGATCAATTACTACTTCTCCTGGACGATTCGAATCTTGATCCTGCTCTTGCCAGCGGTTCGCTATCTGGAAACGGTAACGATTGGCTGAATTGCCTGAGCGACAAACACTGGATCATTATTCATAACCGGGAACGGCACAGGAAGATGCACTTCCATCTTGACCTTTACGGTCACTGTTTCATTAGGAACATAGTTGACGTTCTCAATCACCATACTGCGCACATAATCAGAGCGCTTAAAATTCTCAAGAGCCTTAGTCGCCGCAGTTTGGGCAGCGCCTTGATCTGGCTGATTGGCTGCGGCTCGCGCCGCATCTTTAGCGAAGTTATCTACCAGCTGATTGCTCAGCGCCATCACGTACATATCAAACAGGAATAGCACCAGCGGCACAAGCACAAATAGCCCAGCGGTTATCTCGAGCATGCTTTGCCCACACGACTTTTTTCTGTGTTTCGTTCGATAAGCGCTCATGCATTCTCCTAGCGGCAAGCTTGTTTAAACACCCGGGGGAGCATTGTCCGGATTCTCAACAACTCTTTGAGTGGTGAACTGAAGCGGGACAGGAGCATTCAGTCCAGGCACCCCAAAAAAGAATGGCACAGGAACTAGCGGACTAACTACCACGCTTGTCGTCACTTCTACTAGTTTGTCTCCAGCCGATCCCGTCTTGTATCGAACCGTAGTCTGAGGATCTCCCTGTATCTTGCAGAACTTACCAATCCCATTGTTCTTCCAATTGTCCACAAGTGTTTTCTGCACCATTCCAGCCGGATTGTCTCGTGCTTCCGCAAATGGCTCTAATGCAGCCTCTCGCGCTTGATTCGTATTTAGGATGGAAGCGGCGTTGTAAACAAGCGCTACGCACAGCAAGTCAATCATCGGGAAGGTAATTATGACAAACAAAATGAACATTGCCGGAGCAAAGTCAGCGATAGTTCCGCCTCTCTTCGATCTTCTCCCAGCTCTGCGCAAAGTAGGTCTGCAAATAGCTTCCGTACACGCTGCTTTCATTTTTTCTTTTTCCCCTCGCCGTCTGCACAGCATGCGCCTGGCTTGTGTCCACTCAAATTCTGAGCGGCACCCTGGCTGCCGCTACTATTAGCCTGGCGCGCTGGAATTGCAATCTGAATACCCTTCGCAGCTAGTCCTTCTCGGTACTTCTTCAAGGCAGCGGATGGCTGCTTGAATGGATACTTCTTTCCAAAGGACGATTCTATCTTCGCCTGAATCTCTTTTAGCGAGCACGCTCTCGATGCCAGCTGCGACGCCACAATCGCCTCTTCCTGACAAATCTGGCAGTCAGCACCATGATCCGACCGAAAGCAGGTAAGTAAGCTGTCGTGATTGTTAGCTTGATCGCAACCGCAATAGCAGAACAGCTTGGCGATTATCTCGGGAAACTTTGAAGCCGCACTATAACCAAGGCGAATCGGAAGTTGAAAGTTATCTGGAGAAACCACGCCTGAGTTATTGGATGGAGCCGCAGAAATAGCCGTGGGCTTGCCCCCGAGGTTCTGCCCCGGAGCACACCATCCCTGGTGGCAATTAGTTACCAACAAAGCGATAACGACTAAACCAACTAACCTTACCGATCGCTTGACTGTTCGCTCGACTGATCGCTTGACTGCTCGTTTAACAGGTCGCGCGAAGGATTGCCATGCCGTAGGGGCGATGCCATGCATCGCCTGCTCCGCTTTGACATCGGAGGCAAAATCCTGCTGCCTATCTGCAAATCGCTTCACCACTCCCACCAACTGACTACTAAAACCAGAGAAACCCAACATTCGCTTGACGACCAGGCTTCTGTCACGCCGATCTTGCGCGCCCACCGAAACCCTCACAACACAACAAACTCGCAGATCTACACCTAGTAAACACTGACGGCCAAGGACCCCGATCCGTCAATTGCACTACCAGTAGCGATTATACTATACTGACGACTCTATAATGCCGCGGACCGTATGTCTCGGGGGGCTTGGAATGAAACGCCAAAAAGCGAATGACCTGAAGTCGCTTCATGCATCACTACTGGTAACACTCGCTCTCAACGGTATCAACCCCAACATTCTGCGTGGTCCAAAGCTTTGGCACAGAGGCGCAGGGCGCGGGCAAACCATGCCAATGGTGGCAACCGTCGCCTTCCTGCTGGTTGTGGTTGGTGTCGGCATTTTCTTTCTGATCCAGTTTTTCGGCGGCTCAAAGGAAATCCAAAACGCTGTCGACGGTGGAACACTGCAAGTAGCGAAGAGAGCTCTCTGGGCGCCAAGAGTACAACTCACACATTCCAATCCCACAACCGGACTAGATGAAGTTATCGAATTCTCCGGCGTAGCTAAGAAAGTCAAAGAGATCGAGCTAACCAACTTTCCAGGCTCTGTTCCGCCAGATGATGGCAATTTCTATATCGATCTCCAGGGAATAAATGGTGTTTGGGGACTGGCGCTCCTCGAAGCTCTCAACGTACAGCGCATGCAACAGCAGGGACTCGCCACGCCAACTGCAGTAACACATGCACGTCAAATTCAGCAGACGGCAGCAGATATAAGCAAGAGACTGGCTCAAGCGCTTATTAATGATTCAGACCAGACTCAGGCTGAACCAGGGGTAACGAATCCACTTCACAAGAAGTTCCATCAGCTTGCAAATGTCAACACCGTTCGAATGATGAATTGGCAGACTGGCGAAGCAATAAGAGAAGACGACTATCACAATTCATATACCTATCGCGGAAAAGACAGCAACATTCAATACGATACCGAGCAGACAACCATTGGGTTACTTGCACTGAACAACATCAGCACCCAACCACTAAATGGAAAGTTCCTACGAGGATACATTCCTTGTTCGGTGCCTTTGACGGGCGGTCCGGCTCTCAACTTTATGTTTGTGCCGCTGGATCACGAAAAGAAACCTCATTTAATTTCTGAAACCAGGTATGGACCAGATAAAGTCTGCAGCAATATTGCTTCCCCAATTACAACCGCAAATCCGCCAGAGATTCCACCAAACGCCTTTCACTTCTCAGCCCTTGCAAAAGTAGAGAAAGCAACTAAAGACATGGAGCTTAGAGCATTCGCAGCCAGTCAGGATATGACGTCTGGATTAGTTCTACAAAACGTCAGGGGTTTTATCAGAATCGAAAACATGCCCGGCGTGAGTGAATCTGGCGGGGCAGGCAATCTACATGTGATTGAAGCGTCCAATCGTCAGATTGTTAGTGAGTATTCGCGAAACATGAATCAGGGACTGAGCTCACAGGAAGCAAACACAGTGATGGGCAGGTCCTTGTTCAATCCAGTAGAAAATCGCTGGGGAGACAATAGCTACGCGATGGAAGGCAACGGCATCATGTCGATTGCTTGTTTCGCCCTGGGAATTTTAGGTATAAACATAGCTGCTGCTGGAATTTGCACTATTATCTGCCTCCTGTCAATGGCGTTCATGGCTTGTTTTAAGCCATGCTATTGGGCGATGTGCGCAATTCAAATCATTTGTGTTTTTGCCCTTAATTGCGAAGTACCAAGTTATGACGTTGGGTCCTTCATGAATCCTTTCAATCCAGGCTTCAAGCCAATGTATGGGTACTTACCAGCAATGTCCAGTCCAGGAGCCGGAATAACTCACTATGGCGGACCGAATCCTTCTGATGTTTGCCGGGTCACACCGGAGAATGAAGGAAAACACAAGTGCTTTTATGATTGGTTGGGTGGGGACTACAGCATCGACACGACTGGTCTAATGTTTAGTTTCGTGACTGCACCATGCTCACTGTGCTTCTGGACAGATCACGGGGAGGGCAGTTGGCGTCCCACACTAAATTTTACGGCAGATCAATATGAGTCAGGAATGAAAGATCGTAATCCGGAGGACGCCAGGCGAGTGAGTCTCCTAAATGGCGGGCAAAACGGCCCGTTCACAACTGACGGTACACTTAGAACACTTTTGTTTAACCGTACAAGTGATCCTAACGTAAAGTTCGTGTACGACCTGCTCTTTCAGCGCATGCGCGAAATGTCCCCACAATCCCCAGCAAGCGAGATTGAAGCGATACTTTCCAGCACGAAGCACATCCCAATGGGTGCGATGGCCTATATTTTTCTAGACGACTCGAACCGTTTCCAATTAGCAGTTCAACCATCCAACTCGCCAGGAGATCCGCTGCCCAGCTGGCTAACGCCCATAAAGCTAGAAGTACCAGACGGAATTGATAGATCATTTGAGTATCGCGAACAAGCAACCAACAAGGATCGCAATTACCGCCTCGTAGATCCAAACGCAGATTGGGGCGGCGAACTAAATGCAGCCGTCGCGGCAAAGTATCCTACGAGAATAAGTAGTTTTGACAAGTACCACTTCCTTCCATCATCAGGATTTCACGGACTTCTCGGCGTTCTTAAGCTCGGGTCTAGAGTTGAAAAACTCTGTGCTCGGCAGGGTGTAGTCTCAGCTGGCGCTTCGACTTGGAGCCAACCACAAGATTGTTTTTGCTTCTCGCCAATGGGGAGCAGAGAAAATAACGGTAACTGCGGTTCAAGCCTCTAACCTAGTCTCAGGCAATTACAGATGACAATTAAAATCCAGAACTACCATCTCTTCAAAATTACCTCAATCATTTCAGTATTCACTACAGTATTACTCAATACGAGCACGTCCTCCTGCCATGCCCAACAGCAGAAAAACGCCATAGTTAAGAGCCGTCAACAAATCCTTGATGAGAACATGAGAAGCCTTGAGCAAAGGATGCAGCAATTTGGCGTGGATCCCTCATCGGCACAAATGATGAAAGACGCGCTTCAGAAGCTACCTGATAGCCGAATAACGCCTTCACAAAGCACCATAAACTTCATGAAGCAACAAAAGCAAGCCAATTCAATTACATCTAAAAATCCCCCTGCTGACTTTCCGGTTCCAATATTTAAGGGACCTAACTCACAGTACGCAATTCGTCAACCAATGTCCTTATCAAACGAGGGACAGAACTCCACAATTCGCGCGCTTACTATCACGACAAACGAGCCTGCTGGAACTATCTCTGCTTGGTATAGATCAGCTTTAGCTCAAGCTGGCTGGAAGGTATTTGATCCTTTTGCGGCAGCAAAGGAACTCTCCCGTAATCCGGAGATTGCCAGAGTCTTACCCGGTGGCATTCCACAGCCTAGACATCTAACTGCTTATCCAGGGCTAGCATCGAGAGCCGGGATCAAGGCTGACGATCAGGTTGCTGCCGAGAAGAAAGGAATGCGAGCATCAATTCAGATTACGCAGTACTCTCAAAAAACTGAGGTGATGGTCAGTGTTGTTCAGCAGTAGAGCGAACTATTGTATGCAGTTCTTGCTGCTAGTCCTATTGTACGCAGTGGTCCCAGCGGCATCGGTCGCATCAGAATTACAAGTAGGAGCCGCTCCATGCGGTTGCCATGGAGCAGCAGCCACAAAGGGCATCTCTGAGCGGTCGCCATCGCAGTTATTCGAAGCAGCGAAGCAAAATCCAAAGGATGCGAAGGTTCACTTTGCCATCGCCACGTATTACGAACAACAACACTTATTTCATGCAGCTCTCGAAGAGTATGCAGAAGCAGATCGGCTAAATCCCAAAGATCCAGAGTTCATGTTATCTCAGATTCAACTACTCCTTGCCACCAAAGACTTTGAATCAGTGGAAGTACTGGCTCGACAAGCCGAACGCAGATTTCCAAATATCGTCAAATTCCCGATGTTCAGATATCTTGCGTACAAGGGCAGCCGACAAAGTTGCTTGAGCGAAGAGTGTTTGGATGAAGTATTACGCTCAAAAAATCAGTCTCCGGAATGGATTTTCTCACAGGCAACAATTTTGAGTATGCGCGGTCAATACAGTGCCTCGCTGCGCCTGTGTCAAAGATTGCAAAATGAACATCGGGGATTCTTACCGACATTCATCTTAAAGGGATCCATTCTGAAGCATCTCGGAAGGAATCAAGAAGCGTTCCAAGCCATAACCCAAGGCTTTGATGAAGTACCTTACAGCATCGTCCTTTGCAAAATTTTTCTCAACTACCTACATGATGAAAATAGAATGGATCTCGCGCTGGAGCCAGCGCTTGCACTGTTTGCATTGTCGCAAACAGACAGCAAGAATTCACAAAGCCAAGTTCGCTTGATGGCTATGTCTTTCTTAATGCAAACTTCTCCAAAGCATGCAGAATCCATAATTCAAAAAGTTTCAGCGAAGCTGCCAGATAAGAACGACTCTTCTACGTTCCAGAAGTCTATTGGCGATATCTACGACAACATTAACAACCCAGAACTAGCCTTGAGCCACTATGCACAAGCCATTTCGTTGAAGAACCCGTCCAGCGAAGAATGCCTTCGTGTCGCTCGATATGCAGAAACAAGAGCACTAAATTGGACCGAGGCTCTTGAACAATACTCGAGAGCAAGTGCTCTGAGCCCACGCGTTCAGCAGGAATCCATCGAACGCACAAGAACTCGACTCAGTCAACGTAAGAATTTGGTATCAAATGATTTAGCATTTCAGCTCAAGTTCGCGCTGCACCAAACATTGCAATCCCAGGTCTCTAACCTTATGACTGCCACACAGTTTGCAACGCAAATGCGCAAACCACCTTCTCTCAATGAACTACTTTCCATTCCTAGCAAACGCCAACTATCATTTAGGCAGCCTACTAATCAGTAACTCGCGGGTTGAAAGGTCATCTGCCAACCCGTTCCGGGCGGAACTTCAATTCCAGCATTACTAAAGTCATGGGCTCGTAATGACTGAAGGGCATTGGCTAAATTAGATTCAGCCATTAACATTGGCGCATCCGATCTGTTCTGAGGATTCGCGCCGATGCAGAGAAAGCATCTATACTTCCCAGCCCTTAATAAACCAGTACAGCTGAGATCAATGATTTGGGGTCTGGTGATTTCTTTTTTTGCGACAGCCACACTAGTTTTTTCCCCTGAGATACTTTGGCTGGATTCCTATCAAATTCCAGTCCCATACAACTTTCTAGAACCTCTCAATTGGCCTGCGGTTCGTCCCGCAAGCTACCGCTATGAGTCGACGCAAAACTATACGGGATTAAAATCTCCAGGTAAGAGCCGCCACGAACTGCTTATTCTATCCAATTGTGAAGCAGTTTCGTTTTTTGGCGGATCGTTTGGCGCTTCGTGGAGTGCTTTGCTGAATCGAAACATGTTTGGTGAAGGAGCCGAACTCGAAGGGACAGTGCCAATTCTTCTGCTAGTCAGTCTCATTCCTGTGATACCACTATTCTTCATTTCATTCTTTTTGGGTTCGGCATTAGGCACTGTTATAACTGGGTGGACAGCATTAACTTTTGCTGGTCCTCTGACTTTACTAATAGAATCGGTTAGATCTAGACAGAGCAGCAGTCCCTTGGATTGTAGATGTGCTGTTCTATCGATAGTTTGGTTGTGCACCGCCTTAACGGTTCCAGACCTTAGCCAACTCGCATTCATCGCCTTGCTCGCTTCAGTAGCCTGGACTAGCGTGCGTAAGCCCAAACTTCTGACCAGCGGCTAGCCACTTTCACCCACACACCCAGAGGTTGTCTATGCGCCTGCGCTGAGCGATTCAAGTCAACGTTTAGGGAAATCTGAATTTCGACCAGATTTTGACATGATTCCAACCCAATTTGGTCCAAACTACTTCCTATACTTGTCTCTGTTAGGGATGGCACGACAAGAGGGCTGAAGAGATGCTAAACCAGGCGTTCAATACAAAGCGTTGGAACAACCACTTGAAGCCCGGTTTGGTTTTGCCAGCTAGAGCTATCGCCAAATCTACTGTCGGCTATACAGTAGAAGTTGAAGGACCGCAGCGTGTGAAGGGATTGTTGGTCACCAACGAATTCATCAAGCTCGGCGCAAACGTACTGGTAAAGCTTACTGGCTACTCGAATGGACTTGCAACGCTAGCACCAATATGGGCAGCCCAAGCCTAAGTTCATTCCCAAGCAACTCACTATTGTGAGCCACTAGTCGTCCCAAGGTTCCTTTTCCCGTGGAGCTGGCTGAGTTGGATAGCCACCCTCCGGAACGATTCGTCTATCGACATACGGATGCGTCAACAAACCATACTCATCCCTTTCCGGAAGCTCCCCTCTTGGGATTTGTGAAGCGCTTACGGGTTCATTGGACGCAAGCGGTGCAATATAGACTTCCTTTGGTTGTGCCTGAATCGGCCTCGGTGCATTAGAAACAGGCTTACTAGTTGAACTTGACGTCGTCGAACGTGTCTGTGGATAATTACTCTGGTCATCTACTACAGCCTGCTGCGGTGGCTTATTAAAGAAGCTCATTACAAACAGCCCAACCAGCAGTACAACTGCCCCACCGGCTATTCCAAATGTCAGCTTGAGCTTGCTCTTCTTGGCCGCGCCGACCGGGCAGTCCTTGATTTGCCACTTTCCATCAGCTCGCCTGTAATACGTCAGATCGCTCTTGCCCTCTCGTTTTACGATGAGCTCCTCAGCTTCTGCCTGATCAAGCTTAGAGAGATCGTAAACCTGCTGTTCGCATTTCTCGCAGAAACGAACTCGGGTCTTGCCGACCATTTCGTCCCACTTCACGGGACATTCAGATGCCTTCGTGTAATTTTCGATTGGGCAAGACGGTTTAGCGACAGTCGGCTCACTGCGAAACTCTAGCTCGAACTTCAGGCGCTCTTCTTCCTTAGTCTTGGTGTACTTTGCGAAATCCCGCATCGCTTCGGGATCAAGATGTGTCTTCTTTACCTCTTTTGGTATCACGCCTCGATCGCGCATCATCTGCTCGAAAGCTTCCGCTGCCTCTTTCGCACTGTTGGGAGATGGGCTAGCAGCCGCATCGGCAGCTTCAATTGCCGCAGCATTTTCCGCCAGCCAGCGCGCGCCGGCATCAGTCGCGGGCGCAGCGCCTTCAGGAGTAGACACTTCAACCGGCTCTGGACCAACTACTTCGGCCACAGCGTCTTCGCCCCAGATTTGCGTTGCAATATTCTTTAGCGCAGTTGACTCAAAACTCTTCTTGAGAAATTTCGGTACCTTCGTCGGCGAGCCCTTGCCAGGGGCAGCGGTAGACTTTGACTCCGCTGTTTCGCTTGTGGGCACCAGATGATCGGGCAACAAATCACTTTCGTCTTCTTCGTGCCCATAAGGATTCCAGAGTTCGGCCGTCGATTTCTTCTTTGGAATAGGCGGAGGACCGGGCGAGAGATTCTCGAAAGGTGGTGGTTCGGGCGCCGTCGCCTGTGGTGCAGATGATTGAACTTCAGCAGCGGGCGTTTGCTTTGCCGGCATCTCAGGTGGCTGAACTGGCGTAGCCGGAACAGCTGCAGGCGCAGGTCCAGGCGTTGAAGCAGCCGGAGCCGGTTGTGGATTCTGTGTCGCGGGTGCCTGAGCAGCCGAGGGGACAACCGGCGGGGCCGGCGGAGTTGCCGCAGCGCTCGGTTGACCGCCAGCAGTTCCAAGTGCCGCTGAGCTCGTCGCAGAACCATCATCTTCAAACAATTGAGCAGAAATTCCCTTCATCGCATTTGCTTCGAATGTTCGCTTGAGGAATCGCGGAACTTTGATCGCGCCTGAGCTTTGGTTTAGGCCGGAACCAGCTGGAGGGACTCCGCTTTCAGGTTGCTCTGGACTTACCGGAGGCTGCGATGTTGCAGAATTTGCAGGCGTAGAAGAGGTTGCGGTCGAGGCAGTCTCTCCTTCTTCCGGTCCAAACAATTGAGCTGCAAAGCCTTTCAACGCATTTGCCTCAAACGACTTCTTCAAAAACTTTGGCACTTTCACCGCAGCATACTCCGGTGCTGGCTGTGGTGCTGCCGGTGGAACAGCTGACGATTGCCGTTGCACCACAGGCTGCGCGGATGGTCTTGGCACCGGCGGAGGAACAGGCGGCCTAGATGCTGGCTGTACCGGAGCCTGCGCAACTGGCTGCAGTGCTGCCGGTGGAGCAGCCGCCGAAGCTGGTTGTGCCGGAGCCTGCGAAACTGGCCGCGGTACTGCCGGTGGAACAGCTGACGATTGTGGTTGCACCGCAGGCTGCGCGGACGGTCTTGGCACCGGCGGAGGAACAGGAGCTGGCTGTACCGGAGCCTGCGCAACTGGCTGCGGTGCTACCGGTGGAGCAGCCGTCGAAGCTGGTTGCGCCGGAGGTTGCACTGGCGGTTGTGGTGCCGGTGGTACAGGCGCGGAATCGCTTTGCGCAGATGAATCATCGCCAAACAGCTGTGCAGCGAATCCCTTTAGCGCAGCAGCTTCGAACGTCCGTTTCAAGAACTTCGGAATTTTCAATCCGCCGGACTTCTCCGCAGCTGGTGGACTGGCAGACTGTGCGCCGCTTGCGGGCGCAGGTGCAGGTGGCGGTGGTGGTGCCGGCAGCGCAGTCTCTGCCAATTTTGCCAGTGGCGGTTCAGCAGCAGGTGTATTCTGCTTTGCAGCCGGCTCTTGCTTCGCCGTCTCACCGGTCTTGGGAAGGGCAAACTCCTTTGAGGCTGTAGCCGATGCCATCGCTTCAGCAAAAGCTAACTGGCTCGCGATACTCTGCAGCGCCTTGCTCTTGTCCGGCGCCGAGGGAGCGGCTGGCGCGACACCACTACCAGCTGCGTCTTCTCCATCCGGCACAAGATGGTCCGGCAATAGCTCCGCCTCGTCATCGGCGCCAAGCTCAAGCAGCAAGTCCTCCGGCAAATCCGGCTTCTTGCCTTCTCCGGAGTTCTGTCCCGATTGTGGAGTGTTCATCAGCTCCGCCCTCAGCTATTGACTGTTTACAACAATCCCTTTCCTCTAATTGTTAAACGAGGCATACAGTTACTTCTACTCAAATATTACACCCAGCAGGAGGATTATCGGCTGACAGGCAGATTTGTGTTGCAGCGCGCTAGCCTTCGGTCGCATTATCTCTTCAGGGCAGGTGCTCCAAATCGTTCAAGTCCTTGTGCCTGCCACTGGCACGTTTGTTCTCCTTTAAACGCTGCAGACTAATCAATCTGACCTCAACCTCCTCAATTGAATCGACACAACTTTCGGCATAGCAATCATCAAATTCCACGCCAGAAATAGTGTTCATAATTTCAATCCGAAACGGTGGTAATCCCATTCTCACAATCTTATTCGTATCCAGAAACAAGCCGGCAGAAAGCTTAGCGACATCAAAGCCGAATGCCTTCAGCACCTTAACTAGCTTTTCGGCGTTTAGCGAATCTCGCCTGACCCAGATATCCATGTCGCCAGTGGCGCGCACATAGCCGTAATATCCCACGGCATAGCCGCCAATGAGCAGATAATCAACTTTGTGCTCTTGTAGCAATTTCAAGAATTCTTTGAAGTCCGGCGGAAGCCGCGCTGTAACCATATAGAACCTGCCGCACTTGTTCTAGAGCCTCGAGGCGTTCGCCGGAAGATTTCGACAACCAATACTCCTTGTCGTCCGGACCATCCTGACTATCAGCAATGGATATACTGGTCCTGTCCATCTTAAATTCCAAGTGGTCGTTCATTTCTCAAGGGATTCCGATTGCTACACACTCATCAGATATCTTACCCATCAATAAAATGATATCAACAGATTTACAGCGCCGAATAATCTCACCTTGGTCGGACCAATCGAAAATCCTCGCGCCTTGCTCACGGCAGCAAGTAAAACGAGCCAGTTCTCTCAGCTAGCTCTACCGTTGCTCTAAGCTCAGCCTATGCTACTGAGAACCATCAATCAATGCTTCTTAAAGCAGATGCAGGCATCCGATTTCTCGTATGATTAACAAGATGATGAATTGAGCATTGTTGCCGCTGACCCATCGATGAGCACTGTTGAATCACCTCATTCAAGTAACTTATACGGAAAAAGGAGAAAGACCTACCTGACATGGCAAGAGTATTGGTAATCGACGATGACGTCCCGCTGTCCGGGATGGTTCAAGACTGGCTGTCTCGAGAAGAGCACTCCGTTCATGTGGTTCACACCGGCTTGGAAGGTTGGCAACAGATTAAAACCGGACAGTTCGAGCTAATAATTCTTGATTGGGATCTGCCAGACATTCACGGCATCGACATCATCAAACGATTTCGCGCTTCCGGCGGAACGACGCCAATTATCTTGCTAACCGGCCATACTTCGGTTGACGATAAGGAATCAGGGCTCGATTCCGGTGCTAATGATTATCTGACCAAGCCATTTCATCTGAAGGAACTTTCAGTACGCATTCGTACGCTCTTCAGAAATCTCGGTGCAGCCCCGGCACCGCCCAAAGCACTAGGGGCAGGAAATGAAGCCGTGCTCAATCGAGCGAATCTAGCCGGTACGGCACTCGCCGCCAAGTACGAGTTTCTGGAAGTGCTGGGCGAAGGTGGATTGGGGCTCGTTTTCAAAGCCAGGCACGCGCAGATGGGCAAGCTCGTAGCCGTCAAGATGCTGCAAGCCGACACGTCCGGAGAACTCTTTCAAGCCCGCTTCGAACGCGAAGCCAAGGCTCTTTGCCGGCTGGATCACCAAAACATCGTAAGCGTGTTCGACTTCGGCGTGACTGAATACAGGCAGCCTTATATGGTTATCGAGCATATCGAGGGAAAGGATCTCGACACAATTCTCGAGACAGAGGAATTCATTCCGCTCGACGCCGGCCTCGAAATAATGGCTCAGGTGTGCGACGGCTTAGCCCACGCACATGAAATGGGCATCTTGCACCGGGATATGAAGCCGGGCAATATCATGCTCAAGAAGGTCTCTGGCAAGTCTCCGATTCCCAAAATTCTGGATTTCGGACTGGCTAAGTTGAAAGATCCCGAATCGCAAGATCAAATTGCT
The DNA here is from genome assembly GCA_020050835.1 of Candidatus Obscuribacterales bacterium. Classification (GTDB taxonomy): domain Bacteria; phylum Cyanobacteriota; class Vampirovibrionia; order Obscuribacterales; family Obscuribacteraceae; genus JAGVKB01. The sequence goes on along the minus strand of JAGVKB010000093.1, from coordinate 25,593 downwards.
CTGACACAGACCGGACAGGTTTTCGGCAGCCCGCCCTACATGAGTCCTGAGCAGATCAGAGGCAGACAATTGGACGAACGGTCGGACATTTATTCGGTCGGCTGTATGCTTTACGAGATTTTCACCGGCTGTCCGCCCTTCGTTGCCGATCAGGCGGTAAAGCTCATGCTGATGCACCTTGAGAGCGCCCCCGAGTCGATGCGAAAGGTCCGTCCGGACTTGAACTTTCCCGAAGAGTTGGACCGAATCGTATTAACGACGCTGGCCAAAGATCCGGCTAAGCGCTTCCCGTCGATGAACGACCTGCGAGACGCCCTGCAATGGGTTCAGTACAACCGCACTACACAGGCCCAGCAGTAAAACTTCCGTGACCAAATTTGGTCACAATTCCGACCAAAGATTGCCTGGATAGCTCCTTAGACTACAGAAGTCGAAGGAACGACATTTACCAGGCAAATTGGCAGGAGTTAAAACCATGAGTATAGGTGCAAGCTTTTGTGATCGCTGCGGATGCATCATGCAAGGTTCATTTACTCGCTGCATGAGTTGCGGGCACAAGAGAATGGAATACTTCAGCTGCTATCAAGACCCACGCTTAAAGCAAATCATGCGCCGGAAGCAAGGCTTCCGCGAACCATCGAATTCAGGAAGCGCCCTCATTGCAGTAGCACTGCTTGTGCTCGGAATGGTTATTCCCTCGAGTGTAGCGCTGGCAGCGACAAGCGATGCAAAAGAATGCAAAGAGCTTCGTGCATCAGTTGTCTCTTACTTCAAGAGCTAAGTCGAACACAAGCGATTGCTACCATCTGCGGTACCAAAATACATGCCACAATTCAATCGATCGGTAATTATTGATTATCTCGCAACGTAAGCATTCGGACAGCACAGGTGTTGGTATGAAAGCAAGGGACGACTCTTGTAGCCGACCGGCCGCCAATCTTTGAAGCATAGCATTACGAAGACTCGCAGCGGGCGGCTGCCAGAGCCGCCCCTACGAAATTTCCTACTTGTACTCGCCAAATCCTTATCTCGAAGACGGCGCCGACGATGGCGGGTAATAATTGACACCGGAGCTCGCAGGAGCAGGAGCTGCCTGCTCAGCTGGAGCGGAGTCTTGCGTATCGGCTGGTTGAGCACTAGCATCGGACGACTCCGGCGCCTGCGGCGCGGAAGTCACTGCCGGCTGAGCTGGTGTTGCGACCGGCACCTGGCTTTGCGGAGCGGGCGTTACAGCCGGCTCTGTCCATTCCGGGCTTTGGTCGTCGGCCGGCGCTTGCGGAGCATTGATAATCGGAGCCGATGTGTAGGTCGACTGCCCGGTGGCTGTTTCATCATAAGCCGAAGGTGCGGAAGCATCGACCGGTGCAACGGTAGTAGAAGTTGTTGCTGATGGCTGAGTCTTAACCGATTCAGTCTTGGTTGATGTCACAGATTGATCGGTGCCGGACGTGCCGGATTGCTCAGTGGAAACAGTCGGCTTCGGATGCGGCATCATCATCAGTACTGCCAGTACGGCTATCACTAGCAAAGCCCCGCCGACAATCGAAAAGAGCAGGTTGCGCTTACTGCCGACACCGACCGGACAATCCGCTGTAAGAAACTTTCCATCAGCACGCTTGAAGAGCGGAGCGTTCTTACGGCTTTCACGCTTAAAAATCAGCGCCTCCGCCTCAGGCAATTCCATACCGGTAAAATCGTAGACTTGCAGATGGCATTTCTCGCAGTACCGGTATCGCTCTTTCGGGTCTGTGCCTTCCCACATTGACGTACACGGTGTGGCCATTTTGTAGTTTTCGATCGGCTCAAACGGCTTAACCGGCTCATTTGCTTTCGCCTTCATTTGCTCGACGGCTTTTATCTCTTCTTTGGCAGCTGTCTTGGCCACAACCTCACTCAGCGCCGAATGATCGAGCATCGTCTTGGCTGTCTTCTGGGTCACCTTCACGAGACCAGCTAGATGCGGCGGCAAGTTTGAAGTCTTGGGCGCTTCGCCCGAACCGGGTTGCGCAACGGGATTAGCTGGTTGAGAAACAGGTTCAGCCGGCTGACTGCCGGAGGCTGCTTCGTTATTTCCGCCGTGCGAATCCGACTGCCCACCGGCAGCATGCCCTTGATCCAAGGACTCATCTCCAGGCGGTTCCGTCATCTCTTCCAATGCCTCAAAGCTGATTCAGGACTCAAATACATGGACGCCAACTTCACCATTTCCAGTTATGCCCAGTAAGCAGCCTTTCAATCAAAAGCAAGATTCAGCCTTAACATGGACAGATAGCAGCGCTTGATCCTCTGGGAGTTTATTGAAGCTTTCAATCTAAAGCAGGATTCAGCCTTAACTTGGTCGGCTCAGTGTCAGTTGAATCAAGTCAGCAGGATTATTCAACTCGCTGCCATCTTTACTTTCATTCTCACCCGCTCCAAGTCTCCTTTCAGCTCATTGAGAGTCTGGTAGCGCGCTGTCGGGTCCTTATCCAGAGCCTTCGCAAGAATCGGTTCCAGGTCCTCCGGAAGATTGAGATCCGGACGAAGCTCGCGCAAGGGAAGCACCGGCTCTTCTAGATGCTTCAACATCACGTCCATACTGCTTTCGCCCATATGAGGGGGGCAACCTGTAAGCGACTCATAAATAACGCAACCCAGCGAATAAAGATCGGAGCACTCGTCTAGCGACTTGCCACGCACTTGCTCAGGGCTCATGTACGGAGGGCTCCCAAAAACCTGTCCGAGCTGCGTAAGCTCGATCGGAGTCTTGGGTTCTTGATCTTTCAGCTTGGCGAAGCCGAAATCGAGTATCTTCACCACCGGATTTCGTCCGGAATATTGCTTCAACATGATGTTGCTCGACTTGATATCCCGATGAAGAATGCCCATCTCATGCGCGTGTGAAATGCCGTCACATGATTGAATAGACAGATCAAGGGCCAAATCGAGTGGGAGAGCGCCTTGCTCGGCAATCCAATCTGCCAGACTGTTGCCTTCGATAAATTCCATCACCATATATGGTTGCCCACGCTCGGTTACACCGAAGTCATGAATAGTGATGATATTGTGGTGATCGAGCCTGCTGACTGCCTTTGCTTCTCGCTTGAACCGCTCGATGCTCTCATTTTGCAATTGATGAGCGTGAAGCATCTTAATCGCGACTAGCTTCTCCATCATCGGGTGCATCGCCTTGAACACCAGTCCAAGACCGCCTTCACCCAATACTTCACGAAACTCATAACGCGAGGCCAGAACCGTGCCAGCCAACTCGGCTCTCTTCAGAACGTCCTCATTGCCATCGCCCAGAGGCTGGAGGAAAGGCGTTTGCGCTTCCGTTCGGCGCAAAATTGCTCTGATTCGGGCTGAGAGCTCCTTCATATGAAACGGCTTCGTCAGATAGTCATCGGCACCGGAGTCCAGCCCCATCTCTTTGTCATTGACATCCGTGTGCCCGGTCAACATTAAGACTGGAGTCGTGCCGCCGGAAGAGCGAAATCGCTTGAGAATGTCGATGCCATTTAAGTCAGGCAGGTCCCAGTCCAGGATCAGCATGTCGTACTGATTCGCCTTAGCCTTCTGCCAGCCTTCGAGTCCAGTATGGACGACCTCCAGATTGTGCTTTTCGTAAAGGAGCCAATCCTCTACCATTCCTGACAATTGAAGGTCGTCATCAACATACAGAATATTGGCCATTTATCAACGAACCTGCCCGTCGCAAAACCGCTAATCCGAACCACAGTAGCAACACTATCATGAACAATCATACCCAATATAATTGGGATATTGGCTAGATTTTGCCCTTAGGAAATACTGATGAACGCGCCCTCTGAATTCTCAATGGACCGTGCCGCTGCCGACTCATCGGAGTATTGATTTGAAGCTATTATTGCTCTTCCGAAGAATACCCGGTGTAGATTTCCTCTTGTCCGTCAAGCGGAGACTATGTGGTTCGGCTGTAGGGGCGATGCCATGCATCGCCCGGGGTGAGAATGGATATCGCGCTGAGGATAGGTATGGGACAGCCGCTCGTCAATGTTTAATAGAGGCGCTCCTACCAGCAATTAAGTCGGCAATAACAGTACGCTCGACAGCCGCCCTCTTTGCAATTATTTCGATAGCCACCTTCCCAACTAACGCTCAAACCGCACCAGCAGCACCGGCTTCGACTTCCACACAATCTGCTTCGCAAGCACCAGCTCAGCAACCCACCAGTGCGGCACCAGCCAAACCGAAATTAGAATTTAATTTGTCGTCGACTGTTCCGCAGATACTTGCAAGTCATCATCACGACTTTCAACTTGCAGAGATAACCATCGCCGGCACGACTAAAACCATCATCCCAACTGACCTACTGACACCGGCAGAGTACGTCGCGCTGCACCAGGTGCTTTTGAGCGGCACTCAGCTAGTCCAATTGGGAGAGAAGGGAAACGCGACCGGAGGCCGCTTCAAGATAGATCCGGCACTCTCGGCAGCGATTCAAGATCTGGCTAATGCAGCGCAAACAGACTCTGGCGCCAATTCAACCGATACAGCCACAGCAAGCTCCTCGCCAGAAGACAAGGATAGGCTCAAGCAAAGAAATACAGTTGCTTCACCGACATTAGCCGAAGAGGAATTCATCGAAGTCGGCGGAACATCAAGAGTGATCACCGGAGCAGCCGTAATTGTCGGCAAGAAGAAACGCTCGCGGCAACCCGGTCACTAATCAGCTTGTAATAAGGGCAACTCTTGTAGGGGAAGCTCCTTTAGCCGCCCTGTTCATTTACTAGGAACTGGTTGGGAGTTCGACTCTCTTACTGCCCGAGGCTTTCGGGGATCAAAGATACTGGTTATCCCGTAATTGTCGCCTAATGACTCGCGCCAGTTATTGCACGTTCTTTCTACCAATCGAGCATCGTAGAGGTAGCAGAGTCTCCCAATACCGTATCCGGTGCTAAATTGGAACTCCAGACCCGTCCCACCAAGGATTACTCAGTAGTCATGATCGTAGGCTCCGATATCACTAGGCGCGGCTCTGCCGCACAAATTTGTCTATGTTCGGGGGGGATACAGAAGAACGCGCTAAGCGCACCGCTAAACTGCTTGCTTCTTCTTGCCGTATTTCTTATCGTGTTCGGCTTGTATTTCCTGCTGGCACAAATCCCTTATCTGACCCATTCGCAGTTTGCTATGCTGCTTCAGCACCGGGTCGTTACAGGCAGCTTCAAGTGCTTGAGCAAACAACTTCTGAGCTTGGCTCAAAGTCTTGCTGTAATCAGTCTCAGCAAAGATTCGCTCATTCGATAAGGGAGCCAATTTAGGTATTTCGTCTCTCAATCTAACCGCCTGGGCGAACAACTTATCCGCACGTTCTGCCGCATCTGTTGCCGAAAGCAACATATCTAATTTGTGTTCGTTATCTTTCGCGTACTTGGTCAACACATGACGGATCAACGGTTGATAGCCTAGCCCTTCCAGTTTCGCAAGTCCTTTGAGCTGTTCGATCAGGGTCTTGTTCAGTCGTATCGAAATGAGCTGCAGCCCAAGTCCATCATCAATGGACTTTTCTTCGTCGTCGGATACAACGCCGATATGCTCAGCCGAAGCCCCCAACTCCCTATTGTCCCAGCGCTCGTGATCGGCGCTCAATTCGTCTAGTTTCTTCTTGTCCATTAGCTGCTAACCTCGGTTCTTGTATTCCTGGTAAAGCCTTTCCTCGTCGGCGTTGGCATCATAAGCACTCTTGATCACGTACTCAGTTTTGCTGTAGCGCAAGAAAACTACTTTCAATCTCCGTCCGGTGTCTGTTTCAGCGATGAACCACAATGTAGGTGGGTTAGTTTGGTGCTCTTCCCGAGTGTCATAAGCAAACTTGCCATCGCGGTTATAGAAGCAGTGAAGTACTTCCTTTGGGCTTAAATTGTGCTTGTCCTTGAGTTTCCGCGCTACGGCTTCGCTGATGTAGATGTCAATGCCCCACCCTTCACGTATATCTCAGCGTATATACAAACGATTGCTATGTCAAGTTAACCGGAACCTCAGCTGCCTCCTGCCTTCCTGCCTGGCTCTAAAAACCAATCACTTGCACCCTGTATCAACGACCAAGCGATAAACCGAGGCTGCGCCTGTCATTGACACCGGTTCGTCGGCTGCGTGCTCTTTTGGCAGTGCCGCAGGTGGAAAGGTCTGCCGATCCCTTTTCTGCGCCTTATGGATGGTCTGATAAGCATCATCTTCGGATCCAGACATCTTAGACTGCAGCTTTATTTTAGTGTCGCCTTGAGCTACCGCTAGCGCGGAGCCGCCCATCTGAATAGCTCTTGACGGAATCGAGCAAACGGTTGAATTCATGCGACGCTTCCTTGACACACAAGAAAAATCCACGTCTGAGCGGCATCGCATCGGCTTGTCAAGAAATCCACGAGCGGCTGCGGTATTGCACCGTATGTAGTGCACTCAGTCCGTCTAGAAATGCTTAGTGCACTCTCATTACTTAGCTCTTGGCTCTACTGGCTCTAGATTGCGGCACGGTAAACCAGAAGCTGCTTCCCTTGCCTTCTTCGCTGTCCACACCGATTGCTCCGCCGTGCTGTTCGATCATCGCCTTCGAGATTGCAAGACCGAGTCCGGAGCCTCCCTTCTCTTTGGCATCCTTCACCTCGACTTGCTTGAAGCGCTCAAATACTGCCTCTTTCATATGCGCGGGAATTCCGCGTCCAGCATCAGTCACCCTGATTTCGACTTTATCCTCAAGCTCTCTGGCGGAAACTTTCACCGGACAATCTTTCGGCGAGTACTTAACGGCATTGGAGAGCAAATTGACCAGAACTTGCACGAGCCTGTCGCCATCGGCATGAACTTCCAGATTGGTATCATCTGCATCGATCACAACTCCACGCTGCTCGGCAAAAGCACGCACGGAATCTACCGAGCGATCGATTACGTCATAAACTGGAATGTCGCTGAACTCCATCTGAAACTTGCCTGACTCCAGCTTCTCCATGTCCAGCAAATCATTGATCAACGAAATCAGGCGCATGCTGCTTTGCTCGGCTGCTTTGGTTTTCTTCAGACCTTGCTCGGTCAGCTCCCCATAGACGCTTTCACCCAACAGAGTCAAGAAGGCCTGAATGGATGTCAACGGAGTTCTCAAATCGTGACTTACCATTGCAACAAACTCTTGCTTCAAGCGCTCCAGCTCACGCCGCTGAGTAATGTCCAACATAATCACGAGGAAACGCCGCCCCTCTCGCGCCATGAAGCTCTTCAGAGACAGCTCCACCGAGAAGACTTCCGCGTTGATTCTCTCCGTCTCGCGCTCGGTGATTCGTCCGACAGCCTCTCGGAAAAGCACGTTCATGAATTCGACACGAGTGTCCTCTTTGGGATCGTGGAACAGCATCATCATGTGCTTGCCAGGCAACTTGCGGGCATCGTATCCGAACATCTCAGTAACTGCCGGATTGGTCATTTCGATGATTCCGTCATCATTTACGATCATCAGTCCAACCGGCATGCTATCTATAATTTGGCGAATTCTCTCTTCGCTGGCTCTCAAAAGTTCTTCAGCGCGTTTGCGCTCGGTAATGTCGTGTGCCACACAGAAAAGCGCTTCCTCGGTCGGAGACCAGTAGGTCGACCAGAGCACGTGAATGATGCTGTCGTCCTTGCGGCGGAGCCTCAACTCGATCGGCAAGCCGTGCAAGCTCTTTCTTGCCGCATCCAACCCGGATCCTCTGTCATCCGAAACGACGATATCGCGATACTTCGTTCCAATCAGCTCCTCCGGCGTATAGCCCCAAACTTTGGTCGATGCCGGACTGACCTGCGTGAATGCACCATTGGAGCCAATCGAGCAGATTACATCCATGGCATTGTCGACAATCGCCCGCTCTCGTCTCGCGGCCTCCGCCAATAGAGCGGCCATCTTGTGGAAAGTATGGTCCAGCTTGGCGATTTCGTCAGTTCCGTCAATCGGTGCGCTGAGCGCCTGCTTATTACCCAAGCGCTCAGTGTTACCCAGCAAGATGTCCAGACGCGCAGCCGTGCCTTTGTTGAAGTAGACCGCCAGAGCGATGGCGATTAACACGTTGAGCGCGACTCCGCCCCAGAGCGCCTCAGTAACGCGGTTGCGATTTTGCGCTCGCGCCGCCGGGCTTTTCGAAACGATCGCCTGCTGCTCCAGAAATATCTTGTGCGCTTCGGTCTTGAAGTCGTCCCGCCGCTGCTTCCAGCCTTCAATCTCTCCCATGCCTTCGAGCTCCGAGTCGCCTTCCAGCAGTTTGACCCCTTTGGACAGGTGCGAGATCAAATCATTAGCGATCGCATCGCTTTGAGAAACTATCAACGCCTCTTTCTTGTCGTCAGCTGTCAATTGCCGCAGCTTGCTGAGTTCCTCTTTGGCTACATTAACAGCATCCTCAAAAGCCTGGACGAACAGCGCTGCTCTGGAAATGCTAAACCCGGTTGCCGCATCGCCGGCATCCGTAAAGCTAGTGTTAATTGCATTGACACACGCCATGATTTCACGCGCACGCGTCTCCCTGGCAATGTCGCTTTCAGCCTGTCCCAAAAGCCCGGCCAGGGTTACTACAAAAAGCAACTCGAAGCTGAGCGGAAGAATTACCAGGATAAGACCTTTGTGCCACAGCTTGAGGTCAATCTTCATGGTCACTGATTGTCCTTAATCACCGCTATCCTCAATTCCAGGCAAGACGAATATCTGAGCTTCTAATCTGCCGCTATTTAAACACAAGCGTGCAGCTGCAGAGACTCCAGTTGCGCGAAAATCACGGTCCGAATCTATTATTGCAACCAATCGCCAGCCCCGCCCGAAACCTCGAAAGTCAAGCTCTAGTTGACATAAGGACAATCGAGCACAGCTTCTTTTGCCAAACTTTGGTCACAATTTCGACCCGATTTTGACCCGGCCTCTTTATAACATCAGATACATCGCTAAAATATCCTGGAAATCTCCAGGGGGACGTCATGCTTAAGTTCTTGAGTCGCTTATTCAATACTGTCGCAAACAGCTCCGAAGTTTCGGCAGCCGACCTAGCTCAGCTCAACCGGCAAAACGAGCGGGACAAAAGGTCGATCAAGCTGAGCGGCATCCAACGCAAAGCCAGCTTAATCATCGCTCTGCCCAAGAGCGAAGCACTCTCGGTTTGCAAGCTGACAGCCGAAGACCTCAATATGACTGTAATTACCGATAGCGATGGTCAACTGATTTGCATCGAAGAAAACGCAATCGCTCGCACTGAACTACCAGGGCTTACCTTCCGAGTCGGCGGCTCGCAAAATGACTCCTACCAAACCGAGATAAATATTACCGGCTACAGCGTTCAATCTGAGCCGATCCACCTGTCCTTGTTAAAGCGAAAACTGGACATTTTCCGCGCAAGACTGGAAGCGCTTGCCTCCAAGCGACAACGTGCCGTGTGGGCCGTACGACTCGCCGGCAAACATGAGGGATAGAGATTGTTAGAATCCGACACCTATTCGCCAGCATACGGCCTCGAGCACGATTTCGACTTCGCAGCCGAAAACTGCCAGGGTGATTCCTCAAGCCGACTGTACGAGGACTCGGATCTCAGCAAACAATCCGGATTTCAACGCAACGACATCGGTCGCTCTGAAAGCTCAGAGTCGCAATCCACGGCCGAGATACTAAGCGTAATCGAGCAGGGAGCCGCATCGTTTCGACGATTCGACCGCAATCAAGACGGATTCTTAAGCTACCTCGAAATCGACCAAGCTATCCTCGACCCGACCTTGACCGACAGCCATCTCGAATTTGTCCTCCTGCTCAAGTCAGTCGACAACAAACTTCAGCTGGTTGCACGAGAAAGCCACATTGACGGCAGTGAAGGGATCAGTCGGGCCGACTTGAGCCTGCTTAAGACCGTGATTCGCACCGGTCCAACTAAAGAGGTCAATACAACTGCTGAGCAGCTAGTAATTGACGAGTCGCAGCGTTGCCACAAGAATGTGCAAACCGCGCTTACAAACATCACGGCGGAGCTATACGATAACCAGCAAACACCGCTTTCGAGCATCCGGCCGGAAGCAATCAAGCAAGGCATGGTGGGAGACTGTTACTTCCTGTCGTCAGTCGGGTCAACCGCGCAATTCAATCCCGAGTCGATTTTGAAAATGATCGAAGACAACCACAACGGCACTTACACTGTTACTTTCCCGGGAGCAGCCGATCGCCCAATCACCGTCGCTGCCCCTACGCGGGCCGAACAAGCCTTCTTCACAAAGGGATCTCCCGATGGATTCTGGCCGCTTGTGCTGGAAAAGGCATATGGAGAGCTTGTACAAAAAACAACCAATCGAGACTACGTCCTGGATGCTGACAGCCTCAGCTTGGGAGGATTGCCGGAGAAAGTGCTGAAACTGCTGACCGGCTCGGAGGTGGAGAGCTATCAAACCGAGATCACGCCACGAAGTGAAATCGAATCTTTGCTGGTCGAGGCAACCAGAGAAAGCCGACCGCTGGTAGCCGGCACCGACAAAGGTCCGATCGTCGAGCAGAATGGGCTGGTGGGACAGCATGCCTACGCAATCCTGGCTTTCGATCCGCGAACCAAGACGGTTACTCTTCGCAACCCGTACGGCAAGCTGGATTCTACCCGCAATGAAAGCGGCATAGAGGTGAAGGGCCACACGTTTCAAATGCCTCTCGAAGAGTTCTGCCGCTGCTTCTGCACTTTGACAATAGTACAGCCTGCAGACCCTGCGCGCAGAAGACCGGCAAGACAACAGCTCGGTTAGCGGCTGCCATGCGACTTACTACAGCTCTAGCTTGTAACCAACACCGTGCACGGTGCGAATCAACGACGCAGTTCCCTCGACATCGATCTTCTGCCGCAAGCGCTTCATGCAACTTCTAATTGCTTCGACCGTGGCATCCGACTCGGAAGCCCAAACACGCTCGAGCAGGCTCTCCGGACTAAAGACACGATTCGGATTGCGCATGAGAAACTCGAGGAGCGCAAACTCCTTCCGTTGCAAATGAATCTGCTCTCCGTTGCGGGTAACGTTGAAACTTGTCGGGTCCACTTCCAGATTTCCCGCCTTCAGTACATTGGATGTGGTAGCGGCGGCTCTGCGCAATAGCGCTCGCACTCTCGCCGAGAGCTCGCGCATGTGAAATGGTTTGGTCAGATAATCGTCGGCACCGGCATCGAGTCCGGCCTCCTTTTCGCCGACAGCCTTCTTGCCTGTAAGCATGAGGATCGGGGTGGTTCCACCGGAATTTCGGAACTCCTTGCACAGCTCAATCCCAGTAACCTCGGGAAGCTCCCAATCGAGGATGAACAGGTCGTACTCGAAGAATTGAATCTTCTCTCGAGCATCACGCCCGTTGGTCGCTACTTCGATCGAATAGTGCTCATGCTTAAGCCAATCCTCTGTCATTCCGCACAGCACCGGATCATCTTCGACAAGCAGAATTTTCGCCATAGCTCGCTAGTTTACCTGAGTAAGAGCGCAGTACCGGACGTCCTCGGTAAACAGTATAGACTACGCGGCCGCCCTCCAGAGCTTCGACCCTTGATATCTCAAAATTTTTTGCCATGTTTTGGTCACAAATTTGCCCTACTGTCGCCACGATGCCTGGCTAGACTCACAGTATATGCGGGCACCAGAGGCAGTTTTCACTGCCATGTGAGATCTCTTAGAAACCATGAACATGAATTGTTGCAGCACCACTCCCCCTTCAACTGCCGCAGGCGAAGCACATTCAATTGCAAGCAACCGGCAGGAGCTACCGTGTCGAAATTTGTTGGACGAGCTTGTTGCTCAATCTCTTCAGAAGCTTCTGCAAGATGCACTGGAGGCGGAGGCCGATGAGTTTATAGCCAAGTACTGGGAAGTTCGGGACGACCAAGGAAGACGAAGGTTCGTCCGAAACGGATACGTCCCGGCAAGAATAATACAGACGCAGATCGGTACGGTAAAAATCGCCGCGCCGCGAATCCGCGATCTGCGGCGTAATGTCTCCTTTTCGTCAATGTTGCTACCTCGTTATTCACGCAGACTTCAAAAGTTTGAAGAATACGGTAAATCGCTGTTGCTCTACGGATTGTCTAAAGGCGATTTTCTTGATGCACTGCATTTGATACTAGGCGAGGGAGCGACCGCCCTCACGGACGGTATCACCACAAGACTGAGAGATCGCTGGTCGAAGGACATCGCGCAAAGAACATCGCGCATCCTTTCGGGAATAAGCTATAGCTGCATCCAGGCGGAATGCATCTCGCTCTCAGAACGATACGCAGAACAAAAGCCTTGCCTTCTATTGCTACTCGGCGCCACTACCAGCGGTGATTTGGATCTCTTAGATATCTCGACTGCCAATTCCGAATCCGAGCAAGCTTGGATTGAAATTTTGACCGACCTTCGCAGAAGAGGCTTGGACAAACTGCCGATCGATATCTCCCAGAGCTGTGGCAATTTGCGCTCCGCAATCATCAGGACCGGTTTATGACTGCTGAAGACAACAGGCTTGTCTCGCCGATTGGGTGCATTAACTCGGCCCAATCGGCCGGCCAATGAGCAGGCCAGTGGATGCTCCAAGGAGAGCCAGTGGGTGCTCTGGGCAAAGACAGTACGTCCCCTTAGTTAAACAACTGGCGTTCAGCAAGCAGGTGAGCGAGCCCGGGTCTTTCACCAAAGTATCGCTGCGACAACTGTCAACATTTTCAGCCCAGTCAGCTATTTGAGCTGTACTACCTGTTACCTCAACACAACATTTGACAGATATCTTTATTTTATGTATGTCTAGTCTTAGGGAGTTTAATACAGTTACTGAAGTATCTCGTCCTTTCGCCGGGAGAGACGGAGACTTCGGTGGACGAGCTGGATCGTCCAATTGCGCGAGGGGGGAATCCGGTGGGCAACCTGGGCGTTGAATGGAAAGAGAGTTCGCACTCTCGGGGGAAGGTATTGCTTTCTCCCGCTCAGGCTTGGAAAAGACTCAAGTACTCCGGCTTCCTGAGACTGTTATGCCTCATCCTGGTCTCCCAGCTCGTCTGCCCGCCATATGTATGGGCTCAAGCGGCACCGACCGACACGAGCGGCGCCAGCATGCCTCCAGCAGCACAGTCTGTACCGGCTCCGCAGAATCTAGACTTGAGTTCTACGGATAGAAACATCCCAGTACACGAGATTCAAAACTTCCAGTCATCTAACATCAACGTTGGTGGTAGCAGTGTTCTGGTCAATCACGGAGATCTGGTCACTGCCGCCGAAGCTGTTGCCATCACTCAGATTTTGTCGTCTGGACAACAAATGATTCAACTTGGCTCGCTGGGAAATGCAGTGGGTGGATCATTCCAACTTAATCAAAGCCTTAACTCAGCCATCTCCAACCTGGTGGTCCCGACCGGTGTTACCGCCATTCACGACTTCGCAGCGGCCGCCAGCCTCAACCTGACCGGCAATTTTGTAAACTCCGGACAGTTTTACGCAGTTTCTACCAGTCAGCAGGTAACCAACGCCACTATCAACGGGTCAAACATCTTCAACCAGCAAGGTGCTTTACTCACCTCTATCCTTCCGTCAGCAGGACTTCCAGGAATAACAGGAGCGATATCAAATCTCAGCCTGACTCTCAATGCCATAAACAGCATTGTTAATGCTGGTGTGATCAGCAGCGCTGCCAATCTGACTGCCACCGCTGGTAGTTCGATCGTCAACGCCCTGCCGGCCGGGGTGACCGGCATTAGCCCGATGATGCAAGCGATGAATTCGGTAAATCTGCAAGCGGCATCAATCGTCAACCAGGGGATGATCGCCGCGCAACTTGGCAATATCAATGCCGCCACCGCCGCTCTCAACAACACCGGCATCATGCAGGCGCTGGCCGGCAACGTTCAGATTCAGAACTTCTTAGGCAATACCCTATCGGTCAACAACGCGCTCGGCACAATCAGAGCGCATGACAAGGTTATGTTCGAAACCCTCGCCACAACCTTCGACAGCCAACACAACGTACTTTCCAAAGCGCAGCTTTCACTGACTGGCGGAGATGTCTCTGCCCGTTTGATTGACTTCTTGAGCACGGAAGGTAAAGTTACGATCGACGCCAACAGCTTGACCGGCGGAGTCAACATATCCACCGGTGAGATCAACATCGCAGTCGCTAAAGGCGATCTCAACATTCAGAAATTTGAAGTAACCGGTGATCCGGTAATTTACGTGCAATCAGGCACCTATACTCACATTGGTGATATTGGAACAAACGGGAACATTCTGTCTATCTCTGCACCGGCCGGCAGCATTTCAATCACCGGCAACATCAACACAAGCCCACTATTGACAACGGGCAACGGAGGAGACGTGGTGCTGGTCGCAGAGCAAACTCTGACGGTCACAGGCAACATCACGACCTCAGGCATCTTCGGCAATGGTGGGCAGGTGTTGCTGAGCGCGAACAACACTGGCGACAATACCGCCGCAATCACAGTCGGCAACATAGATACTCGCGGGGTACGCAGTGGCAACGTCACTATCGTGCACACTGGACTGAGCGGCTCAACAACTGTCGGCTCGATCGATACAAGTTCGACTGCTGCCGATGGTCACGCCGGAGGAATCGCCATCAGCGCACCGCTCGGTCTGGACATCGGCACCAGCAATTCGTCATCTGCTGCCCTGTCAACCCGTGGAGTCGGCGCACTGCAAAGCGGTGGCATCTTCATTTCGAGCGGGCTGGCTTCCGGCACCGGTATAAACATCGGCTCGACAACTAACACTGCTGCGATCGACACCGGTTCTGATGCCAGCGTCGTGTTACTTTCCAGAAGCAACATTCGTTTGGGCTCGGCACCGGTCTTCACCGGGCAAACTCCGGCTCCTTCCGGTCAGGGCGGGCTGGGAATTTTTGCCGGGGTCAACGCCCTGGTCGGAGGTGGAGGGTTCACCGCTTTCTCCGGCTTTCAACCAGCAGGCGATTCGAAGAGTTACAGCTTTTTGGTGACACCACAGTCCATTCCCAGCTTCAGTGATGGCACCAATACATACAAGCTAGTACCTGGTGGGTTCACAGCAGTCAGCAACGTGCCTGGAATCACCGCGAATTTAAACACTACCGGCAATCTCTCAATCGACACAAACGGAGACAGTCATCTCCTGGTGCCGATCGCCGTGCCTAGAATGACTATCGGAGGCAACATTACCGGCATTCAGGACGCTGAAACTGGCAATGCAGCTTCGGTTGTGCTTGTGTCACACGAGACCCTGACGCTGGCGAACGCTGCAGCCGGCAACAAGATAAGCACACAAGCGATTTCTGGAGTACTCCATGCACAATCCGGCGACGTGGTGCTGCTAGCCGCCGCCGGCGCCGGTAGCACCGGCGTCACCCTTGGCAACATCGCCAATCCGCTGACCGACCCGATCATCCTGGCTGGCAACAGAGCTAACACGGAGTCTGCGCAAGGAGGTAGTATTCTGGTCGCCGAAGCAATCGGCAATCTGATCGCTCGCGGGAGCATTACTTCCAGCAGTACCGGCGACCGGCATTCCGGCTCAATTTCACTCGTTGCTCCCTTCGTACCGACTATCCCAGGGATAGTGCTGTCGGCCGGCAATGTCTTCTCGGACAACATTGCAATCGGCGGCAGCTCGGCCAATGGCGGAAGTATCGGGCTCTACTCCGGCAGTCACTTGAGCATCTTAGACCTCAACAGCAGCGCCTCCGGTGTCGGGCGCAAAGCCGGCGATATCTTCATCGCCGCCGACAACACTCAGCGTGGTTCAACCAGCGGACCAGGCATTGTCACAGCAGGCAACGTTACCGCCGCTGGTTTAAACAACGCAGCGGGCGGCAACGTGTTAATCGACAGCGGCAGCCAGCAGTTCAATCTCGGCTCTGTCGTCACTCGTTCCACCACCGGATCCAACATCCTGTCTTACAACAACGACACAGGGCTAGGAGCGGCCGGTACTCTGCTTTTCACCACCAACGCCCTGCAGGGCAACGAATTTTCCGGCTCTTTCAACCGGGTTATCTTGCCGCTCGAACGTGGTCAAGGCTCGGTATTGGAGTCCGCTCTCGTGAATTTCGTGGCCGGCTCGACAATTCTTGCCGATGGCAGCAATGCCCAATCCACCAGCAGAGTGTCGCTCACCTTATCAAGTACGACCCTGTTAGGCGACATCGCTACTCAAAACCTCGGCGCCGGGCCAGCCGGCAAAGTCTTGCTTATGGCGTCGAACTCGGGACTTTCAACCGGCAAGATTATCACCAGCGCAGCCAACAACAGCGCCGGCAGCATCCTCGTTAATGCAGGCGGCACCGGCAGTTTGAACCTCGGCAACATAGAAGCGATCGGCAACAACGCCGGCAATTTGGGCGGGGACATCTACTTAAAGTCCTCCGGCGGAAGCATTTTTGTTACCTCACTGGACAGCTCGGGAGTTTCCGGAGCTGACGCAGGTAATATCCAGATCAGCGCCGCTGCGAACATCAATATGGGTGGAGGCACCTACGGGATCAAAGCCAATGGATCAGCCCAGGGGGGGCGCGTAATGCTCTCGGCTGGTCAGGCGGTGGTAAAAAATTCCGGCTCTGCAAGCAGTATCAACACCAGCTCGTCGACCGGCGCAGGCGGTGATGTGTTTGTCACAGCTGCCGGCAACGACGGAACTGATTCAATAAAGTTGGACTCAATCAACACTTCCGGCTCACAATCAGGGGGAACGGTAACTGCCGTCTCGCTTGATTCCGATGCATTGCCCAAGCCGGTTTCCCTTGGTCAGATCACATCGCAAGCCGCAGGCTCGACCGGCACAGGCGGCTCGGTAGCAATCGCCAGCACCGGCACGTTGACGCTGACCGGCTCGGTAGACACTACAAACTCCAGCCTTTCCCCAGCCGCAGGAGCGAGATCGGGCTCAGCTTTCCTATCGTCGGGAGTCTCAATCTCTCAGACAGGAGTAGTGGTCAACTCGGCAAACGGCTCGGATTCCGGAACTGCAATTCTCGTATCCTCCGGCGCAATTTCATCGCCTGCCCCTGTTGCGGCTGCCGGCAAATCCAGAGTCGAGCAAAATTATGTAGCGTCGATGAGCAGCATTAGCGTCAACAACGCCACTATAAAAGTAGAGATCAAACCGACAGCAATCACCAATTACAACCCGCACGGATTCACATCCATTTCCGTCATTGGCAACTCGGGAGTGCTGCAGATCGATACCGGCGGAGACAGCCACCTGATCGCACCGGTTCTATCGCTCGGCACAACTACGATCACGACCGGCAACACTTTCAGTCCGGGAGGCTCACTTGCCCTGGCGTCTCTCGGAACTCTGACCGTAAACGGCAATGTCAACACCGCCGGCACAACCGCCGGCGGCGATGTTCAACTCATGTCGTTGACCGGCAACATCAGCTTTAGTTCGTCGGTCGGAGATGCAATTCTCAACACCTCCGCTTCCGGCCTCAATGGAATCGGCGGCAATATCTACATTTATGCGCCGGTTGGAACATTGACTATGGGAGCCTCCGGCGGCGGCTCCGCCTCAAGAAATCTCGCCGCGTCCGGTCCACTTCAAGCCGGCTCAATCAGCATTCTCACCGGTTCAAACGTCAGCTTCACAGACGCCATCGATACGAGTTCTGCCGGTCGAGCCGGTAATGTAGTCATGTCCGTCTTAAACGGCAATATAGTCTTCAACGGCACCGGCGTGGTGAGCCCCTGGAGTTTTATCGATGCTCGCAGCACCATCGGTTCGGGCGGCAATGTTACAGTTGCAATCGGTCAATCGGTATTGCCCGGCTCTGGCAACGGCGATGCCGGACTCTATGCAACAGTCGGCTGCTGCGACGAACGCTCGGTCAATACATCGTCAACGAACGGAAATGCAGGCGACATCAGATTGCGCGTTGTTTCCGGTCCAACCGGCAGCTTCGGGACATCTTCTACCGCCAACTTCATTCAATTTATAGCTTCATCTTCAACCGGCAACGGCGGCAAGATTTCAGTCGACGCAGGCGGCAGGATGAACACGAATTGGACCTTCAATGCCTCCGGCCGCAACGGTGGTGTAATCAACATTCATTCCGATTATCAACTCACCATTACGGGAGCTGTCCAGTCCAACTCTCTATCCGGTCAAACCACCTCGGACGTATCATTGGTCGGCATCGGAGGAAACATCAATGTAAACTCGTCGTTTGGATCGATTTCGACCGCCCTATTACAATCCGCCGGTGGGTTCTATGGCGGCAACATCAATGTCACCGCTCCACTTGGAAGCATCACATTCACCACAAATGGATCAAATTTCACGGTAGTCGATACGCACGCCATCCTGACCGGCGGGAATATTTATATGTACAGCGGCGGCGATCTTACTTTCTCCAGAGCGCTCAACACGCAAGGCAGTCGTGATGGTGGCAACGTAAATCTGGTTGCGTTGAACGGCAACATAATATTCAATGACACTGGCGTAGCAAGTCCATGGTCGTTCGTGAATGCCAGCAGTACATACGGAACCGGCGGAGATATCGCGCTGCAAATTGGTCATTCATTCTTTTTCAATTCCAATCTCGCCCAGGCGTTGCAGGGCAATGGCGGTGCGGGAGTTCTAACCAACACCGGCTGTTGCGATGAGCGATCGATCAAAACAGATTCTGTCTCTGGTGACGCCGGCAACATATCCATCAACCTCAAGAGCGGGCCGCTCGGTTATTTTGGAACGGCGAGCTCCGACAGAAGTTTCTTCCTGCTGCGCGCGACATCAACCTCAGGCAACGGCGGAAATGTTTCCATTACGTCTACCGGCGGCACAGCCCAAACGCATAACGCAATTTTGACTACCGGCGTAAACAGCGGCAATATATCCATCAATACTGCCGGCTCCTTCTCGACCGGTCAATCTTTGCAGTCAAGTGCAACCACCGGCGTAGCAGGTAACATCTCGGTAACCGCATCATCAATCGGCAATATCGGATCGATCTTTGCCACTGGCGGAACCATTGGTGGTACGGTCAATCTCAATGCCACCAACGGCTCCATCAACCTTGGCAACAGCGGAAGTCCTAAGTTCGTTTCAATCGACACCTCAGCTCCTATGAAGGCCGGTTCGGTAACCTTGACTGCGACTTCAGGTATCAATCTCGCGCGGGCCATCGACACAACTTCGGCTAACCTCGGCGGCAATGTGTCGCTGTCCGTCACCGGAACAGGCAACATTACATTCAATGACACCGGCTCCGCGTCACCATGGTATTTCATCAATACTCAAGGCACTAATGTCGGGGGCGGCAACATTTCGTTGTTCATCAATCAGTCGAGCGTTCCGGGCTCCGGCAACGGCAACGCCGGACTGATAGCAACCACCGGTTGCTGCGACGAACGATCGTTTAACGCCTCATCGACATCCGGAGCCGGCGGCAGCATTACAGTAAACATATTGAACGGACCATCCGGACGTCTGGGAACTTCTACCACTGCAAACCTGATTCAGTTCATATCCAATTCGCTCTCCGGCAACGCTGGCAACATATCCGTCAACGTTGGCGGCAACACACAAGCCGAGTGGTCGTTCCAAGCCAACGGTCTCAATGCCGGCAACATCGCTTTCAATTCGGGCGGGCAGATCGCCAACGGCACCGGCACCATTCAGGCCAACTCATCAAATGGAAATGCCGGCAATATACTAATATCTGCTTCCGGAGCGATCTCGACAGGCTGGATGCAAGCGTTGGCTACCGGCGGGGTTGGCGGCAATATCGCGGTTACCTCCAACACCGGTGCAGTGTCATTCTCTAATAGAGTCGGCGGCCCGCTCTTCTCCTCACTCTCCGCGACCGGTACGAGCGCCGGCGGGCAAGTGCTAATGATGGCAAACGGCGGCATCTCGATGGCCGGCAATATAAATGTATCGTCGAGCGCCGGACGTGGCGGCACAGTCCTTGTAAATGCTTTCGGTTCAAATTCGCCGATCAGCATCGAAGAGGACGGTACCTTCAACGTGGACGCTCGCGGATTCACTCAAGGCGGCTCCATCTCGATAATCTCCACCGGCACGCCAACCTTCGTAAGCGCAAATCTCGGACGGCAGGTATCAGCCGCCGCAACCGGAGCCGGCGGCAACGGTGGGTCGGTTTTCATTTCAACCGGCACGACATCAACATATAGAGTCAACCCGACCATTACGGGCGGCGCTGGTGGCGCCAATGGTACCGCTATCGTAATGTCGCAAGGAGTTCTGCAGGTCAACAGCGGCACGAATGTAAGCTCACCGACTTTCGCCTCCGGCATCGGAATCTATCCCAATACGCCAGCACCCGGCTCCGGCGGCACATTCTCTGCATCCGATATCGTATCCGGGCACAGTTACACTGTCTCGATCACTGCCAACTCGTCACGTCCACAGATCATCGACAATACAACTTCTACCTCTTTCAATTTACCAGCCGGCTCGCTTGCCGCCTTCTCATCCTTTAATATAGGCTCCGGCTCTCTTTCGTTCGCCACTCCCTCCAACAGATTCATAGCACCGCTTGCGGTAGGCGGCACGGTCAACATTAACTCCACCACCGGCAACGGCACTTCGCCGGTCGCAATCGTCTCCAATAATGGAATCTCCATTGCCTCTACAATCAACAACTCAAACCCCTCTGCCGCATCAGCCCCCATTACCCTCTTTGCCGGCGGCGCTGTCAATGTAGCCGGCGGTATCAACACCGTCTCCGGAAACGGCAATTCGGCCAATTTAACAGTTGTCGGTTCATCGATTCTTATCAGTGGATCGGCGGCTTCCGGAAATCTCGATGCAACCATCGACACATCCAACGACTCAGCGACCGGAATCGGAGGGTCAGTCCTGTTGGGAGCCAAATCAACTCTGACCATAGGTAACTGGACAGGATTGACTTTGAACTCTAATGGCAGCATATACAGCTACGCCAAGAACTCTGTATCCAACACATTTACCGCCGGCTCACAAAATCTGATGGCCGGACAACAGATACTTACCAGGGATTTAGTTGCCGGTGGTCTCAACTCAGCGAATGGAGGCTCGCTCAATGTTTCGTCAGGAACATCGTTGAAGGTTGGCACGGTGTCCACTCGTTCAACCACTGGTCTGACGAACGCCAGCCTTCTTTCTTACAGCAATGATTCCGGCACCGGCGTTACCCGTAATTTAAGGCTGTCCGGCTCACTAACCTTGCTGGCAGGCTCTAATCTCTTGACAGATTCGAACAACAGCTTCCGAACCTCCACAATTAGAGTCAATCTAGCCGGTTCTTCTCCAGCTCCGGGGCAGATAGTCACACGCAACGCCGGTGGTATCGCCGGCAATATCGTAGTGCAAAACTCCGACCTGGCAGGTTTATCTCTCGATACTCTGCTGGCGACATCAGCAACTAACAGCAGCGGAGCAGTGATTCTCGAGAATTCAGCTGGTTCTGTTACTCTAAACTCGGATATCAGAACATCCACAGCTGGCAGCAACGCATCCTCCGGAATGATCGTTGTTGACGCCGCAACTGGATTGAACGCCTCCTCGCAGAATCTGGTCACCGCGACCTCGGCGCTTAACTCTAACTCCGGGGCAGTTGTGTTAGTGGCGCGCTCCGGTACAACAGCTGTGAAGTCTGTTGATGCTTCAAGCAATAACACAGCCGGCGGCTCGGTTGCCATCTACTCACCAAACATCAATATAGCCGGCGAAACATCATTGCTTTCAGGCATCTCAATAGACGTGTCGTCAGCAACGACCCAGGGCGGATCCATTTCACTTTCAACGACGTCGAGCAATAACTTTGTTGTCGGATACGGGGGCAGCCCGCCGATTGTCGCCAACGGCACATTCGGCATGCTCAAATCCACCGGAACATCCGGCGGCAGCATATCCGTTCGGCTCTTCGATCGCAACTCAAACCTGATGGTAAATCATACTTCCAATATAAATGTGGCAGCCTCCACCTCCGCCGGCGGGGCGATCACCCTTTACGGCGGCAACATCCATATATTGGCCGGCGTGCTTTCAGCCAATGGGGTCAACGGTGCCGGCGGCAGCATCGCTTTGACCGCTCATCGCTCCAATCTTGCAGGTCAGATTACATCGCCAGGCAATATCGTCGCCACTTCAGCAAATGGGGCCGGCGGAAACATTGCTCTTAGCACCAGCGGCTCGATCAATCTTCCGGCCATATCCACCAACGGGTTGACCGGAGGCGGCACAATCAACATGTTGGCGGAGTATCAATCAATCGATCTGGCCAGTCTTACTGCAAACACGACTTCCGGCAGCGGTGCCGTCGTTAACATCACTTCCGGAACCAACACTACCGTCGCCAATGGTATGAGCGGTACTTCAGTAGTCGGTCGGGCCGGAACCTTCACAATTGAATCGACCGGCGCTTCAATTATCATTCAAGGCTTTACCGCCAATTTGAATCAGACAGCAATCGATCTCTCCGCAGGGACAACTCTCGGTACCGGCGGTCTTGCCACAATCAGAGCCTACAACAACATTTCGGTCACTTCATCTTCAGGCGGCAATCTCGATATCTCCGGTGCAGTCGGAGGTATTGCCGGCTTAACTGCAACGACCGGCTCGATTACCTTTATGGACGGATCGTCCAATCGCGGCAAGTTAGTCGGCACCGCCAACGGCATCGACAATACGGCCGGTAGCTTTACACTTTCGTCACGAACCGGAATCACAATAGGCGACGTCAACATAGACGGCTTTAACTCGGCCAATGCGGGCACATTGACCATTCCGGCTTCCGGATTCACCGGCGGTCAGGGAGGCAGCATCTCTATCAGTGATGTATTTGCTTCCGGTTTCGCAAACGTTGCCGTTAGCGGAGACATCATTGGCATCTCCAATGCTGGTGCTGTCTCGATCGCAACCACATCAGGCGCTATCTCGATCAACTCCATCACTGCCAACGCGGTCGGTCTCGGTGTCGGATCAGGCTCCCGCGGCGCAGCAGTTACGCTCACCGCCACCGGCGACATCTCCCTTTTGTCTTCGGTTAGTATGCGAGGTTTTAACGGGGCGAATGCCGGCACAATTTCAGCCAACTCGTCTGCCGGCAATATCGCATTTGGCTCTTCCCTCAACCTTTCGACCGACACCTCCTCTTCTTCCGGATTCGGCGGCTTCGCCAGCATCAACTCTCAAACTGGTTCGATCAGTCTTTCCGGACCGGTATCGGCGAATGGAGTCGGACAGAACTCCTTCGCCGGCGTTTTGCAGCTCTCGGCCGCCACAACAATTACCTCAGCAGCCTCGATTTCGGCTCAAGGGCTGCAAGGCACTCCACCCTTCTCGGGTTTCGCCCAGGGCGGCCGGATCGGATTTATCACTACCGGCGCTACCGGCGGCATCTCCTTTGGTCCTTCCTCGACTCTCAACGTTTCGTCTAATGGCAACTCTGCCGGCGGCATCACTTTGTCATCGGCAGGCTCTTCCGGCATAGCTCTTGCCACCGACATTATCGCCACCGCATCCGGTACTGGCTACTCGGCCGGTTCCGTCTACATTACAGCGTCAAACGGCACTGTTACTGCTGCATCAGTCGATGCCAGCGGACTCTCCGGTTCGTCCGGCGGCACCGCGTTTATCTCCGCCGCTGGTAATCTTTCAGCTGGCTCTGCTTCAGGAGTCCAGGGCATCAATACTTCGGGCTCCGCCGGCGGCTCGATCACCCTGCACTCCAATCAAGCTGTCCTAACCAATCCGACTGCTTCCTTGAACCTCAATTCATCCGGCTCGGTAAGCAAGGGCGGCAACGTCTATGTCACCTCCGCCGGAGACAATGGTTCGACTTCCGTTAATGTAGGTAACATAAATTCCTCCGGTGTGTCGGACGCGGGCGAGGTATTAGTCGTATCGCTAGACATCGCCTTGAAGCCGGTCAGCATCGGCGCCATCAACGCCACCGCTTCCGGTGCCACCGGCACAGCCGGCTCCGTCTCTATCGCCGCCCTTGGTCAACTCAACATCTCCGGTCTAGTCGACAGCCGAAATGTCGCTGCAGCAGCTTCATCTCCGGCTCGCTCCGGCTCGGTGTTCCTCTCGTCAGGCTTCGGTGCTTTACCGGCAGACGTATCAATTAGTCATTCCGGTATCAACTTCACCAATACAAACGGCTCTGCTAATGGTCAAGCGGTCTTGATCGCCTCCCATCTCATCTCCGGACCCGCGCTCGACCCAGGCGCCGGCATCTTCCCGAACTACACCGCCGCCTTTTCGACTATCAATGTTCCGGCCAGCACCACATTTACAATCACCGTCACTCCCGGTGCCACACCTGTCAACTACAATCCGCGCGGTTTCGATACGATCGCCTGGACCACTCCCTGCTGCACCTATGGCTCCCTGCAGATGAACACCGGCAGCAATCCGTACTTAGTGGTTCCAATCCTTTCCAAATCGTCGGCAACATTCAATTTTGGCACTACCGTCAATACCAGCTCAGCAGACACCTTCACGGTAATCGCCCGCGACGGACTTACTGTCAACGGCAACATCAGCACCGCCGGTACCTCCGCCGGCGGCAATGTTTTGCTTGCTTCCTTAACAGGCAATTTAATCTTCACCTCCGCCATCGGTGATGCTGTTATCTATACAAGCGGCACTGGTGCTTCCGCTTCGGGCGGCGCCGTGTCGTTGCTGACTCCTTCTGGCTCCATGTCCTTTGGTAGTTCCGGCAGCGGCTCCGGATTCTCCAACATTTATACAGCCGGAGCGAGCTCCGGCGGAGCAGCCTCAGCCATCGCCCGCTCGGGAATTACATTCGGCCGAGCGATAAATACTTCCGCCAGCGGCAGTGGTGGTGCAGTCGACCTTTCTGTAGCATTTGGAAACATCACCTTCACCAATACCGGTGTGGTATCCCCCTGGCGATTCATAGACTCAAGCGGCGCAACCGGAACCGGAGGTAATATCTCAGTTGCGATCGGACAGTCAGTCCTCGATCCATCCGGAAACGGTAACGCAGGACTAATAGGCACCGTCGGCTGCTGCGACGAACGGTCATTCTACTCGTCGTCTACTTCAGGCAACGCCGGCAATATATCTCTAAATATCATCTCCGGACCGACCGGCGGATTCGGTACGTCCTCAACCCCCAACTTCATTCAATTCCTCGCCAATTCAGGCACCGGCAATGCCGGCACCATTACTGCCAAGGTTGGTGGCGCTATCAATGCCGCCTGGACATTCTCAGCTTCCGGAGCCGGCGGAGGAGATATCTCCATTTATTCCGGTTCCACCATTGCGCTGACAGGCAACATCTCAAGTGCAGCTGCTCTCAACACAGGCGGCGATGTCTCCATTACCTCTCATTCCAGTTCGATCACTTTACCGTCAATTCAAACCAACGGCGGTCTGTACGGCGGAGACATAATGCTGCTGGCTCCGAATTCGACAATCACGCTCAACGGCAGCGGTATAAATTTCTCCAACATCTCTACTTTTGCTTCGATTGAGGCGGGAGACGTCACTGTGCGAGCCGGATCAAATCTTTCCTTCTCGCGCGCAATTGATACTCACTCCTCCCGCAACGGCGGCAACGTCGACCTTACCGTCACCTCCGGCAATATCTATTTCAATGGCACCGGCTCCTCCTCTCCCTGGCGCTTCGTC
>JAGVKB010000020.1 GCA_020050835.1 Candidatus Obscuribacterales bacterium | reverse complement strand
GCAACGGTCGCTTGAGCCGCATTCTTACCACCTTGCTTTTACTGCAAGCCGGCTATGCCTACGTGCCGTATAGTTCGCTTGAGAGCGTCATCGAGAACAACAAAGATGGTTACTATCTGGCATTGCGCCAGACGCAAGGCACGATCCGCACCGACTCACCAAACTGGCAGCCCTGGCTAATATTTTTCATGCGCGCTTTGCAGCAGCAAATGCGGCGACTGGCCGTTAAAGTCGAGCGCGAAAAAATCGTACTCGCAGACTTGCCGGAATTGGCTGTCAAGATTCTGGACTATGCTCGCGATCAAGGCCGCGTGACCATGCGCGACATGGTGCGCGCCACCGGTGCAAGCGGCAACACGCTCAAAGAGCATTTCCGCAGGTTGGTCGAGAAAAAGCTATTGGTGCGCCACGGTGCCGGACGCGCAACCTGGTACGGGTTGCCTTGATGACCGATAAACGCTCAGAAAAAGACAGCTCAGCTAATATCGCAATGGCTCTAGTGCTTAAGTGTCGTTATTGCCCGGTGATTGTTATCACACGTTCTCACAGCAGGACCAGAACATAATTCACGGACGGCGCAGAGATCACAACAAGCTCGGATTTGCTGTACAGCTCTGTTTGTTGAGATTTCCTGGACGAATCGTGACGGACACCTCAGGCATTAATTTACGCGGGGTGGCTGGTAGAAGTAGCTGGTTGTCGAACTTTTGCTCTTTGGCGCTCCACCAGGTCGCGGCGTAAAATCTTGCCGGAGGACGTTTTGGGTATCTCTGCTAGAAATTCGACTGCTCTGATTCGTTTGTAGTAAGTAACTCGTTCGGCGATGAATTCCATCAATTCATCAGCTGTTACTTCGTCTCTTTTGACCACAAGTGCAACCGGCACCTCGCCGCTCTCTTCGTCAGGGCTCGGAATTACAGCTACGTCGGCAACCGCCTGATGACCGAGCAGCAACGCTTCCAGCTCAGCGGGCGCAACTTGAAAGCCTTTGACCTTGATCAGCTCTTTGATGCGGTCCAAGACAGTGAGATAGCCGTCAGAATCGATCTTGCCGACATCACCAGTCCGCAACCAACCATCTTTGTCCAGTATCTTGTCGGTCTCGGCCGGAGCATTGAGATAGCCCTTCATGACCTGCGGGCCATTGATCCAGATTTCGCCTTCTTGATCGGCTCCGAGATCATCGCCGGTCGTAATATCAATGATTCGGCAGTTTGTATTCGGATAAGCATGTCCGATTGCGCCGGGCCGATTGCGGGCGGCATCGGTATAGCTGAAGTGTGTAACCGGGCCGGCCTCAGTCATTCCGTATGCCTGCAAAATCACGCAGCCAAGACGTTTGGAACATGAAGCTGACAATTCCTCTGCAAGCGGTGCTCCTCCGGAGATAATGGTTTTCAGGCTGCTTAAATCGAATTTCTCAGTCAGCGGATGTTTAGCGAGAAGTTGTACCACTGACGGTACTAAAAAGGCCTGCGTCACCCGATATTCTTGCGACAGTTTTAGGAACTGCTCGAAATCAAACTGTGGCATGGTAACGACCGTCGCCCCATTGGCCATGATTGTATTGGCGACGACGGTAATGCCATAAATGTGGAAGAGGGGTGGGACGCTCAATACGATGTCCTGCTCGGTGGTGATGCCGAGCGAGGCGTACTGCGCTGCGTTTGCCACCATGTTGAAGTGTGTGAGCATGACGCCTTTGGGAAGACCGGTTGTGCCGCTCGAGAACGGCAAAGCGACCACGTCGTGCTTGGGATTGAAGTCGATTTGCACAGGCGAGGCATTCGAGCTGCTCAATTGCTTGAGAGAAGTAGCGCTCGCGCATTCATCGATCGTGAAGATCTCGCTTACGGAAGAGCCATTGGCGGCAATCGAAGCTTTCGACAGCAATGAGCTGGTTGTCACCAGAAAACGAGCTTTGGTAGCACATAGCTGTTGATGGAGATCTTCGGCCGATGACAGCGGGTTGGCGGTTGTAATTGCACCGCCGGCAGTGCTGGTGGCGTGAATGACGAGCGGGTACTCCGGCAAGTTGGGAGCGTAGACAGCCAGTACATCTCCTTTGGTAAATCCCCGTTCTGCCAGTGTTGCTGCCAGCTTGGGGATAGTTGCGGCTGCCTCGGCATATGAGATGCTCCGTCCGGTTGCGCCGTCGATGAATGCCGGCTTGCCGCCAAGGCGTTGCGCGTTTCGCAGAACAAAGGGAGTGAGCGGTGTTTCGGGAATAATCAGGTCTTGGTGCGGGCTCTTGAACATCTGATCCGTCCTTTGGCGCTATGGTTGGTGAGACAGGTTTCCGACCGTTCTTAACGAGCTGCTGCGATGCAGTCTCGCTGAGATAGCTTAAGAATTAGTCTGGCTTCGTCCGGGCTGGCGATTGATCGGCCGGCTTTCTGCGCGCAACCTGCCAGTGATTCGATCAGCTCGGCGTTGCTGCGAGCTCGACTGCCATCGGGCAGATAGAAAGTATCTTCGAGACCGGTTCGGAGATGGCCGCCGAGATCGGCTGTTGACTGGTGAATCGGCCAGATCTCTTCTCGCCCGATCGCAGTTACCTGCCAGGGTGAATCAGCCGGTAGGCCTTCGGCCAAGAATGCCAGCAGTTTGGTCGACAGAGCCATCCCGGAAGAAACTCCCATGACAAAGTTATAGTGCGCCACTCCCGCAAAGAGTCCGGCTCTCTGGTAGAGCGAAACGGAGTTGACTATACCGGTGTCAAAACACTCGAACTCTGGTACAGAGCTTGTTTCAGCCATTACTTTTAAGAACTGCTCGACCTTTTCGACCGGATTGTCGAAAATGATTGGAGGCCAGGCCCAGGAGCCGTCGTCCTTTAACTTCAGATAATTGAGTGTTCCGGCATTGCAGGCGGCTATCTCCGGTTTGAGCCTGCGCAGGCAAGCGACTGGACCCGATATGTTCGGGCCAAGCACTCCGGTCGATTGATTGATGATTACCCCGGGGCACCGTTGTTTGATTGCTTCGACGATTGCTTCGGCGACTTCGGGCTCCCAGCTTGGCAGGTGCTGCTTTCCCGGCTCTTGTTGACGGAAATGGATGTGCATGACTGATGCACCGGCATCATAGGCCCCTTTTGCCGATTCAGCCATCTGCTCGGGAGTGACAGGGACGTTGAATCGCTCCGGATCGGTCAGTACACCGGTTAATGCGCAGGTTAGCACTACCTTCTCTTTCACGGTCACACCTCCACAAGTTGGACGTCCTTACCGCTGACAGCCTCGCTGGCGGACGGAGCGGCAGCAGCCGACTCAATTTGTAATAAGAGTTGCCTAGACTTAACCTGCTGACCAGCGCCAGCCAAAACTGCCGTTATGTAGCCGGAGACAGGTGCGCTGACTGTCTGCAGGAGTTTCATCGCTTCGACCGTGCAAACCGGTTCTCCGCTGTTGATAAATTGTCCGGCTCGGACAAAGAAAGAGCCGATCAACCCATTAGTTGGTGCAAGAACATCACCGCTGACCTGGGTCTCCAACTGCTTGCGCGGTTTGTGGAGAACATCGCAGATGGCGTAGCTAACCTTGTCGGTCGCTAGAAAAAGCTCCGTCCCCTGGCGGACGAAGGTGGCCTTTGAGAGCATGCCGTCGATCAAGAATTTAGCTGACGGCTCCTTCAATTCAAGCAGTGAGACGGTCTTGGTTTGACCGAGCAGGTGGACCCGCCAGAGCTTGCCGGGCAAGAATTCGATCTGAACATCGACGGTGAGCAGGTCGTTGATAGAGAGTCGAAGTGGGGATTGCATCCGTCCGCTGCTCGACCAGCCGGAGAGCTCATCGCTGCTATTGCAATCAAAGGTGAGCAGCGCTGCGATCGTCAGCGCGTTTGCATCCGGTTTAAGCGACAGCTCCGTCTGCGCCGGCCAGATGCGGCTTAGGAAGCCAGTGTCGGTTTGATTGTTTATGAACTGACAGTGTCCAACGCAGCTCAAAAGGAGTTCACGATTCGTTTTCACTCCCAGGATCTCTGTGTCTGCCAGCGCCTGTTCCAGACGCCTTCTGGCGGTTTCGCGATCCGGTCCGTGAGCGATAATCTTGGCCAGCAAGGAGTCGTAGTATGGGCTGATCCGATCGCCTGTTTGCAAGCAATGATCTGTTCTGGCAAGCTCTTCGTTCGCTGGTCGCCAATGCACGACGGTTCCTGATTGCGGCTGAAAGTTGTCGTCAGGGTTTTCGGCATAAAGCCTCGCCTCAATCGAGTGTCCATCGAAACGCAGCTGGTCCTGGCTGAGCGGTAAAGGTAGCCCGGCAGCCACGTTTAGCTGCCACTCCACAAGGTCGAGGCCGGTAATCATCTCGGTAACGGGGTGCTCCACCTGTAAACGGGTGTTCATCTCGAGAAAGTAGAATTGTCCGTCCTGATCAAGCAGAAACTCGACCGTGCCAGCTCCGGCATAGTCAATTGCCCGGGCGGCGCGAACAGCTGCTTCTCCCATCCGGTTGCGCAGAGACTGATCGACGGCCGGACTTGGCGACTCCTCGAATACCTTCTGGTGTCGTCTTTGAATCGAGCAATCTCTCTCTCCAAGGTGGATCACGTTGCCGTGGCGGTCGCCGAATATCTGGATTTCAACGTGTCTGGCGTTGATGAGAGCGCGCTCCAGAAGCAGCTCTCCGGACCCGAAAGATCTTTCGGCTTCAAGGCGCGCTGACTCAAGAAGCTCGGCCAGCTCGCTTTCATTCCAAGCCAGCCTGAGTCCGCGACCGCCGCCACCGGCTGACGCTTTGACCATCAGCGGAAATCCGATCTCCATTGCCCGGGCCAAGAGATAGTCCAGATCTTGAATCGCTCCTTGATAGCCGGGAATGCAAGGTACTCCCGCTTTGAGCATCAGATCTTTGGAGCGGGATTTGTTGCCCATCGCTTCAATCGCTTGAGCGCTCGGTCCAATCAACGTCAATCCGTTGTCGCTGCAGGCTTGAGCGAACTGAGAATTCTCAGAGAGA
This sequence comes from Candidatus Obscuribacterales bacterium, assembly GCA_020050835.1. GTDB lineage: Bacteria > Cyanobacteriota > Vampirovibrionia > Obscuribacterales > Obscuribacteraceae > JAGVKB01. Next base: position 9,101 of record JAGVKB010000020.1, on the reverse strand, counting down.
AACCCGTAGCCCGGATGGACCGCGTCAGCTCCTGAGCGCTTGCAGGCCTCGATTATTTTGGTCTGTGACAAGTAAGATTCTTGCGGTGTATGGCCGCCGATCTGTACCGCCTGGTCAGCCAGTTTTACATGCAGTGCATCGCGGTCGGAATCGGAGCAGACGGCGACTGTGCGATAGCCGAGTCTGCGAGCGGTTTTGATCACTCGCACAGCTATTTCGCCTCGATTGGCGATCAGGATTGTTTTCAACCGTTCCATCTTGGCTTGCGTCTCTCCGCGAATGCAGCTGTGCCTTCCAGCGCCTCTTGCGATCGCATCGCTTCGGCAAACAACCGTGCCAGCTGCTGGGGCGTCTCGGCTTCCCTTGAATCGGGCGTAAACATCAAGTGTTTGGCTGTCGCCAAAGCTTGTGGCGCACAGTCCTTGATGTTCGTGAGTAATTGACTGAGCGTTTGAGCGAGCTGCTCCTCATCCTCGGCCAGGTAGTGAACGAGCCCGATCCGTTTAGCTTCGGACCGATCGATCTGCCCACCAGATATAGCCAGAAGTCGAGCGTTGGACTCGCCGATTCGCCGCCTGATAAATGGGGCTACCTGCGCTGGAATCAGCCCCAATCCGGTCTCCGGCAATCCGAATCTGGCTCCAGGCAAGGCGATGCAGATGTCGGCAGCGCAGGCGAGTCCGAGCCCACCGCCCAGAACAGCTCCTTCGAGAAGAGCGATGACGGCTAAGGGCGCCTCATTTACCAGATGAAAGAGTTTGCCGGCGGCCGAATTGTAATTGGCTATAAAGTCGAGATCGCCATTATTCGAGCGCTGTATAAGCGCTTTCATATCTTTGATGTCGCCGCCGGCGCAAAAATTGTCGCCGGAGCCGCGGATGACTACGGCTCTTACTTCATTGCCAGCGCTCAGCTTGGCGAAGGTCTCGCTGAGTTCGCTCACGAGTTCTGCGCTCAAGGCGTTACGAACCGCCGGCCTGTTCAGGGTTAGAAAGAGGACCTGCGCTTCGATTCGCGCTTCGAGGCAACTTGTGTTTGAAATCACTTGCATATTGAATTCCTTAGAGTCTGGCTACGCCGAAGGTGTTTCCGCTCAGCTGCCTGCGGCGCTCGGCGGTGCAGATTTTCAGCGCGAAAGAGAGGACCTTTCTGGTGTCTCTGGGGTCGATGATGCCGTCATCCCAGAGTCGTGCCGTTGCAAACAGCGATGCGGATTCTTTGTCGATTCGGTCGCTAATCGCCTTGCTGGCGTTGTCGAGTCTGCTTTGATCGATTGGGTTTCCGGTGGACTTCATCTTCTCCTCTGAGATGATCCTCATTACCATTGCGGCTTGCTGTCCGCCCATCACCGCCAGCCGGCTATTGGGCCAGGAAAAGACGAAGCGAGGATCGAATGCTCGCCCGCACATGCCGTAATTGCCGGCGCCAAAGCTCGCACCGATTTGAACGGTGATTTTTGGAACGTTAGCATTTGCCACCGCTTGAATCATTTTCGAGCCGTGCTTGACGATGCCCGAACGCTCAGCCTGTGTGCCGACGATGTAACCGGTGGTGTTTTGCAGGAAAATTAGCGGAGTTTGGGATTGGCAGCACAATTGAATGAATTGTCCGGTCTTAGCTGCAGCGTTGGCATCAATCGGTCCGTTATTGGCGATTATTCCGCAGGCTTGCCCGCCGACAGCGGCATGACCACAAACAGTGTCTGGACCCCAGGTTTCCTTGAAGTCCAGGAAATCTGATCCGTCTACGATGCGGGCAATTACTTCACGTGCATCATAAGGAACCCGGTAGTCCACCGGCACCAAGCCGCAAAGCTCCTCTGCGTCATAAAGTGGAGGACTGCTCTCTCTGGCTGGTGCCGGGCGGGCGATCTCATTCCAGCCCAACTTGGAGAAGATCTCTCGAGCGATTCTAATTGCGTCGGCATCATCGCTGGCTAGATACTCCGCCACGCCTGATACTTCGGTGTGCATGACGGCGCCGCCCAATGATTCGTCATCAGCAATTTCACCGGTGGCTGCTTTCAAAAGCGGGGGTCCAGCCAGGAAGATCTTTCCTCTCTCTTTGACGATAATGACGTAATCGGAGAGACCGGGAATGTAGGCTCCGCCTGCAGTCGACGAGCCGTGGCAAACCGTAATCTGTGGAATGCCAGCGGCTGAAAGCAAGGCCATGTTTTTGAAAACACGCCCGCCTTCAAGAAACAGCTCAGACTGGTAGGCCAGATTGGCGCCGCCTGATTCGATCAGATTGATCATCGGCAGCTTGTTTTCCAGGGCGACAGTTTGAGCTCTCAAAGTCTTGGCCATTCCCTTGGGTGGAATGGAACCACCTTTGATCGCCGAGTCTGACACGTTGAAAACACAGTTGACACCCGAGACGGTGCCGATGCCAGTTATGACACAGCCTCCCAGCACCTGTTCGTCGCCGTCGTCGTCGTGCAAGCCGAAACCGGCTAAAGAGGAGAACTCCAAAACAGGCGCGCCTCTGTCCAGGAGTAAGGCCAGACGCGCGCGCGGCAAGAGCTGATTGCGCTTGTCAAACTTCGCCTTCTGGCTGTCTGAGAGTGTGCGAACTTTTTGCTCGAGCGCCCGGAAGCGCTCGATTTCGATCAGCATATCGGCTCGATTTCTTAGAAAATCATTGGCTGCAGTGCTTATTCGCGCTTGAATTACCGGCATTTGAATTCCTGAGTGACCGCGAGAGAGAGCTTAGAGACTGCTTGAAATTGGTTTGCCAGCTTCAGTATATTTTGTCAATTGGAGCACATCATTGCAGATCTCTAATGCGAGCTTGCCAAATAGCTGAGACGGCATGATGAAGAGCCGTTCCAGAAAGATTACTGCTGGCTTGCGGCTGGTCCGGATCGCTGGTGCTAAAGGCTGTTGTGCGGAAAGCGGTGCTATGATTGGCGCCGGAGTTCGGGTTTCAAGTTAGCCAAGATAGAGCTCACCGCGATTCGAGAGGATTGAACAGATGACCAGCACACTTGCCGCCAGTAGAGTATTGCCGTCAAGCAGCGCCGCGTTGCCTTATGCCGTGTTTCTAAAAGAAGAGCATCAGGCGATCGCCGCCATGGTCAGGCAGTTCGCTGCCGAGCAGATCGCTCCGAAAGCGGCGGAGATCGACCGCAATCATCGATTTCCGGCGGAAATCTTCCAGGAGTTGGGCCGGCTCGACCTCTTGGGAATGTTAATCCCAAGCGAGTATGGTGGCGCCGGCGGAGACTACCGATCTTACCTGGTTGCACTGGAGGAGGTTGGTAGAGCCTGCGGATCGACCGGGTTGAGTTACATGGCCCATCTGTCTTTGGGAACGATGCCGATCTTGTTGTTCGGAAGCGAAGAGCAAAAGCGAAAGTACCTTCCCAAGATGGCCAGCGGCGAGCATCTTGGCTGCTGGGCGCTTACGGAGCCGGGCACAGGCTCGGATGCCTCGGCACAGAAGACGACGGCCGTATTAGACGGTGATTGTTGGGTGCTCAATGGTGAGAAGCAGTTTTGCACTAATGCGTCAGTGGCCCAGAACGCAGTGATTATGGCGATGACCGACCGCAATCAAGGAAACAAGGGGATTTCGTCCTTTATCGTCGAGAAAGGAACGGCTGGTTTTAAGGTCAGTAAGATCGAGAGGAAGCTGGGCACGCGCGGCTCTCCGACCTGCAGCATTGTCTTGGAAAACTGCCGAATTCCCAGGGAGAATCTGCTCGGAAAGGTCGGTGAAGGCTATAAGCAAGCGCTCATGACGCTTGAAGGCGGACGTCTGGGTGCAAGCATTCTCATTATCGGAATAGCGCAAGCGGCATATGATGCTGCCTTGAGTTATGCCAAGCAGAGAGAGGCTTTTGGCAAGACGATCGGGCAGTTTCAATTTATTCAAGGCTATCTTGCTGACATGTCGACTCAATTGAGCGCTGCTCGCCTGATGACTTATCACGCGGCCTGGCTCAAGGACCATGGCCAGCGCGTGACGATGGAAGGTTCTCAAGCAAAGCTGTTCAGCGCTGAGATTGCCACCCGTGTTTGCAATCTGGCGGTGCAGATCCATGGTGGCTATGGCTATATCGAGGACTTTCCAGTGGAGCGTTATCTGCGAGACGTCAAACTGGGCGAGATCGGTGAAGGAACCAACGAGATTCAGCGTCTGTTGATCGCGCGCGAGTTAGGCTTGTAGCGCCGTTGCTAGCTGAAGTCAGGTCTGGTCATAACTTCCAGCTTCATGAGTTGTTCTAGCTCCAACCTGAGCGAGGTTACCGTCTGGTAACGCTGATCCGGGTCTTTTTCCAGCGCTCTGGAGACGATTGATTCGATCGCCGATCCGGCTGCAATGTCAGCGCGTTGAGTGGAGAGCAAGTCTGGTTGCTCGAGCACCTGCTTGACCAGGAAAGCCTCTGTGTTAGTGGCCTTGAATGGCAACGACTTGGTAAGCATTTGAAAGAGAATTACTCCCAGCGCGTAGATGTCCACCCGTTCGTCGAGATCCAGCCCGCGCAGCTGCTCGGGTGAGATGTAGCCGGCGCTTCCCATCAGTATGTCGGGCTGAGTCAGGCGCTGCTTGTTTTCCGCCAGGTGCGCAATACCGAAATCAAGTATCTTTACCCAGCTGGGATCCGAGCTGCGCTCCTTGACGACGATGTTGTCAGGCTTCAAATCTCTGTGGATGACACCGGCAGCGTGAGCGGCTTCCAGACCGCGGCAGACCTGAATCATTATCTCCAGCGCTTCGGTCATCGGCAACGGTGCCCGGCTGGCAATGATTTCGGACAGCGTCTCCCCCTTGATGTACTCCATCACCAGAAACGGCTGTTTGCCATTCAAGAGCCCTGTGTCAAAGGCGGAGACGACGTTGCCGTGATTGATTCTGCTCATGAGAAGACATTCTTGTTTGAATCTTTGCATGGATGTCTCTTCTTCGAGCAGATGAGCCTGCACGAGTTTGACTACCACCGGCTTCTGCATGGCGACATGAGTGGCCTTGTAGATGAGCGCCATCCCCCCCTGCCCGATGAACTCGTCGAGCCGATACTTGTTGTCGATCATTGAGCCGATATGAATTGGTACCTCAGCATCAGCAGGCTTAGGGGGCGGTGTGCTGACGGCTGCTCTTCGCAACAATGCTTTGACGCGTGAAGCCAGCTCCTTCATCTCGAACGGCTTGGTCAAGTAATCATCGGCTCCGGCATCGAAGCCTTCTTCTTTGTTTTCCACTCCGCCGCGACCGGTCAGCATCAAGACCGGAATAATGCCCCCGGCTGCTCTAAACTGCTTGCAAATCTCCACCCCGGTCGTATCAGGTAAATCCCAGTCGAGGATCAATAGATCGAAGTTGCCTGTTCTTAACTGTTCATGCGCGTTTTTACCGTTGTGCACGACCTCAACGTCATACCTTTCCAACATCAATTTGTCGGAAACCATAATCGAAAGGTCTTCGTCGTCATCGACCACCAGAATTTTGGCCACGTCCGAAAATTCTCCGCAGAAGCTAACACTCGCCGTCTGGGAAACATTCTATCGTGTTGATCTGGCCTCGCTGCGGCCCTCTTCAGGTTAAATTGCCGGGAGATTGCTCGCCCGACTGGAGTGATTGTCTCGGCTCCAAGTTGGTTCAACTCAGTTACGCACCTAGATAGCGGCTGGCGAATTCAGCCAGCAGAGCAGCGCCAATCGGCAGCGCATCTTCATTGACATCAAAGTTTGGTGTGTGAATGCGGCGCGGTGTTTCATCGATTGCTGAGCCAAGCAACACATAGCAGGCTGGCATGTGGTTGGTGATGAACGTGAAATCGTCCGCACCGGTTTCTTGCCCGGCATTGAGCACCGCATCAGTTCCCAATAGCTGCTTCCCGACATAGCGCACGAGGTTGGTTAGTTGCGGATCATTGGTCAATGCTGGTGTGTCGTTCTTATAGTCCAGCTCGTATGTGCCACCGAGTGCGGTGATAATCTCGCAGGCCTTTTTGATCTCCGCCATTATCAAGGCACCGGTCGATTCATCAAAATAACGAACGGTTCCTCTCAGCTCTACTTGCTCCGGAATGACATTGTGAGCGTAAGTGGAGCTTTTGATTCCGCCGATGGTGAGCACCGCCGGCCGCAGCGCGGACTTTCTGCGTGAAATGACCGTTTGCAAGGTTTGAATTGCATGGCAGGCAAGCACAATCTGGTCTGTGCCGAATTGCGGGTAGGCGCCGTGTGAGCCGACACCCTTGACTGTTAGGTCGAAAGAATCGGCAGCTGCAAGCAGTGATCCCTCGCAGACGGCTATCTTGCCGGTCGGAATTCTGGGGTCGACATGCAGGGCAAATGCAGCCTCAGCGTCGGCGGTCGCTCCGGCTTCAATCATCAGCATTGCTCCTGACTTGCCATCACTGTTTACCGTCTCTTCCGCCGGTTGAAAGATGAACCGCACGCAGCCGGAAGCTGGCGGCTTCTCGGCGAGTAGCATAGCTGCTCCCAGGGCACAGCTGACATGAACGTCATGCCCGCAGGCGTGCATCACTCCTGAGTTCTTCGATGAATTTGGCATGCCCGGGTCTTCCTGAATCGGAAGAGCGTCCATATCCGCTCGCAAAATAACCGTGCGACCAGCACCGATCTCAGCTACCACGCCGGTTCCGCCTACGCCGGTCTTGACCTTGTAACCGAGCTTTGTCAGCAAGGCAGCGGCCAATTTTGCCGTTTCGGTCTCCTGAAAACTAAGCTCGGGATTTGAGTGAATTTGCCGTCGAATCTCGACTAGTTTTGAACCGATTGCCTTTGCTCGCGCCAGTGTTGCGTGTTGATCGGGCACCGATACCGTCATATTGTCGGACTCCAGAAGGGTTGTAGTTGTTCATGATACATGAGATAGAAACCAGGCTGCACTACGTGAAACTGTCAAGTTTGTGAGATGCTACAGTTCCGATCATTACCAACACGTTTGACTCGCTTGGGCGGGTCAAAACGCAGCAAGGTGCCGACACTGGAATCTTCGCTTACTACTTCTCCGGGCGGCGTTCGGAGGAAGTGGATGCGCTGGGCAACAGCCGGGTGATGTACTTCAATCCACTCGGCACACTGCTGCTGAACATCGATGCAGTCGGTGAACCAACTGCCTATACGCAGGATGGCTTAAACCGGCTCATCGAAATCGTTTATCCAGAGCTGAATTCTGTCGCCTTTGAGTACGACGACAACAACAATGTCCTGACTAAGACGTGGGTCGCAAAGCCTGGTAGCGGGCTGGCGGATATTGTGCAGACCTTTACCTACGATCCGCTTTGGAACAAGGTGCAGACGGCAACGGACGGTCGCGACTTCACTACGACGTATGAGTACGATCCAACTCAAGGGACGTTGCTCAGCATCACTCGTCCCGAGGTGAATGGGCAGACGCCTGTTGTGACGTTCGTTTACAACGATCGAGGACAGGTGCTCAGTCGAACCGACGAAACCGATATTGTCGATTCGTTCGGGTATGACAGTACCACCGAAGTGCTGTTGTCTGCGATCCGAGATTCCGGCTCCGGTCGTCTGAATTTGCTCACCACATTTGAATACGATGACATTGGTAATGTCATCGGTGTTACCGATCCTCGTGGCTATACCACCACATTCGAGTTCGACAACGAACGACGACGAACCCGGCGTCAGGAAACGACGCCCTTTAGCTTTATCACGAAGTTCAACTTCGACGATAATGGCTGGCTGACTTCGATCCAGCGGCAAACCAGCGATGCGGCAAACCCCTGGCAGACGTTCTCGTACAACTGGCGGCCCAGCGGGCAACTGCAGCTCATCACCGATCCGGTCAACAGAAGCTTCAAACTGACCTATGACCAGGTCGGTCGGCTCGTGGTCAAGACAGATGCCTAAAGGCGTGCCTGGAAGTTCGTGTATGACCAGGTCAATCGCGTCACTACAGTGATCGACCCAGTTGGTGTGCTGGCGGAAGCCAGAGCTTACACGCCTAATGGAAGGTTGTTCACGACTCAAGACGCTAACGCTAACGTGACGACATTCGAGTGGGATGGCTTTGACCGGCTCAGCAAGCAGATCTATCCTGATGCGTCTTTCGAGGAGTACACGTTCGATGAAAACAGCAACGTTCTAGTCCGGACCACTCGCAATGGTGATTCTGTTACCACGAGTTACGATCCGCTCAACCGTGTTGAGACGCAGGAACCAACTGGTCTCGCGCTTCGCACGCTGACATTCGACCTTGCTGGTCGGCTGACGAAGATGAGTACGCCAGTGGTCGGTGGAGATCCGACAACCGGCGATTACGAGTTCTCTTTCGACACAGCGGGCCGGTTGGTCCAACAGACCACGCCGGCAAGCCAGAGCATCGACTACGAGCTAGACGAAAACGGCAACCGGATTAAGCTGACGTGGCCTGACGCCTATTATGCGCAGTACGTCTTTGATGAGCTAAACCGTCTAACCGACATCAAGCTCAACGGCAGTACCGATGCAGCTGTGCATTTTGCATATGATGCACTGTCCCGCCGAATCGGGTTGGACTATGGCAATGACTGCTCAAGCAGCTATAGCTATTGGGCCAATGATGATCTGAGCATGCTTGCCCACAACTTTGTGGGAAGCGATGTCTCATTCGCGTTTGGTTACAACGCGGTGCATCAGGTCACGAATCAGCTGGTAAGCGATGACACGTTCGTGTGGAATCCGCTCGCTTCAAGCCTTACGGTGTACGGGCCGGCGAACAACCTTAATGAGTATCCAGATGTAATGGAGCCATTTGAGTACGACGCAAACGGCTGCCTCACCAGCGATGGTGTCAATGCCTATTCGTATGACTCACTGACGAGGTTGATTGAAGTGGCTCGGACAGGGCTGACCAACAGCTACCTGTACGACCCATTCAATCGCCAAGCACGGAAGGTAGTCGACGACACAGTTACTCCAGTCACGGCGAATTATCTCTACGATCTCGGAGAGATAATCGCGGACTTCGATGGCAGCGGAACACTGCAAAACCGGTACATTCGCGGGCTGCGCTCTGACGAGCTGCTTGTAACGGTGTCCTCAGCAGGACTGCTCACTTACTCGCATCAAGACCGCATTGGTTCTATCATCGGCACAACTGATGAAGAAGGCGCGGTC
>JAGVKB010000140.1 GCA_020050835.1 Candidatus Obscuribacterales bacterium | reverse complement strand
TGGGCATAGTCGCGACATGTCTCGGTCAGCCCAAATCGACTTAAGCAAGATCGTCGGCTCCGTTCATTTTATTGGAATTGGCGGGATCGGCATGTCGGCTCTGGCCCGGCTGCTCTTGGCCAAGGGCATATCGGTTTCAGGATCGGACCGAGCAGAAAACACAACGACAGTTGAGTTAGCGGAGCTCGGGGCTCGCATCTCAATTGAGCATAAAGCAGCCAATGTTGATGCGGCCGGTGCGATTGTAATCTCGACCGCTATCGCTCAAGAAAATCCTGAACTGGCGGCTGCCCGCCAGCGTGGGTTGCCGGTTTGGCACAGATCTCAGCTGCTGGCAGCGCTGAGCGAATCTTATAAGTTGATAGCCGTCTCTGGCACGCATGGTAAGACCACTACGACCGGGATGGTCTCTCAAGTGTTGCTGGATGGTGGGCTCGATCCGACTGTTGTGGTGGGAGGGATATTCCCGCGCATCGGGTCGAATGCCATTCTCGGTGCTGGTGAATACTTTGTTGCCGAAGCCGACGAGAGCGATGCTACGCATTCTTCGATGCTTTCGCACATCGCCCTGATCACGAATATCGAGGCCGATCATTTAGAGAATTACCCGGGTGGCATCGAGCAGATTCGCGATTGCATGGTCTCGTTCGCCAATAGCAGCCGTGGGGCGACCGTCCTCTGTGCCGATGATCCGGGCTGCCGGATGATTCGACCGAGGTTGAACGGCTGGGTTGTTACGTACGGCTCTGTCGGCATCAGTCCAGACGCTGATTACACTTATGAAAGCCTGTCTGGTTTCGCAATGAAGATTTTTAAGGGCGGAGACCTGTTGGGCAGTGTTATGCTGCATGTCCCGGGTGAGCACAACAAGCTCGATGCGCTTGCGGCAGCAGCCACCGGCATGGAGCTTGGTTTGGATTTCACTCAAGTTGCCGCTGCGCTTGCATCTTTTTCTGCAGTCGCCAGGCGTTTTCAGGTCCTCGGGCAAGAAGCCGGAGTGACGGTGGTGGATGATTATGCTCACCACCCGACGGAGGTGGCTGCGACGCTGCAAGGCGCCGTTCAATTTCTCGACGGTAAAGCGGGTCGAGTCGTGGTAGTCTTTCAGCCGCACCAGCCGAGCCGCTTGCGCGATCTGTGGGACGAGTTTTGCGGAGCTTTCGTGCTCGCCGATCTCGTTTTATTGACTGATGTTTATGTTGCGCGCGGTAAGCCGATTGCAGGCGTAGATTCCGAGCGATTTGCCGCAGCCGTCAAGCATCAAAATGTAAGATACCTCTCCGGTCGAACTGCCGAGCTGCCCGCCCAGATAGTTGCTCATATTCAGTCTGGCGACCTGGTTTTAACAGTCGGCGCTGGTGATATAACTAAGGTCGGCTGGGAGCTCCTGCGGCTGCTCAAGCAAGGACACGGCGATGGAAGAGTTGGCTAAGGCGCCGCTTTCACGCTTTACCACGCTCAAGATTGGCGGTGAGGCAGATCGTCTTTGCAACCCGTCAAATATTGATGAATTGGTAGACCTGCTGGGAAGGCTCCATGAAACTGGTGAGCCGTGGCACGTGATTGGTGGTGGCTCCAATTTGCTGATTTCGTCACGCGGAGTCCCTGGCACGGTAATCCGGCTGGCCCAGATTACGGAAGTAAAGACATCCGAAGCGGAGGTAATTGAGGCCGGCACCGGAGCAAGATTGCCTCATTTGGCGCGCTGGGCGGCGGCGCAAGGATTGGCTGGTCTGGAGTTCGCAGTCGGGATACCCGGTACCGTCGGTGGTGCGGTCGTCATGAACGCTGGTGCGCATGGCAGTTGCATTGCCAATGTGCTCGAAAGTGCGACGATTTTCGATACCCAGAAGCGGGACGTAATTACCCTCTCGAATCAAGAGCTCGGCTTCCAGTATCGCCGGTCCAAGATCGATCCTGATCTGCATATAGTTCTTTCCGCACGCTTCCGGCTGAAGCCAGACAAGCAGGAGGAGGTGGAGGTTCGAATCAAGCATAACGAAGAGTATCGCTGGAAGACTCAACCGCTTAATTGGCCAAATGGTGGCAGCACGTTCAAAAACCCTTCGGTTGAGCAGAGCGCCGGTAGTTTACTGGACCGGGCCGGCGCCAAGTCCTTGCGCGAAGGTAATGCTGCCGTGTCGGCTTTGCACGCCAATTTCGTCATTAATATGGGAGGCGCGAGCTCGCTCGAGGTGACTACGTTGCTCAAGCGGATGCAAGACTGCGTCCACAAGCAGTTCAATTTACATTTAAAGCCGGAGTGGAAAAAAATTGGCTTGTTCAGCGCTTCGGAGCTTGAAGTTTGGAACGGTGATTCTTAAAAGAAGGAATTTTATGGACAGAAAGTTGAGAATTGGTGTCCTATTTGGTGGCAAATCCGCGGAGCATGAAGTGTCTCTGCAATCCGCCAAGAGCATTATCGATGCTCTCGATCGAGATAAGTATGAAGTGGTGACGATCGGAATCGATAAACAGGGACATTGGATACTCAATGATGCTTCGCGATTTCTCCTGCAGGCAGACAATCCTAAATTGATCAAATTGAACAATAACGGCTCCAGCACCACTTTGGCACTTATGCCAGGCCAAAAAAGCGAAAAGCTCATCTCCGTTTCCGGGACGCAGCAGGCTGGACAGATTGATGTAGTGTTCCCAATCTTGCATGGTCCATTCGGCGAAGATGGCACAGTACAAGGGCTATTGAAACTAGCCAATCTGCCGTTTGTCGGCGCGGGCGTATTGGGTTCGGCTGTCGGCATGGACAAGGACGTAATGAAGCGTCTGCTGCGCGATGCCGGCTTGCCGGTATGCAAATTCATCGTGCTAAACGGAAAAGCTAAGCAAACGCTGACTTTCAAGCAAGCGGTCGACGAGCTCGGTTCGCCAATCTTTGTTAAGCCGGCCAATCTTGGGTCTTCGGTCGGAGTTCGCAAAGTCAAGACGGAAGCGGAGTTTGCCGATGCGCTCGAGCATGCCTTCGAATTCGACAACAAGATACTGCTGGAGGAGTACATTCCTTGTCGAGAGATTGAAGTGAGCGTGTTGGGCAATGATGATCCAATCGCCTCGATTCCCGGTGAAATCGTGCCCCAGCATGAGTTCTATTCTTACGAAGCCAAATACATCGATGAGAAGGGTGCGGTTTTGAAGATACCGGCCGAAATTTCGGAGCAACAGGTTGCCGAAGTTAAACGGCTGGCAGTCGAAACCTTCAAGGCGCTTTGCTGCGAAGGAATGGCGCGCGTCGATATGTTTTTGCGAGAAGATGGGCGTTTCTTCGTCAACGAGATCAACACTATTCCTGGCTTCACTAAGATCAGCATGTATCCCAAACTCTGGGAAGCCAGTGGAATTCCTTACAAAGAGCTGGTAGACAGGCTTATTCAATTGGCTGTCGAGCGCTTCGAGCGCGAGCAGAAGTTGAAAACTTCCAGACAAGATTGAATCAAGGCATCGGCAGTCGGCAGGAATTATTTAAATGGTGAGATTCAGCGGTAGATCAGTGGCAAGCCTGATAATCGCGCTCTGCTTGGGCGTGCTGCTGTCGCTGACTGCCTGCCGTCAGGAGGTAAAGGGACCGCCTTGGTGCGCCGGGTTGGATCAGGCCAAAGTCTTCCTGGACGTGGATTATGCTGACGGGAAACCGGATTTATCGCACCAGCTGGATCTGGTTGTGCCAACAGATGTGGCTGGTCCGCGACCGTTGGTCGTATGGATTCATGGTGGAGCCTGGCTTCAAGGCGACAAGTCCGCCTGCCCGGGAGCGATGCTGGTGAAGGATGGTTATGCAGTAGCCAGCATCAATTATCGTTTAAGCCAGATCGCTCCGTTTCCAGCCCAGCTGTTTGATTGCAAGGCGGCGATTCGCTGGTTGCGGGCCCATGCCGCTCAATACAATCTCGACGGCAATCGAATCGGGGTCTGGGGACAATCTGCCGGCGGTCATCTGGTCGCCCTACTTGGCACCACCGGTGATGTAAAAGAGTTGGAGGGTGACTTGGGAAATCCAGGGGTACCCAGCAGCGTACAGGCGGTTTGCGACTGGTGCGGACCGACTGACCTGGTCAGTGTCGAAGCGCAGTCCGGTCCGCAATATGCGCTCAACTTTCGCTCCCCCGATGCGCCTCAATTTCGCTTAATCGGCGGTAAGCAGGAGGGCTACAAAGAAAAACTCCTGGCGGCAAGTCCGATCAAGTATGTCGGCAGCGGCAATGCGCCTATCCTCATACTGCACGGAGACAAAGACGACATGGTGCCTTACGCGCAAAGTGAAGAGTTCTACCGGGCGCTCAAAAAAGCCGGAGTTGATGCCACTTTCATTACCGTCAAAGGTGCCGGCCATAACTTCTTTGATCCCTCAAGCTTTCAGGCTGTTTATGACTTCTTTAAGGCGAAGCTGAAGAGTTGACTACAGAACTGTGAGACGAAGTTAAGTGTCAAGCATGGCTCCTGGCTCAAAGCGATTCGTCTTGAGAGTGGAGGTGTAGATTGAGTAGCAAAGAGATGTTCCGAGTTGGCATGCGGCGGATTGTTTGCATTGTCTCGGTTGGGCTATTCGTTTGCCTGTCGCTCAGCGCCTGCAGATCGCACCACAGACTGCCGTCCTGGTGTATTGGCCTGACTGACGTCAGGATCCTGAGAGACCTCAACTACGCTGCCGGTAAGGAGCAACGTTTGGACCTGGTACTGCCGGCCAGTACTGTCCAGCCTGTGCCGCTGATCGTTTGGATCCATGGTGGTGCATGGCGTGGTGGAGATAAATGGGATTGTCCGGGCCAGTTTCTGGTAAAGAGCGGCTATGCAGTTGCCAGCATTAACTATCGATTGATGCAAGACGCAGTCTTTCCCGCACAGCTTCAAGATTGCAAGGCGGCGATTCGCTGGTTGCGCGCTCACTCTAAAGAATTCAATCTCGATGCCGACCGGATTGGAGTCTGGGGACCATCTTCCGGGGGACATTTAAGCGCCCTGATTGGTACTACTTGTGGTGTGAGGCATCTGGAAGGGAGGCTCGGCAGTAATGAATTCTCAAGCTGCGTCCAGGCTGTCTGCGATTGGTCTGGTCCGGCTAATCTCGTCACGATCGGCTCGCAAGCATGTCCCGGCACGCTCTTCGATCCGAATACGAAGAATGTGCCGCAACTTCGTCTGATCGGCGGCGACCGACGCAACCTGAAGGAAAAGCTCTTTGCGGCCAGTCCGATTGCTTATGTCAGTAAAGACTGCCCACCGTTTTTGATCATGCACGGAGATGCTGACACTGTGGTGCCGCTAGGGCAGAGCGAGGAGCTTTACCAAGCGCTCAAGAGTGCCGGAGTTGATGTCGAGTTTATCATCGTGAAGCATGCGGATCATTCGGCGTTCAGTCCGGACACTTTTCAGACGGTTTTGGATTTCTTCAATGCCAAATTAAGGTGCATGGGATGACGCGCCTAAGAGAGCCAGATCTGCCACCACTGTTTGACCCGGCCCCAGAAGGTGGTCGCCTCTGCCTGTGACTTCGAATCCGCACTGCGACGTTGTGGCGATGAATGCGGGTTTGCCGAGCGATTTGCTGGTGAGCGTGAATCGAATGGAGCAGCGCGAAATCTCGCCAGGGCCCTCAGGTTGGGTTCGTTGCTGCTTCCTTCGTCGTCCGTTGCATCGGCTCTTTTGAGAACGCTTTCGGGCAAGGCGGGCTCATTCGGGATTTGGAACTCGGGGTGTAATTCCTTATATAGCTTGTAAAGCTCCCAGCGAACTATCTGAGCGGTCGATGGTCTGTCTTCGACATTGTGGGCGGTTAGCCTGCGGACGAGAGTGTCTAAAGAGGACAACACTCTTGGGTTCATCAAACCGGGGGTGCAGAGCGCCAGTGGCTTCGGTCTGACCCCGGTCACCAAGTGAGAGATAGTGGCTCCCAGTGAATAGAGGTCGCTTCTTGTCTCCGGCTTGCCGAAGTATTGCTCGGGTGGTGAGTAACCGGCGGTGACAACTCTTGTGGCCGCTACCTTGGGCATGAAGGAGCGAGCAATTCCGAAATCAACAAAGACAATTCTGCCGTCGGGAGTCAGCATTAGATTGCTCGGTTTGAGATCTCTGTAAATGACAGGCGGGCTCTGGCTGTGTATGTACTCAAGCACTTCGCAGCATTGAATCGCGATGCGAACCGCTGCTTCAGAGGTGAAGGCCCCGCCGCTCTTGATCATCTGTTCGAGATCCTTGCCGGGAACGTAATCCATTACTAAAAAGTAGCGCCCGTCCTCGGTTGTATAGTCGTCGAAGATGCGTACGATGCCGGGGTGGTGCAGATTCCTCAATATATGCGCTTCTCTTTGAAAAAGCCGAACCGCTTCGGCATGTTCTGCCGGGTCGGTGTACTTATTTGTGAGCTGTTTAATGACGCACTGAGAATTGTTGCTGCTGCGATCTTCGGCGAGGTAAACGGTTCCCATCCCGCCCTGTCCGAGCGGTTGGCAGAATTTATATTGTTGAAACCATTCCTGGCCGCTGGAGACCACCTGAATATCCTCACAGAGATTGTAGCGATCATTAGAGCTTCTGTGTAATCGCATCATACCCAGCGCCCCGATTTGCTAGACGTGGCTGCCAGCGCCAGTTTTCGGCTTTCGGAGAAAAATGTTGACATACATTCGTATGGCATGGTATGTTACTAGCATCTCCCCACCCAAAGCCTCATATAACCAGGATTTACACGCACCGCATGGAGGTATGTGCCATGAGTCTCGTCAATATTTCGCTTGTGGGGAACCTTGTTAGAGCTCCTGAACAGATGTTTTTCGCAAGCGGTAGGGTGAAAACCACAATGGTAGTGGCAATCAATAACCCTCCTCGCAATGGCCGCAACGCCGACACAGCTGATTTTTATCGGGTAGAGACCTGGGGAAAGTTAGCCGAGTTGGCCGGCAAATATCTGGACAAGGGCAATCAAGTGGGCGTTACAGGGCGTCTCGTCATGGACCACTGGACTGACAAGAATGGTAAGAGTCGTGTTACTCCGATTGTAGAAGCAACGCAGCTGGCGTTTCCACCAAGGTTGAAAGTTGTATCTGACGAGCAGGCTGCCGACCAAGCAGTCGGAGGGAATCCCATCGGTGGCGAAGTAGTCCTGCCCGACCAGGACAATTACGCTCCGCCTGAACAGTCTAGCGAAACCACTTATGGGAGCCCTTTTGTGGCAGAGGAGACCGAGCCTTCGCTGCCAGTGAAAAAGAGACGCGCCGGCTAGTAGCGCCGAAAACGTCTTAAGATGTGGCGGTTCTGATGCGAACAATCGGGGGCGGCTCTTGAGCCGCCCACACCGCCAAACTTGAGCTACAACAGAAGAGCAAGATTGCTGATTTTTCATCGATTTCTCCAGAAACACCACACACAACACGCTTCTAGCGCCATGGAGAAGAAAGAAAAGGGAGGAGAGGCGGGACTTTCGAGTCCCGCCTCTCCTTTTCTGTGTATGCTTTTTCTGACTCGTTATCTGATATTACTGGTGGTGACTATGGCAGCTATTTTGTTGTCTCAATCCGGATTGCAACTTGAAGAAAGTTGAGCAATCAGAGCGATAGCCTAGGACAGCATTGAATATTGCGCCTATTCCTATCGAAGGCGCTTGCTTAGCTGAGAGGGAAACGACAGCAAGCGCGTTTCCGTAAATTCACACCCTCGGAGAGACTCGAACTCCCGACACCCTCCTTAGGACGGAGGTGTTCTATCCAACTGAACTACGAGGGCTCATCTTTTCGGCTGGTACTCGACAAATTAAAGTCTATCACCCTTCTGCCCGGCCCTTTATGCTCTCGGCAAGCTTAATGAAGACCACCCAGGCTAGCATGACAGCCAGCACTGACAGAGACAGAACTGCAAGATGTAGACCGTCCGTAAGGCAATTGGGATCATAGTCGAATTCGACGAGATGCGAGCCGGCCGGAATGTATACGGCGCGCTCGATCGCATTGGCTCGATAGAGTTGAGTCATTGTCCCGTCTGCTTTGGCGAGCCAACCCGGATAATAATGATCGGCCAGCACTAAGAAGCAAGGCGCGCTTACTTTAACTGAAAGCGAGATGTGCTCCGGCGTATCCTGCATGAATTGAAGCCAACCACGTACTGGCGAGGCCGCCTTAGCAGTCTCTAGCTTTGGGTCGAACTGGCTTGAATAGGTCGAGCTGTGCTCGATGATCAACTGCCTGGTCGGATCGAAGTTGGTTTTGTCAATTAAGGCAAGCGCCTCTTCCTGCGAGTCGCACCATCGCCACTGGCTGCGCAGATAAGCCCGGGCAAGAGGAGCATTGAGTCGATAGATTCGAACGTTTAAGCGGCTGTCGTCGTCAAGCAATGTGAAGTGCTTGTTTTCAAAATGTGGCAGCGGCTTAGGTGGAGTTGAATCGGATTGTACCTGAGTGAAGACATATCTGGTGGCGGTTAACTGGCAGAACTTAGTTAGCGGGACAAGCGCATCGTTGGCTCCGGATACTCTCGAACCTTCCACGAAGCTGCGATAAGTTCGGTAAGCGCTGCTGAACAGCTGGCGATAATCTGCTGTCTCAGCTGCTTCGTAACCAAAAGACGAACACAGATTGCTGTCCATGTGGGTTTGAGGTAACAATAACTGCCGCCCATACTGATAGATGCAGGGATTGTTACCAATCAGTGTACTTTGGTGGCACCAAGGTGGAATTACTAGAGGATCGAAGTAAAGCGGCAAGATCCGATAGCGCTGGCCGGTACCTTCAGAGCTGGCGAACTGCTTTACTTTGGCGCCCAGCTCTGAAGGTTGTTCGAAGAAATTGGCTGGGGCGCCATGACGCGAAAAGGCATAAGCGCAGGCAAGCAGGTTAAGCGTCAGCGTCGAAATGAGCATTGCCGAAAATAGCCTGGCGGTTATCCTCTCGCTCCAATAGAGATGTGCAAAGAAACAGACAGTCAATCCGATTGTGGCCGAGATTAGGGCGGACTGACCGATTAAGGCAAGCGCGCTGGCTAATAAAGCACGGTGCGGTGAAACAAGCTGGGCGCAAAGCTCCGGCTGATTGGTCAATAATCCGCCTATTACCAGGACGGTTAGCCAAATTGCCCAGCAGAGCGTTCGCTCCAATTTGGCGACTTGATTAGTCAGCGCTAGATATGCTCCGTGCGAGGCAAGTAATGTCAAGCATATTACTGGAACGATAATCAGTTTAATTGGATAACGAAAGATGGCCAGAACCGGCAGCAGCTTTACCATCCACGGAAAGACCGGAGTGTTGTTGCCGAGCACCGGAATTAGGCTGCCTAGCAAAACTGCCATGGTCAACCAGCGCGCTTTCCAGCTGCGATTGAAAGCTGCCCAGATAGCCAGGGTAAGGACGACTGGACCGATAAAAGCTGAAGAGAGAAACGGGATAAATCCCGGACGTGTAGCGACTAAGGAGAGATGCTTCATGCCCACTAAATTGAGATCGCCCAGCGGTTGGGCCAGAAAGAGGGCGATTAAGTCGTACCAGTTAGCGCTCCAGGTCAGCGCTTCGAACTGGCTGAGCCCGTTGTGCCTTGGTGATAGCGCAAGCCATTCGACCGTCGGAAGAATGACCGGCATGCTCAAAAGTAATCCACATACCACCGATGTTGAACGCAAAAACAATGTTCGGATGTGATCTCCTTCGCCGTCATTTGTCCGCCTAGCATTAAATGCCGAAACTAGGATGTAGCAGCCGATCGATATCAGTGAAGGCAGACTAAGCTCCGGACGACCGGCTGTTATCTCCAGAAAGATTAACCCTGAAGCGGCGACGGTGGCCAGCCATCGACTGGCGGCAGCTTTACTGTCAATTCTGGCAAACACCCAGAGCGTAAGCGGCAGCCAGGATACGCTGGCGACAAGCGTAAAGTTCTTCTGCAGCGAGAACATGTAGCCACCCAGCGCAAAACCAGTTGCGCCGATGGCAGCCGCCAGGCTGCCCCAACCGAAGCTAGAGATCAACAGAAAGGCGCCCAGCCCAGCAACTAGCTGGTGCAAGACCATGTATGTCGCCATCGCCGGACTGAAGGGAAGCAGCGCAAAAAACCAGGTCGGCGGATAAAAAAGACCGGGCGCCAACACCGCTATCTGCGGCATGCCGCTGAAGCAAAATGGATTCCAAAGCGGCAACCGGTTTGTCTTAATCGCCTGTCCAATGAAACGGCAAAACGGCTCATAAAAATAGGTGATGTCCGACAAATAAAAGGATTGCTGGTTGGTCAGCCAAGGCAGATAGAAGATGACCAGCGCAAGTAGCAGAGCCAGACAATAGCCGAGGAGGTGCAAGTTCAATTCAAGTTTTGATCAAGCATTCCGACAGCGGGTGAGGTTACCGGCGTTACCGAATCCTTGGCCAATTTCATGATTGGATTAACCATTACGCTTGC
This sequence comes from Candidatus Obscuribacterales bacterium, assembly GCA_020050835.1. GTDB lineage: Bacteria > Cyanobacteriota > Vampirovibrionia > Obscuribacterales > Obscuribacteraceae > JAGVKB01. Next base: position 54,913 of record JAGVKB010000140.1, on the reverse strand, counting down.
AATCACAATACCGGCGACACAGGCTGCCAACGCCACGTCCGGGCAAATTTGCGGATCGACCATCCGTTTCCTTTCCGGCTCAAGCTTCTTGACTGCGTCTGAGGGCTCTTTCACGATCATCTTGATCGCTACACGCATGTAGTAATAGATAGCCGGAACCGACGTTAACAGCGCAACAATAATCAATGTCCATGCCAGCGGATTGGCGCCGGATGCTTGAATACCGGACCAGAAGACAAATGCCTTGGCAAAGAATCCGGCCGGTGGCAGCGGCAGACCGGCCAGATTAATCAAGCAGATTGCCAGACCGGTAGCCAGCCAGGGTCGCTTCTTGAACAATCCGGCGTAGTCGTCGATCCGATCTGATCCGGTTTCATTACAGAAGAGGATAGCGCCGGTAAAGGCGCCCAAGTTCATCAGTCCGTATACGATCAGGTAGAAGCTGACGGCTGAAAGTCCATCGAGCGAGTTAGAGATCAGACCGATCAAGATGTATCCGACATGGGCGATAGAAGAGTAGGCCAGCATTCGCTTGAAAGACGTTTGAGCTAAAGCGATCAGATTGCCGCCGATCATCGAGGCGATCGCCAAAAGTCCCAATATGAAACTCCAATCGCTGACGGAACTGGCAAAGACGACTGAGAGCAAACGAATTGCCACAACAAAACCGCCCGCTTTCGAGCCGATTGACAGGAAAGCTGTGACCGGTGTCGGTGCCCCTTCGTACACATCTGGAGTCCACATGTGGAACGGCACCGCCGAAAGCTTAAAGCCGACTGCACTGAGTAACAGCACCATCGTAAAGATGACCACCAGTGACGGTGCGTGGGCAAAAGTCGCTATCTTGTTGTGTATCTCGTAGTAAGAAGTGCTGCCAGTCAGACCGTACAAGAAAGAGAGGCCGTAGAGCAGCGTAGCCGTGGTGGCGGCTGTCGAAATCAAGTACTTCAGAGCTGCTTCGTTGCTCCTTCTGTCCTGTTTCGAAAAGCCGGCAAGCACTACGCAAGAGATGCTGAGTGTCTCCAATGCGATGAACAGCAAAATCAAATCGGTGGTACCGGCGAGCACCATTACCGCCAGGACCGCAACTAGCAGAAGTGTGTAGAATTCACCGGCGTTACGACCCAGTTCGCTTTCACAGCCCATCGTCATGAGAATTACTATTGCGCCTACGCCGCATGCCAGCACTCCAAACAGCACTGTTAGCGGGTCAACAGTGTACAACCCGCCAAAGAGAGTGATGGATCCGACGGCAAACTGCTGCCAGAGCGCCGTACCAGCGAAGAGCAGCGCGAAGATGCCGGCGATCGGTGTGATCTCCTTCAATCTAGGGAAGAATAGATTCCACAGAGCTGTGAAGAGTATCGCGGTTGAAAGGCAAATTACCGGCGTCAGCGAACTTATAGCGCCTAGATAATCCTGAATACTTTGCATGAATCGTTTGCTTCCTTAAGTTGCCCGGATGGGCAAGCGGATCCGAGCCGACCGTCTAAACAGACAATCCCAATTTTACAGAGGAAAAATTTACATAGAGTGCTTCGGCCGATGGCAATTGAAATAATGTCGAACGCGCGAAGCGGCAAATGCGGCCGATAGGCGATTTACGCTCGGGATTTCCAAACGGATTGAATACTTAAAAGTCTCCAATGCCTCAACCAAACTACACAAGCAGATTGAGATATATCCGATCGTGTTGTAGACAGCGGAATTTATTCCTGACAACCCGGGCGTGCCTCTCTAGTAGCCAGATTTCAAGGTTGAGCGGTAGTATAGTAAGTAGGAAAGGACCAACTTTGGCACATGACTGAAAAACAAGCTCAACCCGGTAGCTTATCCGGGCAATATCCCTGCCTCCTTGCCCTCGAAGACGGCAAGATTTTTATGGGGACTGGCTTTGGGGCGACCGGAACTGCTACCGGAGAGCTCGTCTTCAATACCAGCCTCACAGGCTATCAAGAGATCTTGACCGACCCTAGTTATGCCGGTCAGGTGATTACCTTGACTTATCCGGAGATCGGCAATTACGGAACCAATGACGCCGATGGCGAATCAAGAAGCATTTTCGCGCGCGCTCTGGTAGTCAGGCATCAAAGCCGGCGCTACAGTTCCTGGCGGGCGACCAGTTCGCTGTCTGATTTCCTGAAGTCATACAACATAATTGGTCTGGAAGGGGTCGACACCAGGGCGATTACCCGTAATATCCGGGATAAGGGGGCGATGAGATGTGCTGTCTCGACGGAGATTCTTTCAGCCGACGAATTGGTTCAGGTGGCTAAGTCTTCACCTGAAATGAACGGTGCGGACTTGACCAAGGAGGTGACCGTAAGCGAGCCCTACAAGCTCGGGAACAATGGCTGCCAAGTGGCTGTCTTGGATTTTGGAGTTAAGCAAAACATCTTGCGCAGTTTAGTCGAACAAGGATTTAGCTTGACGGTGTATCCCGCTGAAACTCCAGCTGAGACAATCTTGAAATCAAAGCCAGCGGGCATCTTGCTTTCAAATGGACCGGGCGATCCGGCCGCTTGTCACGGTGTCTTGGCTCAATTGCCTGCATTGATCGCCTCGAAGTTGCCGATTTTTGGCATCTGTCTGGGGCACCAGCTTCTCTCGATTGCACTGGGGGCGAAGACTTACAAATTGAAGTTTGGACATCGCGGGGGTAATCAACCGGTCAAAGATTTGACCACCGGCAAGGTGGAAGTCACCTGTCAAAATCACGGTTTTGCAGTTGATGCTTCGACACTGCCGGCCGAGTTGGAGCTTACGCATGTGAACTTGAATGACAACAGTGTCGAGGGGTTTCGACATAAGTCGCTGCCAATTTTTTGTGTTCAATACCATCCGGAAGCGAGCCCCGGACCGCACGACTCGAGCTATCTGTTTGGGCGATTCCGCGAGCTCATAGAGTCCCAAAAGAAGGTGAATGTTTAATTGTATAGACTAGCAATTTTCGACTTTGACGGAACATTAGTCGATTCGGCTCCAGGCATCCTGGACGTCATGAAAGAGGTGGTGGTAGAAAACGAGCTCAGCCTGGAGACTTACGACAAGTGGTCCGTTTTGATCGGCGTACCGCTCATGAAACAGATGGAGATTATCTTTCCAGAACGTGATGCGGAGTACCATCTCACCATGGCCAATCGCTATCGGGCCATCTACGATCATAAGGCGATTGAGATTTGTCCCCCGTTTCCCGGGCTGAAGCAGATGTTGGACGGTCTGGAAGATGCCAACATTAGCATCACGATTGCTTCGTCCAAGCGGCGCGCATTGATAGAGCCTGTACTGGAGTTCCATCAGCTAACGAGATATTTCAATCTTGTGGTGGGCTCGCTGGAAGTATCCAATCATAAACCGCATCCCGAGCCGGTCCATCACATTATTGACAAGATGTCGATTCCGCACGAAGATGCAGTTGTAATCGGCGACAGCACCTACGACCTGGAGATGGCCCGCAACGCCGGGGTCGATGGCATCGGGGTGACTACCGGTATTCATTCACGCGAGTTGTTGGCTACCGCCGATCCGCTGCACATAGTCTCCGGCTTGCACGAAGTCTTGCCGCTCATTTTAAACGGAAGGATGAAGCACTGAGTCAGGCTCGAGCGGCTGTCAGCCGGCGTTTTGAGCTCGATAGACTGAGCGATGGCGGTTAGCGAAAACCGCGACCACAGCGTGACCGGCCGCCCCCGTGATGTGGCGGTCGACGCATCATGCCGGCCTGCCTGAGCATCATTGCTTGCTGCCTGCGCAATCTTATCCACTCCACAACTTGATAGTCTGGTATCATTTGCGGTGGCGCTTGTCCGACCTGGTGGCACGCGCAGGGGACCGGCACGACTCCAGGCAGGTCCGCTCTCACGTCTGGAATACCCAGTCCGGGTGGTTCGGTAGCGACGAGCGGGATGTCGTCCAAGTTTACTTCCCCATGATACCGTGGGCGGTATTGATCCGGTGGGGCAGTATCCGCCGCCCATTCGAACCTTCGCGACAAGAATGCCCGATTCTCTCCGCTTGCCCTGGCAAAGAATGGAGAGCGCTCTGTCTGCGGCGCATCGGACGAAGCTAGATTCTGCACTACCCGAAAGCCGTTTCTGGCTGATTCCTCCAGCAATCCAGCATCGAATGCGCGATCGGTCTTGCGCAGCAGCGCCCCATACTGCTTCACAACATAACTGAGCGGAGCGCGGTCGGTCGCCATACTGGACTTCGCTACAGTCAGAGCGACTTTGAAAGCCTGTTCGGCTTCGGCGTACCGATGCTCCTGCCGATAGACCGAGCCGAGATTGGTCAACAGCGTAGACATTCGGCCATCGTTCAAGTTCTGCTGTTTTGCTTTGTCCAGCGCCGCGATGAATAGTTGCTCGGCCTCACCGTAGTCTCCACTCAGATAAGCCTTAACTCCCATGTCGGTCAGGTTCGAAAAGTTCTCGTTAGCGAACTTGGTCGCATTGAGCCGGAACAGCGACTGGCTGGTGTTCGAGGCGGCCGGCTGGTTAGCTTGCTGTGCGCTGGCCTGCTGATTGCTGCAAAGGGCGGACAGCAGACAGGCAGCCGGTATGAAACCGGACCACCAGCGCGCCTGCCAATGCGACTGTCTCAAGCGTTTCTCGCCTCAGAGTCTGACTTTGCAACCCTGCCTTTACCAGTGTAATTCAAGCAAGGCTTGGCAGGCAAGCTTGTAAAGCGATCCGCGATTTAAGGGTCGGCTTGGGCGACTGCTGGTCTTTCGATCGTGGCGATGGTAAGTACTTGAGGCGGCGTAGCATCCGGCGGGTAATTGAAGTCGACTATGAAGGTTCTGGTCTCGCCGGGCGAAAGTGTCAAAATTGCCAGCGGCTTGCCGGCGTCTGCTTGATGTTGAACCAGATGAACATATCGCAGTATGGAAACGCCGGCATCGTCGCGATATCTTAATCTAAGCGTTCCTCTAAAGAATGTCCTTTCCAGCGGTGGGTCTCTAAAGAGCAGGGTTCGACCTGGTCGATTCGATTTGTAGGGGCATTGGATGGAGACAGCTACGCGCTGTGATACTTCCTGCGCGTTGTGCAGCGGCATTATCAACTCATAGTGGACACCATAATTGCCGTGTGCCTCGTGCGCTGTATCCGGATAACGCACTACCAGTGGTGCGCTATGATAGTTCTTCGTGCCGAAGGCTCCTTGCTCCACTGTGCTTACCACGTAAGAGTAGGACTTCCCCGGTCCCGGAATATTGAGTCGAACTCGCCCGTGAGCATCGTCATTGATGTAGGAATGCCAGCTCGAGCCGCGGGAGACACCGGCTACTCGGCCGTAGATCACCGACTGGGTCGACTTAGGGGTAGTTGGACTGCGATCGCGAGGCGTGGCTAGCGAGCCGTTCTGAAGCAGAATTAGCCATTCCGAGAGCGAGGGCGGCCGCTCTCGGCCGGCTCCATCGAGTTTCGCCTTCATCGCCAGGCAGGCGGCGAACACCCTGCCGTTGCTGTGCAGTTTGATCAAGGTTGAGCGACCGTTGACCGCTGGCAACAGGTGTCTGGTCGGAATCGGCAGTGCAAACAGCAAGCGTGTCTGCCCGGGCGCCAGGGTTAGCTCTCTGGGCCAACCCGGTTGCGATTTGCCTCGCAAGATAAGGTCCGATACTCGGTCGCCGGCTCCGGCATAGAGAGCACCGCTGGGATTTTCAGCCAGCGCCGGAAGGGCAACGATCGGCGCCTCCGGTTTGTCCAAAAAGGAAGCTGCTTGCAGGATTTTTAAGTGCACAGGCTCCTTGCCGGGGTTTTGCAAAAGCACACCTAAATAGAGATTGCTGCTTCCAGCCAAAGGTTTAGCTATGTGATGGGCAAAAATATCGAAGCGCCCGGCGAGCGGAAGATTTAAATGAGCGTCGGCATTTCGCTTGCCGGTTGCCGGAAAGGTGGAGACTAGAATGCCGTCGCTGCGAACAATCTCAGGGCTATTACTGTTCAAGACAGCTACGTCGTCTAGCCAGCCGGGCAGCCCGCGCACCTGTGTTTCAGTTTCGACCCATTGGGGCGGCTTGGCAGGCTGCTTGGGCGCGTGCTGTGAATATTCTCGCCAATGCGAGCCCTTGTCTCCTCCGGTATTATCCGGCCCTACAACCGGAGGCAGCTCGGCGGTGATGCCGGTTGGCAACGATAGTAAAAGCAGTCCAAGAAGGACAAGGAAAGATCGCATTGGGCAAAGATCCTGCCAAGAACAAGGTTGATAAGACCATTCTAGCGGCATTTGTTCTGCCGCGGCTATTGCGTGTCTGTTACACTGCTGCGATCCGAGGCGATAGTCAAAATAATTTCATGGAAATCCTGTACCAATTGGCAACCTGCGATCGTCTGGTATGATCAGGCGGTTGCTAAGCGTTTGGGACCGCTCAAATTGACAAACAGGCTGGAGCGCCGCTTCGGTTCTAGGAAATTGTTTCGGTCGCCGGCAAACTTGGGATGTGATTATGCTCTTGAAAAGACCCGACTCGCCGAAGCATGAGCTGGAGAGCCCAAAAATGCTGGCCGCCTTGTTAGCTAGCGGTTGGTTGTTTGCGGCCACAAGCTCTCAGGCGGTAGCACCAGAATCTAGCACTGTCGATAAACTGCCGGCTCCTGTGAAAGATTCGCTGGCGTATCCCCAGCCATCACCTATAAAGGAATCCTTTTCCAGTCGCAAGACCGAAAGCTCCGCTTCGGCGGTGAAAACGAGCGTTTCGCCGGTGGCAGGAAAGGCTGTGCTGGATGCGGCCGAGAAAGAACCGACCGGACAGAACGGGGCGGATACGGAAGTTGCGTCCAACACCGCCTCCACCAGTGGCACTGGGGGCGGCACCGCCGGTAGTGAGACCGAGGTCGATAGCGAAGGCACCAGGACGGCGGCTACGGTCAAACCAAAAGCAGACTCGGCCAGTCTGCAAGCAAAGTACAAGCAAGGATTGGAGCTCAATCTAAGCACCGATACCGAAGATCTGGTTCCAACCGATGATGTGGCGCTTGCACGCAAGCAGGTCGCTTCCTATCCTGACAGTCCCGAAGCCAGCTTCATTCTTGCTGTTGCGATGACTCGTACCAGCCATGTCGAAGAGGCTTTGCAGGAAGTTAAGCGGGCTAAGAAGCTCGCTGAAGCGAAGGGTGGGCCGAGCTACTTCGACAAAATGATCACAACTTATGAAGAGATGCTGAAAAACTATCCCAAGGAGAACCGGGTTCGATACGGACTGGCCTGGGCGTATTACATGAAGGCTTATCTGCTCGCCCAGCATTCTGCCAAGATTCAAAAGTGGAATGCTGCCCAAGCCCAATTGCAGGCGGCGGCCAAGTCCGCAGCAGCCGGCGGTGAATCAGCTGCTCCAGCTCCGAGCGCGCCGGCTGCCAAGCCGAACAACATCTGGGACTTAGCACAGGTTGCCGGCGCAGCTGCCGCTTCCGGCGATGCTTCCAAACAACCTCATATTCAAGGAGCGCTTGAGAAGGCCGAGCCGACTATGCGTCCTCAGATTAAGAAGTATTATGAGGCCGCTCTTACAAAACTCGATGACCTGCTGGCGCAGAAACCTGATGACATCTGGGCGAAAGTCTATCGAGCCTTTCTAAAGGCCGAGTATACCGGTGATCTTGAACCAGCGATGGCAGTATGGAAGCAGTGCAGAGATCAAAGTCCTAATAATCCTGCCCCCTATTTTTTCCTGGGGGAAGGTTACTTGAAGCAGGGCAACTTGAAAGAGTGCTTCAACAATGTTTCGAAGGCGATTGCGCTCAGATCTTTAGGAAACTAGGAGCCAGGCTGGAAATCTATGTCAGTTGCGTCGGCAATCTTTAATCGCGGAAATCTAAAGTTACTTGCTGCCCTGGCAATTCCAGCGGCTATCGGTTGGGCGTTCATTTACTCGCAGAAGGCCGCCGATCTTGAAGTGGCAGCTGTCCGAAAGGCTCAAAAGGAGAATCCGATTACAGACAGGATCGTTCTTGATCATTACAGTTTGAAGGAAGTGACTGATTCCAACCAGATTCGCTGGCAGCTTGAGGCAAAGCAGGGCACGGTTCAGCCCTCCGGTCATGAGGTGGTGCTCAAGGATGTTGTGGTTGAGTATTTCGATGGTGACAAGCTGAAAATGCGTTTAAATTCGCCGGTTGGAGAGGCTGTCGAGTCAACAAAGTTTGTAAAACTTGAAAGTGCCAACGGGCGGCGAGTAGTCGCCGAAGGCGAAGAAGGCAAGGCCAGGCTTGAGGCCGAAAAAGTGGAATTAAAGGAAAAAAATAAGTTCCTCGCCACAGGCGGTGTTACTATCGTGTGGCCCGAGGTAGCCAAGGTGACCGGAAACTATGCTACGGGCACGATTGACGTCAACAACTTGAATAATTTCAAAATCGTGGGCAATACCCATGCCGTAATATCAGTGCACTGACAGAAAGCGAATTCCCGTGAGAAACCCCAGATTGCTGCGTCAAGTAAGAAAGGCATCGCTGATACTATCGGCAGTGCTTTCCCTGGGATCAAGCTGTTTCGCGCAGGGTTCAAACGATCCGACGCAAGTTTCCGGTCCGGTCGATATTCAGGCTAATGAGCAGGAGTTCGCCGGCGATCAGATCATTGCCAGAGGCAATGTCAAAGTAGTTTACAAAGACAGCGTCATTCATGCGCCAGTTGCCACTATGCAAAGAGACGCTGGAGGCAACCCGCAAAGGGCGGTCTTTTCCGGTCACCCACATCTGGTCCAGGGCAAGAATCTGATCGATGCCGAAACACTTACCTTTGACATGGCCAACTCGCGGGTGCTAGCGGAAGGCCGAGCACACTCCGAAGTCGAGTCGACTGACAATAATGCCAATCAAGATGACAAAGCAGATGGCAGCGCCGGGAGCCTATTGACTAAGCCCAAATCCAGGAGCGGCGGGCAGCCCGAAAAGATAATCACCGATTCCGACCGCCAGGAATACGATCGTGCTCAGGACAAATTCGAAGCGGTCGGTCACGTCAAGGTTGTCCATGGCGACATTACTGTCCGTTCGGACAAACTACAGCTTGTTTATGGTGCAGATAAGAAGCCTGAGACGGCAATCTTTACCGGAGCGGTCGTGGCCCAGCAAGGGCAAAATAACACCATGGCCGATACCATCACTTATTCATTGACTACCAAACGCCTCCAGGCCACCGGGCACGTCAAGTCCAAAGTCGTCCAACCCAAAAAGGACTTGTCAGGCAAGGAGAGCAAGCGCGGACCGCAGGCTGCGCTGCCGGTCGATCCCGGCGCGGCATATGCTGCCACTAGCGCAGATAATGCAGATGGCGATCCGGCTGGAAGCACGGAAGAGGCGCCAATCTTTATTACTTCCAACAGCCAGGATTACAGTCAGGGCACGAATCGGGTTTCGGCCGACGGCAATGTTCATGTCTACTATCAAGATATGGTCGGAATCGGACCGAAGGTGATTTTGATTCGAAATACAGAAGGGAAGGCGGAGCGAGTGTACTTTATCGGACGCTCTCAGGTGTCGCAGACCGGACGGCGATGGATTGCAGACCGCATAACAATTACTGTCGCCGACAAGAAGGTGCTGGCCGAGGGCAACACTCGAGCGATGATTATTCAGCAAGGACCAAAGCCGGTATCACCTAGCATCCCAGGATTTGCTGGCAGTCAGCTGGCCGGTAAGCCGTCGAGCTCATCCCCTAGCATTAGCAGCAGAAAAGTCGAGAATCCGCAATGACACTGAAGGTCGAGAACATTCAAAAAACCTATGGTGGACGCCGTGTCGTAAATGACGTTAGCTTTCACGTAAGCAGAGGAGAAGTGGTTGGGCTGCTCGGCCGAAACGGCGCCGGCAAGACGACTTCATTTGACATGGTGCTCGGGCTGGTCAAGCCTGAAAAAGGGCGGATCACTCTCGAGAACGTCGAACTGACCAAGCTGCCAATCCATGTGCGGTCTCGCCATGGGATCGGCTACCTGCCGCAGGAAGCATCAATCTTTCGGAAACTTACCGTAATGGAGAATCTTCGCTTGATTCTCGAACTGAAGGGCTTTTCACGTAAGGAGCAGTTGCAACGAGCGATGTCGCTCTTGCAACAGTTCGGTCTGGATCATCTTGAGCATTCGCATGCGGTTGCGCTTTCCGGGGGCGAGCGGCGTCGTCTGGAAATCGCACGTTGCTTGGCGTCGCAGCCCAGGTTTATCTTGCTGGATGAGCCGTTCACCGGCATCGATCCGATTTCAATTAGCGACATTCAAGGATTGATTCGTCGCTTGCGAGATGAGTGGGGACTGGGAGTGCTGCTCACCGACCACAACCCGCGCGCGACGCTGAAAATTACCGATCGTGCTTATCTGATCGATAAGGGGCAGATCCTGGTGGCAGGCAGCTCCCGTGAAGTCGCCGAGTCGCCGGTGGCCCGCAAACAATACCTTGGCGAGGACTTCTCTCTATGATCTTTGGTGTCAAACTCCTAGATCGCTATATCGCCAACGAGTTCTGGCAACCTCTGCTGTTCGGTATTGGTATTGTTACCGGTGTCTGGTTCGGTGCCGATCAATTGAAGACAATCTTCAATCTGATCATGCGTTCGGGTGTTCCGCTCAACATAGCCTTAATGGTTCTGGGCCTGCATTTGCCGGAAATCATCGTGATGACGATTCCGATCGGCGTGCTGCTCGGTACTTTGTTGGTCTTCAATCGTCTTTCCGGCGATTCCGAAATCATCGCCTTGCGCACCAGCGGCATAAGTTTCTATCGGATCATGGTGGCACCGCTGCTGTTCGGGCTGGTTACTAGTTTGGCAAGTTTTGCTATTAACGAAACGGTGGTGCCGATCGCCAATCGAACCTCCAAAAAGTTAGAGTTCTTGGCGCTCTATAAGAGCGAGTTGCCCAGCGGGCAAGCCAATTTCACTTACATGGAACGCGGCAAAGACCTGTCGTTGAACCGAATCTTTTATATCGGTTACTACAACGGCAAAGCGATCTTCAACGTCATCATTCTAGATTTCACCAGGAACAAAATGGTTCAGATCATCTCTGCCAGCTCTGGTCTGTGGAACCATGGCGAGTGGATTTTGAATAACGGCCGAACCTACGCGCTAAACGGCACGAGCGATCTAACCAGAATTCTCAAGTTCGACAAGCTGGTCATTCCGGGCATCAAGAATGCTCAAACCGCGCTCGAACAGGGCAAGGTCATGCCAAAAGAGATGAACATGTTCGAGCTCTGGAACTATATGCAGGTTCTCAAAGCCGGCAACTCGCTCGGCAATGATTTGCTGGTTAGGTTCTATCAGAAATTCTCGCAACCGCTGGCATGCTTGATAGTAGCATTGGCCGGTGCTCCGCTTGGACTTTTGGCTCGGCGCTCTCGAACAAACGTAGGCTTGATCTATAGTGCGGTAATCGTCTTTCTCTATTATGTCTTGCAGTCTAGCTCGGGCGCGCTCGGAGAAGCTGGCAGGATCCCGCCGTTGCTCGCTGCCTGGATGCCGAACCTGGTGATCGGCACACTTGGCATGATCATCTTGTATTTTAAAGCAAAGTAACCTGATGCCACTGGAAGTCAAGGTGGAATCGCTGTGTTTAGGCACCTCCGGTAGTGGCGTGGTCAAGACCGCCTGCCAGCAACTGCGAGTTGAGCTCGACGGGATTGTCGGGGACCGCCACCGTGGATTTTCCAAACCGGCGGACGGCCGAGATACCGGGCTTGCCAGAGGCACCGCCATTCGCAATTGGAGACAATGGTCAGCTGTTTCACTGGAGGAGTTGAAGACTGTCGCCGAAAGACTCGGTATCGAAAGTTTGGAACCGGCGCTCTTGGGCGCAAATATTACTTTCTCCGGTGTGTCGGGGTTTACTCAGGTTCCCAGAGGCTCCAAGATCTGGTTTCCCCGTGGCGCCGTTTTTACGGTGGAAGATGAAAATTCTCCGTGCATCGGACCGGGCAAGGAGATCGCTCGCGTTTTCCCGCAGGTAAGACCAGCTGACTTCCCACTGGCGGCCCAGCATTTAAGAGGTCTGGTCGGCGTCGTTCATAAAGCTGGAGAGATTTGGGTAGGCGATCTGGCCAGGATAGAACTATCTGCCTGATTGTTCGGCTTCGGCGATCTGGCTCGAGCAAAGAGCAAGCTTGAGATAGAATTGGGGGTTGCCAGTATTACGTGCACTCTTGCCATGGTATGAGGATTGACTATGATCAGCAACAGAATCGGAGATCTCGCGCAAATCTGTAGAATGTCCTTGATTCTAGTCGGTGTTGCCGGGTTGTCTAACGGTCTCTTGAATTCCTGCGCTGCCGCCGACGAAGTAGCTGTAAAAGGCGATGGTGCAAACTACAAATGGGAGCTCACTAGTAAGTCGTTCAAGGATGGGCAGAAGATTCCAGCGCTTCACACCGCCGATGGCAAGGATCTCTCGCCGGAACTCTCCTGGAGCGAGCCGCCCAAGCACTCGAAGAGCCAGGCCTTGATCTGCGACGATCCCGATGCACCGGCCGGCACCTGGGTGCACTGGGTCATATATAACATTCCGGCATCCGAGCGTCAGCTGCTGGCAGCGGTGCCGGTTGAGAAAACGCTGAATAACGGCACAATGCAGGGCACGAACAGTTTCGACAACCTCGGCTACAACGGACCGTCGCCGCCAGCCGGCAAGCTGCACCACTATCTTTTCAAACTTTATGCGCTTGATGCTCCGGTTGCACTCAAACCTGGTGCCAAGAAGGACGATCTGTTAAAAGCGATGAAAGATCATGTCTTAGCCGAAACGAAGCTGGTCGGAGTGTATGAACGATGAATCCGTTTTGAAAATAGCCGATGTATGACATTACCGGTAGTGCCATCGCGAATGATCTGTCAGCTCTTACTTCCGGCTGGCGAAGCTGTCAAAACTTTACAGACCGGTCGTTTACTCTTGCCGTCAGTGGGAGAGTTACGTATTGACCAGGCGCTGGCCTGCTACTAGTCTGGACAGGTCTAGATCTATATAGAGCGGTTGGCGCAAAAGATACAGCTTTGAGAGTTCAGACCGATCCGCGAGTTACGGTGCAACCACACAGGACCCATTCATTGCGGTTCTGGATTATTTGCGCGACCGTCTTCGTTTTGGTTGCCTTGCCGGTGTTGCCGCTGCAGTTCAACGGACTGGCAATTCCGACCTGGACCGGCCCGCAACTAGCCGACCTTTTCAGTCTTTTTATACCGGCCGCACCAAAGAAAACTCAAACTGCTCGTAAGCCGGCACCACCCGTACCGACTAAGGCAGCAGCCGACCCGTTGGAGCAAGTAAGGTTGATGGAGCACGCAGCCCAGGATCTGCTGGTGCAAAGCTCGAGGCAGCCGACTGAGCCGTCTTTGCACAATCGACTCGGCTTGATTTATCTCGGGCTGGGAGAGCTGGACTTGGCCCAGGATCACTTCGAGCACGCCGTCGAGCTGGCGCGCATGACCCTTCTCGGCGCTACCGACCGGCTGAGGTCCCTTCAGAATCAAGGTAAACTCGATGAGGCTTCCAATCAGCTAGTGGAGTCTTCCCGGCTGAATGTTGAGCTGTCTGCCGCTCACAGCAATCTGGCCCGTCTGTACGAAAGGAAGGGGCAACATTCGAAAGTGCTTGCTGAACTGGATTTGCTCAATCGAGAAGGTGTGATCAGCGAGACCTGCGAAAGGCCCAACGCTGGAGTCGCCAGCGCCGGAGTTCATCGCGTCACCCCGACAGTCGCTCGACTGCTTGCTCGCGCTGAGGCTCTTATGCAGTCTCAAAGGTTCTATGAAGCGATGCAAGATTTCAAGAACGTGATCGCGATGGATCCTGACGTGGCGGTTGCGCATAGAGATCTCGGTGTCTTGAATGCAATGGTAAGCAATCATCAGGCGGCAGTCGATGAATTAGAGACTGCCGTTCGGCTCGAACCGAACGATGCGCTCAGCCACAACAATCTAGGTCTGGCCTATCAAGCGGCCGGAAAGCTGAAAGAGGCCAAAGAGCATTTTGAGCACGCAATTGCCAGCAATCCTCGTTTAGTTGACTCGGCAATTAATCTTGGCAATCTTTATGCTTCCAAAGAGAGTTATGACTTCTCCAAGCAAGTTCTCCAACAGGCAGTGCTTTCTAACCCTCGGTCGGCGATCGCGCACAACAATTTGGGAACGGTTCTCTCGTTACAGGGAAACGCGCCGGGAGCGATTGAAGAGTTCAGAAAGGCGATCGCCATTCAGCCACAGATGGTTTCCGCCCATTACGGACTTGGCCTGGCTTTCTTCAAGGACAAGAGCTATCGCCAGGCAATTGAAGAGTTTCGGATCGCTCTCTTGCTCAATCCTAAGTTGACCGGTGTTCATGAGAAGATTGAGCAGGCTACTCGCAAAGCGAGTACCAGCGGGTACAGCAGCTGAGCTCGAAGCATTTGTGATCAAAACAATCATTCTGATTGGACCGCCCGGTTCCGGAAAATCTTCCTGTGGCAAGGTGTTGGCCAAAAGGCTTGATTGGTCCTTCATCGACACCGACCGTCTGATTGAAGATCGGGTTGGAATGACTGTTCCGGAGATTTTTGAAAGGCAGGGAGAGAGGTTCTTTCGCAGTCTCGAGCGGGAATTTCTAAATGGACTGGTCGCTGGAACGCTCGGTCTCAAATTGGCTGATCTGGTAATTGGCACCGGTGGCGGGCTGCCGATTGCTCCTGGCAACTTTGAGCTGCTTGGCAAGCTCGGCGTGGTCATCTGTCTACACGCCTCTGTAAAGGAGCTTGTAACCAGGTTGAGTGCGGACACCGGTAGACCGTTGCTGGCTGTCCCCGGCTCTGAGCCCATGGCTGGAGACCGTGCCCAGGCTCTCACTGTCAGGCTGGAGATGATTCTCCAGGAGCGCTGGCAATATTACCAAAAGGCGCAATATCAGTTCGATACGACCGGGCTTACTACTGAAGAAGTAGCGGCCGGAATAGTCAAGCTGCTCAATATCTCAGCCTAACCGCTCCCAGCATTGCTAAAATGGCATAGTTGGACAGCTTTGCTGTCAAGTGAATAGCGGCTCGCGACTTTAGTGAGGGTACAGAGCTTGTCGGTCTCCCAGGAAGAACTGATGTACATCCAGTCTCAACTGGAAGGGTTGGAATCGATTTTCCTCGAGCTGATGCCTTTCGGCGTTGAGCTGAAGCGCCAGCAAGTGCAAGACTATTATGATAAGCGCTTTGATCAAGCCACGAAGCCGGCGGCCAATGTGGCTGAAACCGAGCTGAGGCGGCAGTTTAATACAAAGGCAAATCAAGTAAGAAACCTGGTCGACAGCGCCGAATCGCTGGGCGAAGCCGGCAACAAGCTGAATCTAATTCGAGCCGCCGCGACCCTTCCGGAGAATCGAAGCAAAGCGCTTAAGAGCAACGTTGGCCCATTTTGTCACAAGTTGATGTACGAAGGCACCGTCGACAGCGGTATGCTCGCCGAAATTACCAGCTCGAGCGAGCTTGGTGTTACGGAAGGGAGGGTGTTGCTGGCATCGGTGACTTTCCTGGTAGTCGAAGAGCTGGACGCAGACGGTGGCAAAATGCCGGTCAAGGATCTGCTTGGACAATTGTTGAATCAGATCAACAGCGCCGGTCTTTTACAGCGCAATGATCCCTTCTTTGTTGAGGCTCAATGTGCGCTCGAAGCGATGAAGGAATAGCTTGAAAGTCCTGGTTGTTCATGGTCCTAACCTGAATCTGCTTGGTTCGAGAGAAACCAGCGTTTATGGCAATGCCAGTTTGAGCGACATCGACTTCTCACTGAGTGAATTGGGTAAGGAGTTTGGTCTAGAGATTGAATCCTTCCAGCACAATCACGAAGGTGCTCTGGTTGATGCCATTCAAGAAGCTCCGGCCAAGGGTGTAAAGGGAATTCTGATCAATCCCGCTGCCTATGGTCATACTTCAATTGCCTTGCGTGATGCGCTTTTGGCTGTCGGTCTGCCGTTTGTCGAAGTTCATCTTTCCAACATTCATGCTCGCGAAGAATTTCGCCACCATACCTATCTCTCGGACGTTGCCGCCGGCGTCGTGCTTGGTTTTGGACCAGATAGCTACCGGCTCGGATTGCGTGGATTAGCGATTAAGCTTGGACGCGCTGGCTAAGTCCCCGCATCGGCGCCCGACTGCCTTTTGAATGTCACCGCCGAGTCACTGCCGACTAATACAATTCCTCTGGTTGAGCAAGGGGAATCATAAATCATGGCTGAGAAAGATCAGTTGACAAAGCCGGCGGAACAAGCTGATACTGCCCACGGTGACAGGCAGGCAAGCGCTGAATCAAATGGCGGCTCTCTTAAAGAGCAAAGACAGGTGCGTGCCCAAGATCTCGAATCCAAGCAAAAGGGAGCGAAGGAAAGTCTAGCTCCGTTGGAGATTACCGGCGATTCAGTTAAGCACGCTGACGAAGCCAGGCAACATCGAATTGAAGAAGCGAGTCGGCGTAAAGAAGAGGCCGCTCAGCGTAAGCAAGAATGCGATGTCAGAAGAGCTGAAGCTGAGCTTCGTGCTAAGGAAGGACCAAAGACTATCATCCACGACAGCGGACCGGTGCGCCGGGAGATTATCGGGGCCGATGGCGCCAGAACGACCATTCATTCCAACAACACGAAGGTAGTAGAGCACCCGTTCGGAGCACGCGA
This sequence comes from Candidatus Obscuribacterales bacterium, assembly GCA_020050835.1. Classification (GTDB taxonomy): domain Bacteria; phylum Cyanobacteriota; class Vampirovibrionia; order Obscuribacterales; family Obscuribacteraceae; genus JAGVKB01. The sequence goes on along the minus strand of JAGVKB010000140.1, from coordinate 38,304 downwards.
AACCAGATTGCCTAGCGGCACTTTGGTAGTTGAATCAGAATCCGGTGCCAAGTCAATCAGCGGTGGTGATTGGATCATTCAGGACCTTCCTTCCGGTGCCAGGAGCATCTGTGCTCCTGACGGTAGATTTCGCCTGGAGAGGGCAAACGGTGACGTAGAAGGAAGTGATCTCAGTGTTTCGGCTGCTGCCGAAGGTCGTCAGAAGTCGACTTTTGGCAGGAAGGATAGTCCGCCAGCGAACTCCGAGTCAAGAGATCCATTGTCATCTGACTTTCAGGACCTTAAAGGCGGAGCCGCCGAAAAGACCGGTACTGCCGGTGGCGAACGTTCAGCTAAAACGCAAGCAGCATCCGAGCGCAAGGCGGAAGGGCACGAGCAGTCCATTTGGGAAAATGTTCGCGGTGGTAGAGAGTTCGCTAAATTCCTTGGCAAGAGCGGCAGTGCTGTCTTTCTTTTGACCGTCGGATTAGAGCTTACCGGCCATGACCAGGTAAGAGCAATTGAAAAGCCGACTGTCGGCGCCCGCTGAGGTGCGGAGCGATGGGCGGTAGCAGAGCTGTGGAAGCTGAAGATGGAGCCGAACTGACAAGCACCGCTGCTGATGCAGCTGCCGCCGGTAAGAAGGCCGGCGACCTTTTCAGAAAGGAGTCTTATGGCGGCCAGCGGTTACAGCAAAATTCCTGCCAAGCGTTCGAATCTCTGAGTGCCGAAAAGCAGATCAATGTGCAAATGTTGCAGCGCACGCTTCGTTTCTTGTTGCGCCATACAGCTGAAAGTGAGACAGAGACCGGCAAAACCGGCTCGCCAGCGGCCGATTTATCGCTCACTAGCCTCAAGCAGCGGTTCGAAGCGGAGAGCCATTGCGACAGCTTTCAGCCGGTGCGTTTTGGACCAGCTACCAAGGAGGCTTTTCAACGATGTTTGCAGTGGTTGGAGTGTCACGCTATTCCTGATGCAATACGCAGGCTTAAGGAGAGTCACTTGGAAGTTCCCGGCGGCTTACCTGAACGGGCAAGAGCTCAAGACAACGGTGGCAACATGAGCGGCCAGCCTGGCAACAAAGCCGGTTCGTCGTCGCGATATGAACTTGGACTGAGCCCGCTCAATCCTCCGACCGCTGAGCAGATGCAGACTCTTGGGCTTACAGTCGATTGGTTGCGGCGTGCAATCAGCTCAGTCGACTTTTGGGCAATACGCAATGAAATTGAAGCGACTATCAAGCAGAATCACCTGCCGGAAGGCTGGCGATATAAGCGAGGTCTCGATGAAAGAAGTTGGGTTCAATCAGCCAGAGAGCTGATCGATCTCACTCAGATGGCAGGACAGCGAATAGTTGCCATGGATAGGATGACCAAGTCCGGTGCAACGTTTGCGGTCGAACTGCCGCCAGCAACCGTGATCGTACGAGGCGCTGCCGGTGATATCACTCATCTCGGTCTGGACCTGCCCAGTGACCTCTCCGGCGATCAAAACGGTCGACAGAAGATAGAGGCGATTAAGCGCTGGTTGAGCAAGAATGCAGCAACAATTGATCAAGCTGCCGCCGATCAGACCGTCCTTCATTTATGGGGAGATTACCCCAAGGGCAATGGAAAGCTTTTACTGGACCGTCAGGGAGATGTGCAGGCAACCGACTCGGATAAAGCTCCAGGAGCAGGTGTGGTGGCTGATTACAATCTGGTCGAATGCCGCCTGGATGTGCAGGAAAGCAACGGTATGATCGTGGTTAAGTCGACCACTCAATATCAGAAAGTTCCCTGGTACGGTTATCTGAACAGCCGTGCGCAAAACATTGGAAATCCAATCGTTGCAACTAATGTCTACAAGCCCGATGCCTATGTGAGAGTCCCTTCCGGTAGTGGAGATTGCTTGATTCAAGCCAGAGATCTGGCGGCCTGGAAAGATTCTCAGCAGCGCTGGCATTATGGAGGAAAGGCCCTGATGGCGGTAATGGATGGAGCCATGACTGTAAGCGGCGGAATCGGGCTCTACACCGCGCTCAAGGCCGGTGTGCGCGTAGTTGGGTGGCAGGTTGCCGCCAGACATACCTTTCATTTGGGGCTGGGAGCAAGCGGTGTAATAAACAATGCCGGAGCCAACGAGGTCGACGGGCTCAGATACGCAAATTACGGGCGATCGGCGTGTTTTATCGGATCGGCTGGATGGCATCTCTTCGGCGGAGCGTTGAAATCGTCTCTATCGGCAGCGGCGATGTCCGAATCAGTTGCTCCGCAAGTTGGCGCAGTTCAGGGGATGACGCGGCTCCAGTCCGGATTGGCGGTAGCCGATGGTGTGGCGGACGGGCTTGCCTCGGTGGGAAATCTGGCCTTCCAGCCGATCCTCCTGCGCGATCTCTATCACGCTGGCAATGAGGCGCTCTTTGGCATAAGATCGGTCGGAGTCGCAAGAAAGCGGTGAGATTGAATATTTATGAATCCATCATGGTTGAAGCGCGAAATTGTGCCTCAAGGGAGGCCAATCGTTTGTTGCCATGAGGGCGGTCGGCGATCGTCTCCAGGCGCCTGACATTTTCTGCTTCGTCATGACCCTGCAGTCCTTGCTGTTTCTCCCGCTTGAGCTGGCGGAGTGCGCTCTCGCATCCACCCATCCCTTTTTGATTGGCGATGTCTACCACTTCGGCCAGAGCCAGCTCGCTCTTGAAGCCATATTTGATGCCTAGCTGAATGCCGCGCACGACAAACTCACGTGCAAGTTGAACTTGTACGTCTTGAAATTCCTTATCCCCGAGCGCAGTCTTCATGGCGTCCATTAACCCTGGCTGGGTATGAAAGTTCGTATTGCGGACCCAACCTTCCTTCTGAAGATCCTTTGCGTACTGTCCGAAGATCTGGTCGAACTTTGCTGGATCCTTATCTTGCCACGCTTTTAGCAAGGTGGGCAGTTCTCCAACCTTTTGGTTCCACTGGCGGATGCCGACTGATATTCCATAGCCGCCGTCGTTACCATTGATCGCTTTGAAATTACCCTCGTTTCCGCTGACAGCAGCTACTACTCTGTCGACGAACTGGTGCAAGTTGAGTGAATCCTTGAGTTTTGGTGCGAGATTGTTTTCCAATTTTGTTGCATGACCTAAATTTGCGCCGGGCGGAACTTCTTGAGGAATATGACCATTAATTGCGCCTCTGCCGCCTCCGTGCGACCCGGAGAACCCACCGCCATCTCCGCTGCGGAAGTTGATCGTTGTGCCACCACCAGCGCCACCGCTAACAGTCCTGCCGGGTGGTGGCAGGTCTGGTGACTTGGATAAAACATCCAACCAGTCTGCGGGAATCGGTGCGCCGGGGTGCTGCATCTGGTAGAAGCTGATTAAGTCCCGCACAGTGGCTTTCTGTTGCTGGTCGGCCAGGACTGCCGTCCAATTAGCGCTCGGGTCCGTGGACTCTATTTCTATAACGAGCGGTTGATTCGGATTGTGCTCTTTCCTGTCCGGATTGAGATGAGGCACTCCATCTCGGTCGATGATAATGTCCGGCTGGCGGTTCTGTTCCTTGAGTTGCCCGGACGACATTATCTCCAATTGAGCGCTCAAGTACTCCACAAGCTTCCTCATCGCTTCCAGCTCTTGTGCATCAGGCGGATTAAGATGCCGCCCGGCCGGCGCATCGGTTAGAAAGAAGACCGAACCGTCGTCCTGGGCGAATCGGTCTTCAGGCTGCTTAGCATCGGGTTTATCAGTTTCGAGCTGAGGCTGTCCGGAAGATTTGTCATTAGTCAAGAAGGACGCAGCCAGCATTTTGTACGGGTTGTCCGCGAAAAGCTCGGGAGCCGGTGTTCCGCTTCCCATGTCTAGAGTCAGGTTCGCGATTTGGCTGTTGGCCTTGCCCAGATCGGTCGGAGGAAGCGGAGCGCTCCAAGATTCGAACACAATCTGCTCCGTCTTGTTTGGAGCCAGCTCGTTAGATGAAATGTCCAGGTCGTGCTGTTCAACATGCTCAGGACCAGGCTGGGAAGCCTCCGGTTTGGTATCGTCAGTCATAATTAGTGGCACCAGGGATAAGAGCGCAACTGTAGGTTGTTTTCAGCAAACCTATCTCCAGCATATAACTCGTATAACCACGCTGGCAATGTTGTAAGTACGTACGACCGATTTAGCCTTTACGATGTCATGGGCGATCTGGTAGAAGTCAATCCTGTATACGCTAGCTGGCAATAAGTGACATTACATAAATTTCCTCCAAAGACTTCGAAAGAAGCGCCCCTGGCTAGGTGTTTTATAATTAGATGCGGACAGTTATCTGCAATACCCAACTTGTTGGAAGTTTGAGCCCGTGCTGAAGAGAATCATTCTGATTGGAACCGCTGCTGCAGTTCTCGTATCCCTGGCAGGCGCCTGTCGTCCCGGCTCCGCTGCCAGCCTGAGCGATGGTTGGATATTGGCCCAGTCCGGTGGCGAACAGCTCGCGCCGGCTCCGACCGAGGCGTCCGCTCCAGCCGGAGTGCCGGAGGCTGTTCAGCCAGGAGCTGAAAATGAGAAGGCTCCGGGCGACCCGGAGATGAAGACCAAGGCGGAAGCGCAGGCTGAAGATAAAAGGCCCTATGCCGATGCGGCCGTTAAACACTACAATCGCGGTGTCGAGCTGCATCAATCCGGATTTCTCAATCAGGCGATCGCTGAATATCGAGGAGCGATCGAAGCGGATTCTAGAATGGAAGAAGCTTACAGCAACCTTGGCTTGATCTATGCTGCCCAGCGGAATTATTCAAAGGCGGTTGACGCATTTAACAAGGCGTTAGTCCTGAAGCCTGGCCGGCCTACGACCTTAAACGGTCTTGGCACGGTCCTTTATGCTCGCGGCAAAGTTACCGAAGCGATGGAAAAGTGGAGGCAGGCGATCGCCACCGATCCCAATTTTGCTTCCGCCTACTACAACATAGGTAATGCTCTCGAGAACGAAAAGGACTATCCGGCTGCGCTTTCAGCCTATGTCAGCGCTCTTAGAATTAACCCTGGTATGGCTGATGCTTTCTATCGATCCGGCACCTTGTTGAACCGGGATAAACACAGCGCACAAGCGAATGTATTGCTGTCGAAAGCGATTGAGTTGGCGCCGGAAGCCGATTTTGTGCGTGACGCAAAGAAACAGCTATCAGCGCTAGAAGGGCAGCTGTCTGGCGGAAGCGATGAACCTGAGGTGAAGATGAATGTCTTGCCGCCGCCCAATGCCGGCGCCGAATCGCCGCCTCAAGATGCTCAGGCTCCGCAGTCACCGCAAAATGTTGGAGCCGCAGCATCCGGTGCCGCGCCGCAAACCAATAAGGGTGCTCAGGATGACTTCACTTTCATTCAGCCTAGCGAAACTAAATGATTGATCTCCAAGCCAAAATGGAGTCCGTATCGGAGATTTTGGACGGACGAATAGAAAGCTCGCCTGATTCCGGACTGGCCGTTTGTGTCAAAGGTTCGGTGCTTGGCTTCCCGGCAACGCTCCAAGCGATCGGTCCAGGCTGGCCGTTTGGTGTTATGTACCTGGTAGAAACTGAAGTAATTGAAGACCCGAATCGACAACGTCCGACCGATCCGCTCCAGATGATTGTCTACCCCAGAATGGGCCGCGGGTTCATGGGCTTTTTCACGCATATACTCTTGTTCGAGTCGCGTGGAATGTCCGTGAGAGAGAGGAGATTAGAGTCTAAGTTTGTCTTTTCTCATAACGATGAGAATCTCGCCGAACGCTTCGTGAAATATCCAGGAAACTTTGACCGATTAATGTCGCTGGAGGAGTACTCGAAGTTCAACGAATTGACCATCAAGAGCGATGCCGGAATCGTGCTATCACAGCCAAAATCATTCAATTCTTTGGATCTAGATTGTTGCCGGGAAACTTTCAAGATCTTAGGAGAACTCGGTCAGGTTCTCTTTGAGTCCTTCTAGATTGTTGTCCGCTCAATCCACCGATTTGCTTTGACGTCCCGATATTTCGACGGTACTATCGGGGTAGGATAGAACTGGCGGGTTATTCTCGATACAGCTTCGGTGCAGGCAGGTTGGTCAGTTGTTGCAGGAAGGATTGAAAACAGAGGTTGGCACGCTTGGAGCAGGTGGTCTGCGCACCTTGTGGGTTCGCCTAATACTGGTAGTCTTGCTCATTTCTGCCAGCGCTGGCGGCGCCTATTGGTATTGGTCGAAAAACAATTCTGGTTCGGATTGGCAGAAGAAGACCGTGCCAGTCAAGCGCGGTCAGATTGATGTGCGAGTGATCGCCAGCGGTGTAATCAAACCTTTCAATCAGGTCAAGATTAGCCCCAAAGTAACCGGGTTGCTGAAGAAATTGTTGGTTCAACAAGGTGAATATGTTCACCGCGGGCAAGTCCTGGCGATCATGGATGACAGTAACTTGATCGGTCAAGTGCAAGCGGCACGCGGTGCTCATCTTGCTGCTAAAGCCAATTGCGACAAAGCGATACATGGCAATCGACCGCAAGAAGTGCTCGCTTCCAGAGCTTTTGTTTCTCGGGCGGAAAGTATGGTGCGCAACGCCGAGCAGGCGGTTGGTCGCTGCCAGACTCTTATTCAGTCTGCTAATGCTCAGGTATTGAGGGATGAGACGAACGCCAAACGTCTGAGCGATCTGGCGGTCCAGGGCGCCATTTCGGATCAGGAAAGACTCAATGCTGTGACGCAGGCAAAGATATCGCGAGCCTTACTGGACCAATACCAGCGCGAACTCAAGCAGCAGGAGTCGGTCTTATCGCAAAGTAAAGCCGAGCTCGATTCAGCTAGGCAGCAATACAGCATGATGAAGGATGGCTACCGGTTCGAGGATAGACAAGCTGCTCAGATGTCTCTTGTGCAGGCTGAAGGAAATTTGAAGTTTCTAGAAAGCCAGCTCAATGACACTAAGATTAAAGCTCCATTTGATGGGGTCGTTACTCAGAAGTACACGGATGAAGGTGCGATAGTTACACCTACCACCTCTGCTGCCACCACATCGGCCACTTCCAGCTCAATAATTTCACTGGCTGGTAGGTTGGAGCTAGTGGCTGCAGTGGCTGAAACCGATATGGATAGGATAAAACTGGGTCAATCGGTAGAGATTGTGGCAAACGCTTTTCCCGAAAGGATGTTTCACGGCAAGGTCAACTTGATCGCTCCGGAAGCGATCATCAATCAAAATGTCACTACATTTGAAGTCCATGCCACCATCGATGATGATCCGTCCCATCTCCTGATGTCCGGTATGAACGTCAATGCCGAATTTCTGGCCGGTATCAAAGCCAATGCTCTCTTGATTCCAACTGCCTGCATTATGTCAAAGCAGGGGAAAACCGGCGTGCTGGTACCGAATACGGAGGGCGAGCCGCACTTCAAGGCGGTGAAGATCGGGCCGACATGCGGTACGAGTACGGAAGTTCTCGACGGATTGAAAGATGGCACTCGCGTCTTCCTGGGACTGACTAAGTCTCAGCTGGAGGAGCAAGGCTTCGCCGCAGATACAGGCAAGATGCCCGGGCGTGGTGGAATGGGATTTGGTGGCGGTGGCGGCGGTGGCAGCCAGCCGCAGATACCACGCGGTTTTGGTCATTCGAAATGAAACCGCCATGAATCTCTGGGGGCTAATACAACTGGCTTGGCAGGGCATCACAGCAAACCGGATGCGTAGCGGTTTGACCGTACTGGGAATTATTATCGGCATCGCAGCTGTGATTGCACTGCTTGCAATTGGGCAGGGCGCAAAGGTGGAGACCGAGAAGCAGATACAGGCTCTCGGCTCTAACCTGCTCTATGTTCGTGCTGGAACAGCCACGCTCGGGCACGTCTCGTTGGGGCAGGGCAGCTCGTCCACCTTGACCTGGGAGGACGCTCAGGCAATCCGAGACGTCTGCCCGGCAGTCGAAAATGTGGTGCCAGGTGTGGATCAACAGCTGCAGGTTCAGTTGGGCAATCAAAACACGTTTACAAACGTGATGGGCACGCTGCCTGAGTATCCGACGGTGAGAAATTTCAATGTCGCTCGCGGCAGATTTTTCAATCAGTCTGAGATCGATCACAACGCGCGGGTGTGTGTCCTTGGCGAAACGGTGGTCGGTAATTTATTTTCTGCCGCAGAAGATCCAATCGGCAAGCAAGTGCTGGTAAAAGGCCAGGGTTTCGACGTGATCGGCGTCATGGAACACAAGGGCTCGAATCAATTCAGGGATATGGACGACCAGATATTCGTGCCGATCACTTCGGCCTATAATCATCTGTTCGGCTTGAACGCCGTTACCGGTCATCGCGTTCAATACGTCCTGGCGCAGGCAAAAACCGAAGATGATATTTTGCCTGCGCAGTTTCAAATTACCAATCTCTTGCGGCTCAGGCATAAAATTAAACCTCCGATTCAGGATGATTTCATGATCAGAACACAGATGGAATTGCTGCAAACAGCGCAATCAGTCACCGGAGTCTTCTCGATGTTGCTCGGGTCCACCGCTGGAATCTCTCTGTTGGTCGGTGGGATTGGCATTATGAATATCATGCTCGTCTCCGTCACCGAACGCACTCGTGAGATTGGCATTCGCAAGGCAGTAGGAGCGCGCCAGCAAGATATTTTATGGCAATTCGTGATCGAGGCGACGGTGCTTTCGCTGTGCGGCGGCTTGATCGGAATTCTTGTCGGTGTGACAGGCTCCTATGCAATCGGCTACTTCGCGAAATGGACAACGATTGTGACACCATATTCGGTGGCGATCTCTTTTGGAGTCTCCATTCTAGTTGGTCTCTTCTTCGGTGTTTATCCGGCCCGTTGTGCCGCCAGGCTCGATCCGATTGAGGCTTTGCGCGCCGAATAGTCACCGGTTCGGACCTTGAGAAAGTGCAGCTGCCGGCTCGTGGTCTGCGCACTAGCAGGTTCGCAGCTACCTGCCATTCTGCTAAAATCTGGTCCTATGGAAGTAGGGAGCACGAGCTTGGTCTTAGAGATTCGCCAATTTGATAAAGTCAGGCCCATGCTAGTAATCCTGCTAGCAGGTGTGATTAGCTCCTGGCTCGGCTGGAGCGAAGACTCGGTGCTCGGGTTTGAGTCCAATCCCACAGTCATTTCCGATCCGCCGGCCAGTGATGAACTGGCGTGGCAGGCGCTTCATGAAAGGGCGCAACAGGCTTTTGCCAGTCTTGATTATGAGGCAGCAGTCAAGGCTGGTTATGAGGAGTTAACTGTCGCCGAGAAGCTAGGTGGTAGTGATGCCAGATTGGTGTCAACTCTTGAGCTATTGGCTAGCGCGCTCTTGTATGAGAATAAACTCGAGCAGTCTGAGAAAGCCTATCAGAGAGCGATTTCGATCGAGCTTAAACGTCAGCCGCAAAGTGTCCAGAGGATAGCGACACTTAATTACGGCATTGCGCTTGTACATGTCAGTCAGGACAAATTAAACGAATCAGAAGAGGAGCTGCGCAAGGCCGAAGCGCTGCTGTCTCAAGTCGTAGCACCGCTTCCTACTGGAGTTGTAAGTACGGTTCTAGATAGCTTTGGATATCCGCTGACTGATCTTCTTGCTTCGACGCGCTTCTATCTGGGAGATGTGCTGAAGCGACAAAAGAGATACCCGGATGCTGAAGGCGCCTATAATCAAGCAATCGCGACTCAACAAGCTTATGGACAAGCAGAAGGAGAGTATGTAGTCAGGTCGTTGATCGCACTGGGAAATGAGAAATGCCTGCAGAGCCAATATGTGCAAGCCGAACCGCCTCTGAGACAGGCGCTCTACATCTTGGATAAGAGTGAGCAGCCCGATCGGTCTCTGTTGTACGAATGTCTATCGTCTTTGAGTTCGTCGTGCCAGGAGCAAGGGAAGATCATTGATTCCGAGCAGTTTTTCAAACGAGCCGAAGCGCTCAGTGGATTAGGAGCAACAAACAAGGCGACCGTTCACCAAAGGAAGATTGGAAAGCCTACATCTATATCAAAGCAGGACAGCCTCGTTGCAGCATATTTGAAGAACAAAAACTATGATGAAGCCCTGGGGGCGGTTCAGCAGCTGATCACCATGCTCGGTCAAGTTAAGGATGTTATCCCGCAAGGTCTGGATCATTATGTCTGGACACTATCCAGTCACTTTCTGTTTTCAGATAAACCGAACAAAGCGATTCAGCTTGATCGTAGTTATCTCGCTTTGAATGAAAGTAGATACGGAGTCGATGATCCCAGGTTAGTCAGCTGCCTCAATATTCTCGGCAATGTGCTCGAGCACGAAAAGGAGTATCAGGAGGCTGAAGCTGTTTACAAGAGAGCGCTGAAGCTAAAGGGGGGTAACACTCCTGACGACTCAATCTTGATGAACTTGACGAGCATATATCAAGCAGAAAAGAAGTGGCAAGAGGCAGAAGCGATCTGCAAGGAGCGGATCGCTCGGACCGTGAGCGAAGACGGAGCGGACTCCAAGTCGAGCTCTCAACCGATCTATGCTTTGGGCTGTATCTATCGAGATCAGGGTTTGCACGACAAAGCAGAAACCTGCTTTAGAAAAGCTGTTGCGCTGGATGAAAGCTCATATGGACCGGACAGCGGTTTCCTGGGTCCAAGTCTTAGTTCACTGGCTATGATTCTCCAAGATCAGAAGAAGTATGATGAAGCGATTTCGCTCTTTCAGAGGCTGGTCAAGATTCACCAAAGTGTTAATGATCAGTTCAGTCAGGCTATGCCTGGATTCAAAAAGAATGACGTTCTTTTGACATTCAATCTCGAGGCGCTCGGAGATTGTTATGCAGCAAGCGGCAGGTACGATCAGGCTCTGGATGCGTTGAATCAGGCACTTACACTGAATGTGCAAGACGTCGGCCCTGATGCTCCAATCGTCGGTCAGAATTGGTACAAGCTCGCAAAAGTTTGCGATGCAGTTGGAGACTGCGCGGAAGCGGAAGCTAAGTTCAAGCGGGCTATCTCAATCTTGAAGAAGGGCCGGAAGGACGACAGCGCCATCTTCGACGAATGTGTTCAAAGTTTTGCCCAGTTTCTTCGAAAGAGGAATCGCAATAGCGATGCCGAACGGGTAGAGCAGGCAGGCGCTGCACTATCCAAGTAGAAGAAAAGTTCGCGCACGAAAGCGCTGCTCTATCTAAGTATCCGAACGGATCTGACGGATAGTTTGTGTGCTTGCTAAAGCCAGCTGTTGGACTGCTCTTGGTCAATGTTTCATTGGTTCGTGTTCTCACACCGCTCTCACAGGTTGCCACTAATGTGTAGTTTTTCACCCATTGACAGTCCATGGCGATGCCACCCCAACAATCACAGTGTTTTGTTGATATTACAGCGAGAAGGAAAGTTAAATGAGAAGCGAAGCAGAAGGAAATTTGGGTAACTCGACCGATGCCTCAGTTCAGGCTGAAGATAACAACTTGAGTCTCATTTGGACGACTGAGGAGATGCGCCTCAGTAATCCGGCTAAGAGCGGCAGCAACACGTCAGATGTTATTGGTCCTATGTTGTCACTGGAGGATCCAATTCGCAACCCTTTCGGGCCGATCTTCAAGACGGATTGTACTCCTAAGCCTGGCATTCAAGAGTTGGTTACCGGTGATAACTTTGTGTCCAATGGGCAGCAACAATGCCTCGTTCTGAACAACGGAATGAAAGTCTGGATTGATGGGAAAGGGGTAACAATCGAAGGCTCCAAATCAACCTTCATCGATCTGACCGATAAGAAGAGTCCTGAGTCGATCAATTCCGGAGACGCGAAGGTACATCGAAACGGAGACAAGACAATCATTGAATTCTCTGATGGGAAGTGGCTGGAGATCGGCAAGAACGGCATCGAGAAGGTTAGAACCTCGAACCGTGAAGTGAAATTCTCTCCAGCTTCCTTTCGAGACATGACTAAGGAAGAGCTGGCCAAGGACGCTGAGCAGACGGCCAAGCATATCGCAGAGCACGGTTATCTGACGCCCGAAGCGATTGCTCGCTTGAAGATGAACCCGCCTGCCGGGGAAAGACTGCCGATTCTGCAAGGAACCGCGGAACAGTACAAGTATCTGGAGCAAGTAAACGCACAACTAGCAAAGCTCGATCCGGCGCTCCAATTGAGCGCAACCGAACGATGCACGACTCCCTTTGGAGTTGCCCGCGTCGCCGATTCATTTGCGGTAGGAATATCGCTCAGCTGCAACGGCAAGCCGGTACAATCGGCTCATATGTACAATTACTTCGTCAATATCTAAGCGTTTGTGCCGGTCCGAAGAGGTTTCAACAGACATAGTGAGAATGCCAGCCTGCTGTCCTTCCGGCAGGCTGGCATTTTTGGCAAATTTGGCTCAGTAGATAAAAATTTCTGGCACTGAGCCTTTGGTATCCTTAGAGCGTTGGCTGGGCTAGGTTTTTAGCATTAAGGGCGAAATAGTCCTGTTTCTGCAGCAGTGAGATTCTTAAGCGTCTGTGGAATATATTATTGGGGTAGTCGGTCGTCAGCCGAGGAGAACATCGGAACTCATGGGTGGCAGTAGGCTTAAGAGCAGAGGAGATGCTTGATGAGCGATCAAGATGATGACGACGAAGGAGCATCGCCGGCTCAAGCTTTTGCTGGATTGCAGGAGCATGTAGACGGTTATAAGAGCTATCTCGGCAAGCTAAAAAAAGGCACCTCCAGCGGCATTAGCTCGGTGTTTGGATTGGCGAAGGAGTTGCTGCCTGAAGAGCATTTGAAAGAGTACGTTTATGGCGGCAAGCGATTCGACCTTGACCAGACTATTTTGAAGGACGGCTCCCCGCCGGGAATTTTGCGGCAAGCATTAGAGCAAACAATTACCGCCTTTCACAGTAAGCCGAACCAAAGCACGGCAGCAGTAAGCGATGGCGAGCGAACAGTGCTTGGCGAGATACTTGAAGACGGGAAAAGGTTCTTCGTTTACTCAGACCTGAGTATCGAGGAGGCAATCTTTCAAAATGTCCAGGCTGAGCCCGAAGTCGAAGAAATTGGTGACGATGTAGATCCAATCGTCGAGGCGTTAGGAGACGAGTTGGCAGCCAGTTTCAATGTGCTTGAAGCGATTGAGAATCAGCAATCATCACCACCGACTTACGATAGTCGAGAAGACGACTCAACTGAATTGTCCGAAGGCGAGGGGGCGCACGGTTCTGCCGGAGGACAAGGATCGGTTGAATTGGAAGAGTCCGAGTCGGTACACGGGGCTGAGTCGTTGCCACTGCCTGTATTTGAGAATCAAGCTTCCAAGCCAGCAGCAAGAGTTGAGCCGGAGCGCATGGCAAGTCCGCCTGTTGTTCTCGAGCAATTTGCGCCGGTGAAAGTGCCAGCCGAAGGACTAAGAAGAGAAGTCGATCTCAGTGTGGCAAGCCCGAATGGAGAGTGGCTTTGGGACGTGATTCTTAGTGACGAGCAAGTTGCCGAAGTACTGTTTGCTGACGGCACGTGCATCATGAGGTCGAGCGATCCGGCAAGATATGTGCTTGTACCGGCGGTCTCGCCCGGACGGAAGGCGCGCGAGGCGCAAATTGTTGCCGTGGTGCTTTGCGATCCGGTCACAGGCAATCTCTTTTTCCGCACTGAAAGTGGTGACCAGGCAGTAGCATTGCTGAATAACGGTTTCAGGATCGATCAATTCTCCAGTGCCAACGGCGAGGATCGCTTCTTCGTTACCGAACCGTTGAAGCCGGGACAACTAATTCGTAACAGCTTTCAAGTTCGAGATTTGAATCTCGATCCGCTCAAGCTTTCAGTTTCATATGAAACTATTGATGGTGGCATGTATGTCACTGCAAGATTTAGAAAACTGTGATGGAGGCGCGCCACCATCTTCTTGCTCCAGGGATGAACGAGGTTTGTTGTGTTCTGGGATTATACGTAGAGCTGAGGGAGAAATAGTTCATAAGGTTTGTCAAGCAATAGTTGTATGAGTTAGCCGGCTACAGGTGTAAGATTCAAGGAGTGCCGAAAGGCAATCAGGTTCGGGAGGAATTAGGATGGGCACCAAGTCTAACGTTGAAGATTCCCACTTCAAGGACCCCAGCAAGTCCGTTTTCGAGCGCGGACAGAAACCCGAGCATGGGCAGAAGTTAGTACACGATATCTTTGCCGGTCATGATGCCGAAAAGAAGGCCTACAAAGACCAGCACAAAGATGCAAAGGATCCCCAAAAGCTCGAGGAGAATGCCGAAGCTGCCGCGACCAAGCGCGAGCTCGGCAAACTAAATGAGAAATTCAAGCAGCATCTGCCTGAAGGGTCCCAGATTGTCGGTCATGGACACGGCAAGAGCGGCGACTATCTGTTTGTAAAGCCGAGCAAGGATTCAAAAGATGTTTATGCGATCAATCCGGATACTGGAAAGCCGGAAGCGCATTATCGCGTCGAAGATAAGAAGTGGGTTCAAGTCGGAAAGAATCCCGATGGTGGAGAGAAGAAGACCTATCCTGGTGGCTCTCAAGTTATCACTGACAAAGAAGGGCATGTAACCAAGGTTACAGATGTCAACTCGAAGGGACAGAAGACTACTGAGGAGTTTAAGTGGGACCATGGCAAGCTGACCGATTACAAAGATAAGGGCGGACAGCAGTGGCACTCAAACGACGGTGGAAAGACATTTACCGGTCCGCATAACGAAAAGATGTCCGTTTCTGCAAATGAAAAGGGCGAGATCACGAAGACCGATCTCAGTAAGCATACTCAGACGGTCGAAAGAAGAGATGGTTCTGAAGTAACTACTGACGATAAGAAGCGAATCACTCAAATTAAGGATGGTGCCGGCAACGAAACTAAGCTTCATTATGCTGGTGACAGCAAGACCGTCGATAGTTATGAAAAGAACGGGGAAGTTTGGACCATGAAGAATGGCAAAGACTGGACCGCTCCAGGAAGGCAACCATATGAAGGAGCTCTCAAAGTCGATCCTGATGGTACAGTAACCTGGACCAGCAAGACCGAAACACAAGTAAATAAGCGCGACGGAAGTAAGTCCATTGAGTATGCTGACAAGTCCCATACTGACTTGGATGCCACCGGACGTGTGACGCATGTAAGAGACGCCAAAGGCAAGACGGAAGACTTTCAGTATGACGATAAAGGTATTAAGAGATACAAGGACAGTGACAATCATGTTTGGAATCGAGGTGATACCCTAAAGCCGCCCAAGGCAGAGAATGAATGGGTTAATGAGAAGGGTGAACTCGCGAAAGGGACTGTTGAGGTCTCGCGGGATGGAGCACTCATTAAGACGGGTGCCGACCATGTCGTCACTACTCACACGCGCGACGGAAAGGATCATCAAGGCAAGGCTCCCGACAATAGGACTTTGGAAAACGGCGTGAAGTCTACCTATGTCGACGGAAAGTTAACAGAGGTGACATCGCCAGCTGGTAATCGTACCTATGAGTATGGCGATCAAAAAACAGGCGATCCAAACGCCGGCGGCCTTAGGAAGATTCAGATTAACGAGCATGATTACTTCGCCTACAATCCCGAGAAGAAAACTTGGGCTCACCATGCGCAAGGAAAGGAAACCGAGCTTCGTGGCAGTCCTTACACTACGGAGCAAAATGGTGACCTAAACTACAAGGACAGTAAGACTGGTTGGACGACCACCCTTCATGCCAACGGTGGGCATTTTGACAGAGACGAGCAGGCACGTGTTCGTAATGTCGCTCATGCCAAGGGGGCGCGAACAGAGTTTGATTACTCGAAAAATGCCGAACACCCGAGCGTTAAGTTGCCGGATGGAACGCGATGGGATTGGGATTCCAATTACGAGGATTATCGAAGCAACACTCCAGGCTCGTTTCAGAGACATCCGAAACCATTTACGTCAATAACGATGGACAGACAGGGCAATGTAGTCTGCCAGGTTAAAGGTGGGGGCAGGGCAACTTATAAAGCAAACGGGGATGTAGAAGAGTGATGAAACGGGGAGGATACCCTAGAGGTAGAATTTCAATATCGTCATGCCGAGTTCCTTAAGACTGAAGATATGCTTGCTTATAGAGATGCCGCTCGGGGCCTGCTTCGTAAAGGTGATACCCGCAAGGTAGCTAGTTTGAATCAGAATTCAAACGGTGATGTAACCTACGCGGATCCGGTCACTATGAAACAGGTGACCGTTCACCAGAATAGATCGCCAGAGGCGCACAATAGGCGATACTCCAACTCAGAGCAGTTTAGTAGTGCCCGTTGATGCAGAGTTACTTGCCTTTAGTCTGCTCGTAAGCTGTCGTAAATCTGTACAGGTTTCCACGCTCCAGTTTTAAAACGACCACAAGCTCGCAATTGGGATTGTTGGTACCTTTGCCAGTCTGGAGGTAAAATTTCTTGACTGGGCGACCGCCGTCATGTCCATTTTCTACTCGCAGCAGACCAAAGTTTGGACCGCGCAACTCTTGCCGGAGCATGCTGAGTATCTGGTGTACGCGCTGAATATGTGGGGGATCCACCAGGTCCTTGGCGCCGCTACCTCTTACAACGTCAGTCTTGAAATGATGGTGCGTAGCATAAGAGTTGATATCGAATGAGATGTCGAGATCGTCATGCAGTCCTGACTTGCGAACACGATGAATGACAGATTTGCCATCCAATTTCATGACGATGTTCTCGACAGTGTTTGATTTTTGGCTTGGATCACCAGCTGGAATTGTGAGCAGCTCATCGATTACTTGCTGAATTTGCCTTCGCTCCGAAGGTGAGGAATTGGGAAGGAAGTAGAGCTCCAAGAAAGCTGCCCAGCCTGCGGCTAACTTCTCATCGGCACTCAGTCCCGGCATCGGTAGCCGCTTCGGCGATGAGTAGCCTTCTCGAATCTTTTCAAATCGCTCTAAGAGTGTCAGCTGCTTCGGTGCTGCAATCACCGCCGATTCCAAATTTCCCTCATGAACTGCGGCTGGCTCTTGGCTCCACTTCAGGAGATCGTGTTTGGTTGATATCGCTTCCATAACTGTCGGGTATGATTCCAGAAGTCTTAGCAATTCAGGCACCATTCCCTCATAGTTCGGCGCACCACTCAATGCGGATTCGATCAGTTCGTCGACCTTGCTGCGATGCTCCTTGGAAAGAGTGGCAACCGCGTCCAGCGCTTCCAGTCCTCCCATAACCGCTGCTTCACGCTCTGCGATTTGGGCATAGTAGTGTTCTTTGGCATCGGATGAAGTATGAAATCTATCCGTTACCCAATGCTCCAGGGTAAGTGGAATCGACACCGGCGCTGGCTGATCTCCAGCTCCCAACCTGATGGACAAAGCTCGGGCGAGTTCACCCGTTAGAAGTGGAGCCATTTCATGCACTTGCATATACTCGTCGTAAATGCGTTTTCGTTCTTGATTGATTTCAGAGAGCCTTTGGTGCAAGCGATGAGCTAGCCGAGCGTGGGCACCGGGCTCGTCCCAATGATGTCCTGGTTGAACTTTGGATAAAATCCAGGATTCAATCATGCTCTGCACTTCAGGCGGTGGTTTGGGAGTGCCGAAGAGGTGTCCGGACAGTACTCCAGAATCATGAGTAAGACTGTGCATCAGAGCATGAGCTGATTGTGAATCGGACAGAGTGGACAAGGCCCGGTTGGTTATCCGGTAGTCATTCGCCAACTCTTTGATATCTTCTCCCGGCGGTTTGTTGCGCTTGAAAGCGTCGGCATAGGCGCGAGCTAAGTCTAGCTCCTCGACACTAAGTCTTTCACCTTGGCGTTTCTCAAGAACATCCATCATATAAGCAAGAGAAGGCGGCTCCTTCCATTCTTCTACTCGAGCTCTCTCCATATAACGCTTCTGAAGCGCCTCGAGCTGATCGGATCGCGCAACCTTTCCAATACTCAATTCATCGGCTAAGCTTCTTACGATCAGGTAATCTTGAGCATTGTGAGTGAGTTCGTGATATAGATTTCCAATCAGCTCCGCCAGATTGTTGGTAGATAGCAGATCGCTTTTCGGTATGTACAGTATGCCATCGAGGTATCCAGCTCCGGCTCCGGAAAGATTGTCTACAAGCTTCAATTCAACCTTCGGCAACTTTAGCCAGTCGGTAAAGCGATCGATTGCCTCCTGCATTTGACGTCCGCGCTCGACAACTTGCTCGTTGAGTAAGGACAATTGGTGCGCGAAAGTTTCTCTGTCTCGCAAGTATTGATCGTAGACTGGCAGCAGTGCGCGACCTTCAGGAGTCGATTCCAACACGTGCTTTACGTACTCTGACATGTGCAGGTTTTCTTTCGAGATCAACCTGCTCCTTTCCAGTGTGCTGGCTAGCTGTTCTATATCTGATGCTAGATGTATGCCGGCTTCTCTGACGATATCAGCGTGTGGCAAGAGATTTGGCCAGTCTCTGGCTGTGTCTAGAATCTCGCTACAGAATCTGCGGCTACTTTCCTCGCGATGCATCTGCAATGGTACATATCTTTCAGCTTCCGAAATGACATCAACCGTTAAGTCTGCCAGCCTCCTCTTCGGTCGCCACATCCCGTCAGGGTGCTCAGTTTCTGCCTGGATTGTTCGATGGCTCTGGTTGGACATTTGGCTGTCCGAAGTAGCAGGAGAGTCTGGGAGGCGATCGACTGACTTTCTCGCTTCGACTAACTGAGCGTTGAATGAATCACGGGCTATCTTGCGTACCGCCTCGCGTTGGTCTGCGGACAATCTGACAGCTTCCGCGTGCTGGGTTTCGGCAGCTTTGATTACTTCTGATTTGAGGCGCTCTGCTTCTTCCAGCCTTGCATTGTGATCGGCTTTCGGCCGGGCCATTGCTTTATTGAGCAGCTGTCTTCGCTTATTGTCGGCTGCTTCGTCAATCTCGAATTCAGAATTCTTCCCGAATCTTTCTTTTGCCCTCTTTACCACCTCTGGTCCGAGCAGCTCTTCAGATGACATATACTCAAGCTTTCTTTGCAGATTCGATGCTTCCCTTCTGGCTGCCTTCAGCTCTGCGGTGGAGGATTCGACGGCTGACTGGTAGTTGCTTTCTGCCTGAGTTTTGGTGTCATGTAGCAAACGTTCCGAGGCGGCGAGCCTTTCGTTGTAGTCTTTCTCGGCAAGCTTGCTCTGTTGCTCAAAGGTGTTCAGTGCATCTGCATAGTGTCTGGTTAAGGGCAGATCTGGATTATGTGATAGAACGTGTTGGGTTTCGCTGTCGGTGTAGGCAGTCATTGGATTGCCGTATTCCGAAGGCAATTCGAGATGCAAGCTGCCTGCTTCCGGCCATTTCGACAGATCTACTTTGGACATTGAGCCACCGACGGTGACTGTGTGAAAGAGCTCTCGTGTCAGATCTTCGGCAGCCCTTTTGTATACTGCTGAGACTTGATGCTCGTAAGCAGTAAATTCCAGCGATTCATTTGGTTTGGCACGGGCGGTCAGCAGGGATTCTACATTGTCGAAGCAGAGTCCGCCGTGATCTGATACCCATGCCCACGACTGTGCCACCACCGTGCCGTCCTTCTTCTCGACTACAAAAAAGCCGGAATGCGGTGATTCTTGACCGAACCAGGCGCAGTTGCTGCCTGGTCCGGCCGGATGCTGGCAGCAGCCGGAGTGTTCGCCAAGATAAACTCCGCGAGCATCTTCACGAGGTAGAAATCGTCCAACTAAGTCGCCGGCTCGCCATTCGGTAGTAGGAAATGGAGATGGAACATGCTGCGAATCGATGAATCGGCGTTCCATAGCCTGATAGTCCCAGGTTAGACCAAGCTCGAATGTTTCTCGTTCAATCTCTTCTTTTTCCTTTGCAGCCCAGCGGATGGACTCGGCAGCAAAAACTCCAGATTCTACTTCTCCGAAGTCCCTTGAGGCTATCTCCGCCAGGATTCTTGAATATGGCGACTTTCTTTGTTCTGGTGTCAGGTCGTTCCAGCCTTTCCCGACTAATTTCAGCTCCGAAAGAGGTCGTTGATAGTTTCTATGCAATACTTCTGAAAGTCCATCAAGCATATAAACAGATCCGATTGGCAGGTAGTGAGTAATCTCTCCGTTCTGTCTGCCAAGCGAGTACTGCTTCTGCAACCAGCTGCTCAAATTCTTCTGCGGTGAATTTGCGTCTTTCCCGAAAATTAGAGCCAGCTTCAGAGCTGCCATCGGAGCATGATGTCCCAGGCTTCGCATAGATGCAAGAGCTTCTGCAAAAACTCCTGGCTTCAATCCATGTAACAACTGGAATGAGGTTTCGGCGTCGGAGAGCTTGACTGCTCTCAATACAGCCATCTTCAAGGTGCGCGCTTCAGTTTCCGAAAGTCCTCTGAGCAGACCGATGTATCCGTCCAGATCGCCAATCTTTTCGTAATATCTGGACCGGCCATCCTTGCAAAGGAAGTCGAATTGTTCTTGGAATTTCTCGGCTGTTAAATCTTTGGCGGAATTCAGTCTTTCCCATGTTCGCAGCGCTGCCTCTTGCTTCCATGGTGGCATCTGTTCCAAGCTAGTGATGATTGGCTCAGGTAGTAGCTTGTGAGCTGCTTCCGGCAGCTTGAATTGCCTTGTCGTTACACCTGGCTCCTCCATGCTCAATGCTAGCCCGCCAAGCGAGCCGAATGCATCACGTCCGCCGCCCTGCCGAGCCTTTCGCTCAGCTTGCTGTTGCTCGAAAAGGCTCAGCCAGCGCGAGCGCTCAACCGGCGGAATCTGCCTAATCTTGCTGCCGCCTTCCTCATGATTCATCGCAAGTTGCTCTTCAAATCGCTTATTTGCCAGCGCGAACTTGTCGGGAAGCGAAGTCATACTTCGCATTGCACCATCGTCGTAGCGACCACCTAGCTCCTTAACCCTGGTCGAGCCGTCAAGCGCCTTTGTGAATGTGGTACCGCTTTCTCGGTCCTTGAGAGTGACTGTGCCCGACTCTGCATCTATGTGGTGATCCCCATGCCACTCGCCGATCTTTCCATCGGGAGAAACCAAGAACGCTCTTACCGGCTCACCTGAGAATGACTCGAAGCGTGTGCCATCCGGGAAGCGCACAGTCGAGCGTCCATCCGGCCATTTCATGAAGTAGCGATCGTGCCCTTCCAGGAATGGAATGACAGCAAAGTGATTCCATCTTTCGCCGTCGAGGAAATTGGTCTTTGCATAGGTCGTAAATGGTTTGTCACCGGTAAGCAGGCTAAATGAATTGCCATCCCAGCCCCTCTGCTCAATTCCGAGCTTGTAGAACTCCGCTGCCTGCGACCAAACTAAACCGCTGCCTCCAGGAGTAGGCGGGACTTCTTTGCCCGCATGAGACATCCAGTTCGCAGCACTGTACTGGTCTGACACTTTGCGCCAGGCAAGCTCGCCGAGGGCAAAAGCTTCCTGCTCGTGCGCCCAACCTCTGTAAGTTGAATAGAGCGATTCCATTTCAGATTCCAACTGGCTCTGTCGTTGCGACAATAAGTCTCTCAGCTTAATCAAAGAGTCTTGAGTGACTGCGTTGTTTCCCCGCAAATAAGAATCGATTACCTGTCGGGCTTCTGCGGGCAATGGAGTACCGAACAATCTCGTCAGGTGCAACTCACTGCCGGCTTTGATAACATTTTCCAAGTAAACCGCAGCATCGCGACTATTTTGCAGGCGGGAGAGAGCTCTGGTCACAACTTCGCTGTTGATTCTAAGCTCATCCATCTGCTTGATTTGAGGGAAGGAGCGCTCGAAGTCGGATACACGTGCAATATCAGTTTCGGATAATGTCCTGTTGCGCTCGAGGCAGCTCCTTAGATAGTGAAGCTCGAGCGGTTGACCGACCTTTTGTTCGTACTGCGCTTGGATCTCGCCAAGCTGTCGCGCGTTGGCTTGGACATCTGCTCCGCCTAAGATGTCGTTTGCCAGTTTTCTTACAAACAAGCTGTCTTGCTCATTGTGCTCCAGTTCGTGCACGAGAGATCGAACCAGGTGTTCGATAGAATCTATCCCTCTGAGAGCGGAATCTTTTACGAAAAGCCTGCCGCTGCCTAATTTGTATGCGGCGTTCCCATCAGTCAAATAGGAACTGTTGATGGAGATCGGAGGGAGATCATGCTCATCGCATAGAACATGCAATATCTCCAGAAGCATCGCCGCACGCTCACGGCGAACGGAGTTTACTGTCCGCTCCATTACTTCGCTGTATTCTCTATACGCGCTTCGCTCCTGTTCATACAGAGCAAGCAAGTCTTCATGCCCGGCAAGCTGCTTTCGCATGTAGGCTTGATCGTAATACTTGTCATTTTGGGGGATGCCGGAGTGGTCTAGCAAACCGGGGATGCGTTGCTCGATTTCATTGCGTGCCACTACCCATGATTCTTTCCAGGCAGCCTCTGCGGATTCACCTTCGCGACCGCCCTTGCTGTCAATTGGTTTCCAAGTTGCGATTTCGTCTCTGAGTTCGTGAACTACAACTTCGAGGTGTTCGGAGTGCGCTAGCCTGGAGCGAGACGCTTCAGCTAAGTCATTGTCACTGTAGTTGCGCAGGCGGCTATCACCTAAATGCGACTCAATTGCACCAGTTACAGCTAACTGGTCACTGCGCGAATGCATTGCAAACAAGAGTCCTTCCGGCGCAGTAGAGTCCGTTAGCTCTCGCGGATGACTGTCGCCTTCAGCAGCTCCTGATTTCTCACGTTGTTGAGCGGCTGTAGGTTCTTCGACTCCACGTCCGGCTTTCTGCCGCTTTTTGTCGAGGTACATCTCTTGATCGGAAGTCTTGTAGAGCTGCTCTACAGTAGCGCCTGGTTTGAATGTGCCGCCGCCGATGCTCAAAGATACTGTGACCGGATTATCCCCCCGAGCTGATTTTTCTCCAGGTGGTGCCAGCTGCACCTTGCCGTTTTCGCTGTAGATAGCAACTTTGACCTGCTCCCGCAAACGATCGGCGATCATTCTTGCTTGCTGTTCGTTAGTGCCAGGTAATACCAGGCAAAACTCGTCGCCACCGGTGCGAGCCACGAAATCATACTGTCTGCATTGTTCCTTAAGAAGCTCTCCAATCTGTCTGAGAACACGATCACCGCCACCGTGACCGTGGAGGTCGTTTGCTGCCTTGAAGGAATTCAAATCAAGCAGCAGCATTGATACAGGACTATCCGGACTTCGCTCCGCACGAGCCAGCTCGCGCTCCATCACTGTGTCGAAGGCTTTGCGGTTTGGTAGACCGGTAACTTGATCTATATGCGCGAGTCGGTCGAGCTCAATTGCCAAATTGACTAGCTCTTCTTTCGACAGGTTCTCGAGACCGACCGAAGATAACAGATCGTCGGTGCGCAGAGTCTTGTGTCCGACTGCTAGATCGGCTTTTAATTCTGGGAACGCTGGTTCTGCTTCCACTGGAGTATGTGATTCCGGTGATCCTTCAGATGTTACCGGCTCCTCGCCCTCAACTCCGCGACCGGCTTTTTGTCGCTTCTTATCGGCGTACATCTCGTGATCCGCAGTTGCAAGCAGTTCTTCGGCCGTAACGCCGCGCTTGAAGTTAGCGAAACCGATGCTGAGCGAAACCAGGACAGGAGTATCACCGTCAAGCGTTCGGTCTTTTACTGGTGTAATTTTTGAAGCACCCTCCTCCTTAGATACTTTTACCAGCATCTGTTCACGCAGGCGATCGGCAATTAGCTTGGCCTGCTCAGGAGTGGTATTTGGCAAAATTAAGCAGAATTCGTCACCACCGGTGCGGGCAACAACATCGTACTGGCGGCACTGCTTTTGAAGCAGTTGTCCCATCACCTTGAGAACCTCGTCGCCGCTTGTATGTCCATGTAAATCGTTGGCGGCCTTGAAGGAGTTCAAGTCGAGCAGCATCACTGACAGTGGTGATTCGGGATTGCGCTCTGCGCGTGCAAGCTCCCTTTGCAATGCTGCGTCAAAGGCCTTTCGATTAGGCAACTTTGTCACAGCATCTGTCAAGGCGATCCGTCGCAGCTCTGAGGCAATGCGCACCAAATCCGTCTTGGAAAGCTTTGCCAGCCCCTCTGGAGATAGCGGCTCGGTGGTTCGCAGTTCATGCGGACCAACCGGTGGTACGGTAGAAATCGCATCGCCTTCGCGAGCTCTCAAAGCCAGTGATTGCTCGAGCTCGTTGATTTGACGCGTTCGTATCTCTTCGGTGATATGACGTTCCATCAGCGCACCGGCGATGTTCGCTTCAGTCTCATGCCTACTTCGGATATATAGATCTTTGTTGATTCGATTGATGTTTTCGGACAGATGCGAAATGGAGCGCTCTAGAATACTGGTTAGACGCAATTGTGCTTCGGTGTGCGGAATTGCCGGCGGCGTGACAGAGAACATCGGATAATCTTGCAGTAATTGCTGGATTTCTGATCTCAGGGCAGCAGGCAAGCTCTCCTTGCCCTCGCCGAATGAGTTGCTGATTCTGCGCTCAAAGTCAAAGAGAACCTCTTGAGCTTGACGTTGCGAAAGTTCTGGTTTGGAAG
Source organism: Candidatus Obscuribacterales bacterium (assembly GCA_020050835.1). Taxonomy (GTDB): domain Bacteria; phylum Cyanobacteriota; class Vampirovibrionia; order Obscuribacterales; family Obscuribacteraceae; genus JAGVKB01. Next base: position 14,020 of record JAGVKB010000140.1, on the reverse strand, counting down.
TGATACCGTCGGTCGAGACAACCAGTTGACGGTAGACCGCGGCAAGCGAGCTGCGTTGTTTGTCTAGATCATTGAGCTCCTTCGTAACCCTTTCGATTCCGGATAGCTCGCCATTGACTTGTTGCAGGCGATTCTCCATTAGTCTGGCGAGAATCTGGTTCGCTTCACCATGAGTCAAAGCTGCATGTCTTGACTCCTCCAGCGGGCGATAGAATCCTTCCATTAATGTGTGAAGATCAGCTGTCAATTCTGCTGGCAGGATGTGCAGATCGTCATCGAATGCACGTTCTTTGTAATTTGCTAATACGCGAATATTGGTTAGAACTTCATTTTCGCTGGGATTAGCCTCTGGTCTCGGCAGCCGCTCCACTATCCTTTCCAAAAATGCTTTCTGGCGATTCAGCGATTCCAGCCTGCTTGCTGAGTTCATCGCCTTTATATCCCGAGCAAGGTCGGCTGCACGAACCAGGTCGCGCCTCGTCTCTTCCGATGAGGCGACAGGACGTTCCAAAGCAGCTTCATGTGCTGCCTGCAGCCACTCAGTTGATACGTCTTTCTTGCCGGTTGAAAGTAGATAGCGACTCTTGAGCTCTTCGGGCTCAATCGGTCTGCCTGGTGCTTCTGTTTGCTGTTTGTGCACGAGGCTCCATACTATCAGCGCATCTTGCTCGCCGTGGAGAAGCTCGTGGAAGATTGTAGAGATCTGTATAGTCTCCGGCTTGAGTAGAGACAGCTCGCGCAGTCGAATCGTTCCTTTGCCCGGCGTATACTCCGCGACTGCTCGTTCTGCTTGCAGCAATTCGTCCGCCCACAATTCGAGCTTCACTTTGGGTACAGAAAGACCCTTGTCCCGAAGGAAGTCGTTTAACGCTTGTTCGATTTGTGACTTGCGACTCTCTAAAGTCTGTTGAAGTTCGCGGTGAGCTTCCAGGGCGCTGCGGTAACTTTCTTGTAAATCCTGGAGCTTTCTGTCGCCTGCTCTGTTTAAGAATTCATGCTCTGTTAAACCAGCTTCAGCAGCCGGTATGCGAATCTTATCTCGGACTTCGTCAGCCAATTGCCTCGCCTGGGAAGCTCGTTCGAGCAATCCACCTGGTTGGCTTAAATCGTCCCAGCCTTCCGCCAGTCTTCTTACCGAGTCGTGGAACGTAGCGAACGATTCTGGGCTGACGAACGGATGCTGAGCGAAATCCAGCCTGGCAAGCTCTCTTTCTTGCAATACGTGATCTTTCTTGATCTGCTCGTAGAGTGATGGCCGCTCGGCGGTGTCGCGTGATTGGTGCTCAAGCTGTTCTGTTCCAGAACTAAGGGAGAATCTGCGCATCGTCTCTTGATTCGCTAGTCTCATCGCCTCCACATATCTGGCGTAATACATCTGCCCTTCGCCGGCGACCTGTTGATCAGATTGCGGATTTATCTGAAGCGGGCTGTCTTCTGAATGATCCGCCGGTCTGTGGCGCGCATCTTCCGAGTCATTCTGCCGCTCGCTGTCCGTGCGTCTCTGCCTGGTGCGTTCGCCTGTTTCTTCAGACTTGGAGCCAGCTCTTTCCCCTCGATTTGATCGTTCCCTGGTTGATGGTTCGGACCCCTCAGATTTCTTTGGCACCATCTGCGTCAACTGGGTCATACCAGTTTGCTGCATCAAAGCGATCCAATCGTTGCTGAAAGGTTTGTTCTCGCTGCCGCCGGATCTGCTGCTGCCAAGTTCAGCACGTCCGGGTTGTGATCTTCTAGAAGCTGATTCTGCTTGGGGATCGAAGTCAGGAGTGAAGTGGGTGCTTGCCACCTTCGCGTACTTTCCGATCAGTCGCTCGTGTTCGGACTTTTCTCGGCTGGTACCAGGGGGATTGGATTTGGAATGCGCCGCTGCCTGCTCCATTAGAGCTACAAACTCAGTCTTAAACTTAGTTTGATCGATGGCCATAGCCACTAACTCTTGAGCTGCGCGGAATCGGTCAACTTCCCGCGGATTCTTTTGCAACCAGTCTGCAGCGTGCATCGGGTGATTACTCGCCCAATCCATCAACTCGCGTGCGTGTTCATATCCGGGACTATTGGAAGCTTCATATTTAAATCGCAACAAGTCTAATCGCAACGAGTAATCATTGGGATGAGCTTGCACCTGGCTTTCCAGTCCGCGAATGAATTCAGCATCGATCCGGCGTGCGGTTGCGCGGTACAGCTCAGTCAGTGGAATAGCGCTCAGAATATGATCTTTGCCCTTTCCCCATTGATTGTCGACTTTGACAAAAATTTCTTCCAGACGCGGATTTTTGCTGTTGGAGCGAATCTCTATCCCGACAATGTTGACTACATGCGAGTCATTTCTCGTCGAGGAGCTATCGGAGAAAAACGGCTCATGAAGAGTGTTTACTTCAATTACGGCCGGCAGCCGACCGAGCGAATTCATCTTAATGAGAAGGTTGGACAGATCTTGCGGCGACCTGATTACATTCTCAGGGTTCAATACCTTCGAATCCGGATGGTGTCCGCTGACGATTACGAATTCCGGTTGGGCGGTCCCTGTTATCTTCTCTAAGATCGGACGAAGATCAGCTACTCCCAGGACCGGCTCGCGCAGCTCCTTACCTTTATTGTCGGTGAGGCGAGTTGGTGTGTCGGTCAGGCTAGTCGATGCGTCGGGACGAAGTACGAGATACTCACCGTCGTACCTGATTGTGCCGCGGCCGACACTTGTTCCATCTACAAAATGGGTAGCTTCCTGCCAGTGCACATTTGCGGCTATCTTTTGATAAATCTGACTGGCATAAGTTCGTTTGCCGTGAACTCGACCGGGCGCGTATGGTGCTACTGTGCCGTCTGGAAGCTTTGGTAACTCAGTGAGGTTAATGATTGCTTCTCTGTCCGGACGGAGGGATGTGGGCTCTCCTGGCAGGTGGTATTCAATTCTTGTACCATCGGCGGTAGTGTAGCCACCGGTCAGGGCTACTTCTTTGACCAGTGCTGCAACTACTGACGGATTTCTAGCGTAAAGTATAGTTTCGCCGGTGGTGACATTACAGGTGGGATGCCCGCCCTGATCTGTAAACGTGGGAAATGCAGCTTGATAGAGCAATTGTTCTGCCAACTGCTGGCGCTCCTCGCGCGTTGTTGGAAGATCCTTCCCGTGCGCAGCCAATAGCTCTGAAACATGGTGCAGTAAGGAGGCTCTTTCGTGCTCCGGCATGCCGGTTGTGATCGCGCGCTCCATGAAGAAATCCAGATCTGCCATCATATGAGCTTTGAGATTGGCGTCTACAACGGCATGATCGAGTAATAGCTCTAATTTCTTTGACTCGACATTGTGATCGACCAAGAGCACTGTTTCGCGCCCTGATTTTGAACGTCCGATAAGAGAACCATCAGCTCCCCATGTTCTAAGCGCTCCATTAGCTTCCTTGAAACTGAGTGACCCGTCAGCGCCGTGGACGAAGTCTCCATTGAATACCTGTGTCTGGCGTTCATCCGAATAGCGCACCGTCCAGTCATCATGACCGCTGCGTTCCCAGAATTCGTGTTCTGTCTTACCGGCGAAGTCGACTCGTTCAATCGCCCCTTTGGAATCGTATCTGAAATCTCGCACGTTTCCGGCAGCATCCACTGTCTGAGCAATCTTTCCATCGCGCTGGGTCGAGCGTGAGCCCAACTGTTCTGCCAGTGTTCCCCTTTCAGAAGATGGTCTGTTCTCTGCTTGCTCTATCCGAGCTTCGGGAACGGGCTTTGGTTGCGCCTCCGTCTCAGTCGATCTCGATCCTCTGTCGAATGGTGACTCGTTGAGCTGTTTATCGGAAGGAGGAGTTGATATTGGCTCGGAAAGCATTCGAGCAGCCGCCAGTTCTGTGTTCGTTTTTGGAAACGTGCCATTTTCTTCGAACCAACGAACTCTTCTCAGGAGTCTATCGATTTGCACTTGATCGAGCCCTGCTTCTGTCAATCTTTGACGCCCGGCTGGATTGTCAAATTCTCTTACAAAGTTGGCGAGTTTTTCGCGGGTAGAAGAGTTGAAATCTCGTCCCGAGAAGTATTCAACAAATGCATAATTAGCTCCCAGTGATGGATCTGCGTCCCATACCGGAGTTTCCCGCTCACCTCTGGGAAACGCGTTTTCCAAATCAATGTTGCGAATCTTGAGTTGTCCGTTGTTTTCAGAGACTACGAAGTTGAGCGAATGAACATCGAAGTCGCCTAGCACGAGTCGTTCCAGGAATGCATGCTCGAGCTGCTGTCGCAGCTGTGGATGTTCGCTGAACAGTCCTTCCATGCGTTCGACTAATGCTTGCTTAAGCGGAGCCTGCATCTCCGGATGTTGCGCAAGTAATTTGTGTACGGCATAGGGGTCTGCTAGGTTTGTCCCGGCGCACATCTCACGAAGGTCGGGATGCTCTTGAAAGAGTCTGTCGAAATCGTGCGGACTACTTAGCTTGAAGTCAGCGAACCTTTCGGTTGAGAAGAATTCTTCGACCGTGTGTCGTCCGGCGTTTTCCTGCAGATAAACAGCTGCCTCGCCCTTTGAGTTGAACTTGAGGTCTGGCGGTGGGTTTTCTCCGAGCTCATTTGCCTTCAGTGTTCTGACTACGGTAGCCGGCGTTCCACCGTTATCTAAATTGAGCCCCTTACTTACTTCGTATGCTGCAATCTCGCGCCGCGGTCGGTCTAGATTCTCGGGACGATTCAGTCCGCGTAGGATAGCATCACGAGCTCCTTCCGGGGTCTCGATACTGACATGGTACATGGCGATCTTGCTTGCCCCGGCCTCAATTCCGTCGCCTAGTTTTACACGACCTTCGGACAATCTTTTTGTCTCAGGTAGGTTGGACTTATAGAGCTTGCTTAACTCCTGCGACAACGCTGCGCTGGCAAGATCGGCCGCTTTCGTTCTGCCATCAATAGGCTGGCTCTGCCTCAAGGCATTGCGAATTCCCTCTACTGCTGACGTTAGCGGAGAAAAGAGTTGCTTGACCTTTTCGACAACGCGTTGATAGCGTGAAATCTTTTCGGGAGCGCTGATCGCCAGCGTATCCGATCGAGCCTTTCCTGCTGTCTTTTCTGCTGTGACTTGGTGTGTTTCGGCAACGCTACCGGGACGCGTAAGACCAGAAGGCAATGGAGTGCTCTCTGCCGGCCGACTGGTGGCTTGGGCTTCTCCCGAAGCGTGCTCGCCTGCTGGAGTTGCGCTTGCTGCACTAGATATCCGCTTACTCTCTGCCTTTTCGGCTGCTACTACTTGTCCTCGCGCCCCCAGTATGAAACGCTGAAATTCTGGAGGAATGTGCTCTGCATCAAATTGCTGCCTGACTTGTTCAGTATATCGTTGGACCAGATCTGAAACCTTTTGTTTGTATGTGGCGAATTCAATGATTGGGGCGCCTACCAGCTCTCTCGTGTCGGCAAGAAGCATTCCGGGGTCTTCCGCAAGTGCCTTTCGAAGGGTTTCCGACCGTCTATACTCGTGTCGCAGCAAATCGAACTGTAAATCGAAGTTATTGGGCGCGGCCTCGGCTTTGAGTCGTAGAGCTTCGAGAACTTCAGTGCTAGTTGCCTTTTGTGTTGTCAGGAACAAGTCTGCGATTGGAATGGCTTTTGTGCCGTGATGCTCGGCGCCTTGCCGCCACGAGTTGTCAACCTCAACGAGATAGCTTCCCCGTCCATCGGGGTGAATGCCAATAATATTGACGACATGTGGTCCACCGGATCCGCCAGATTGACCAGCACTGGAATCCGTGTAGAACGGCTCATGGAATGTGTCAACGTAAACCGTGGCACAAAAAGCCTTGCCTGTCCGTTCACTTTGACCTTGCATCTGAAGAAGCAGTTGCTGGAACTCTTCTCTAGTTCCAAAAGTCTTGCCTGGAATGGAACCGCCCATTGCAAACGGCTGTGCGATGGTGCCGGATTCGTTATGTCCAGATATTTCCCGATAAATTGTGTCGAGATCGCTGGTTCGAAGTGAGGCACTGCGAGAGATCACTCGCTCATTGCCGGCTTCGTCCCTGAGAACGAGGCGTTCGCCAAGGTCTCTAGGAGTTTCTGTAGCAGCAGGAGAATCCGGTGATTGCGGTTGCGGTGGACGTTCCGGTCGTTCCTGTCGATAGTGGAAGGAACCCTTTTGGCCTTCCACCAAAACGCCATCTGCATATATGCGGGTCTGTCTTTGAGTGCTGACATTCACCGCACCAATTTGAAATATCTGACTTGCCAGATTCCGTTCGGGATCTGCCAGAACGAATGGAAGCGCTTTGTAGACCTCTTGGGCTCCGACCAGCCCAACCGGCCCTGGCACCGGCACGAACCGCGTGAGAGACGCACTAAAATGCGCAAAAGCTTCTCTTGCTTCCAGCGTTACTCGAGATGCGCCAGCGGGAATTTCAATTACTGTGCCGTCGGCAGTTGTGTAACGCCGATTCAAACTCACATCTTTTATGAAGCGAACGTACTCCGCTGGTTCCTGGAGGCAGAGTCTAGCCTCTTGCGTGGCGACATTGCATGTACCGTGTTGTCCCTGCGTGATGCTGAGCGGATTAGCGATGTTCTTTAACGCCTGCTCGACAATGTGCAGCCTGGTCATCGAGTCGAGGTTGCTAACTGACGGACTTTCCAATAACTCTGAGATATACCTGAAGGTTCGACCCTTGTCCTGTTCTGAAAGATTTTGCCTATCGGCGAATTTGTGCAGATAATCGTTCAATCGCATGGATTGCACGGAGTCAGATGAGAGTCGGTCGCACAGAACATCAAGCCGTCTGCGCTCGCCTCGCGAATCTACCTCGAGCAACGTAGTGCGTCCGCTGGGCTCTTTCTTTTCGAGCGAACCGTCAATATGCCTTTTCCATTCTGTGCCATCGGCGCTACGAGAGCGACTGAATTCACTGGTGGATTCGACGACAACGGAACTGTTTTCGTAGTGAAGCTGCTCTCTGGACGCAATCTTTATTTCATGAGTTGCAAATAGAATGATGCCGCTTTCGTTGCTACCTACTACCTTGAGAATCTGTCCAGACTTATCTCTGTAGTAGGTGGTATCACCTGCAATGAATGAGCTGAACCGGGAGTTGAGTTCTTCGGGGGAGACTCGTTTGCCAAAGCCTGCCCAGTTTTTCCCACGGTCCGGTTGATGAAGAATCGGCTCGCCGGTATCGTCATGAAAGCCGATGATCGTAAAGCGTTCACCGTTGTGCAGAACCGACGCACCGGGTTCAATTGCTACTGGCGCTGGTGGTGCTGCTTGTTCAAAGGAAGCGGTTGACTCTTGTGCGGCAATTCGTAATGTGGAATCGCCAGCCGTTTGGTCTCCGCTTCGTCGTGCGTGCTCGTCAAGCAGTGCCTGAGCTCTGCTCGCTTCATGCGCGTCGTAGTCTGCATGTTGAGGATTGGTCGCTTCACGTAACAGTTCTAGCGCAGAATGTTCTAGCACCGGATTGGTGAGTGCTTTCTCGGCAAGCAATACTCGCTCGTAAGCGTTCGTTAAAAGGCTGGCGCCATGTTTGAATATTTCAACTTGGGAGTTGTGATCGGATATTCCTTTGACGGCAGATTCTACCTGTTCGCTGGTTAATCGCCTTCGGGCCAGTTCATTTAAATGTTGTAGACGGATTGGAGGATAATCCGCTGCCAGTAAGAAATCCTTTGCCACGCCCTTAATTAGACTATTGTGATTGCTTTCCATCGTGTGCACGATGTACTGATGTAACTCCGTTGGCGATTCTTTATATACGCGCATCAGGGATTCAATCGCCAATATCTGGACCTTGAAGTCGGTATAGTTGTCGACTACATGCTTGAGGAAATCACTATCAGCCGGTGATGGTTTGACTGACAATATCTGCAGTGCATCGACAAATCCTGGCGATGAGAAATCCTCTAGATGAGTCTTAAGGCGTTCGCGCAAGTTATTGGGCAAGACTGCGGTAGCATTGTTTGCTTGATCGGTGGCAAATGACTTGAGTGTCTCTAAATGCTGCTTGCTGTGCGCATTGTCGAGCAAGTAATCGCAAAAGGCGGCGGGATCGTTTTTCAGATGATTGGCGAGTGCCACCAGTGCTGCATCTCGTACAAAATTGAAGGGATGTGTTTCAGCGACGGTCTTTAGGAATGGGGTGTCCCATTCGTTGCCGAGACCTTGCAATAGTTCGAGCGTACTAGTAACGACGAGAAGATCGTCGGAGAGAAGAATTTTAGCCTTAAGATCCTCTTTAACCTTTGGCAGCACCTCTTCATTGACGTAGCGTACTCGTTCAAGTATCTGTTCGTGGAGAGGTCCATGTTGATTTGCTGGCAGCCCTCCCAGAGCGTGCTCGAGATACTGTGCAAACACAGCTGCTCTGATCGGTGCTCCCTCGGTGGCAATGTAAAAGATGTCGGTGTCCGGGTGAAGAAAGTCTTCTCCCATATGTACAGCGAAATTCTCGTCGTTATCAGTTTTGGCATACTCTCTAGAGAAATACCCGGAATGTTCTTGTGTCGCTGCGATGTCGAACAGACGGCTGCTCTCAGGATTGCTCCATTTGAGAAGATGTGACCATTCATGAAACGGTGTAGTCAATGTAGAAAAGCGGCTGTCGCTAGAGGCTGACTGATAAAATCTAATGACGCCATCTCGGTTCGCTGTGGCTAGTGCTTCAAAATTTGCATTCTTTTCGATCGACCACTGCGGATCATTTGGCGAGCGGCGGTCAGGCCAGAGCTCCACTTTCTTAACTAAACCAGGCACTGGCAGTGAGTCCAGGGTCGCTGCCAGGTCTTCGGGTAGGAGTGCATGCTTGTAAGGATGATTTTCGAGCTCGTTTCTGGCCAATACCTTCATCGTCGCTTGGATGACATCGGTATACGTGTGTTCTGTTGCGAGCATCTGCCGCAATGCCCGAACTTGCTCAAAAGGCTCCACGAGATGCAGCGGCACAGAAATTTCGATGTTGCTTCCACGGATTTCCATGTTGAACACAGCGAAGGTGAAATTTTCCGTCCGGAAGTTTTGTTGATCGATCGGGCGAGTATCTTGAGGGTCCAAGGTTCTCTCTTGGCGTACTTCCGTCCTAACAAACGTTGCTTCTGGCAGGGCAATGCCCGCTTCCAGTCTACGTTTCGGATCGAGTATCTCTTTACTGAAAGCCGCGCGCTCAAATCTCTTGGCTAGGCTGTCGGACGGTTCAGATAAATCGAGCTTTGCAGTCGATTCGAGTTCCGAAATTTCGGTGGTTGTTTTACGAGTCTGCTCGTTAGCTTTGTCTATCGATTTGAATAGCTCTTGCGTGGCTATCTCAAACAGTTGGGCGTCAGTACGATGTCCTGTCTCTTCAGCTGAATGCTTTGAAAATCGCTTGATGACATTCTCTTTCAGAGTACTTCCTGACAGTCGTAAAATTGAAGCCAGCGTCTTTAGCGGGTTTGTCGCCTCTTTTAAGAGTTGGGCCAGGTGACCAGGTTTTGATTCGTCCGCAGGGCGCGCAGTGCCCTGTCGAGCATCCGGACGCTCGCTGGAGGCGCGAAGCTGCTGGCTGGTTTCGGCTTTTTCAATCTCGGCAGAATCTTGCGAGCGTTGTTTGGTTGTAGATTGCTGATCTGCGGCCCGGTCGGCTCCGCTTGGTTCTCGAAGCTGTCCTTCCGGACTGGGTGCTGCCCTTTCCTTCGTTTGCTGCTCTGTGCGCGCTTCGGGCTCAATCTTGCGAATTGCAGTTTCAAGCACGCGCTGACTGAGAATGACACGTTCCATTGCGGAAGCGGCCTGCCCCTCTGAATGAGGTTCTCCTGAAACTTTAAGTCCGACGGCACCATCTGCTGCGCGTGATTCCAACGATGTAGACATGCCATGAGGAACGATTCCTTCCAGCATATCGGCCACTGTCTTGAGCGCTTTCAGCGCTTCCTTGCGAGAATTCGCCGTGTCGTGAATATTGAGTTGTCTGAGTTGACGGTTGAATTGCGCGATGTTCTGCATGAGCAACTTTTGTTGCTCGTCCTTCAATCGCAGTTTTGCCTCTTTCTTGATTCGAGCCTCTTCTCTCCTGATTTCCAGTGTCCGAATCAAAGGACCGCCTGGTCCCTGGACTTTCGTCCAGGTGCCATCCGGTTTTCGCACCCAAACTTCGCCCTTACTGTTAGCTACTGAAAGGGTGCCGGTCTCTCTTAATCTCACGCCAGAGCCGGTATCGATCGGAATCAAGCGGTTCTGCGCGTCTCGCTGGACATTGTGTGCTCTGCCATTGGCGTCAATGATTCGGATGATGTTTCCGTCCGGTCCGATCCGTACCTTCCAGCCATCGGCACCACGAATAGTGACTCGACCATCCGGATGTTCGATGCGCACGGTTCTCGATTCACGATCGGTAACTTTCAAGGAGCCGCGACTGGTTATTTCGACTTGCCCCTTCAGGTTGGCTACCTTTTCACCTTTAACCAGCTGCCAGTTATCGCCATGCTTGATCCAGCTGGAGCCATCTTTAGGATTGACAAATTTGCCGGCAGATTCAACATTCCAACCTGGTCTGGCCGCGCGGGCGGCAGCCAGGGATTGTACGTTTTCGATCGAACCAAGGTCTCTGGCTAATCCCTGCGACGAGTTGCGTCGAGTAGCGATGTGAATCTGTGCTTCTTGCTGCTCGACCTTTGGAGGTGGTGCTCCGACCAGGCGATGAAGAGCGTTCTGTTTCGCGTCGAGTTCCATTTGGGCGCTCAACTTCTTCGAGTATGCCTCAGCTTTGACTACATTTAAGTGAGCGAGAGCCTCACGAGCCAATTCTTGCTTCTGAGTATCGCGGCTGGACTCTTGCCGTGCCATCAAAAGAGCAGCATCAGCTCTTGCAATCGCCAGTTTCCCTTCTGTGTCAGTGCGAACAAAAGACAGATTGGCCTCCGCCAGATTTTTCATTGCAGCTAGATGCGTATTTTGCGGATCTCTTTCTGCGAGAGCATGGATGAGCTTCACCGCTGCCTCTTCTCGTGCGACTGCTATGTTACGACCACCTTCTGCCGAGGCAATCTTGAGCATCGCTTCTCTTGCTGCGATGCCTTGCTGGAGTTCATGATTCTTGGGCTCGAGCTGTGCGCGAAGTCGTGCCTGTCCGAGCAACGCTTCCTGCTTAGCCAGAAGCAGGTGCCCGTCAAATTCGGACTTTGCCACCGAATGCTGAACTGCTGCTTCCAATTTGCGTTGTGCTGTTGTAGCTTCAACTTCGTTTCTTAAAATAGCGATCTGTCGTTCTGCTGTTTCCTTCGTGGTTGCGAGTACATTCTCGAGTTCTTTTACCGCTGCTCGATGCGACGGCGACGGATCACCTTTTGCTTCCAGTCTGGCTTCTGCAAGCTTTGTTTGTATTTCGGCTATTTCTATCTTGTGTTGCAAGTTCGCTTTGACGATTGTCTCTCGCCCGTCTAGCTCGGATTTACTAGCTTGGTGCCTTGCTTCAATCTCTGATTTGGCAACCTTAAAATTGTGTTCCGATTCAGCCACTTTTATATGTGCATCGACGACGGCTTTCTGCGCTTCCGGATCGGAGGGAGAGCGTGTTAACCTAGCTTGCTCGAGCGCGAGCTCCTTTTGAGCTCTGATTAACTCCGGCATCTGCTCGGCTCTGAGCGACGAAAGCTCGCGCTTGGTGTGCGCATCCAGCTCGGCCGTCCGAACTCTTGTCTCCGCTTCCACAACTTGCCTGCGGTTTTCCGGATGATTGGGATCTTGTCTGAAGTTATGCTGGGCCGTCGCGAGTTCTTTCTTTGCTTCGGCAACCTGATGGGTAGCTTCAACTTCTGAACGCGCCTTGGCTGTTTCGACTTTTAACTGTGCAACCTGAGCTTCTTGCTCAATCTTTTGCTTTGTTACTCGGTAATCAACTTCTGCTCTAACATTGGCAACATTTTTCTCGGCCAGTTCTAATTGCCGCTTACCTTCCGGACTGGGATTTTTCTCATACTCTGCTCGAACATGGGCAAGGTCATGCTCTGCCTTGTTGATTTCAATCGTTCCTTTTATTTGAGTATCTTGCAGCGCCTTGAGATTGCTTCCCTCCGTGCGCGTGACGTTTGCTTGCAGCCTGACCATCTCGAGTCTGGATTCTGTTGTGTCCTTCACTAATTGCAGGTGAGCACCAGCTTCTGAGAGTGCTTTCTTAAACTCAGGATTGTTTGGTTCTCGCTCCAATCTGGTTTTGGCCATATTGAGTTCGGCAAACGCCCTTGAAACTTCGACTTCTGCTTGGCCTTTGGCTTTTGTGAGATCGAGATTTGCTTGGGCACGGGCTATTTCCGCCGGGTTGCCTATCTCATTCTTGAGAGCTCGTTGAAGGTCGTGATTCGCCTTTTCGATCTCTTGTTGAACGTACCGTTCCGACCGAGCAACCGTTCGGTCTGCTTTTAATTGATCTTGAGTGAGCACCCAGTCGCGGTGGTGTGCCTGAGCTTCGCTTGGTGCTCGGTCGATTGCGTGTGAGGAGCTAAATTTAAGGCTACCGTCTGAGTTGACGGCAAAGTGTGCCTCAATCGTCTCCCGATTACGACCCGGGTTGCCGAATTTCCAGTGATCGCCGTCTACGTGCGTGGCTACGCGCCCGTCGGGGAAGACGATGCCCTTGAGGCTTCCATTCTTTTCATCGTACTGGTATGAGTACTCTCGCTTATTGCTGTCTTTGTAACTAACAACGCGGCCTTCCGGATGTTCCGTCCTGACGTTATTGGATTTATCCTTGAATTCTATGCTTCCATCAGCTCTCTCTGTCCTGGTGCCATGTTCATTAGTCTTGCGGATGCCTCCGTCAAAGGTAACTTCTACCCTTCCCTTGTACGTCTCTTTGCTGCCATCCGGGCGAGTGATTTCGTAATGCTTGCCGTCGGTAGTCTTCCAGTGTTCCCCGTTGTGACCTTTGATTTCAGTGAGAATGCGATTGTTGGACTCGTCTTTGCCATAGGTGAATGTAGTTGCTTTCTCTTGACCAGGAAGTTTTACCGAATTGATTTCGCCGTTCAGGACGTTCTGTCTGATATGAGGAGTTTTCGAATCTACAAATCTGTTAACAATCTCCGTGGCTGGATGACTGATCGAACTAATCAGCGGTGCCGAAATAGCACCAACCAATCCACTTTCATTCATGGTCGCCAAGACTTTCTTGAAATTGCCGTGTTCAAGCAGCATATTTGTACTTACTGCATCGACCGAGATATGCAGTCTCTTTGCTATCTCTTCGCGTTGCTGTTGAAGTGCTTCAGGGAGCGCAGACAAGCTGGAGTTGGTGTATGAATTGATGGTGTCATTCAAAGCCCGCATTGCCATCCCTTCCTTCGGGACGTTTCGTGCGATCGATTGAAGGACTTTGAATTCGCTGTTACCGGCTCGATTAATCAGATTCACGGCACTGGCATTAAACATGTGTTGAACGCCCACTCCGGCCATCTGCCAAGCAGCTCCCATGGACAATTCTTTAAAACTCAGAGTCTTGCTAAGGTCGATTCTCTCGTCTCGTATTCCTGATGCGAGATTGAAACCGGCAGTTTGGAGATAGGAGTCTGCGAGTCGATAACCGCCATTTGCCGCGAGTTGCCATCCTTTGGCAACGTTGCCCGATTCACTCATGACTTTGGAAAAATGTTGCATTCCCTTGCCGCCAAGCGATCCGAGCGCCATGGTTGCGCCTTCAACAAGGCCGGAGTTGAAATTGCGTTCGGCTTCCTTCCAGTCTCCCCCTTGAGTTTGTCTCATTCCAGCGGAGACGAAACCACCGATTGCCGAATCAATCACAAATTCACCGCCATAGACAGCAAATTTTGACATCGACGCTAAACGTCCGGCCGACGCCAATGAAGTAAAGGCAGTGCCAACGCCTGCAGTCAGGACGGTTACAGTACCCATAACAACAGCATCATTGAGTTGCTGTTGTTTCTCCTTTAATTCTCCGGACAATTCTTGTGATGTTGCAGTTGTAGCTCCGATATCACTCATCAGTCGCTGAGTGACTCGTGCGTAGCCGTCAACTCGATTGTTGTCGAACTTGCTGGGATCGAAACCGTCTGTGAAAACTCGATTCAGCTCTTGCTTCAG
>JAGVKB010000127.1 GCA_020050835.1 Candidatus Obscuribacterales bacterium | reverse complement strand
GGAGCATATTAGTCTCTTGGCAGCCGAGTAGGGTTACAACCGGCTAACTTACCAAGAGAATTTGCTTCTTAGTAGTTCTCCCACCAGAAGCCACCCTAAGTTTTCAGCAAAGAGTAGAATTGCCTTCCCTTCGAAATTTATCGCCGGCTGGTAGTCGAGAACAATCTCAATGAGTGAAAGCGGAATCGGAAAGGTAAGCTCCGCAAACGCGCAGAAGGAAGAACCAGCTGCTAGCTTCGGACGGGTCAGGAGACCGGATTCCGTATCCCTTTATGCAGTCATACAGGAACTATTTATGGAGCTAGCGCCTCACCTCAAGTTGACCAGGCTCAAATCGGGCTTGCATAGCCTAATATCTGAGTCCATCCAGATCTTGAATAAGCCTGAGCCCAGTCAGAGTGCTCAGTGGCAGGGATCACTTAAGCCACGACCGCTCAAGGAGATGTTGCTCCAGAAGAAGAATTTTAAACCGCTCTTGATTGTGCTAGCGATGTTGTATGGAATAGTTCTCTGGTCAAATTTTATCTATTCCTTGAAACAAAAGGAGAACGCCAGCGGTACGTCAGCCAATCTGTCCGAGCCTGCTAAGCCGGTGCCACCCGTTCAAAGCACGGCCCTACAAGGCGGGCAAGTAGCGACCGGCTCTACGATGCAAAACGGCTACTCGGTTGGGATACCACAGAGTAATTATTCCGCTGGTGTGCCAGCAAATGGATATCCGACTGCGATGACGCAGAACTCCTACGCTGGAGCGCCTGCGCAAGGTGGTTTTGCTACCGCAATGCCGCAAGCCGCTTATCTGCCTGCCGTCGCTTCGCCCGGATTCGTTCAGCCGTCTCTACAGTTGCAACCCGGCGCAATGATGATGGGAGGGTCGACTGGATCTAATTGGTCTTCCGCTTATACGGCAGCGTCTCCGGCATCTGGTCCGGCCGGCAGCTATGCCGGCATGCAGGCCGATCCCTATCAAAACATGCCGTACTCAAACGGTTTTGCTGCTACCGCAACTGCATCTAGTCCTTATCCATCGCCTAACTCGTATTCGCAGGAGTTTGCTCAAAGTAGCCATGGCGCACAGGCAGGCTATCCGTCTGCCATGCATACCACCATCAATCAGAGCGCATATGGAGCTTATCCGGCCTATTCACACGGTCAAGCGCCGGTCGTAAGGCATCGAGTTGTCGTAACGAGATAGTGATAGCTACTGCTGGAACATCGCCGCAACAAGGTTCCTTATTTTAAGCAACGGCTAGTATAGACTGTGATCGGACTGGCGCGGGTAACTGATTTGCACGGCGACGAAACAAGCGAGGATGGTGGCGTGATGGTTGCGCCGGCATCTGATGTGCTCGGCAAAGTTTCTATGCGATTGCTTCCCTTTATGCTCTTGCTCTATGTGGTGGCATATCTCGATCGTATAAACGTATCATTTGCGGCATTGCAGATGAATCGAGAGCTCGGCTTCAATGATGCGGTTTTCGGTCTAGGTGCCGGTGTGTTTTTCATCGGGTACTTTCTGTTCGGAATACCCAGCAATTTGATGGTTGAAAAGTTAGGCGCTCGACGATGGATTGCAATCATCATGGTGGTCTGGGGCCTGGTCTCGCTTTCCATGGCACTGATTCAAAACGAATTCTCCTTTTACATCTTGAGATTTCTCCTGGGTGTAGCGGAAGCAGGATTCTTTCCAGGCATGATTCTCTACCTGACATACTGGTTTCCTAAAAGGGAAATTGGTTTGGCGGTCGCTCGTTTTATGACTGCAATTCCTGCCGCCGGTGTTCTGGGTGGTTTGGTGGCAGCCTGCGTTCCAGCCATGAATGGCTTCTTGGGTTTGTCCGGCTGGAAATGGCTTTTCCTTACGACCGGCTCCGTTCCGGTCTTGCTTGGCTTCGTGGCGTACTTCTATTTGACTGACAAACCGGAGCAGGCAGAATGGCTTTCGCCACAGGAGCGCAATTGGCTGCTCGAACAAGTAGCAGCCGACAAGAACAAGCAAGCTGCTAGCCAGAATTCCGACCTGAGCGGGCATCTCCGCAGTTGGAGAGTGTGGTTGTTGGCAGCGCTCTACTTTTCTTTGACGCTCGGAATGTATGGATTTCAGCTCTGGTTGCCCCAGATCATTCAGGCGACTGGCGTAAAGGATGACTCGACTACCGCACTGCTGTCGACGATTCCGGCACTCTTTCAGGCAGCAGGTATGTTGATTGTGGCCGGTCATTCCGATTCGACCGGAGAGCGCCGTGGGCATGTCGCAGCCTCGGCGGCGATTGCAGCCGTATCCCTAGCTTTATCTGGATTTTGCCCGACACCGGCCCTTGCTCTCTTGGCATTGAGCTTCGCTGCCCTTGGCATATGGGGCACCGTTGGACCGTTTTGGGCCTTGCCAACGGCATTCCTGCCGCCAGCGGCTGCCGCAGGCGGAATAGCGTTAATCAACTCGGTGGGTAATCTTGGCGGATTTGCCGGGCCTTACATCATCGGACTGGTAAAGAAGCAGTCTGGCAGCTTCACCTGTGCGCTCTTAGTCGTATCCGGCTCGCTTTTGCTGGCCTCGCTTCTTGCGCTTTCTGTCAAAGAAGGCTCGAAGCATGCTGCCGAAACGTAGCCGATATCTACTGGGACGAATCAGCTGGCTTTAGAAGCGGCTTTGTTGGAGTCCTTCTTGCTGTTGTAGCCCTTGAGCAAGTCAGCCATTTTATTGACGTCTTGATAGATAGCCGCCACCGGCTCGCCAAAGATAAGCTGATCAGCGCGAATGCTCTTCTTTAATCTGTCGTCGGTAGTCCCTTCGACGAGATTGAACAAGTTGATGTAACGAGCGGCAATATCGCTCGATAGGGACTTGATCTCGCCCCATTGCGCCGCGTCCCCCGAGGCGGCGTCAGCAGGCGGCTCCGTCTGAGCAATCACCTTCACCATCATATTGATTAATTGACCGAGCTGCCTGGTGTACACCAGAAGCCACTTCTTCCTGGGCGGCAGGCGGTAGGAGAAGAATTTTACGTAGTTTGGGCTTGTAAAGACCGTGAGCGGCATGTCTCGAAATTGAGACAATACTTCTTCTTTGGTCAAACCGCCGCCCCAGAGCATTCCGGAATTGGCATTGTCAGCTGGTGGCTGCCCCCAGAGGAGATTCCAGCGTTCAAGTTCGCCCATCAGATCTCTTGAAGTGCGAGACATTTTTATGGTTGCTGCGTGAAGCTCCTGCATTCCGGCTGATGTCTTAATAGCATGACCACTTAACTGAGTAGTGGCTTGAGTATTAGGCTGCACCGGTGAAGTCCCTGGCGCCTGGTCGCTGCTGGGCGTGACGTTACTCACTCCCTTCCAGGTACTGGGAGCGCCTTCCTGAGTCGTATCGGTCGCTTCGATAGTGCGGTAGATATCGGTGATCGACTTGCGAACCGCTTGCATGTTGTAGTACAACGAGCGCGCTCTCTCAGCAATCGCCGGTCCGTCCGGTGGTGAAGTTAATACTAGTGATTGCAATCGCTGGTAATTGTCCTGTCCCTGGGCGATGTCGGATTGAACCTGTGTCCATTGAGCCTTCACAACCGGTTGGGTGTCTTCCGGAAGCAATATCTGTGACATCTCCTCATTGAGCAGCGGAAACCAGTTATTCAGCTCGGCTACGAAGACTCCCAGCCAGTCGCTGCTGGGTTTGGCGTCTCCACTCCAGGAGATATCGGTCGAGCCGCTGACGCCAGCCGGCAAGAGCTTAGCAGCCTGTTTCTGGGGACGGTCGAGGCTTTCGGCGGGCGTGCCTCCTTTACTGGCTTCGGAATACATATCCGAAGCGACAAGGCAGATCTTGTCGGCGGCTTCTTCCATCGCCTTCAATTGAATTTCGTCGCGCAGCTTTTGAATGTCACCGGAAGCGGCGGCCGGAGGGGACTTACTGGCTGGCGCCTCATTTTGACAGTAAGCCGAAAGTTGAAGCTGAGCAGTTAGGCAGCCTGACAAAATGCCTGCGGACAAACAGAGCGACAATACCTTCCGCCCGTGACTCATCGAAACAGTTCTCATTGGCAATTACCCCCAATACCAACGTTCATTATGTCAGATTGCCGAGCCAAACTCTTTGGCTCGGCGAAACCCGGAATCGCCCGAACTGCTGCAATTTGTCCGGACATCTTTACGTTTTCTTTACGCCAATCTTAGCGCCTCCTTTACGCATCGCCGGTGTTAGATGAAAGAGTCGAAGGAGGGAGGTCCGAGAACATGAGACCGGCAGTTGAAACAAATGGACTGGAGAAATACCTCAACGGTACGTATTCGGAACAGGCTACGAAAGCTCTGAAAAGATTCATCGAGTTGGGAATGCAAGAGGTGACCTCTGTAGATTGTCAGAAGAGCGGCCGGGACAAAAGGAATTCTTGGAAGATTGAATATTTCAGACTAAAGTGCTCGATCGCCTCAGACCCGGCAACAACAACCTGGATGTTGAATCGCCTGGCGCAATGTTATGAGGCGGAAGTGCTTGAACGAATTGCCGAAAATCCGCAGACGGAGGCGCACACGCTTTCGTGCCTGGCCACTTCCGAGCAAAAGGAAGTCCGGATGGCGGTAGCGGAAAATAGAAATACCCGGTTGGCTACTTTGGTCGCCTTGGCATTCGACGAGTGCCCTGATGTCCGATTCCGACTGGCTGAGAATCACAATGTATCCAGGCAGATTTTACAGATCCTGCTCGATGATGAAAACCCATATGTAAGCTGGCGCGCAAGATTAACCCTTGATCGGCTGCAACCGCCCGATCCGACCAATGTCGTGTTTGCGGCTTGAACGCTCTGAATGCAGCATCAGGTAGGCCAAGCACCATAAAAGTTCCGGCCACGACCAGAGTAGAAGATAAGGAGGACGCAAAAAGCTAAACGATAAAACAATCAAAACTCATGCTAGTACGTCGTAGTCTAAATTCATGCCTTGCCCTGGAAAGGGGCGAGGCATGAATGTTACAGTTGTTCTTTCAGGTTGCCGGATTGAGGATTTCTGTCCTATGCAGGAAAGAGCGGTAGTTGTTGGTGCCGGAATCAACGGGTTGGTAGCGGCGAACTACTTGCAACGCAACGGTTTTGCAGTAACTTTGTTAGAGCGGCGTTCTCAGGTAGGCGGCGCTTGCGCCTTTGACTCCTACTATCTTGATGGTCAGCGTTATGACTATCCTTCTGGTGCAACCGTTCTGGGTTTCATGCAAGACTTCGTGTTCGAGGAGACCGGTCTGTCCAAGCAACTGTCCGTCTGTGCTCCGAAACATCCATCGGTAGTCTGGTTTGAATCAAAAAAGGAGCCCTGCTTTATCTATGACGATGGGGCCGAGCTCAGGGTGGAGGTCAAGAAGAAGTGGGGCGAAAATGGGGATGTGTTGGGGTATCTTTCTGATTTCGAAAAGGTCAGAGATTTCATCATCAACGGCTATCGAAATGCGGAGGTACCGACCTTTCAGAGCGCAGTCGAAAGCTTAGGCGAGACGACAGCCTCTCGCTGGATCTCTGGTAGTGCGCGCGCTCTCATGGATCATTACTTTACTAGCGAGCTGATGAAAGTTTACTGCTCGATCGATGTAATGGAGAGTGGACCGGTATCGATTGACTCACCCTACTCCGCATTTACTATTCCCCTTATGTCATCGGGATCGATTTTCGGGGGCAAGTGGGGATTTGTCAAAGGCGGACTTTGGAAGCTCACGGAAGAGCTCGCAGAGATTAATCGAGCGCTCGGTATTGAAGTAATTACATCTGCTCGAGTGCTTGATGCCTCCGGCGGTGATCTGGTTACATTCGATCAAAATGGTGTAGTTAAGACCATGCCATACGATTATCTGATTTTTGCTACAGATCCACTTTCCGCTGCCAAGCTTGTCAAAGACGAAAGATTGATCGACAAGACGCAGACAATGAAGGCGCAAGGCACCAGCGGCAAACTGGTCATGCTCTTTAGAAAGCCGGTTATCTGGAAAGACTCGACGGGTCAGGAAGACTTCGATCTCTCTTTCAAGTTTGTGCTGGCTGTCGATACTATGGATGAGCTGGAATCGTCTACTCAAGCTGTAGTTGATGGTGAAAGCGATTTCCAGCCCGGTTATTTCGAACTTTATTGCGAAGGTGCCGGAATGAGAAAGTTAGGGCTGGACAGGGGCTATGAATCCGTGTCCGTCTTCTTGAAAAATCTCTCTTTCTCAAAGTCAGGGGAGCAACTTCCTCACGTAAAACAGTTGGTTCAAACGAGAATTCTGTCTCGCATTGAGAATGCCGAGGATCTAATTGACAGCATTC
Organism: Candidatus Obscuribacterales bacterium; assembly: GCA_020050835.1. Classification (GTDB taxonomy): domain Bacteria; phylum Cyanobacteriota; class Vampirovibrionia; order Obscuribacterales; family Obscuribacteraceae; genus JAGVKB01. Next base: position 80,458 of record JAGVKB010000127.1, on the reverse strand, counting down.
TGCTTGCGCCTAAGGATTTAAAGGAGCGCTTCTTCCTCCCTCAGGGTAATATCGATCATGTCGAGCTCGCTGGCGGACAGACTTACTTTCAGCGAAATTACTCGCCCAATCCGGAGAGCAACTTCTACCAGTTTGGCAAGAGCGAAAATGTCAGATATTGTGCGGCCGGAAGCTATCCGTGCGGCTCGATCGCCGGAACGCCTGGCTACATGTCGGCAGCGCAATTGATTCGAGCCAGGGCGCGGGCCGGCAAGGGCTAGCCGGTGCTCTGCAATCCTTCGGCGACGCCGTGCACCGCCATCAGGACAGTCTCCAGTAAACGATCGCCGGCATGAATGCCATGCTCCGACACGTTCAATTGCTCGCCGGTGGCGATGCGCTCTCTCAACTCTTTGATGAATCGAACCTGCAGATAGCTCAGCGGGTCGACATAAGGATTTCTGAGTGAAATAGAACGCTGAAGAAATGGATTACGTTCCAGCAAGATACTGCTTTCGGTAATGGCCAGAACAGCGGCGTGAGTGCGTTGGTACTCGGCCAGAATGCGACCAAGATAGCGCTCCTTCAGAGCCTTGTCTTGGACGAGCTCGTCGGCGTAATAGCGGGCGATATTCATATCGGCGATTGCTAGTGCTGTCTCCGCCTTCAGAATCAGGACATTGAAGAACGGCCAATCTCGATAGAGCTGGCGCATGAACTTTAGCCTGTCTGTTCCATGCTCAAGGAGCTGTCTTTCATAAGCGGTGCCCATGCCGTACCAGGCCGGCAGGAGGTATCGACTTTGAGTCCAGGCAAAAACCCAGGGGATGGCCCGAAGGTCCGATATGGAATGACTGTCTTTCTGCCGTCTGGTCGGCCGTGAGCCCAATCGAAGTTGGCCAATCTCGTTGATCGGAGTGGTCTGTTGAAAGAATTCGACGAAACTCGCATCGCCATAAATCAGATCGCGAAACTCCTCGTAGGCCGAGCCGGAAAACTGCTCCATAAACTCGTGCCAGGATGAACTATCCAGTATCTGAGACTGGAGTGCTCCTCCCATCACACTTGCTTCCAACGTTGCCGCTGCCAATCGGTCGAAGTTGCGTACGGCGATGCCGTGCAGTGCGTACTTTGAAGAGATGACTTCCCCTTGTTCGGTCAGCTTGATCCGGCCTGCCACCGTATTCGATGGCTGGGCCATAATGGCCTTGTGAGTAGGCCCGCCGCCCCGTCCGATCGTGCCACCACGACCGTGAAACAGTCTTAGTCGCACGCCAGTTGAACGGGAGATTTTCGCCAGCTCTTGTTGCACCTTGTAAAGCTCCCAATTGGAAGTAACTATGCCGCCGTCCTTTCCGCTGTCGGAGTATCCGATCATCACTTCCTGCAGCATGCCTCTCTGCTCGATGTACCGTTTGTAGACCGGGTGCTCGAGCAGTGAAAGAAAAATTTGAGGGGCCTTGCGCAGATCGCCGATTGTCTCAAACAAGGGAACGATACTAATAGTTCTGGCGCCCTCTCCGTTAGGAGAGTAAAGCCCACAGTTGCGCGCGAACAGAAGGATAATCAGAAGATCGCTGGCTCCTTCTGTCATGCTGACTATGTATGTGTCAAGTGATTGGGTGCCATGCAAGTCCTGACATTCACTCATGGTGCGAAACACATTAATGGTTTCGCTGCTCTGCTCGGATAGCGAGGCGATCTTGCTGACGGTCGGCTCTTGGCTTTCGAGCGCTCTGGTCAACCACGCGATGCGCTCCTCTTCCGGAAGCCGAGAATAACTTCCTGCAGGTAGTCCACTGCTTGTCAGAATTTCGTCGAGCGCTTGGGTGTGGCGCGCGCTGTGTTGCCTGATATCGAGCTTGGCCAAGTGAAAGCCGAACACGTCAACCACGTCGATCAAACGTGCTAGCGCCTGAAGGCTTGATTCACAGCCGGATTTTGCCAGCGATTGTCGCATCAGCTCTAGCTCGCTTCGCAATTCGCTGTGGTGTTGATAGGAAGCACCGGCTCCGGCGGTTTGATCGGAGGTAGCCTCGGCAATGGTTAGAGTGTTGCGTAGTTTCTCCTGAATGAAGAGCAGCTTCCGCCGGAATGGCTCCAGCGTGTATCTCTTAGCGAGACGCTTGGTGCGATCGGAGATTATCTTTTCGTCGGACTCTAGAGACGAGCGGAGATTGTCGCTGATCTGCACCCAATTGAGCGAATGACTCAAACGGTTAAAGAGAGTCTCCAGTTCTTTAAGATACCAGCGAAGAATGATCGACTTTTGGTACTTGAGCGTCTCCCTTGTGACCTCGGTTGTGACGAAGGGATTACCGTCGCGATCTCCGCCGATCCAGGAGCCGAAGGTAATGAATGACATTGATTCTGTTTGCTCAATTGAGAGTTGCTGAGCCAGCTGCTTGCATTTCTCCTTGAGCTCTCCATGTACGTCCATGACGGCATCGATCACGACATGGTCGAAGTGATAAAGTCCGTAGCGAACTTCGTCAATTACGCTTGGTTTGAAATAAAATATGTGATCGGTCATCCAGAGTGATTCGACTACGGCTATTAGTCCGTCTTGAATCTTCTTTGATTCATAGCGGGTGAGCGGCGGATGATCTCTTTGATACAGGTAGCTTGCCATCTCCAATTGCTTGAGCAGGACGGTTCTTCTGATTATCTCCGTAGGGTGCGCGGTAAACACCACCTCGATATCGAGATTGCGCAAAGTTTCAAGTAAGTCCTTCGCTGAAAGTTCAGAATGGTCCAACCGATTGAACAGCTCGGCTAGAGAGTCCGGCTGGAAAGATGACGCTCCGGCAGAATCTTGCTGCGCGTGACGGCGTAAGCGATGGATCTGCTCGGCGATGTTGATCAGATCGAAGTAAGTCAGAAACGCCTTGATCACTTTTGCAGCTGTTTCCATATCGAGGCTGTCAATCAATTCGGTCAGTGCATTTTTTGCACTATCATCCTTCTGCTGATGCATGGACTTGCAGAGCTGTCGAAATCTCTCCACCATTTCGAAAACTTCTTGACCATCCAGCTTCTTGATAGTTTCACCCAGAATGTTACCGAGTTCGCGCACGTCTTCCCTCAGACGCCTATTACGCTCGTCAAGCTCCCAGGGCATTTCAACAGCGTTGCTCATTGCGGCTCCAGATTTTGACTGTTCGACCTGTTAAATAGTATTGATTCTGCTGGTCAATGATACGGTCTTTCGTTCAGAACAGAAAGCGGGAGACCGGCGACGTTCTGGCGTATTGCCGTGCGCCTCAGCTCTTAAAATCATCATTTGGCTTGCCGCTTTTCAAGTTGACGGAAGTTTCGCCTTTACTCCTTTCGCGAGCCAAGAATAGAAGTAATGCTGCAACCGCACCGGCGAATATAAAGGGAGTCCACTGGCTGATCAGCGATTGAGTTTGTTTGAGATCAGAGGAATCCGATCTTGATTCCGGCTCGCTACTTTGACGAGTAGCCTTGCGATCAATTGATTGCTGGGCTGATTGCTGGGCTGATTGCTGGGCATTGTTGCCTGCCGGCGCGACATGATCGCTCTTTGCCAGGTCATGACCAGGACCGGCGGCATCGCTGGGTGAGCGATTGCCGCCATGTACGTTGTAGTCAAAGGTGAACTGAATATCGACTGATTGAGGGCTGCCGTCCGGAAGCAGATCGAACGGTGCAGCTCGCTGCACCGCTTTCATCGCAGCCAGCTCGCCGGATTTCTCGCTGTTCGATTGGGTGATGCGTAGATCGGACAACTTGCCTTCCTTGTCGACTTTGAAGACAACGCTTACTCTGTTGGAGCTTTTTCCTTTCGGCGGAAACCAATTCTTCTTTATCCGTTTCTGCAAACGAGCCATGTATGGACCGAAGTCTACGTCCCGTGCTGCTTCGGTAGTCGTTTTGGTCTCTAAACCGTTCCTTTCGACAGCCTTTGAGCTCTTGTTTTTTCCATTGACCGTCTCCTTTGAGCTGACCAGCACGTTGCTAGCAAGACAGTAGAGCATGAGCCAGGACAGGAGGGTAGCTCCCAGGCGGGCTTGCGTTTTTAAACCGATCCGTTTAGTCATCTTCTAAGCCTAAATCTGGAGTTCATGCTTCCGTTGTACCCCTCTTTACGCTTTCTTTACGCTGGAACCTTCCAATCTTTGCGTCTCGTTTACGGGTGTCCGTTGTTTCATAGGAGTATTGAAAGCAAGGAGGTTTAGAGGATGAACGCGATAGGCAGTGTCAACGGTTTGATTGCTATTAACGAGCAGCTGTCGGGCGCTTCGATTGAAGCTTTCGCTCAATTGGCATTATCAGCTGACAACGGCGTGCTCGAACGAATCGCTGGCAGCCCGCACACGACCGTCGAGACTTTGATCCGGTTGGCATCCCATCCGTCAGCCGAAGTCCGGATGGCAGTGGCAGAAAACGAGGGTCTACCGCTCAGCACCTTGATTGTACTCGCCAACGACGAGTCGGCCGACGTCCGCTATCGTGTGGCTGAAAGTCCAAACATAGCCATTTGTGTGCTGGAAATGCTGGTTGAAGACTCGAATCCTTACATCGGCTGGCGTGCTCTCACCACCCTTAGGCGCATAAGATCGGCTCAGTCTAAAGAACTGAGATGCGCCGCCTAGCGAGACAGTCCCCGGGGTACCGCCGCAGCTCGGGGACAGTCCGCATGGCTTTGGAAGATACTAGTGAACAAACAACCAAGCCTTAGAGTTATTGACCGCCGTAGCCGTGTAGACCATCTCTCCTCGCCCCCAATCTTTGGGAGCGAGGAGAGTAAACTATTTCATGGGAATGATTCTGCGGTTACTAAGGTCCGCTGGAAATTGAAAGTAAAATTAGCCGCTTACGGTTTGACGATTGTGCTGGTCGCATTGGCCACTTTGCTGGGGTTTCTCTTCGATTGGAGGGATGCCCGCGCTAATGTAATCATGCTTTACATGCTCGGGGTCGTATATACGGCTACCAGCATGGGGCGCGGACCGGCAATATTTACATCCATTTTGAGCGTCCTGGCGTTTGATTACTTCTTTGTTTCGCCGGCAATCGGTTTTTATCCCGCTGACGTCAAATACTTCTTTAGCTTGTCAGTAATGCTGTCCGTTGCAATTCTAGTCAGCGAGCTGGCGACAAGAGCAAGAGAGCGAGCAAAACTTGCGCAGGAGCGCGTGCAGACTACCGAGGCACAGTATAGTCTGAGCAGAGATCTTTCTTCCACGAAGGCGGTGGACGAGCTGTTGTCGGTTGCCGTCCGTCATTTTAGCGAGGTGTTTCACTGCAAGGCGGCGATTTTGTTGCCGCGCGAGGCAGATGGAAAGCTGTTTCCCGCGGTCACGAATCAGCCTTTCGAGCTGAGCGAGGCGGAATTGAGCTCTGCTCGAGACGCGTATATGACCAAACATTTGGTGGATCCGGCCAATGATACTGATAATGGTGCCTTCGGTCTCTATCTTCCCTTGATTGGATCGCAAAAGACGGTGGGTGTGGTTGGTCTGATTAGCAGTGAAGGCGCGTTCGACTTTGATCAACCCCACCGGAATCTGTTGTTTGCCTTTGCCAATCAGATTGCAGTCGCTCTCGAGCGGGCCGTGTTGTGGAAGACTACCGAAGAGGCCAACATTCGTGCCGACAGAGAACGCTTGCGAAGCGCGCTGCTCAGCTCGGTCTCGCACGATCTGCGAACGCCGCTGTCATCAATAACCGGTGCAGCAAGCAGCCTGATTGAAAGCGTCGATGTGATGAGCTCCGACACTGTGAAAGAGCTGCTTCATTCGATTTATGACGAAGCCGATCGCTTGAACCGATTGGTCGGCAATCTACTCGACATGACCAGACTACAAGCAGGAATCATTACGGTCAAAAAGGATTGGAACAGTCTAGAAGAGATAGTCGGCGCCGCCATTACAAGATTGCGCGGAAGGTTGCGAGACCACAAGGTGGTGGTGAAGTTCCCGGATGATTTGCCTTTGATCGACGTCGATCCGACCTTGATTGAGCAGCTGTTTATCAATTTGCTGGACAACGCAGCTAAGTACTCCAAAGCCGGAAATGAGATTCGTATATCGGCTCAAGTCTCGAATCGAGTCTTGACTGTCGAGGTATTTAATACCGGCTCCGAGCTGTTAAGCGGTGAGGAGGCAAAGGTCTTTGAGAAGTTCTACCGAGGAAGGCATACGCTGACTGGTGGTGGGGTAGGCTTAGGTCTGGCAATTTGCCAGGCGATCGTTCAAACTCATGGCGGTAAAATTTTAGCTGAGAATATGTCAGGAGAAGGAGTCAGCTTTTTTGTCACGCTTCCGCTGGAAGGTGAAGCGCCAAAAGTGATTCCCGAAGAAGAAAGCGTTGAAGCAAGTAAGTAGGCGGATAATATGACAGAGCCGAGCACAAGAGTTCTGATTATTGAAGACGAGCCTGAGATCAGGCGGTTCTTGCGTGTATCTCTATCAGAGCATGGCTATTCAACGCTCGAGACCGGAGAGGGTGGCGAAGGACTGACAATGGCTGCTGCCGAGCGGCCAGACCTCGTAATCCTCGATCTGGGATTGCCGGACATGGATGGCATGGACGTCGCTAAGAGAATTAGGGAATGGTCCAAAGTTCCAATCATAATTTTGTCGGCTCGTGGGCAAGAGACAGATAAGGTTACCGCTCTGGACAGCGGGGCCGATGACTATCTGACGAAGCCTTTTGGAGTTCAGGAGCTACTGGCCAGAATGCGAGTGGCATTGCGGAAGTACACTCAGGTAGCGGAGGGAGAGAAAGAGCCGATCTTCATTGCCGGCAAGCTGCGAGTGGATATGGCCAAACGGCTGGTATTCGTCAATGATGAGGAGATTCATCTCACTCCGATTGAATACAAGCTGTTGCATGAATTGATTAAGAACGCCGGCGGTCTAGTGACCCAGCAAACCTTGCTGAGAAACGTCTGGGGTCCCGGTTATGCCAAGGAAGGGCATTACTTGCGGGTTTATATGGGTAATCTGCGACGTAAGCTCGAAGAAGACCCGGCTCAGCCACAGTATCTCATCACTGAGCCTGGCGTTGGTTACCGTTTGCGTATGAGTTGAGCTGTCGATTTCAGCGACTTCAGCAAGATAAACAAAATGTAGTGCTGGTGTCAGTACGGCATCTTCTGCTTTCCTTTGCCGGCTTCGAGATGTGTTTCCGCCTCGATTGGTTGAAACTATTTTTACAGACAAGTAGCTGGCCAGATGCGCGGATGGAAGGCTGGCCAGCTACCGTTTGCGCGGGGCGCAAACTTTTTTCAATAGAGCTTCAATCAAGTGGAGCCGGTCCGAATTTAATTTGTCGGAACCGGCGTTACGACCGGTTTAGCGCCTTTCGAATAGTCAACGGTGTAGTCACCATGATTGACTGTATCGATTGAGGTTTGCGCTCCCTGTCCACGTGTGAATTGTGTGCTCTGGTCGTAGCCGTAGTCTTGTCCGTTGTACATACCGGATTTGCCGCTGTTGTATTGGCCTTGCCCGGTCTGCGCATTATAAGCGCCATTCTTGAAACCGTTATAAGAGTTGCCGTTTGGCCCGTTAAGCTGAGTGTTAGTTTGTCCATATCCTCCAACACCACGCTTCCAGGCGGCGGCTCCGGAGCCCTGTCCGGTTCCCCCGTTTGGTCCGGTCGCGCTGTACGCGCCGGACCCGAAGCCGCCTGTCCCTGGTTTCCAGGCTCCTGCGCCAGCTCCACGGAAGCTGCCTCCGTTGGCGCCGGCAAACGAACCTGCACTCGCGCCCGCTCCTCCTTGACCAGATCTCCAGCCGCCGACACCGGCCGATTGTCCGTATTGTCCGCTGCGCGCGAAACCTCCGGCGGTTCCGTTAGCGCCGCTGGCATGGAAGCGGCGTGCTTCGGCTGATGGTGCGCATAGGCTGCTGCTTATTAGTAGCGCTGCAGCTGTCAGTGCTGCTGTTTGAGAGATGGTCTGGTCCATGAATTTAACTCTCCTTTGCATCCGATTGGGCGGTTGCTCTTTCGCCCTCTGTCTGCTCATACACGGACGCAAATGAAAGGTTTCGGTATTGTAGATTAATCGCTTGAAAAATTAGGTTTGGGCCGGCCGGAGCCATTTGGTCGTTTCAGGCACTTCAGTCGTCAAAACGAGATTAACAAGGGTGTCTGGATCATTATTGCTGATGATCCGCAAACGATCCTCCGGTCTCAAGAAGCCTTCGTTCATGGCGTGATCGCACATCTTGATAAGTGCGTCGTAGTAACCACGCGTATTGAGCAGTCCGACCGGCTTTCTGTGGATGCCAAGTTGTGACCAGGTGAGGATTTCGAAAAATTCTTCAAATGTGCCAAAACCGCCGGGTAGAGCGATAAATGCGTCGGCGATATCAGCCATCAGCGCCTTGCGTTCATGCATGGATTCGACGACGTGAAGCCTGTGCAGACCGGAATGACCGAGCTCTTTCTCAAACAACGCTTTGGGAATGACGCCGATGATATCGCCACCGGCTGACAGAACGGCATCAGCCACCGCTCCCATAAGTCCGACGGAGCCGCCACCGTATACCAGTCCGATCCCTTTTTCAACAAGTCTCTGTGCGATTGCTACGGCGGCTTCCTTATAGTCGGGAAGGATGCCGCTGCTGGACCCGCAAAATATACAGACTCGCTTGACCATGCGCATTATTGTAAGGCAGCCGAGTTCAACTGAAATGAAATGGTCGGCAGCGGGAAGATTAGCTAACTTGCAGGAAAGTCAGCGTCGGGCAGAATATACTAATGGCAACCTGTATATCGCCTCCATAACTTTGGAATATTTTTGGGAAAGACGGAATGATAATGGCTACACGTGTCGATCTTGATGGTACATACAAACTCGAGTTCGCCTCGAATCTCAATTTCCGAGGAAGCGGGCTCGTCACACTCAGCAACGGCAAATTCAAGGGCAACGACCAATCCTTTGAATGGCGCGGCACCTATGAAGTAAAGCATGAAGAGTTGCACGCCGAGATGCATGTGAAACAATTTTCGGGCGGCATCTCTATTTTTGGAGTTGTTTCTGAATTCGATCTGATCGTGAACGGTCCGGTCGAGCTTCCGCGTATGACGCTCAAGGGCTATCGAAAGGAAGAACCTGACGATAAATTCGTCGTCCTGATGACCAGGTTTCAAGACTCTAACGAGTTGGTTTAGGCTATTTCATAGTCATGTATTTAAGAACATGAGACGAGCTCTTTTTGCAATTCTGACCGCATCGCTTGCACTTAACGGTGTTGCCGGATGGACTTGCTCTGCGCATGCTGCTTCTAAGGACAAACGTAGTAACGTCGACTCGAACGTCCTGGAGGGACGAATTTCAACCGTTACGATTGAGGTGGGACCATTCGATCTTCATCGAAAGTATCGCTCGATGGAAGGACCTTATGTCTCTCAGTCACTCCGGGTTTCGGATCTGATCTTTTCGGAAATGATCGCCTTGCCTGAATCGATGGTGGTGTTCATCGAGCCTAAGGAAGGCAAACAGAATTCTGCACCAACGTCGGCACCATCAATGAATGGCGCCGAGAACAGCGCGGATGTGAGCAAGCCGGCTGCCGGAGTATCGACTAAAAGTTCAACCGGCGCCAAGCCTGCTCAAACAGACAGTACTAGCGGAAAGCCGCTCGGTCTGATTGATACCGCTGCCAAAGCCAGAGAGCTTTACTGGTTTAAAGGCTTGAAGCTGGAAGTGCTCGATGAAAATGGCAATAAGCTTCCGACCGCGGAGTTCATTTGCCACCTGAACATTGATGCCGATTACAAGTTGCGCCGCGAAGCATTCGAAAAGACGGATGTTTACAGCAGTTCACGGCTGATTACCTTGACCCAGGGGCAGACTGACTTTCATTTCCCTCCCGGATTTGCAGTGCCGATAGCCAGCGATGAGATGTGGAAATTCGTATTTCAGGCCGCTAATCGGACGACCGCTGAGCATCGCCGAGTGAAGCAGTTGTGCACCCTGGAATTCATCAAGGATTCAGACCTGGTGAAACCGATTAAGGCTTTGCTCTGGTTTAATCCTTATATTGCGGTCGTAACCGACAAGGGCAAAACCGAGGCTCATGATGCATCGGCTGCTGATTGCCTCGGTCAGTCCAGCGGTGAGAGCGCCGACAACATGGTGAAAGGGACGGACTACAAAGATTCACACGGAAGAATGTTGAACGGTCATTGGGCTGTTCCTCCTGGTACCACTACTTACGAATCGCCGGTCTATGAAGGTAAGAATTCCGGCTTCTCGTCTAGAGATCGCAAAATTCATGCGGTCTGGTCCCATGTCCACCCGTTGTGCACCAAATCTTCCCTCATTATGTGCGATGGTGGCAAGCGCCGGACAATCTTCACGACGGCGATTCTGACCAGCACGAGCAATGGACTTGAGATAACGCATATAGATGATATCCTCTCGCCCAAGGGAATCAAAATCAAACAGGGCAAACAGTACGAGCTCGAAGCTACTTATCACAATTCAACCGGAGTAATGCAGGACTCGATGGTGGCACTGGGGGTCTTCTGCCATAACGACTTGTTCAAGAAACCTGACTGGTCTCGTTCTGTGTCACACAGGCAGATTAGCGAAACCTGTACCGTCGAGAACTCGAATTCCGGCCAGCATGAAAGGATGTACTGCGGAATCAGACCAAGTGCTCATTGAATCTGATCGAGCTGCCCGTCCTGTTGCTGCTTGAGCTTCTCTTCAAAACCGAGGATCGTGCGTGCCACCACTCGCGGGATGTGATAGATCTCCTGGTCGTGCAAGTTAGACATGCCGATTACGATTAGCTTCGAGTTGGGAACTATCAAGATTGAAGACGAGGCGCCGGGATGCCCGCCTCTCATCGCGACATAGCGCTGGCCGCCATAGTAATCGTCGACTCTCGTGCCCCATCCGAACGCCCAAGGTGCGATGCTGCCATCGGGAAGCTCGGGGCGGTCGTACCACATGGCGCGATATGCTTTGGCTGAAAGCATCTTGCCGGCGAGCAGCGCCTGCGCGTATTTGGCGATGTCGTCCGAATCGCTTGCCAGCATGCCGGCAGCAAAAGTCCGAGCTGGCGGCTTGTGCTCGGTGACTTTTATCTGCTGGTGCTCTTGATCGAAAATGTAAGAGGTTGATACCAGACCGGTGGTGGCGAGTGATTCGGTGGTGCCGGTGTGTGTCATGGCGAGCGGATCGAGGAAGGTTTGTTTTATGTAAGTCAGATATGGCATCTTGGTGACCTTCTCGATCACCATACCGAGCAGTCGATAAGATGGCTCCGAATACACGTATTTAGTACCCGGGGTGAATTCAAGCGGCATGCCGGCAAGCACTTTCATCTGATCGGTCCAGGGCAGTTTATTATCCGAGTCTTGCGGAATTCCAGCCGTCATTGTCGCTAGTTGCCGGATGGAAATCTTCTGCCAGGTTGGCGGCAGGTTGCTGAGATAATGATCCAAAGTATCGCTCAATTGCAGTTTCTGCTGATCCGCCAAAAGCAGGATCGCTGCAGCTGTAAATGTCTTTGTGACTGCCGACAAGCCGAATACAGTGTGGGCTGTGACCGGCTTGTGTTTCTCTAAATCGGCATAGCCGTAACATTGCTGGAGCAAAACTTTGCCGTCCTGAATCACCGTGAGCGCGTAGCCTGGGCAGTGGAGCTTCTTGAGCCTCGGTTCGACGGACTGATTAACTCGACTGTCTAACTCTTGCGCCGGCACATCCGGCAACTTGTCATGGGAGCAGGCGCTTGTGAGCATTGCAACAGCAAATGCACTAACAATCGGTAGTAAAGCCACTCTCGGAAGGATAGGCACCAGTTGCTCGAGTCTCATCCGCTACCCCATTGATCTCGTACCAGCTTGCAAGCTAATAGGTTAACCCCCTATTTGGCGAATTGCGGCTCGAGAGCCGTCCACATCGCTTTCATTTTTGCTGCATCGTCTGTTCGGCTGCAGTTCTCCAGCATCTTCCAATACTTTTTGGCCGTGTAATAGACGTCCCAGGACTTTGGACCCAGCACTTTCGTGTAAATTGCCAGCGCTTCGCGATAGAGAGGGTCTGCTTTGTCATACTTGTGGTCGTCACGATATGCGTTGGCTAGAGCTACGCACGTGGCTGCAATCTCCTGGTGCTGTGGAGGATAGAGTCTTTCCTTCAGTACAAGCGAGCGTTGCAGATAGTCTTCCGCTTCAGCGTAACGTTTTTGTTTGTAATACATGACACCAATGCTGTGCAGAATAACGGCGACGACAGGATGTTGATATCCAAAAGTCTCCTGCGTTACTTTGAGCGCCTCTTGATACATCCTTTGTGCATGCTCGAATTTCCCTAAAGCGGTATACACGTCTGCCAGTTGATACAACGAAATCGGATACTGCGAAGTTCGCTTTTCTGACTGAATCTCTACTGCGCGCGCAATTAATGACTCGGCTTTTTCATAGTGACCGAGAGTTGCCTCTACTCGTCCTAAATTGTTCATAGTTACTGCCAGGTCGGTTGAATTGCCCGGTAATACTTGCTCCATGATGCTCAGTGCATGCTTGTATTGAGCTTCGGCATCTTCATAGCGATGCCTGGCTTCGGCGAGCAATCCAAGGCTGTTCAATTGCACGGCGACCTGCTTGCTCTGCAGTCCGTAGGATTTCTCTTTGATCTGCAAGGCGCGCTTCATTCTTCGTTCGGCGTCGTTGTACTTGCCTTCCTTCATGTCGAGCTCGGCGAGTCGCCCGAGGGTATTTGCCATATGTGGATCTTCTGGACCAAGCTTCTCTTGCATAATTGCCAGCGCTTGGCCATAAAGGCGTTCAACGGATTTCAGGTCACCTTCAGTCTCTTTGATCTGTCCGAGATTAGTGAGAACGCTTGCTACGTATCGATGTTGTGGACCGAGTGCAGTCTGGTAAATTTCCAGGGCGCGATTAGCTAGCTTTTCGGCCTCCTTGCTTCTAAGGGTTTGATTCAACAGCAGCGCCAGGCTGTTGAGGCTGCCGGCCAATCGAATGTCATCATTTCCGAACTTCTCAGCCACTGCTACTGCCAGTCTGTAATGTTGCTCTGCCTCTCCCAACTTCCCAGCCTTTTCGGCCTTGTCTCCAGCCTTTTGATTCGTTCCCCATTGCACGTTGGCTGCTGGAGTTTCGCTGCCGGCGCTGTCAGACTGAGTAGTTGAAGACTGCATTAGGACAGCCGAGGTTGGTGGCACGGCGCTAGCGATAACCAGAGGTGGAGGCGAAGCGGCAACTGTTGGTTGCGGTGTGGTAGCGACTTGAGGAGATTCGTCGGTGGAGCCCGAGCGTGGATCGCCTGGCAGAGCAGCCAGTATTAAGCCGCTGCCTTCCCATTTGCTCTTCATGACAGGAGTCTGGGTTCTGTGAATTCTCTGAGCATACTCCTGTACTTTGTCTCGACAGTAGCTGAAGGCATCGGCTAGCTTCGTGTCTAGACCGTGCTGGCGAAGACCTTCAATCAGGTAGTGGGTAAAGACGCCGTTGTTAAGCGCCGAGGATTCGGCTGACGTCTCATCGGGTTGGCTGGAGCAGATTACGAGCTGATTCGTTCCATGCACGAACTCGTCGACATCGAGGCTGCGTTGCTTATACGCTCCGGTCGGATCCGGGTCGGTCGCTGCGCCGCTAAAGCAGGCATCAAGGACGACCACGATTCTGTCCGACTTGATTCTCATTCGAATCATCCGAATGATCTCTTGAGTGGCGATTCCGGTCGCGTATAGCGATCGCAGGTCGGTGTCGTGGGCGATTACATAATTGACTCCGACGACATCAGCATCCGGTGGACTGCCGTGACTGGAGATGTACAGCACCACCAGGTCATCGGGACCAACTACACGGGGCAGCCAGCGGTCTCCCAACTCTTCGAGTATATTTACCCGGGTGGCGTCGCTGTCGGTTAGCAGTTTTACGTGGCTGGGCGCGAACCGAGCTTCCTTGACGAGATAGTTGCGGAAGTCCCGGGCGTCCTTTGCCGCGTAATGAAGATTGTGTCTCGGGTCCTGAAACTCGCTGATACCGACAATGAGCGCCCATTTATCCTTTATCGGACGGTTGGTTACAGATCCCGCCCCGCTTGTGGGCATCGGAACCAAACCAAGTACCAACAAGAGACAAAGCGTGATTCTGGAGATGCTCTTGAACCAACAAACTTTCATCAGCGCCTACCCTGGCGGGTCCGATCCAGAGATCTCTTATACCCGCTGGCGCCTAAGTTCAATACAGATTAAACGATCTCGCCCGCGCTTGATCCTGACAGTAACTTCCAGCTGTAACTTGAATAGGTATAGGTCTATCCGGGTATGAACAGAACGAATGTGCCAGTACGGGGTGAAGGAGAGATGAAGCCAAGGCTGATCGGCGTGCATATCGGCGCCGCCATGTTGCTCGCAGGCAGTTGCTACGCGCAGGAACCTAGTTGGGATAAGATAATGAGTGATGCGTCGCGCGCAGCAAATTCCAAGCAAACTGTTCAGGCGCAACAACTTTATGAAAAGGCATTGGCCGAGGCCAAGAAGTTCGGTCAAAAGGACCCGAGGCTGGATAAAACCTTGCTGGCGATGGAAAGACTCTACGAAGATCAAAAGAACTGGCCGGCCGCGGAGCCTTACTGCAGGCAAGTTCTTAGTCTGAGAGAGAAGACCATGGGCCCGGACCATTTGGCTTACGCTCAAAGTGTCAACAATCTAGCTGTCCTGCTGAGCTTGCAGAACAAATATGCAGAAGCCGAGCAGAATTATCAAAAGGCGCTGAAAGTGGTCAGCAATGCACTCGGCCCGCAAAATAAATATTCAGCGATGATTCTCGAGAATTATGCGCCGATGTTGCGGAAGATCAATCGCGTTGCTGATGCTGAAAAGGCTGAGAAACAGATTGCCGAGATTCGAAACGCCGAAAGAGATCTCGTGGTCGCTTCGATGCCGGCTGAAGCAGCTTCCGCCACAGTCGGGATTGGGTCGACCGCGGCAGGCCGGCAGGGAATAGTAAATGAAGATAGCGATCAGCCTGTTGCTGCGACCGGTGCCAATCAGATCGCCTCGGTTCCTCACTCGAGATTTTTCGATCAAGATGTTGACGAGATGCTTGCAATGTCTGGCTTGAGTACGCAATACATGCTTACCGGTGATGAGTACCGGGACAAGAAAGATTTCAAACATGCCGAGAAACTGCACAAAATGGCTCTGGAAGCGGCGCAATTAAGCGCTGGTCCAAAGAGTATGGAGGCGGTACTTTGTATGGGAGACCTTGCATTGGACTTGGAGGAGCAGAACAAGTTCGTTCAAGCCGACCCATATTTTAAGCGCCAAGTGACGGTTTACGCACATATGGCTCAATTGGATGCCTGGCGGCTCGGTCATTATGCAGAAGAGTATCGCGACAACCTCCGTAAAATTGGCAACAATAGTTTGGCGGATCAGGTCGATCAGTTCGTGCAGAATGTCGATGGCTGGATTAACGATCCGTCGTCGCGTAACAACAGCTATTGTGCTTGGCTTCAGGAAGAGAAACAGCCGGAGTCGACTGCCTTTGTGGAGTATCAAAAGGAACTGGAGCGCAGAATAAAGGAGCACTGGACCGCCCCCTATGGCGAAGGTGTAGGCCCGCCGGTAGTGGTTTTTACAATCGACAAGGATGGCAGCATTTCGCATCTGGAGATGCTTCATACTTCTGAGTCGATGCCGATCGATCAAGCCGCCTTGCGTGCTGTCTCCAAGTCAGCGCCATTCCCACCCCTGCCGCCCGAAACTAGCTTCGAAGTGCAGGTGGAGTACACTTTCGACCGCATCGGTAAATGTGTGGTTCATCACCAGTAGTGGCGAAGTGAATCTAAGACATGCTTGGAGGTAACGCAGCAATTACCGAGCTAAAATTGCTGCTTGACACAGCAAGTGCCAGATGTCAGCTGGGCGCGGGCGGCAAGTTATCTTAGCTGCATCAAGTAAACGGCAACGTTATGAGAACCTGAATGGATTTCTACAGCCGGTCTGAGGATTCTAGTGCGATTTGCACTTGTTTGTCTGCATTAGCAGTGCCGCCTGGTGAAGTCTTGGCGGCGGCTGATCGCACCGGGTCAAACAAGTCGTACACATCATCTTCGAATAGGGATGAATGCGCGCGCAGCTCTGCCAAGGTCAACTCCGAAAGGGCGGTTCCGCTTTCGCGAGCCTGTCTAACCGCTTGCGCAATCGCTTCATGAGCTAAGCGGAATGGTACTCCTTTGACAACGAGATACTCGACGAGATCGGTCGCCATCAGTTCGGGATCGCTGGCAACCTCTCTCATGCGGGCTTGTTGAACCTGGATCGCCTCAGTAACCACAGCCATTACCTGCAGGCATTCTGACAGCGACTTGAATGCTCGAATTACGGGTGGTTTTGTCTCCTGCAAGTCGCGGTTGTATCCGAGCGGTAGCCCTTTCAATGTCATCAATAAATTGACGAGCTCGCCTGTGGTTGAACCGGCTTTACCTCGGACAATTTCTACCGGATCGGGATTCTTTTTCTGCGGCATCAGGCTCGATGATGTGGTGCAACTGTCGGCGAACTTGATGAAACCAAATTCGCTGGTGTTCCAGACAATCAGCGTCTCACTCAATTGGGAGAGGTGAGTCGAACAGAGCGATGCCGCCATCAAGAAATCTGCCGCAAAGTCTCTGTCCGTTACGGCATCAATTGAATTCTTGAAAGTCGAAGCCATTTTCAACCAGGAAGTGACAAGAGACGGATCGATGTCCAGCGCTGATCCGGCTTGCGCCCCAGCTCCAAGCGGATTGACGCTGGTTGTCAGCCGAGCATGCTGAAAGCGCTCGAAATCACGGTCGAGCATCTGGAAAAACGCCAGCAGCGCATGTGAGAAAAGTACCGGTTGAGCCCTCTGTAGATGAGTGTAGCCTGGCATGACGGTTTCAGGATACTGAGCAGCTTTGTTCAAGAGTGCATTTTGAAGTGCTCGGATCAAGCCGCAAATTGTATCGATGCAGGCCGTCACGTAGAGTCGAAAGTCTAGCGCTACCTGGTCGTTGCGGCTGCGCGCCGTGTGCAGTCTGAGCGCATCTTCGCCGATTAGCTTTTCGAGCTGTTTTTCAACGTTCATGTGTACGTCTTCAAATTCGGCTGACAACTCAAGGCTGCCATTGGCAACCAGCTCTGATAACTGTTTGAGTCCGCCGGCAATATTTGCTGCTTGCTCATGTGTAATCAGCGCTCTTGCTTCAAGCATTCTGCAATGCGCGAGACTGCCGGCGAGATCTGCTGCGACCAGTTCGCTATCCTCCTTAATCGAGGTAATGAAATTTGCAACAAGCGGGTCAAGCGCTTGGGAGTAGGCTTTTCTTAAGACTGGCATTGTTTTTGCTCCATGCAGTAAGTCGTAGTCCGGAGATGTTAATGAAACCACCGGCATCGGACGGAAGAAATTCATTCATGCTTTCAAAGCTGGAAACCTTCTCGTCATAAAGTGAATTCGGCGCCTTTCTGCCCACAACCGAGGCGCAGCCTTTGAATAACTTGACCTTGACGCTGCCCGTGACGCTCAGCTGCGACTGGTCGATCAAGTTTTGAAGCAGCTGTCGCTCCGGCGCGAACCAGTATCCGTTGTAGATCAGCAATGAAAGTTGCTGTCCGACGCTGTCCTTCAAATGCGCTACTTCTTTGTCGATGGTGATTGATTCGACTGCTCGATGGGCAGCCATCAGAACCGTCACGCCCGGAGTTTCATAGACGCCCCTGGACTTGATGCCAATGTATCTATTTTCCACGCAGTCGACCCGGCCTACGCCATGACCGGCGGCGATCTGATTGAGCTCTGTCAGAAGATCTACTGGGTTTAGCTTCTTTCCGTTGAGTGCAACCGGCTCACCGGCGGCAAAGTCAACCACCACGTATTCAGCAGTGTCCGGTGCGCTTTCCGGGCTCTTTGTCCAAGTAAACATATCTTGAGGCGCTTCCAGCCAGGGGTCCTCTAAGATGCCGCCCTCGTAGCTAATGTGCATAATGTTGGCATCCATCGAATATGGTTTTTCTTTGGTTGCACCGACCGGAATGCCGTTCTTCTCGGCATAGTCAATCAACGCAGTCCGGCTGTCGAACTCCCAGTTTCGCCATGGGGCGACAACTGATAGCTCGGGAGCGAGAGCTTTGACAGCGAGCTCGAAGCGTACTTGATCGTTTCCCTTTCCGGTGGCTCCGTGGACAATCGTATCGCAGCCTTCTTTAAGAGCCGCCGTGACCATCCCGCTGGCTATACAGGGCCGTGCCAAGGCAGTGCCCATGAGGTAGATACCCTCATAGAGAGCGTTAGCCTTCACTGCCGGAAAGATGTAGTCTTTTACGAAGCTGTCTTTCAAATCCTCGATGATGCATTTCTCGACGCCGGCAGCCAGTGCCTTTTGCTCGACCAGCTTCAGGTCTTCGTTTTGTCCGACGTCGGCACAATAGGCAACGATTGGAACAGCATACTTGTCTTTCAGCCAC
Organism: Candidatus Obscuribacterales bacterium; assembly: GCA_020050835.1. Classification (GTDB taxonomy): domain Bacteria; phylum Cyanobacteriota; class Vampirovibrionia; order Obscuribacterales; family Obscuribacteraceae; genus JAGVKB01. Next base: position 62,018 of record JAGVKB010000127.1, on the reverse strand, counting down.
TGAAGCATGCAAGAGGTGTCCAGCCCTCCGCTGTATGCCAGCAATATCTTTTTCATTTCAGTTCTCCCTGGTGAGATTGAGTTTTATAGAATCAAGGATAAGAGTGCCTTCTGCACGTGCAGCCGATTCTCGGCTTGATCGAATACGACCGATTGATTACCATCGATGATCTCGTCGGTAATCTCCTCTCCACGATGTGCCGGGAGGCAATGCATTACGATAGCGTCCGGCTTGCTATGGGACATTAAGGCGGAGTTTACCTGGTATTTTTGGAACTCGAGCTTGCGCCTGTCGCTCTCTTCTTCCTGACCCATCGAGACCCAGGTGTCAGTATAAACCGCGTCGGCTGCCGTTGCGGCTTCGGTTGGACTGTGCGTAATGACAAGCGATGAATCGGTTACATTGGCGAAAGAGAGAGCCTTCTGCCAGAGCTCCTGGTTCGGCTCGTAACCTTTTGGACAGGCGATGGTGAAGTCTACCCCAAGCTTTGCGGCCATCAGAGCCAGCGAGTTAGCGACGTTGTTGCCGTCGCCGATGAAGGCGACTTTCAACTTCTTGAATTGTCCTTTGGCCTCTTTAATTGTCAGGAAATCCGCCAGCGCCTGGCAAGGATGCTCGAGATCGCTCAAGCCATTGATGATGGGAATCTTTGCGTGTTGTGCCAGTTCTAACAAGGTTGCATGTTGAAAGACCCTGGCCATAATGCCATCGAGCCACCGGTCGAGATTCCTCGCGACATCGGCTACGGATTCACGCTCGCCCAGTTTTCCTTCGAGATTGATGGCGCTGCCACCAAGCTGAATCATGCCGGCTTCGAAGGTGACCCGCGTTCTCAGTGAGGGCTTTTCGAAGAGCATCGCTAACGATTGACCCCGGGCGAACAGCGTTTGCGTATCATCGAACTTGTGCTGCTTTAGCAAAAAGGCGACACCAAGTATGATCTCCAATTCTTGAGCGGATAAATCCTCAATCCCCAGTATGTCTCGACCACGCAGGCTGTCCTGGGTGAGGATCGGCAACAATGGCGAGCGACCGGTTGGCGGTGCCATCCGCTGTGAATTGATGGTCTGAGTAGATCGGTTGAGAAGAGGGCTGTTCATTTTGTTTGCTCCGGAATTTAAGGGCATGCCTATGAGGCTTTGATGATCGGACCATTTGAAATTAGAGTGTCATACCGCCTTCGATGAATTGAGTATCGTTTGTCATTGCTACTGCCTCACTATGCAAAATGAAAAGCCCCCGAGTCTGCTGAGCTCGGGGGGACTGTGACGACTTTTGGGATTCGTATCAGCTAAGCCATAATGGCCCCGAGTTCGCAGGGTGACGAACGCGGCGGCGGCGAGGTTGTTGAGTGCTGAGTGGGTTGAGAATAACCATCGTTTGAAAACTCTGGCGGAACGAATCGATACAGGATAACTAAACTAATGCGGGCTTGCGTATTTGTCAACGAGTAGTTTTGAATATCGTTCACAATTGGAGAACTATGGAGAAGCAGCCGATTGTGTAAGACCGGTCGTTTCGGGACATCCAAAGATGAATGACCTGCCGGCGTAAGTGTGAGAAAGCAGAGCTTCGAGGCGAACGACTGGATGCTGGGCGAGCAGGCGATTCAATTCCTGTCCGGTGTAACCGCCTGCGCCAATAATGGCTACTCGAATTTGATTCATCATATTTGCCCACTGTCACCTGAAACAACATGTAGATGTAGAACTATAGTGGATTGAAAGCCGGCCGATCGCGCCTTACTTGCTGCCGAGCCAGGAGTCGAGAGTGGGCGGTTCCATGTAGACACTGTCTTTCGCAGACCAGACCGGCGGCAGATTGATCTGTTTGCCGCCTTGCAGAATTGCCACCGGGCCGTCAGCCGATACGACGACAGCAAGTGATTGCTCACAGTCGGCGGTGAAGCGCAGGGCGGAATTATAGCGTGCTCCTCTGGCGCGATCTTCACCTTCGACCGCCTTGCCGTCGAGCAAACAGGCGAAGGCATGGAGCCTACCGGAGGCATCGAGGTGCAGTGCACCATCGATCTTGGACATTCCTTCAACCAGGTCGAGATTCTCTGATAGCAACAAAGGATGCTCAAGCGTCTGCCCCGGTATGGATCGCATCGGGTTACCAAAATCTACTACGACAGTGCAGCCATGCCCGAGGTCCTGGGCTACCTGCACTAGATTGGCGATGCCATGCAGCAACTGAGAGCCGGAGGCGGGATCAGCTAACTTTCGTGAGATGGAAGCCTGAAGCTCTTGCAGCTGAGGCATCCGGCCAAGACCCGAAAACTCACCTTCATTAAAGGTGCAGATCGGTTTCTGTCCCAGTGAGACTTCGCCATGACCATGCCGAAAGTGCGCAGCTACGGCACTTTCTGGAATGGGGCCAGAGCCGATCCCGAGTACGGTTTGCCCGTCCGAGATTAGATAACGATCTGTCCTTTCCACCATCGTTAAAAGTTTTCTGGCATGTTTGTGTTCTTTGATCGATGGACCGGTACCGTCAGGGAAACGGACGATTGCATCAAGCGATGCCAGAGTTTTGCTGCTGACATAGACTAAGGAGCCGGTCGGAAGCTTGCCTTCTTCGTAGGTGGTCGAAATCGAAGCAATTGAGCTCAAGATGTCTTCCGGGCGAAATCCAGGTTCGGCGCGCAGAATTTTGCGCAGTTGGAAAAGGAGGTAATCTGAAATGGCGTAGCGTCCATACGACTCGAGCGTGTGCGTCGCCGAGCTGGTGAACAGGCTGGTGCCGACCGCCAGCTCGTGAGCGAGAATCCAGGAGGCTTTCGCCAGCCATTCCTCAATCGGCCCGTCTGAGCAGAGCGCCGGGTGCGCTGCCGCAAACCACATTTGATAAGACACTGCCGATGACTGCCGGCCGCATGAGATCAAGCCGGGCAAGGCAGGCCCGGTGCAATTGTATGCCGAACCGGCTCCCGCTGAGAACGGCGGGTGTTTGCGCCATTCATGCGAGTCAAGATAAAAGTGTTTCAAGTCGGTTTTGTAAGTGGATAGCAGCCCATGCGGGTCAAATATAAAGACAGGGGCGTCTTCTTGATTGGACAATAGAAGCGCCACCCGGCTCTGTCCCATAAATCGTGACAAGCCGCGGCGCAGCCCTTCGATCACTTGAAAGATCAGAATCGGCATAGCCAATTCGTTGAAGTGCAGATTGTCAGCTGGTCCAACTCGTTCGCCGAACATGCTCAACAACATCCGTCAGAAGCCCCTTACGCCATCGTCCAATTTGTACCGGTGCCCGGCCGGGCGCCCGGAGAGCACAGGATTCACAGCATGCCTCGGCTGGCAGTCAGAAAGGCTGTTCGCGTTCATTTGGACCGCACATAGTAGCCGAACCTTGCTCAGACTTGAGTTTAACGATTGCATCTACTCTTTGCAACGTGAATCGATTAATAAACCACGGGACGAGACAACTTCGGTCGCTTCTTTCGGCAGTGGTCCACCAGGCTGTTTTTAGGCTCATGCTATTGTTTCGTTGCTTGGACGGTCCAGTGTAAATAAACGGGCGGTTTGAATGATCATGAAGTCGAAGTCTATTTACTATGTAGCCAGCCTGCTTTGCTTCTGCGCTCAGATTTTGCCATGTGCGGCCGCAGGCGAAAAAATGAAGGCCGATCTTATACTTTCCAGCGGCGCCATTTATACCATGGACGCGTCACGCCGATGGGCAGAGGCTGTGGCTGTGGCTGACGGCAAGATTGTCTATGTTGGATCGAACGAAGGCGTCAAGGATTATCAAGACTGGCATAGCAAGGTAATTGAGCTGAACGGCAAAATGGTTTTGCCTTCCTTTCAGGATTGTCATGTTCATCCTGTTACCGGCGGCATAGAGAGATTGGAGCTCGATCTCAGTGCCTTTTCGACTAGAGCAGCCATACTCAAGGCGATCGAAAAATATGTCAGCGAGAATTCTCGAAAGGAATGGATAATCGGCGGCGGGTGGAAGCTGCCAGTCTTCCCGAATGCGAACCCAAACAAGGCGGATCTCGACAAAATAGTAAAGGATAAGCCGGTCTATCTGGAGTCGGAAGATGGTCATTCTTGCTGGGTCAATAGTTCGGCGCTAAAGCTGGCCGGTCTTACGAAAGACAGTGTCAACCCACCGCACGGACGAATTGAGAAGGACTCGAAGAGCGGCGAACCGACCGGCACCCTGCGTGAGAGTGCCTGCGAATTAGTCGGCAGGCATGTACCCAAGCCTTCGCTGGAGAAGCGCCTGGCAGCGTTGAAGAGTGTTCAGTCCACCTTGAATCGGCTAGGAATCACAGCCGTTCAAGATGCTTGTGTCTCTCGCCGGGAGCTGGAGACGTACCAGCAATTGGATCGGCAGGGCGAGTTGACACTGAAAGTAGTGGCATGCCTCTTGGTCGATCCGTCCAAGGGCGAGAAGCAGGTTGTGGATCTGGTCAAACTTCGCTCGGAGGCCACTACAAAAAATGTTCGGGCGAGCTCGGCAAAAATGTTTGCGGACGGAGTAATTGAGGCGCATACTGCGGCGATGTTGCATCCATATGTAGGCGGCCACGGCCAGAGCGGAACGCTCAATTTCGAACCGGATAACTTCGCACTCTTGACTAAGGCGCTCGACAAAGAAGGGTTCCAAATTCACATCCATGCGATCGGTGACCGAGCCGTCAAGGTAGCTTTGGATTCGCTTGAATTAGCAAGTAATGCGAATGGTCGTCGAGACTCCCGCCATGAGATTGCCCACCTGCAAGTGATCGATCCGGCCGATCGGCAACGCTTCAGAAAGCTAAACGTCATTGCGAACTTCCAACCGTTTTGGATGCAAAGTGACGAATACATGATGCGGTTGACCGAGCCGGTTCTAGGTCCGGCCCGGGCAAGACTGCAATACCCGTTTGCCTCCATCTACCGAACCGGCGCAATGATTGTCTGCGGCAGCGATTGGCCAGTCACCAGCTTAAATCCGCTCGACGCGATTGAAGTTGCAATTACGCATCGAAACCCTGGCGATACCAAGAGCTCGTCCTGGAATTCAGCCGAGAAAGTGGACTTGCCGGTAGTTCTGGCGGCCTATACGATTAATGCCGCTTATGCCAATCGACTGGAGCGAGAGACCGGCTCGATTGAGGTCGGCAAGTCTGCCGACTTGACAGTATTGGACAGGAATCTGTTTTCGATTCTGCCCAAACAGATTCATACGACAAAAGTCCTACTGACGCTCTTCGCAGGCAAGGAAGTTTATCGCGATGGAATGCTGGCGAATTAGCTCAAGTAGATTTCCTCTCGAGCGTCAAGCTGCATATTTATGGTGTTCTGTGGGCGATGCCATGCATCGCCCGCTGCGCTGTTGGTTGATTAGACGGCCTCCGGCTTGCCACTTTCAATTGACCTTAGAACTGCGGCGATTGTTTTCATCTGCTTGTAGGCATCCTCAATGCCGTGTCCGACCGGCGACTGATTGAGCACGCATTGCGAGAACTGCTCGACCTGGAGTACATATTGATTGCAAGGAGGCAGCACGACTGCTTCTTCATTTATAAAGATGGTGGCTCTCTCCGGAGGCTGCCATGCTTTTGGAAAGTAAATTCGCCCTTTAGTTCCGACGATCTCCAAGTCTGTTCGAAACGGTGAATCGAATCCACAGTCTATAAGTGCTACGCCGTCGCTGAATTCCAGCATACCTGCGACGTTCATGTCTACCTTGTACTCGGGGTGAATGAAGCCTCGGGTGTTAACAGTAGTGGGCTCAGCGCGGAAATAGTAACGGGCTGAACTGATTGGGTAGCAACCCGCATCTAGTACGCTGCCGCCACCGAGAACCGGGTCGCAGCGAATACTTGGATCTTTGAGTAGAAATGTAAATGCCGGTCGTACCAAGCGTACCTCGCCGATTGCTCCTTGCTCGATCGCCTGCATGGCAGAGTTATGTTGCGGATGGTGGCGCCAGACGAATGCCTCCATAACCTGCAGTTTGGAAGCGCTCGCTAAGGCGTAGACTCGCTCGGCTTGTGACAGATTTACGGTAAATGGTTTTTCGCACAATATGTGCTTGCCGTTCTCCAGCGCCTTCACCATCCAGTCGGCGTGCAGTCCGTTGACTGTGGTGATATGAATCGCCTCAATCTCGGGATCGCTTAGGAGTTCGTCATAAGTTCCGTACGCGCGTTTGATACCAAAGGTAGAGCGGAATGACTCGGCTTTGTCCGGAGTTCTGCTGGCTACAGCGACGAGGTCGGACAACTCCGCCTGTAACAATGCCGGAATAGCGCGCCGGAATGCAAAGGATGAGCAACCCAGCACTCCCCACTTTAGTTTCTTCACAAACCAATCCCTTCAGCAGTCAAGGTACGCGAAATTTCTACCGCAATTGTATTAGGTTTGTACCTCCTTGAAACAGCAGTCGGTTAAGTTCTTGCCAATGCCCTGACAACGGAGTGCAGTGCACGGACTACTTTTGCCATTCGGCAGATTCAGTTAGAATGAGTGTGCCACCAGATGAGCCACCACAGCCATGAAAGAATCCGACGTCCGAAATCTCTTGTATCGCACGGAACTTAAGAAGATCAAGAGCGAACACCCGGACTCCAGAATGGTGGACGAGCTGGTGTTGCTGCGTGGACTGGTGAGGGTGGACGTGGCGGTGATCAATGATAGCCTGCATGGCTATGAGATCAAAAGTGAGTCCGACAATTTAGAGCGCTTGCCGGCGCAGCAGGCGGCCTACAAAAAGGTATTCGATCGGATGACTCTGGTAGCCGACGAAAAGCACGTTGAACATGCCGTCAGGATTGTGCCGCCCTGTTGGGGATTAATCGCGGTCGGCAGAAAGGACGGCCAGCCGTATGCCAATGAAATCTGGCCGGCTATTCGCAATCGGGATCTCGATCCGCTTGCGCTCGCTCAATTACTCTGGCGCGAAGAAGCGATCGAGTTGATGGATTTTTTCGGACTGGCACGCGGTTTTCGAGATAAGTCACGCAAAGTCCTCTGGCAAGCGTTAGCAAAGAGCCTGACAACTGAGGAGCTCAGGTCGTTTGTTTGCTACAAACTGCGTACAAGGAAGGACTGGCGGGGGCATTGAGCACTTAATGTCGCTCGGCTTTGAGAGTTAATCCAAATTGATCGCTGGTGTCCAATCTTTCTGGCTCTGGCTAGGTGGGCATTGAGGCGTTCCGATATATGCGATGGTGATAAACCTTCTATAGGATTGGAGGCCTTGGCAAAAGGTTAGAGGCGGCTTAGAATCGTACCACTTCGAATCAAACATAGCCTTCTTGCCTCTCTGCGAGGCGGTATCACCGCCGGTGCAAAGACCAACACCACCGAATCGTCGGAGGGATGGAGGCAGGTTTAAGAAGTCAGGTAACAGAGACGCTGCTGTTTTAAGCAGTGGCTTAGTCTCGCTTTATAGGAGGTCTGCCATGAACCGTGCAGAAGAACTTCGAACACTGGCCAGCACACACGTTGAATGCGGTGACTACGAAACTGCTCTCGAATACGCTCGAAGAGCCTTGATGATCCAAGAGAGAGCCGTTGGACGCGACAATCTTGCCATTGCGCCGTTCATTCACGAGCTGGCGATGATCCATGCCGTGCTCGATCATGAAGGTGAAGCTCGAAATATGTTGGGCCGGTTGCTTAGAATCCTTCCGAGCCAACATCCCTTGCTGAAGGAGATCGATCTAGTCGTAGCCGAGCTAGAACGTGCTCTCACAGCGGCGTAACTAAAAGGACATTGGCTCCTACAAAAAGCCGAATTCACCAGTCTACTTTGATAGACTGGCGTTTCGGTTTCTGCGCCCCCACAGAATCTGTTCTTAGCCTAGTGGGCTGTCGAATCCTTTATTAGTTTGTCCATTGCCAATTCCAGCAACAAACCAAGTTCGGTCAAGGCGCTGTGCACTTGATCGAAATTGACATCCGTTCGGTTGCTTTCGATCTCATTGATAGTCAGAGCAACGACCGGTTTCATTTCATCTACTTGCTTGACTGGCATCAGTCTTGACCTCAAATCCCTTCCCGACGATTGCAGTATCGGCGGACCGCAGTGACATCTGGGTGACACCGGTAAATCTCCAGCCGCTTGTGCGGTCTAGCGATTAGAAGCGAGAGCTGTCAGGGGGAAGCGTCGGCTAGAATAATGCAGGCGATGGCGAGAGCTTGCCTCTTGGACAATTGTCGAGCGTTTTGAGTCCTGACTGCTTTACGGATTTCAATTTAAATGGCAAAGATTCTGCTTGTTGAGGACGATAAAGATCTGACCGTAATCATCGAAGACTCTTTGACCCTGCAGAAGCACCTGGTTGAGGTGGTTCATACCGGGACCGAAGGACGAGAAAGATTGCTGTTTTTCGAATTCGACCTTGTCATTCTAGATTGGCAATTGCCAGGGCTGAGCGGGGTGGAGATTTGCAAGGAGTATCGAAATCGTGGTGGAACGACTCCAATAATCATGCTGACCGGCAAGGGAGCGATTCAGGAAAAGGAATTCGGATTAGATGCCGGGGCTGATGATTACGTCACGAAACCATTCGAAATGAGGGAGTTGCATGCTCGCGTGCGAGCTCTGCTTCGCCGTCCGACCGGATATACGGATAATGTCTTGAAGGCAGGCAATCTGGTCTTGGAGCCAGGAATCTTTCGAGTGACAAGAGGCGAAGAGGAGATCCGGCTGCTTCCCAAAGAGTTTGCCTTGTTGGAATTTTTTATGAGACACAAGGGGCAAGCTTTCACGTCCGAGGCCATACTTAATCGTGTTTGGCCTTCCGATTCCGAGTCAACCCCGGAATCCTTTCGAACCTGTCTCAAGAGACTCAGGCAGAAGATCGATCTTGAAGGCCAGCCTTCGGTAGTCGAGCATGTGCATGGACTTGGATACCGGATCAATCCTTCACTCTAAGCTGTATCTCGAGCTTACGTCCTTCGAGCGCTCCGCGGCTCTTGAAGACATGCGCTAGAATTGTCAAATGAACTTCCAGGGGGCGTTGGCGAGCTAGTGCGGGTCAATTTGAAGCTCTCTCACAAAGGGCTGATATTAGTAGGGGTATTGTTAACTCTCGAGCTGCTCTTTGTCGGCGCGTTATCGATGTTGCTCACGCGTGCCGAGCAGGAAGCAGCCAAAGAGCGGCATTCCAAAGAGATAGTTGGAATTACCAATCATATCTTTCAGCTCGTGTATGATGCCGGTACGGCGGCAGCCGATTACCAGATGAAAGATGGCGGACCACCGGCTGCAGCGCGGTTTCATACTGCTGCCGACAAGATTCCTCAAGAGATGGCGCGCCTTACTGCGCTCGTCAGAGAAGATCCGCGATACCACGATCTCGTTGAGCGGGTTGACAAAAATAGCAGCTCTGCCGTTCGAATCGTTACGAAACTAATGGCCCTGGCCGAAAGCGGGCGAATGATGGAAGCGCTCGGGCTCGCTCAAAAGGTCAAGCCGGTTTTCTCCAAGCTCCAGGACGACATGTTCACGGACTTGCGAGAGTTGATGAATGAGCAGGAGAAGATCATTGCTGAAATGCCGGCAGCTCAAGCCCGTTCCAGGCAGACCGTCAAGCAGTTATTGATGGGTGGCATCGCGCTGAATATCGTCTTTGCAATTGCTTTAGGGTTGTTCTTTGTGCGTGGTATCACGCGCCGGCTTGAGTTGGTTGTTGACAACACCAACCGGCTCGTAAAACATGAGCCGCTTAATGAGCGTCTTACTGGTTTTGACGAAATTGCGCAATTGGATAAGTCATTTCATGAAATGGTGAAGGCTCTCAAGGAAGTCGAGGAGATGAAGCAGCAGTTCGTGGCGATGGTCAGTCACGATCTGAGAACACCGCTTACCTCTGTTTGCGGTTTTCTCGAATTGCTGCAACATGGAGCCTACGGCTCTCTTTCCGAGCAAGGGCAGAAGCGTACTCAGCTGGCAGAGCGGAACATATCAAGGTTGATCTCCCTAATCAACGATCTGCTTGATATGGAAAAGCTGGAATCGGGAAGGCTGGAGTTGATTCCGGAGAATATTCCGCTTGAGCCAGTGGTAATTCGTTCGATTGAGGCGGTTAGAGTTTTCGCTGAACAACACAAGGTTAACCTGTTGTCAGATCCGATGGATTGTACGGTGTATGCTGACGGCAATCGTTTGATTCAAGTGTTGGTAAACCTGATCTCCAATGCTGTTAAATTCTCGCCTGTGGACGGCAATATCACTATCTCCGCGAAACCAGCCGGTGACTTCATCGAAGTGAGAGTCACAGATCAAGGCTGTGGTGTGCCGAAGTCCTATCACGAGACTATTTTTGAAAGGTTCAGGCAGGTGCGCGCCACCGATGCCACGCAAAAAGGTGGAACCGGGCTTGGCTTGGCCATTTGCAAGGCGATCGTCGAACAGCACGGCGGCCGAATCGGAGTTGAAAGTGAAGATGGTAAAGGCAGCACCTTCTGGTTTAGTGTGCCGGTCAATCCGCCTGTTGCTCAGCCTGTAGCCGAAATTCAAGCAGCCAAAACTTAGCCGGCGAAGGCTTAGAATCAATACCGTTTCCTTTGCAGCTGATCGTTCTTGGCGCGCCAGCTTGGCGGCTGCGGGTGGAGCAAGTCGCTGGCAGGAGCCGGCTGGCAGACGCGCTCCCGGCAAGCCCAGCTTGAATCGCCGGCTCCTTCTGGCTGAGCGGGAATAAACTCCACTTTTAGTGTGCATCTGCCCGGCGGTTGTCACCGCGATGTCACCGTTGTAAGACGACGATAGCAAGCTGATAGGCGATGCTCAGGGATCTAAAGGGGTAGGTATGACCGAACGGGGTTCTATGCGTGAAACTGGTTTTGAGCTAGCGCTCAATCAAGCCGTAGGAGAGAGTCTTTTGTACGGTCTTTTCTCGAGTCCATCGGAAGCGCCATCAGCGGCAAGGGCGGCTGAAGTAAATGGCACCTTGCGAATCGGTGACAAGCTCTATGATGTAGAAAACGGGCAACTTTATTCCTTCGGTCACAAGGCAGCCGGCTCGAGTACGAACGCTCCGGTGGGAGAGCTTCGCTCAGACTATACCGTTCGTCTTAATGATGAAAAACCGGTTGCGTTGGCCAGTCAAAAAAATGTTTTGTTCCAATTTACCATCGCAGACAATCCGGAGATTCACAGGCTATTTTCAGTCGAGCCGGATACAGGTAAGTCGGGTAAGGCGAACGGAGGCAGGCTAGTTGATGCTAAGCAGTTACTGGTAGCGGCTGCTAATTCAGAGCTCGATGCAGCCAAAGCGCAGGGTAAGTATTTAAGGGAGATTCCGATGCTTACCAGCTGGATTGCTGAGTCGAATTGGTTTGGTATGGGGAACCGCTCTAGCTCAATCAAAAGTTTGCAGGATAATCTCGAAACGCAATCTAAGTTGCTGAAGGGAGATCTCGACCGGGCCTTTTCGCAAGGGCTGGTCGAAGGTAAGCTGGATGGTGAGAAGCTATCCGGTTTTGTACGGGCAACGCAAAAGCTGGCTGGCTCACTGGCAAGCACGAGCACGGATGCGGTGGAGTTAGCCTCTGAAGGCATCCGAATCCAAAAGCAGATTAATGAATCGACCTATATCGCCGCCCTCACACTAGCTGCAGCGCCGGCAGGTGCCTGGGTAGCCGGTGCTGCCAGTGTCGGACGAACTGCGATTGGTCTGCGCGCGCTCGCCACCATGTATGGTGGTGCAGAATTGTCGGCACTTTTCAGGGCGACACCTGGAGACGATCGCGAGCAAGTGATGCGCAACAAGTTGTCTGGAGCGCTTGAATCAGGATTGTTCGTTGCCGGCGGTATCGGTGCGCGTGCAATCAAAGATGCTTCCACGGCCGCAAAGGCATTCTTTTGCTTGAGTGATACCGCCGTTCAAACTCTGGGATTTGCCGTGGCTGCAAGGTCTCGCGGCGATAAGGATGCACTCAGTTGGCAAAACTTGACGATCGGTGGCGCTGCGATGCTGGCTGGAAACTTGATTGGCAGAGCATCAACTCCGATTTTAAGGACCCAGTTGTCCAGATTCACGAAGGATGCCGAGTTGATCAAGCGATTGCTGCATAGTTCTGAAAGCACGATCAGTGCAATTACTTACGGTGGGTCCACTGCTGTTTTCTCTTACGGTGAATCCGAGCGCGAGCGGCTGGCAGCTCAGAAGGGAGTAAAACCGGAGGAATTGAGCACGGCAGAGGTTGTTAAGAATATGAACTGGAGAGGATTGCCTGGATATATGGCCGACAGTGCGGCTCTGTCAGCCTTGCCGGTGGCGATGGTGTCGCCGTTAACTTATCGCTTTTCAGGGCATGCAGGCTCACGTATTTCAGAGCGGCTCGAGCAATTTGTTCCAAGTGGCAGAGAGAAAGGGATGGTTGATTTAGGTGTGAGTGTGCTCAGCAGAGACCGTGTTAAGTCTGGATTGACCGAAAGACTTGCTCTAATGAAGTCATCTTCAACAAAAGTCCACGCGACTCGAGCCGAGCCAGAGACTGCAGCGCTCAATTCGGATCAGAGCGTTGCTGTCCCGAGCGGTCAAAGGCAGCCCAATGACCAGGTCGATGCCGCTCAAAACATTGCGCTACCGACAGTGGTGCAAGATTCCACCCTCGTCGAGCCTGCTCCTTTGCCGCTCGAACATCCACCAGAGCGAATGCCTGAAAGTGCTGACTCGAACACCGAACTTACTGCTGTTAGCACACAGGAAGCAGGACAAAGTCTAGATAGATCGACATTGCCGGTTGAGAAAACGGCAGCCGAATTGGCGCAAGAAAGGATTGAGTCGACTGAGCATCCGGCCGAATTGAAGGAAGCGACTTTGGCCAAATCTGATGCTCTGACCGGCCACACCAGGCTTCCGGAGTCAGCGGAGCGGGAACAGCAGTCTTTGAAATCAGGCAGGCGCGGTGCTGGCAACGCGTTCGAAGAGAAGGGAGACTTGCGCGGATACATTGGGCTTCTGAAGAACTTCGATGCGCAACACGCCGACCTTCTCCACACACTTTTGGTTATGGTTCAAGAGCGGGATGCCGCTAGTGGTAAAGCTAACCCATTTCGGTTGCTGGACGGATTCAAACCAAAGGAGTTCATGGAGGCTTTGAAGTACTTAAGAGGTGGAGAAACGGCGCTGCCGTCCAAAGAAGAGATGCGTTCTTTTGTTCAGGCTAATGATTCAGTCGAAGCTGCGCTCAAGCTAACTTTAACGTTTGGAAAGGCTTGGCCGCAGTGGATGAGACAGATGAATGCAGCCGGCAACAACAATCATGATGCAACCTACTGGCTGCCGCTGCGTACGGTAGAGCAGGGCCGCGGCTTGTCAGAGTGGCTGCTGCGTCATACACAAAGTGGGCAAGATGAGCTGAGATTGGCCGCTCGACGATGGCACACTTTGACTGCGGAGGAGCGACAGCTCAGTTGCGGCTCTCTGGTTCGGCGGATTCGAAGCGAGCAATATGGACAGATTCGCGACGGAGACTTCGCAGCTGAGTGCAGCCGCTGGGGACTTGAGCCAGAGCGGTATGTCTATTTGGAAAGTCGCTATCTGGCTTCAGCGGAAGTTCCTTCACCTTTGCCGCTGGATAGAGGTTGGAGCGAAGGCGAATTGCGCGGGCGATTTATCTCTCGCAAGGACCCTCGAGGACTTTTCCTTGGTGAGCATACTGATTGTTGTCAGCATCCGGACGGAGCCGGCAGCGACTGCGCCTACTACGGGCAGGAGTCCGTCAATAGCGGATTCTTTGTCGTAGAGGATAGGAAGGGGAAAATCGTGGCTCAGTCATGGGCCTGGGTATCCGACAATGGCGGGCTATGTTTCGATAACGTCGAAGGCAAGATCCTCGGCAGTCGTAAGGAGATGGTTGCGGCTATTTATAGGAAAGCCGGACAGGATCTCACGTCCATGTTCCATACGGTGACACTGGGAACAAAATGTAGCGATATCGATGTTTCCGGTTGGCAAATGGCTGGTCTGAAATCGCTCAAGCCGCCGCGCGATTTTGGTGGCTACCGGGACAGTGAATCGCAGGTGGTGCTAGGTGAAAACCTCGATCGGGTCAGAGTCAGGCATGATGCGAAGGCGCTTAAGGCCTATCAGGACGAAATGCGCCCGGACATTGACACGTTTCAGCGCTCCAATCGCCTTTCAGCGGAAAAGCTCCAGAACATCCTAAGGGCGACAACTGCGGTGCGCAATACCGATATTGAGACTGCTCTGTCTACTGCAAAAACGGAGAAAAGGCAAGCGCTGCAAGAGTATCAGGCTGCTAAGGACCAAGCTGAAACTGTCCTGCGCGAGACACGGCAACGAATTGCAGCGGAAAGGGAGTTGCGGGAATCGACAACTTTCGACCGAATTTACAATCAGGCGAAGGAATCATTGCTGCTGGCAGCCAAGGAGGCCAGGCAGCTGGCTGAGAAAAGGGCTAATGAGTCGTTCGAGTCCGCCACGAAGCCTGCCAGAGAAGCTTACGAAGCTGCCATCAAGCTCGCCAAAGAAACTCGTGACGAATCAACCAAAAGCGCCAGCGGACGACCAAACGGTATCAGCCGCGAAGCGAGGATGGCTTATGGCGAGGCATTCTTGCGTGCTGAAAGAGAATTCAAACTCGCCACCGATCCCGCAAAGGAGATCCGCGATGCCGCCTTGACGGAAGCGCAGTCCGTATATGAAAGTGCGGAAGCGGGGATTGATGATGCTGTCTCTCAATATTGTGATCGCGCCTTTGATGCCGCGATCGCCGATGTAGCACCGTGGGCGAAAGGAGAATATGAAGCGGCCGACGGGGTTTACAAGAACTCTTTGAAGTTGGCTGAAGACCGCTATGATGCCCGAAAGACAGCTGTTGAAGATCGGTACAAGGTAGAGATCGTCAAAGCCAAGCAATCGGCTCCGATCGTAAGAAAGCAAGCGAAGTCGACGTATAGAGCTGAGATGCTTCAAGCTTATCGCGTGCTCGAGTCTGCCAGGAAAGCCAAGAAGTCGGCTTACTGCGAGCCTTCACGCTTCGCTGTCGACGAGTCTTTGGATGCACAAAAGAACTAGCGACAAAGCTGTCACCGGCGTGTCACTTCACCTGAATACACTAAGGACATGGATGAGGTGGAGCTGGAGATGGAAACATCCAAATTAATCTAAACCAAGTCAATGCCTGACTATCGGCTGAGACTAAGGTAAGAAAGGGTTCGGTAAACCGGCCACCGAAGACGGAAGGGGTGCTCTTGCGAGCACCCCTTTTGCCATGAAGCAGTAGTCCAGTTGAAATCTAATCAAATACCAGCCGTGCGGCACAGTTTCGTTTGGACGCGAGGGTAGTCAGTAGCGGATAATGTGGGGAATTCCGGATCATTTTATTCACCAATGCGGTTCGTTCACACATCTGACTGGCATCTTGGGCGACTTTTTCATGGCATGCATCTGACTGGCGATCAGGCGCATATCCTTGATGAATTCGTTAGCTTGGTGCGTGATGCAAAAGTAGATGCGGTAGTAGTAGCTGGAGATATATACGATCGGGCTGTTCCACCGCCTGATGCCGTATTACTCTTAGACGATGTAATTTCACGCATCGCCGTCGGATTCGAAATTCCAGTCTTGATGATCGCCGGCAATCATGACAGCCCAGAGCGAGTAGCCTTTGGTTCGAGAGTGCTTTCTCAACGCAGAGTTCATGTGGTTGGGTCCGTGACGCCGCAGGTTAATTCGGTGGTGCTCAATGACGAGCACGGTCCGGTTAACTTTTACTTGATACCATATGCGGAGCCTGCGGTTGTTCGTGAAAAATTCGAAGATGATTCGGCAGTCGATCATTGTGCTGGCATGAAGTTGATGGTAGATCGCGTCAATGCGGCACATCCCGGTCAAGCACGCTCGGTAGTGATTGCGCATGCATTTGTGGCGGGCGGTGAAGAGAGCGAGTCAGAACGTCCGTTGTCTGTTGGCGGGAGCGGATCGGTCGATGCCAGGATTTTCTCCGGATTCAACTACGTGGCTCTAGGTCATTTGCACAGACCGCAAACTGCCGGCGCGGAAAATGTTACGTATTCGGGTTCGCTCATGAAGTATTCTTTCTCGGAAGCAGATCACAAGAAACGCATTCAGATTGTGGACCTGGACAAGTTGGGCAAGGTCAAGATAGAAGAGATAAGTTTGAATCCGCGACGTGACGTACGCAGAATGCAAGGCACAATCGGTGCTCTCCTCAATGGCATGAGCAGTACTGGCAATCGAGAAGATTACTTGGAGATTACCTTGTTGGATAAGGGGGCGGTTCTAGATCCGATTGGAAAGCTGCGGGAGGTCTATCCGAACCTCTTGCATTTACGCCGACCGGAATTTCTCGCTGACGGCAACTCTGCTTCAACCAGAGCCGATCACCGTAAGGTAAGTGATTTCGATCTCTTTCGAAGTTTTTTTACCGAAGTTACCGGCGACGAAATTCTAGACGAGCAAGCATCTGCCTATCGGGCTGTAATTGAGAAAATGAGCGTCAAGGATCGGGAGGCTTGATTTGAGACCGATCAAGATCACAATCAGTGCTTTCGGTCCTTACGCCGGTACTCAGGTAATTGATTTTCGCGATCTCAAAGAGCGCAATTTCTTCTTGATACATGGGCGAACCGGTGCCGGAAAGACATCCTTGCTGGACGCTATGTGCTTTGCGTTGTATGGTGACAGCAGCGGTGATGAGCGAGCCGGCCGGGACATGCGCAGCCATCATGCAGATGCTTCTGTGCGGACTGAAGTAGTATTCGATTTTGCAGTTGGGCAAGAAGTGTACCGAGTCGCCCGCTCTCCTCAACAGGAGCGCCCACGGAAAAAAGGGGGCGGACTGACAGTTGAGCAAGCGCAAGGCACGTTGTGGCGCCGTGAGTCAATATTAGATGAGAGTTATGACGGCAAGGTGCTGGCCAGCCAACCGAACAAAGTCACCAGCGAAATAGAGAAGCTGCTTAACTTTCAAAGCGGACAGTTCAGGCAGGTCGTAATTCTTCCCCAGGGACAGTTCCGGCGATTGCTCATGGCTGAGTCTGTCGAGCGTCAGGAGATCTTAGAAGCGCTTTTCAAAACTGAAATCTACCGGCGCATAGAAGAGGCGCTCAAAGCGGCTTCGAAGGAGATTAAGGATAAATGGAGCGAGGCCGGCACTAAGTCCGAAGTAATTCTTAGGCAAGCCGACGTTGCAACCTATGAAGAGCTATTGGAAGTGCAGAAGGCAGTTGCAGCGAAGCTCGAGGCTGCGCAAGCAGCGGTGTCGATGTCTCGATTGCGGCTGGATACCTGTCAAGAACAACTAGCTGCCGCGCTTCAAGCAGAGAGGGTATGGAAGGAGCTGGCTTTAGCAGAGAGTGCGCTTGAGGCGTTGAAGCAGCAAGCTGCTGGTTTTGAAGAAAGGCGATTGCGATTGAAAGGGGCGCAAGAGGCGGCTCGCTTGATCCCGACGGAAAACATTTTGAATCAAAGACGAACCGAGCTAGCTGCAGCGCGGAGTAAATCGCAGTCTGCCGAATCAGCTCTGAAGGAGGCGCATTGCAAGAGAGACGGCGCTGTGCTTGCGCTCAATCAGGAGGAAGGACGTGAGCCGGAAAGAGAAGAGCTGCGTCGATCGATACGGCAGTTAGGCGATCTGTCCGGTCGAGTCGACGAGTTTCAGAAGGCAAGCAATGAGTTGAAGGCATCCGAACTGAAGTCGAGATCATTGTTTGAGGACAAGGAGAAGCTGTCTTCAGCGATCGCAGCGGTCGAGAAGTCTCTAGAAGTGAAACTCGAGCAGTTTCGGAAGTTGGAATTGACCGCGTCCATGTTGGAAGCCAATCGTCAGATGGCCCAGACTGCTGAGAAGGTTTTTCAGAGCAGACGTTCGCTGGATTTAGCGTGCCAGGAGTTGACTCAGACAACTGTCGAGGCTGAGCTTGCACGGGTGGCATTCAAAAAGGAAGAGGCGGAGTTATTGACTGATAGAAAGTCATTGGAGCAATTGGAGCGTTCCTGGCTTTTTGGGCAAGCAGCGATTCTGGCTATGCAACTGGTTCAGGGCAATCCATGCCC
Source organism: Candidatus Obscuribacterales bacterium (assembly GCA_020050835.1). Classification (GTDB taxonomy): domain Bacteria; phylum Cyanobacteriota; class Vampirovibrionia; order Obscuribacterales; family Obscuribacteraceae; genus JAGVKB01. The sequence goes on along the minus strand of JAGVKB010000127.1, from coordinate 44,017 downwards.
GGTATGCGGCTCGGCCGATCATCCGGCGCCAGCCGAGTCTTACGTGGAGGTGCCGACTGAGTCGGAGTTGAACAGGCATCGAGATCTCCTGGTGGTGAAAGAAACTACCAAAGATGAGGCGAGCAAGAAGAAGTTTGACTACGAAAGTTCAGTCGTGAAACTTCAATCGCAGGTGCATGCTCTGACCGAAGCGCTTGGGGACGATGCTTTCATAGATCTGCCCTTATTGCAGAAGCGGATAAGGGAGACGAAGGCAGCTGTGATCGGGTCTCAGGAAGCAGCATCCGAGGCTCAGGCACTCAATAAGGAGAGCGACGAACTAAAGACGGCTCACGCTCGCTCGAAAGAGAAGTTGGCGTTGCTCGAGCAGTCTGTCGAGGCTGAAAATACCAGGCGGTTTCAATTGTCGGGAATAGTTAAGGAGAAAGAAAGCATCATTCCGGAGGAGCTGCGAGATTTGGTAGCGCTTCGAACTCGACAAAACGAATTGTCCGGCAAGCTCAAGGATTTGGAACTGAAGCTTAAGGTCGTTCAGCTTGGTGCCGGTGAAGCGAATCAACTTTTCGCCTCATGTGAAGCTGATCGCCGCAATGCGACCGAGCTCGTGGATGGTCTTTTGGCAACAGTTGAAAGCGCTGTCAACGAGTTTCAAGTGCTGCTGGCTGGGGCGGGGTTCGCTGATGAAGAGGGATATCGGACATCTAAATTGAGTTCGTCAGAGCTGTTGAGTCTGGAGCAAGAGATTCAAGATTTCGATTCCGGATTTAGATCTGCCGAAGAACGAGCTTGCCGGGCTAGAGAAGCGGCCAGCGCGGTGGCAGTGCCAGATCTGGTGGCTATTCAAACCGCATTAGGCGATGCCAAAAATATCAACCAGGAGGCGGTTCGGACTGCGGCAGAGCAGGAAGCTAAGTTGAAGCATTTGGACAGCTATGTCAGCGAGTTTGAGCGGTCGAGGCAAGAGAGTCTTGCGCTCGAAAAGGAGTTCGAGAGCTTCGGTAGAATCTCTGAAGTGGCAAATGGCAACAACGGACGTAAACTTACGTTTCAAAGATACGTGTTGGGAGCGCTGCTTGATGATGTGCTCTTAGCAGCTTCCGAACGTCTCACTATCATGAGCCAAGGGCGATATCGATTGCAGAGGGTTTGCGGTACGACGGACCTTCGTAAGGCTGGTGGGCTGGAGCTCGAGGTTCTCGATTCATACACTGGCACCACTCGTGCCGCAGCAACACTTTCCGGTGGTGAAAGCTTTTTGGCATCCTTGAGCCTGGCGCTCGGGTTGGCCGACGTAGTGCAATCGTATGCCGGTGGAATACATCTGGAGACGATGTTTATCGATGAAGGATTTGGCAGCTTGGATCCCGAATCTCTGGATTTCGCCATCAGAGCGCTGAGGGATCTTCAGAAATCAGGACGTTTGGTTGGCATCATCTCCCATGTACCTGAATTGCAAGAGCGCATCGACGCCCGGCTGGAAGTGGTACCGTGCGCACAAGGCAGCGTGGCAAGCTTCAAGTTTGGCTAGTCCAGATTAACTCAAACTGCTGCTCCAACTCTGCAGCCGACACTGGCACGATGCCGAGCCGGTTAAACTGCATGGTGCCAGCTAGAATTGCCCGCTCTACGGCCAATGAAAGGTCGTCGCCGCACAACAAGCGAGCACAAAGAGTAGCCATAGTCTGATCGCCGCAGCCAGTCTCGTCGTGAGTGCCGTTGCTTTCCACGAGCGGAAGCGGAATCGGTCGATCACCGGTCCGGTCGAAAAAGAGCGCACCGTCAGCACCCAGTGTAATCAAGACATTTTGAACGCCTCTCTCCATGAAAACATGTGCCGCTTTCCTGGCTGAGTTTAAGTCCTTTACTTCAATGCCGGTTAGCATGTGCGCCTCATGTTCATTAGGCTTGATGAGATAGATCGGGCATGCGAAGAGTGCGCTATAGTCCAGCCCGGAGCGGATACCGCCGGGATCCAAAAGAACTCGCAATTCTAGTTGATCAGCTAAAGCAACTGTCGCTACTGCTGTTGCCAATGGCAGCTCTAGAGATAACACCGCAATACCGCCTGCGGCCTTGACCGATTCGAAGATTTCACGAGCTTCAGCAATATCGGTCGGCGAAAAGTCATTATTGATACCTGGTATCACATAGATTTGATTGCGACCATTCTTGTCCACGGCAATGAGCGCGACCTGAGGAAACTTTCCTGTTTCGGCGAACTCAAGAATTTTGACGTAGTTAACGTTGACCCCGGCATTCTGCAAGGCGGAGATAGGCACATTCCATAGTCCAAACGGATCTCGCGATGTCTTTCCGACCATCGCTACACTGCCAGGTCCAAGCAAAGTAGCGAGCATTTGAGCGATATTCCTGGATTTACCGCCGGCTCCAATCTTGAGATTCCCACCGAACTCTAACTCTCCTGGACCGACCAAACGATCCAGCTCGAGACCGGTAACATCGGTTCCGATTCCACCGACAACCACAACTTGGAGCGCTTTGGTAGTGTTCATAACCCGGTGAATTGTTTCCCCGTTCAACATTCGAGCTGTGAAATGTCGTCCTGGCTGTGATTCGAGAGGTGGATTAAGGCATTCTAATGTGAGTATTGCAACTTGTTCAAGACGCTCGCGTCTGTTTGCTCAGGTTAGACGCAGACACAGGAGTATAAACCATGAAACGGTACAAGATGCTAGTAGGGATTCTGCTTGGAGCCTCGATGCTGGGCTTGGGATCACTGGCATCTCCGGCTGATGCAAAGAACGACATGAGCAGAGCGTTGAATGAGCTGGCGGTGCAACAATACGCACAAAATATGGCTATTCAACAACAGTTGGTGGCGCAGCAGATTGCAGCCGAACAGCAGAAGATGGCTGCAATGCAGTCATCGCAATGGGCGGCTTCGCAGAACTGGTGGTCAGGAACCACACCCTATAGTCAACGCGTAGTGCCTAATTGGAATCAGCGGAGACATTATCGTCACTACAATGATTACTTCAGGTATTAATTGAGTGATTGCCTCTCACAGCTGAAAGCTAATCGCGGTGCCCTGTCCAGAGACTGATATGTTTAAGTATCAGTCTCTGGCTTTTAGCGACTTGCTACTACCGGCCGGTCATGCCGTTCAGAATCATCTTGAGGCGCCAAGGGATTGAGTGAGTTGGTTTCGCCGTTGATGATCGTTCCGCCCGACGAGAACGGTCCTGAGCGTGAAATAAAGTCGGCCGGAAAGTTGAGTTTTGGCTTTGAGATCAAGTCAAGCCGATCGATTTGGGTAGACGTCAGTCTTACCTTGAGCGCACCAAGGTTGTCTTCCAATTGAGACATAGTTCTGGCACCGATGATTGATGAAACGACTCCCGGTCTTGACTGTACCCAGGCCAGCGCTACACGTGCTGGTGTAGTGTTGAGCTCTTTGCTGACGGCTATCAATTCGTCAACAATTTGGTAGTTCTCTTCAGACAGATGAGTGGACACCCATTCGCCACGTCCGGGCTCCACCTTTCCCCTAGTTTCACGGGTGAATTTGCCGGTCAGGACTCCGCCTTTGAGCGGAGACCAGGGTGTAACTCCCAGACCGAGCTCCAATGCCATCGGCATCAGTTCGCCCTCCACTGTTCGTTCGAGCATCGAATACTCGATCTGTAGCGCAATCAGCGGAGTCCAGCCTTTAAAATTGGCGATCATCTGGGCCTGGGCGGTTTTCCAGGCCGGGGTATCTGAAAATCCTATGTAACGCACCTTGCCAGAGCGCACTACATCGTCGAGCGCACGCATCGTTTCCTCGATCGGTGTAAATTGATCCCAGCAGTGCATCCAATAAAGGTCGACATAGTCAGTTTTCAGGCGGCGCAGGGAAGCATCGAGCGCTGCCATCATCGACTTTCTGCTGGCACCGCCAGCATTGGGATCACCTTGATAGAGCGACCCGAAAAACTTTGTGGCGATTACTAATTGATCTCTTCTGAATCCCTTTCTTGTAATGAAGTCGCCAATAATCGACTCCGAATGCCCTTTTGTGTATAGATTGGCCGTATCAATGAAATTGCCGCCCTGATCGATGAAATGCTTCAGGATGCTGAATGATTCTTCCTCCGATGAACCCCAACCCCAATCAAGCCCAAAGGTCATTGTGCCTAGACAGAGCGGGCTTACCCGCAGACCGGAGTTTCCGAGCGTAACGTAGTGATTAAGCGACATGCCAGCCTCTCCTCAAACAGCGGATAACCATTTTAGCGGCTCGCGGTTGAGTCGACATTAAGCTTAATCTTGGCAGTTGCCGTCAGCGCATGAGCTGAATAACGCTCAAGTAGCTGGCAGAGGCAAAGTTAGTCAATATTCATTCGGCGCTCATTTTGACGGTTATCCGACCGCAAACAGTTTATCGATTGATATATTTAAGTCTTTGAGCGCGGAGCGATTCCAGTTGTACGCTCGAGCAGAGGGAGTGATTGATGATGAAAGCGGTAAAGGATATCGAGCTTCTCGGGACGCTCGTGCCTGAGTACGACCAAGTGCTCACGGTCGAAGCGCTGGAATTCATTGGCAAATTGCACCGGACCTTCAACCCGATTCGACTTGAGTTACTCAAAAGACGCCATGAGCGTCAGAAACAGCTCGATGCCGGCAAGCTGCCCACCTTCCCTCCCGAGACCTCCGGTGTGAGGTCCGCGTTATGGCAAGTTGCGCCATGTCCGGCTGATTTGCTCGACCGTCGCGTCGAGATTACCGGTCCGGTTGAGCAAAAGATGATGATCAATGCCTTTAACTCCGGTGCCAACGTCTTCATGGCAGACATTGAAGACTCACTTTCACCGACATGGGCCAATGTTGTCGCAGGACAAATCTACCTGATGGCTGTGACGAGACGCACGCTGTCCTTTACTAGTCCTGAAGGCAAGCACTACAAGCTAAACGATCAGATCGCCACGATGGTAGTCAGACCGCGCGGCTGGCACCTTGTGGAGAAGCATGTTCTGGTTGACGGGCAGGCGATTTCGGCGAGCCTGTTCGATTTTGGCCTCTTCTTCTTCCACAATGTGCAGTTGCTGTTAGCTAACGGCAGCGGTCCGTATTTTTATTTGCCGAAGCTGGAAGGCTATCTTGAGGCCAGGCTCTGGAACGATGTGTTCAATTTTGCTCAAGATGAGCTGAATATTCCCAGAGGAGCAATTCGAGCCACCGTATTGATTGAAACTATTCTGGCTGCTTTCGAGATGGATGAAATTCTCTACGAACTCAAGGACCACATCTCCGGATTGAACGCTGGTCGTTGGGACTACATGTTTAGCATGATCAAGAAATTCCGAAATCACAAGGCGTTCATTTTGCCGGATCGTTCGCAAGTGACTATGACAGTGCCGTTTATGCGAGCGTATTGCAATCTGTTGGTAAAGACTTGTCACCGCCGTGGCGCTCACGCAATGGGAGGGATGGCCGCCTTCATTCCCAGCCGCAAGGATGCGGAAGTGAATGAGGTGGCACTGTCGGCGGTGCGGAAGGACAAGCAGCGCGAGGCCGATCAGGGATTCGATGGCACATGGGTTGCTCATCCGGATCTGGTTCCGGTTGCCAGAGAAGTGTTTGACAGGGTATTGGGAACGAGACCGCATCAAAAGGACAAGCCAGTAGAGCCAGATCTGGTCAGCCCTGCCGACTTGCTTGACACCGAAATTACAGGAGGAAGCATTACTGAATCCGGCTTGAGAAATAATATCAGTGTCGCATTGCAATACATTGAATCCTGGCTGCGCGGGGTGGGAGCGGCGGCGATCTACAATCTAATGGAAGATGCGGCTACGGCCGAGATATCTCGTTCGCAATTGTGGCAGTGGCTCTGGAACGAATCGCAACTGGCCGATGGCACTCCGATTTCAATGGACTTGTACAACAAGATCAAAGCAGAAGAGTTGACGGTTTTGAGCCAGGGCGGTACCGGCAAGTTCGAAGTTGCTGCTGAGATATTAGATGGTTTGGTGTTGCAGCCTGAGTATGTCGAGTTCCTCACGATTCCTGCCTATCAGCACCTCGACAATTGATTCGGAGATAACGGCGATTCGCCCGGTTGTTAATTAACAAGGTAAAGTGTTGTCTGGAGAAATGTAATGCAAGAGATCAAGACTTTGTCGTCACAGTGGTATTGCGACCAGGAGATCTATCAGCGTGAGCGCCGGGAGATCTTTGCCAAGGAATGGATTTATGCAGCCCACGAAAGCGAGCTTCCTTGCGCCGGTGACTACATAACCTTGGAGATTGCCGGATACGCGATCATCATTCTACGCAATTCAGAAGGACATCTAAAGTCCTTTCACAATGTGTGCCGGCATCGTGCCGCGCCGCTCTTGACCGCTGAAACCGGTAAGCTGGAAGGCAAGTTAATCTCCTGCCGGTATCATGGCTGGTCTTACAATCAGGAAGGATGCCTGGCCGCTACACCGCTCTTTGAGGAGCTACCGGACTTAAAGCGGGCTGAACTATCGCTTTACGATGTGCAGGTAAATACCTACCGTGGATTGATCTTTGTCAATCTGTCGGCTGAGGCGATACCGTTTGTTGATGCATTCGGTAGTCTGACAGAAGTTATGAATGATTCTGATTGCAGTCTCGAATCATACAAGCTTCATTCGAAGCTGACTCGAGAAGGTAGTTTCAATTGGAAAGTCTGGTTGGATGGATATCAGGAGTGTTATCACTGCATGACCATTCATCCGATTTTCAACAAGGATTTCGCCCTGCAGAAATACAAAATTGAGAATGTCGATCGCTTTTCGATCCATAGCTGCGAACGCAAAGTAGAATCGCCCTCTGGTAGCTTCAATGGCCTCTGGCTCTGGGTTTATCCGAATCTTGGAATGCCATGTTATGAGCCTTGTTACTATACTTTGCGGGTCAATCCATTGGCTGTAGATAGAACAAAACTGGAATACACTTTCCATGTTCGAGATACTGAAGACACTAAGACAATTGAAGAGTTTCGCCAGTTTGTCGATCAGATTACCTCTGAGGATATAAATGTGTGCGAGGCGGTGCAAAAGAATCTCAAATCCGGTATTTACCAGGACGGAATATTGAATCCGCGCCGGGAAAATGGCGTGGCATACTATCAAAGCCTGGTTCGGCAGGCTGTTGAGCAGGGCGGACCTGTCAAGCAAGCTCGAGAAACAGCTCTGGTGTAAAGCAAACTAACGGCTAAACCAATTGATTGGGCTTGGATCCAGATTTACGTTTATCTGTTTGACTTCAGTATAGGCATCCAGTCCGTATGTCCCGCACTCTCGTCCCCAGCCACTCTCCTTGTAGCCGCCGAAGGGACACTCGTTGTAACAGCTATGAAAGCCGTTAATCCAGGTGACTCCTGCTCTTAATGCTTTCACTGCTCGATAGGCTCTCGTAATGTCGTTGGTGAAGACCGCTCCGGCCAATCCGTAGCGTGTTCCGTTGGCTAACTCCAGTGCTTCTTGCTCGGTGGTGAATTGCTCGACTACGGCCACTGGACCGAAAATCTCTTCCTGAACGATCCGCATTTTGGGATGAACATCGGTAAAAATCGTCGGTGAGAGATAAAATCCGTTCTGATACTTCCCGCCCTGTAGCGTCTCTCCGCCTGAGGCCAGGGTGGCTCCTTCCCGTTTGCCGATTGCAATGTACTCCAATACTCGATTGCGATGCTCGTTGCTTACGAGCGGACCCATTTCGGTCTCGCTGTCTAGGCCTGGTCCTACTTTGATCTTCTTGCTGCGCTCGATGAACCGAGAGACAAATTGGTCATAAATCCGGCTGTGAACAATAAATCGCGACCCAGCTGAACAGACCTGTCCGGCGTGACAAAAGATTGCGTAAAGGGCGTAGTCGACCGCTGTTTCAAGATCGAAATCATCGAAAACGATCATCGGTGACTTGCCACCAAGTTCAAGCGTTACTTTCTTCAAGTTCCCAAGCGCAGACTGGGCGACCAGTCTGCCGGTCCTTCCGCTACCGGTGAAGGCTATCTTGTCTACCAGACCGCTTTCGGCAAGTGGTAGACCGGCTTGCGGTCCATCTCCCAATACGATGTTGACGGTTCCGGGAGGCAATTCGAGTTCGTCAAGTATTTCTGCCAGAAGCAGCGCTGTTAAAGGAGTATACTCGCTCGGCTTCAGTACGCAGGTGTTGCCAGCTGCAAGTGCAGGAGCAAGTTTCCACGCTGCCATCTGGATCGGATAGTTCCAGGGGATGATCTGTCCACATACTCCAATCGGCTCTTTAACTATCCGCGTTATTGAAGGAGCTGGAACGTCGACCGTTTGCCCTGTCGGTTTGGTGATCAGCCCGGCGTAATAACGCAGGCACGTTGCTGCATCGCTGACGTCGAAGCGTGACTCGCGAAGCGGCTTTCCGGCATTGAGAGTTTCGACGGTCGCAAGTTCTTCAGCACGTTGTTCAATTTTGTTGGCGAACCTGTGCAGGAATTGCGAGCGCTCCAGGGCGGTCAGTCGCGGCCAAGGACCATGATCGAATGCCGCTCGCGCAGCCTTTATAGCCTCTGTTACCTGTTGAGAAGATGCTTCCGATACTTGGCAGAGCGCTTTACCGCTGGCTGGATTCAAGAGAGTGCGAGTCAGTTTGCCGTCTTGAAATCGACCGTTAATATACGATCGCCATTGGCGATCGACTTTTAGCTTGGGAGACTGGACAGTAGAGCTCATTTTCTTCCTCTCGAGCGCATGGCACCGGTTGGTTGGAAAACACTAGCGTATAGTGCAATAACAGTCGTAGATTGACATTGGGACACAAATGTTAGCACAGGCAGGTGTTGCAAGGAGGAGACCGAGCGCTATTGAGATATCTACTTGGTATCCAAGTCTACGGCTGATGTTTATGCGGATTGTGCAACTGAAGTTTTAGTGGCTGAGTCCAGTCGGCAATGATCGAGATGCAGGAGCTTTTTCTTAATGTGATTGTTCAGCCTCTATGTTATTAATTCTATGGCCAAACAGGCTGCTCAAATTATTGGAGTTACATATGAAGAAGTATTTGACCTTGCTTTCGGCATCGATCGTGTTACTGTCCAGTGCCAATGCGGCTTTCGCGGCAGACAATAAGATGCAAGAAGGCGCGAAAAAAGTTGGTTCCGCGATAGTCTGGCCTTTCAAGAAGATGGGTCAAGGCTTGAAGGCGATGGGCAATGGCATGAAGAAGATGGTTGGCAAGGGCTAAACTCCCGGGCTACCGGCTTGAAGCGTATTTAGAGCGCTGTTAGGGCCAATCGATTCTGATTATGGACCGGTTGTTCGAAGTACTAAGGAAGCACCGAAAAGCAAGCTAGATAGACTGGAGCCTTTTGAGGCTCCAGTTTTCGGCTTCTAAAATGGTCCATTTGTGAGGTCACTCAGATGGAAAGCGTTCCCAATCAGATCCTACAAGAGCCGCTCTGGCCTCCGTTGATCGCCGTAGTTGCGGTCGGTGGTTTGTACTATGCCTTGCCGGATTCGCTTGCGCTTCACCCGCGTTGGGCAGGCATAGCGGTCGCAATCGCACTTTTGGTGCCGGGTAGATTGGCGTTCCGCCGTGGTCGTCATCGCTTGAGCCGAAATCTTGGATTTGCCTTGCTCGGCTTTATTACCTTTGGTTTGTTGCGTTCGCTAGTGGCACTGGTAATGGCTATTCCGGCTCATGTCGAGACGCCGGAAGCGTTGCTCCGTTCCGCCGCTGCTCTCTGGGCGACCAATATCCTGGTGTTTGCTCTCTGGTACTGGCGTTTGGATGCGGGTGGCCCGCACATGCGTGACCGAGAGCCTGGCCATTCGGATGGGGCCTTCCTCTTTCCGGCTATGACGCTCGATGACAGAACGCGAAAGCTGATGAAACAAGAAAACTGGTCGCCAACGTTTGTTGATTATCTCTTCCTGGCCTTTAACACCAGCACCGCTCTGTCTCCAACTGACACGCCGGTACTTTCCCCCTGGGCCAAGGTACTGATGATGATTCAATCATCGGTTTCGTTGGCGATCATTGCACTTCTGGCGGCACGGGCCGTAAACATTCTCTAGCGAAACGATTGCTGATCTTGCTGTGGTTGCAGGCTGTCTGGAAGCAGGTTTCCATAGCCATGAGACATCATGAATTGGCTAAACAAGCTTCTCATGTCTCTGCCCTCGTAGTTGTCAATCGGCTGAAATGGAGCTCTATCTACGACCACTCGCGAGCTCTGTTCTTCGACGAGCGGGGCGCCATCCGGTCCGAATGATTTGATCGAACTTTGCAGGTTCATCACACCAGGTGCAGAAGGTACGTAGGTATTCAGCTGTTCGGTTTGCTCCGATTTCATAATTTGACGAGAATACTTGTCGACGGTCAAGCAAGTTTGAATGAGCCTCACGACCACCCGTTCTTGCGAGACTGCCAGCGGATCTCGATTGCGAACCATCATAACGGACAGCACCTTATCGCCTTCGACCGTTGTACGATATGGTGCTCTCTTGAACTCCCACACCTGTCCATTGCGGTCAGCCTGGAAACCGATTGCGAGATCTTGCCGATTGAGAATTACTCTGTCCGGTCTGATCACGTTGCCTGTATTGAAGTCGTAATCCTGTAAAACAGTTTCAGTGTCCACATGTTTCAGTCCGGAGTACCAGTAAGGAATCCAGTACCAGTCGTTGTTCGGTTCGATTGGTGGCAGCGCTTGCTCGTTATAAATTGCTCCCGCTTGTAGCTCTGGCGCGACCGGCTGTAGGCGTTCCGAGTGCTCGATACCGCCCTGCAACACGAGCGGTTGTGATTGCACTGCCGGTGCCGAGCTGTTGGGCGCGGTTGAAGCGTTTGGAGCGGCGGCGGGCGTGGGCGATGGGAGCGGCAATAGATTCGAATTGTCCGTTTGCGCACGCTCCTTCCGTAGTCCAGGCGGTCCGTTGCCGACGGCAGGACTAGTTTGCAGGATTATGCAAATTAACAGGCCAAGCGTTGTGAAAGGTGTTCTCAATCGCATGATTTGATCGACAGTCACGGTTGTTACTTTTCAGTCGATGGCGGTGGTATTACCTTAGGTATTACAGCCAGGGGTGACTGCTGCTCAGCCAGAGTCGAGTTGACCGCTCTAATGAGCTGCTCCAACTTCTGAAACCAAATGCTGCTCGAGAAATTCCAGGCTGCGTAGGCGCGCGAGCTCTGCCAACTTCTCGTCGTAATGCTGGGAGCCCGGACGTCCAAATGCGTGGCCGGCACCTTCATAAACACGAATGCTCACCAATTCATTTCGATCGAGCGTTTGATGAATTGCCGCCTGCGCTTCCGGAGGTACATGAGCATCTTTTTCGGCAATATGCATCAGGAGTGGTTTGCGCACCGGTTCGCTCAGATTTTGTTCGATGCCTACACCGTAGAAGCTGACATTGCAGTTGCTGTTCGAACGGGCGGACAGCAAGTATGCCAGTTTACCGCCCAGACAGAATCCAAGCGAGCCCACCTTTCCGTTGCATTGCGGTAGCGTGGCAGCCGCTGCAATTGTGGACTTGAGGTCTTCCACGCCCTTATCTTCGTCGAATCCCTTGTATAACTCGAATGCCTTTTGCCAATCCGCTTCAGATTTGTCCGTCAGTTGGACGTTCGGCTCCTGGCGATGAAACAGGTCGGGAGCAATCGCGAGATAGCCTTCATTTGCTAACCAGTCAGCGACCGACCTGAGCCAAGGATTGACTCCGAAGATCTCTTGAATCACCACCACTGCCGACGCAGTTGGAACCGGCGGCGCCGAGACGTACGCCTTGAACGTCTTTCCATCGGCCGAATTAATCGAGATCCAGTCACCAACCATCGCTTGACCTCCTTTGTTGGCTTTTTCGCCAGGCAAAGATTTTAGCAGGAACCGACCTTCCTGTTCCGAGAGCAAAGTTCCAGCCAGTTGACCGATTCCGGTCCGGGGTGTCTAGTTGGATAATTTCATGAGTGTTTGGACCAGTCCGTCTTATAATAGTAAATTACGCTTGTAAGTTTGCGGCTGTCGGAAATCTTTCAGGAATCGTTCAGTGCGGTCGAAAGAAAGTCGACTTTCTTTCCGGGTTTGGGGGATGGTATAAGTGCGCGATTCAAAAGGTGATTCGAGTTCGGATGCATTGCCAAACCGTTCTGGCAATGATTTGGAATCACTAAAGGCGAAGCAAGAAGCGTTGCCGTCGGCTGTGGCTCATGCCGGCCAGCAAACGGCTACGCAAGGTTTTCGGATGGAGCAGTTGCACATTCATGGCAGCGGATCGCTTGCTTATTCGGCGCTGCAAGAGGGGCTGAAATACTTTAACCATGAGCTTGGATTTGTTGCCTTCAAGCAGCTCGACGATGCGCCTGGCTCAGTAGTTGTGCTTTCGGATCCGATCTGCAGTAAGGAGAACCGGAAGGCGTTTCTTGAAGCTTTTTTGAAGGCAAAAAACGATCCGATCTTTTTGCACATTACGCATGAGACGGCCGAGTTGCTTAACGAGAAAGGTTTTAGCGTAAACGAGCTCGGCGTCGAGACATTCATCGAGCTCCAAGATTTCAATCTGGTCGGCAACAAGAAGCAACAGCTGCGTAATGCGCGCAACGGCGGAAAGAACGATCGGCTGCAGGTGGTCGAAGTCGAGCAGATGAACGACGAAATGTTGAATGCGCTCAAGAAAATTAGCGACGATTGGATGCAGGAGAAGGTGGCGGGCGCGAGCGAAATGCGTTTTATCGTTCGCCCGATGGTCTATGTCGACGAAGTAGATGTTCGGAAGTTTGTTGCCATCAAAGATGGTGAGATCGTCGGATTTGTGGTTTTTGATCCGATGTATGAGGAAGGCAAAGTAATCGGCTACATCGCCAATCAATTACGAAGCAACTTGAACAGAACATACTCGGTTGTCGATTACATCGTCATTGAGGCGATCGAGAAGTTCAAATCGGAAGGTAAGAGGCTATTGTCACTGGGTCTGTCACCGTTTGCAAAGGTGGGTGATTCCAATGAATTTCGCCACAGCAAGCTTTTGACGGCGCACTTTAAGTACGCTTACGAAAAAGCAAACTTCCTGTACAACTTCAAGAATCTTGCGCGTCACAAGAGTCTGTATAGACCGGAACTTCCCGGTGCGCGTGAGGAAAAGGTCTACTGCTCCATGAAGACGCGCTTTTTGTTGGTGCGAATGATTGATGTCTATCATGTGCTTGGACTGCATCCATTTCGTCAGACGATTAGCCATCTAAAAAGTCAGTTTTCCAGCTGGCTCAAGAGCAAGTTCGAAAGCCAGAAAGCCGAGTGTTCGGATACCGCACCTTAAGAGATTCTGGCGCGTTGATTGAGTCTATCTGTCTTACCGGATGGCATCGAAGAAAACGCAGAGTTTCCGGTCAGAGATAGAGAGCGATGGATTGTCACAGCGTACAGCTTTCCGATGGCAGAAGACTCAGCTACGCTGAGTATGGAGAGCAGACAGGTAAGCCGCTTTTGTACTTCCATGGTGGCTTCTGCAGCAGGCTTGATCTGGCATTTGCTGATAAATTGTGTGCCGAACGTGGCATCAGGCTGATCGCGCCAGATCGACCAGGCATAGGGCAATCCGACCGTAAAGCGGATCGCACTCTACTGGACTGGGCAGATGATGTTTCGCAATTCCTCGAAATCTTGAATCTCGGGAAAGTCTCCATTCTGGGCTGGTCGCTTGGCGGGCCATACGTTCTAGTATGCGCCAACAAACTGGCCGACCGTTTGAGTTTGGTCGGCACAAGTGGTGGAATGGCTCCGCTTACCAATCAAGAGGCGATTGCGGAGCTGGAGTTGGACATCGACCGTCTGGTGTTTACCTGGCCGCGCAGGCTGCGCTGGATACTGGCCAGAGCGCTCGAATTGGCGGCCCTGATGCCGCCGTCCTTCGTGAAGTGGGACCTTTTGCGGGAACTTTCAGCCAAGAGTGATAGAGAGATTGTCATGGCACTTTCCGATGATGACGCGACCGAGTTCATGTATGAAAGTATGCGGCAGGGAGCTGAGGGCAACTTGGATGATTATTGGGCGGTCGGAGGTTCCTGGGGATTTCGGCTGGAGGATATTGCGGTTCCTGTAATTCTCTGGCAGGGAGGAGATGACAAAATCTGTCCGCTCTCCCATGCTCGACAGCTGGCGGAGCTTATTCCTAAGGCCGAGCTACGAATTGTTCCGGGAGAAGGGCATTTCCAGTTGCGGCATATCCTGCCAGCAGTGCTTGATGCACTTGTGCCGAGCGAGCCGATCGAGCAACATGGCTAGCGGTGCCCCTGGCAACTAATGTTACCGTTTAGATCAATGTAAGACAGTAGTTCTCAGGAAGAAATACCGGTTACATTTAAAAGACTCGAATTACGGTTTCAAAGGGTATTTAGAATGACTGTCAAGAGAAAGCTCGTTTTGGGCATTGCGACAACCCTCCTGGCATCGATGGTGTCCGTGACTGGCCAGCTGGGGGCGATTGCGCAAAAGTCGGATTCATCCAGCTCGAAGTATGCAGACGACGAAAAGGCGATTCGTTCTCAAGCGGAACAGTATGCCAAATCGTTTGCAATGGGCGATGCCAAGACTATCGCCGATCAGTGGACAAAGGACGCTACATTTCTCGATCTCGAAGGGCATGAGCTTCATGGACGAGATGAGATTGAAAAGTCTTTCAATAAGTTGTTTTCAGCTGGCGGGCGGCAGCCGCTGCAAGTTGAGGTTGAATCGGTTCGATTTCCGGCACCGAACGTCGCAATTGAACAGGGTATAACTCGATCCTTACAATCACCCTCACCGGACAGCGCAAGTCGCTACACTGTCGTGCATGTCAAAGAGAACGGCAAATGGCTGATCTCCAATGCAACCGAAACAGCTTACGTGCCGAAATCGAGTGCTGAGTATCTGAACGATCTTAACTGGTTGCTCGGCGATTGGTCAGCTGCCAGCGAGAAAGACAAGTTGCACTTCAGGGCTCGTTGGGTGGCAGACAAGCATTTCATTCTTTGTACTTATCATTTTGATGGTGCAGATCCGGACAAGATTTCAGATGCAGAGATTATCGGTTGGGACCCGGTAAGAAAGGAGATTTTTTCTTCCAGCTTTGGAGCCGGTGGCGGCTTTGGTCAGGCTCATTGGGTTAGAGATGGACAGAGTTGGGTTAGACAGGCGTGGGCAGTCACCCCGGAAGGTGCAAAAGCTAGTGCTATCTACCGGATCAAGTCGCTTGGCAAAGACGCTTTCACCTGGCAATCGGCAAGCAGAACACTGGATGGTGCGGCGCAGCCGGACACCAATGAGATTAAGGTTGTTAGAGACACTGCAACTAAGTAGCATTTGGAGGTTTTATGTTTGATTCTAGAAGTCGAATTTCCAGAGCTGCAGTGATGCTTTTATTGTGTAGCTCAGTGGTAAGTAACTCCGCTTTCGCCCGTGGTTTCGGTGGTGGCGGCGGGTTCGGTCGTGGCGGTGGCGGTGGCGGCGGCTTCGGTGGCTTCCGTGGTGGGGATATGGGTGGCGGCGGCTTCGGAGATCGCGGCGGAGACTTCGGGAATCGCGGCGGAGACTTCGGGAATCGCGGCGGAGACTTCGGGAATCGCGGCGGAGACTTCGGGAATCGCGGCGGTGATTTCGGGAATCGTGGCGGAGACTTCGGGAATCACAGCGGAGACTGGGGAAACCACAGCGGTGACTGGGGTGGCGGCGATCACAATTGGGCGAACCATAATTGGAACGATCATCCAACTGCAAACCATGGTTGGAAAGATCAGCCGATTGCAACCGATGGCGGCTTCGGTAGAATTGCTAACCATCCTAATTTCAACAATTACGGACACATAGGCAATAACACCTACAACATCAACCGCAATACGCTTGTAAACAATGGCAACATGGTTCGCGGCAACTTCAACCATTACGGAGCATTCAACGATGGTTGGTATGGCGCGCATCGGGGCTGCTGGTATGGCGGGTGGCCTGGCAGCTATTGCTACAATCCTACTGCCTGGGCTGTAATGGCTCCATTCCTTGGAATGACAACCGGGATGATGTTTGGGATGGGGATGGGTGCTCTTGCCAGTGGCGGTGGTGGCGGTGGCGGAAATGGATCATCGACCACTGTTGTTAATGCGCCAGTGGAGTACGACTACGGCAATAACATTACCTATCAAAATGGTGGTGTCTATTACGGTTCGCAACAAGTTGCAACTGCGCCTGAGTATTACGAGCAAGCCTGGAATCTGGCCGAATCAGCTCCAGCAATCCCTGCAAACGAGCAACCAAAGCAAGACGAATGGAAGCCGTTTGGAGTATTTTCACTGGTTCAAAACGGCCAGACCGATTCGACCACTTTGTTTCAAATTGCTGTAAACAAGGATGGTATTCTGCGCGGAAACTATGTCAATACCTTGACGGACGAAACTAAACCGATCAACGGAGCGATCGACAAGAAAACGATGCGCGCTTGTTGGACGGTCAGCGGCGTCAAGAAGGTTGTCTATGATACCGGTGTAGCCAATCTGATGGATGCCCAAAGCCCTATTCTTGTGCATTTTGGAAAGGATAAAACCGAACAGTTCATCCTGGTGAGGTTGCAGCAGCCAGGCCAATCAAATCAAACAGAGGCACCACAGCAATCGACTCGAGTACTGCCGAATCTGCACGGCTAACCTGGAGCTTTTTGCAATAGGTGGTCCTTAGCCGGTCAAAGGCTAAGGGCTGGATCCTTGCCGCACTTTACAGGGCGATTCGTGTCAGCGCTCGGACGAACTGCTACCGGCTTCTTTCCAGCCTGCAGTCTAGACGAAACAGTCGTTGCCTAAGCAACACCCTGGACTTAAGAGCAAATCCAGCAAATCTTTGATCGGTCGTCTGATTACTGCTGAGTCGATTGAGTAGTCGCTGCACTCTCGGTTTTCTCTTTGCCGAAGTGAATGACCTTTGTCGAGCTATGCAAATAATTTCGAACCTTACTAGAGTACTGTGCTAGCTTGTTGCCTTTGGTACTGACAGGCATTCTGTCTTCTTGAATCGAATCAGACTCATTCGAAGAGACTACCTGTGTCTTGGCTTGCTGTTTAGTTGTTTTGAGCGGCAGCTTCTCCGCCGTCTTTGGCAAGGTTGCGTGTGCCGGCTCGGTCTTGGCTTTTGCTTGCTGTCTGTTGAATCTCATCAGCCCCTTTTTCTTGGCTACGGCTGCTGATTCGCTGGATGAGACTGTCTGGGCTTTGGTATTTTTATTAACGTCGATTGCTGGATGATTCTCTGTCGACTTATCTGTAGCTTCTCTCGCTGGGTGCTTAAGAGCTGCAAGTTGCTCCGGACCAGTTCGATAGCCACCGCCGCCTTTCATGACAGCGAGAACGGCAGAGCTCTTCAGTACACTCTTGCAGAATTTTTGCTCGCGCTTAGCGCCGGACTCCGCTATGACATGATGAAAGCCAGTAGCTTTGAGTACACTAGATGGCCAGAACTCGTTGACAGCGATTAAGTTGTCTCCGGCTGCAAATGCCTGGCTTAGACCACGACGAGCAATTCCATCAAGCGCTACAGCTTGCAGCTGTTCCTTCGATTTTGCTGCCACAAGTTCGGTGCCGGGTCCGATTGCTACTATCTTTCCAGACACTAGCTTGACCATTACACTGTGCCTTCGACCGGTTAGATTGAACACGCGCAAACTGTCAGCTGAGCGACAGATTAACGCTTTAGCGCCGTCCTTGAGCAGCACTTGTCCGAAGGCGGTCGGTACTAAGATCGGAAAGTTACCCTTGCGCGCACCGATAAACAGCGCCTCAGTAGTGAACTTCTGATTTGGCAATCGAACCGCAAATACTTCAACTTCCGGAGCGATTACTTTGGACGTATATGTCCACGCATTTTCGAAATCACTGGAACAAACCTGTTCATCAAATACCGAGTACCAAGGTTTTTGTCGATCGCGATTCTTGAAAGCTTGGGGAGCTGCTTCGTTCATGCCTTCGTCGATCTGAATGCGGTTTTGATCGAGCGGAATGATCGGACCGGAAGCATTTGGAATAATGTTGCCATTGAGGTATGGGTCACCTTTCGGTAGAAGCGACTCCATAAAGAGCTTTTCGGTTGGACCGAAGTCTTTCATATAAGCATCCGGACCGATTGTATAAGCTCCTAAGATCGGATGATAAAGGTAGCGTCTAGTCTCAGCTGGGCGTCCATTGATAGCCGGAAAAGAGACATCGACTCCGGATGCTTTATAGAAAAGTTCGGGCAACTCGGCACGGACCGGAGCTGCCACCATCAGTAACGTCAGAGCTGCCAAGGTTGTCAACCGCGCCTTTCTGACAGTCTGCATAAGTACCTACCTTGAAGTCAACATGTGCGAAATTACATTACACCCAACTTGATGAGTATACCTTTGAATTCAATCGAGCGGACGGTGAATGCAGTTCTCAAGCAGTGGTGCTGTAGAGAAATTTATCGGGCTTGATGACAACCGCTACTTAACAGGCGATTGCACGCTTTGGCTTGTTGAACTTGAGCATTATCGGTAGTGGCAATTTCGGTCTAGTCGGTTAGGAGTGAACGGCTGAATCGTGTTGTCGAGCTCTCTATTTGGCTACGCTACTACTGTTTGGTTGCGCAATTGTCTTTCACGAACTGCGATATGGCGTTCTGGTACAAGTCGGGATCGAAGTGTCCGACGTCGTTATGACCACAATGAGGTAGTTTAATCATGGTCTTACTCGGTGCTGCTGACGCGCCAAATAAGAGTCCAGAATTGCTCGCTGGCACTATCTTGTCACGTTCTCCGTGCATTAAAAGCAAGGGCACTTTTGATTTGGACAGAAGCAGGCAATTGTCGAGTTGTGGCTGGGGCCAAATCAAGTCCGGATAGACATTCAGCATGGCTACTCCGTCTTTCGCCACGTGGGGAAGTGATGCAATACCGGACTGTAGAATCAGTGCGTTTGCCTTACCGCTGGCATTGACGTGGCATGCCACAGCCGATCCGATTGATTCGCCATAGTTGATTGTCACCGGAAACTGAAGATTTGCCAAGATGAAGTCTTCAGCCGCGAGCCCATCTTCCAGGATACCGCTGATAGTGGCGGTGCCACCGCTCTTACCGTAACCGCGGTAGTCATAGAGAAAGACGGATGCTCCAGCCGTCAGGCAGGCTTTCGCGATGTGTAAGCGATGTACAATATTGCCCGCATTGCCGTGATGCACGACTACAATCGCTGTGCTACCCGGTTTGCGAAATAGCCACCCATGCAGCTTGCTGCCTCGGCTGTCGAAATAGTACTCCTCTCGCTTCCCATCTAGAATTTTGTCGATCGCATAAAGTTTGCTATCGTTGCGATCCGGTCTCAAAACAATGGCAGTGTAGAGAGGCGAATACATTATCGCTATCAGAACCGAATAAGCCGCAAGCGCATAGCAAAAAAGCAAGATCAGCTGATGCGCGAATGATTGGGGTTTAGGAGCTTGCGGGGATTCGGTCAACGTACACTTCCTGTGCCACACCAAACTGAGAACTTTCTGGGCATTATAACTGGTCGTCTGTCGAAAGCCGGAGTAGTGAGACCGCAGCTGGTGGCAGGCCGGCTGCAGTTTGGCGAAATCTTTTGGGCGATTCCGATTCGTCCTGGCGGCTCGCCGTTTGCGGGTCACAGAGCATCTTCACATTTAATCTAATTGCAGAAGTATTTTAGAACTCAACCTATGCTGCACCTTTAGCTGTATACCTGTTGGATATAGAGAGTTTGATCTCTTCTATATTGGGGTAGGTAAGACTAGTGGGCTGGTATCGACGATCGCTTCTCGGGCGATGATGTTCTGGGGCTAGAGGGGCAGCGGCTTCATGGGTCTTAGGTTCGGATTGTAGTTTCCCAGGCATAGAGTGCGGAACCAGTCTACCTGCGTGGTGGACGGAGCCTCTATGCTTACCGGACGGATTCTAGCGCTCCTGTTAGTTTTGCAATTGATACTGCCCAGCCAAGTCTGGGCCCAAGTTGCAGCTAGTTCTACACCCACAGACGCTCAACCGGTGCCCGCAGCTCCGAGGGATATCGATCTCAGTTCGACCATGCGTGACCAGACTGTCCAGCGTGCCGGGTTCGAGTCCGCAACAATTCAGGCTGGAGACGTCAGCCGGACAGTGACGGCTGGTCAGCTGCTTACTAACGCCGAAAAGGTGGCGGTCTATCAGGTGCTAAATACCGGCAACCAGGCAATCCAGCTTAACGCAGAAGGCGCTGCTGTCGGCGGCACTTTTAACATTCCCGGTCGGCTGGCGAACAACATCGGTGATCTCGTTATTCCTCAGGGAGTGACGGCGATCTTGAATGCGGCAAACTCGCCGGCCTTGAATTTAGCGGGTAGCTTGACCAACTCTGGGGCCTTTTATGCCGTCTCCACCAGCCAAGCAGTTAATACCGCCTCTATTTCAGCTTTAAATATCATCAACCAGACTGGTGCTGTGCTTTCTTCCGTTCTACCGGCAGCAGGCCTGCCCGGCATAACAAATACGCTAACTTCAGTCAACTTGAATCTTTCTGCCGTCAACGACGTAATCAACGCCGGCAAAATCGCCAGCTCCGGCAATTTATCCATCACTGCCGGCGGCTCGATTGTAAATGCTCTGCCCAGCGGAGTTGCCGGACCGAATCCGCTCATACAAGCTCTGAACAATCTTAACCTTCAAGCTCCCAATGTTATTAATCAAGCGGCGATTATCAGTCAGGTGGGAAATCTAAATGCCAATCTGGCCAGCTTGGTCAACTCCGGGACTATTCAGGCTATGCAAGGCAATGCCGCAATTCAAAATCTTACCGGTGCAGCGCTTTCGGTCAACAATGCGCTCGGGGCAATTCTGGCTAAAGAGAAATTGGACTTTTCTACCATAGCCAGACCAGGTTATGTCTCCGGCTCTGGACCCCAGGATGGCATTAACCTCACCGATGGCCTGGTTGCAGCTAACAAAGTATTCTTCGAAAGCCCGACCGGCACTATCAATGTCGCAGTCAAGCGCCTCGACGGCGGAGTAAACGCCTCCGGCGGCGCTGCTTTCGTCCAAGTAGAGACTGGCAGCCTCAACCTGGAGAATCTGCATGTAACCGGAGATCCAGTCATCTTTGTTCCCTCTGGAAACATCTTGATCGGTGACATTTCGACTCAAGGAAACATTCTTTCAATCTCAGCACCACTGGGAGCGATCAAGATAACCGGCAGTATCAACACAAGCCCATTGCTGACTACCGGCAATGGTGGCGATTTGATCTTACAGGCAGGGGTCTTCGAGACTCTGGCCAATGGTTTCGGATTTAACATCGGTGTGCTCGGCAATATCCAGACCAGCGGCAGTAACGGTCGGGGCGGTCAGGTCATCATTACGGCTAACAACACCGGTAGCGGTGCCAATGCAATCAGTCTGACCAACATTGACACTTCCGGCACTATCGGTGGCAATGTAGTGATAGTCAATACCGGCAGTAGCGGCTCGATTGTGACCGGTTCGATTGATACCCACTCGACTGCGAGCAGCGGCTATGCTGGTGGTGTAGCCGTATCGGGTCCCGGCACAATTCAGATCGCAGCCGGGCTAACCGCCGGAGCAGCGATAAATACTAGTGGCGTCGGTTCGCTCAAGGGCGGCGGCGTCTTTGTTTCCAGTGCAAGCACGAATCAGGGAGTGACTCAAGCAGTTAACATCGGCTCGAGCGCTAACACGACTCCATTGGCAGTTAACTCGGATGCCTCGGTTGTATTGCTGGCTCGTGGCGACGTACAACTCGGCAATACAACATACACAGGCACAAGTGCAGCTCCTGCCGGTCAGGGTGGGCTCGGAGTTTTCGCACGTGTAGTCAATGACTTCGCCGGCTTTACCGCCAGTGGTGATGCCAAGAGTTATACGTTTACTGTAACTCCACAGACATTACCCAGTTTCTTCGATGGCACGACAACTTTCAAACTTGTCCCTGGTGGTTTTCAAACGCTTGCCTCGAATCAATCAGTGAACACTACCGGTGGGTTGACGATGCAAACCAACGGCGATAGCAGATTGCTAGCGCCGATTGTCATGCCGCAAACCACAATCAAAGGCAATGTCGTTGGCCAAGCGGCTGGATCCGGAGCGGCCACTGGCTCAGCTTCATCGGTAGTATTAGTCAGCAACGCAGACATGACACTCGCTAATGGCAGCGCTGCCAACACTGTCTCGACCGCGATGACCGCTGGTATCGCCGGAGCTAGTGCCGGCAGCACGCTCGTGATAGCAGGAGCAGCCAGCAACGGGGTGACAGTTGGGGCGGCCAGTAAGGGTACCCCGGTGATCATCACGAGCAGTGTTGGCAATACCGTCGACTCTACCGCTGGCAATGTTTTTGTCGGTGCGGCTATTCGCGGAGTGACCGTCAATGGAGACATCATCAGTCGAGGCAGTGGTCTCGGCTCTGCTGGTGCAGTCACCTTGTTGGTCCCCTTTGTTCCGTCTTCTCAGGGAACAGTCCTGTCTGTCGGCAATGTCAGGACGGATACGCAATTGGTATCCGGCACCGGCAATGACGGTGGATCGGTCGGCATCTATGCCGGCAGCAACGCAGTAGTAGGAACAGTCAATACATCAGGCTCCGGAGCAGGCAAGCAAGCTGGCAACATCTGGATCGAAGCAGACAACACCCTGAGCACAACAGTGGTGACAGGGACTGGACCGGGAAGTATCTTCGCCGATAATCTGATCGCCGGTGGACTCAACAATGCTAATGGTGGAGATGTTTTCCTCGACAGCGGTAGCAGCAGTCTCACCTTGGGTTCGTTAGTCACTCGTTCGACTACCGGGTCGAACGTGACCTCATGGAATGGCGATTCGGGAAGCGGCCGAGCCGGACTATTACAGTTCGCAACCAATGCTTTAAGAGGAATCGATCAATTGACCACGGGTGGTACGACAACAACTGCCCATGTCGTGATGCCGATAGTAAGAACAACTTCCACCTCTAATGTCGGCTCATTGCTAACTAATGCTCACGTAGCGCTGGCCAGCGGTAGCGCCATCCTGTTAGATGGTTCGCGCAGCGATTCGACCAGCAGAGTTGGATTGACCTTGACGAGCACATTTGCGCTGGGAGATATCGCCACGAGCAACACTGGCTCGGGCCTGTCCGGTGCGGTGGTTTTGCTCACTGCTACACCAGGCGCAAGTAATGTTACGCTTGGAAAGATAATCACCAGCTCGACGTCGAGCAATGCCGGTGATATCTATATCAACTCGAATTCTTCAGGCATATTGCAAGTTGGTGATGTTAGAACCACAGCCCAAAGCAGCCTGGCTTACTCCGGCAACGTGATTATCTCGAGCAGCAATGGCTCCGGCTCCGGCAGTCTGACTGTCTCATCGGTGGACAGCGCAGGACTTTCGGGAGCCTATGGCGGAAACGTTGTTCTAATTTCGGCCCAAATTCTCACCGTCGGATCAAACGTTGCCAACTCGCGCGGAATCTTTGGAATCGCCACCGGGGGAGTCGCCGGCTCAGGCAACGTGACGGTATCAGCCGGCAACGCGAGCAACAATACTGGGGCAATTTTGACTAATGGCACGTTTAATATCGACAGCTCATCGCCAACAGCTAGAGGCGGGCAGATCGCCCTGACGGCGGCCGGAAACAATGGTGCTGGCGCCTCAATTCAAGTCGGAGATATCAACAGCACCGGTGCCTCTGGCGGCAATGTTTTGCTGGCTTCAGTGCAGACGAGCGGCAATGCTGGAAGCATAAATGTTGGTTCGATTACCGCCGGCGCCACTGCAAACAATGGCGTCGGCGGTTCGGTGAGCGTGGCAGGCATCGGTTCGGTCTCCGTAAACGGTGCGGTCGATACGACCAATACCTTTGTGGGTGCTACGAGTTCGCCGGCCAGATCTGGCTCTGTGTTTCTTTCCGCTGGAGCGAATTTGAACTATACGTCCACCATCAATGCCTTTAATGCCGGCAATGGATCTGGCTCCGGCACCGTGGTTCTTGTAGCCGGAGGTACTATTACCCCAGCTCCCACTGGCAATATTCCTCAAAATGTTACGACTGCAGCTGGATTGCAAGGTGCTTTCCAGAATGTTGTGGGAACGACGATCAACAACGGCACGATGACCTCCGGAACATTTGTGACAGTCACGGTCAAGCCGACTGCCGTGACAAATTACAGCCCGCTCGGATACAGCGTTATCCTCGCCAGGCAAAACTCAACCGGTGTCTCAAATACCGGATTGCAGCTAGACACCAATTCTGATCCGTCTTTGCTGGTTCCACTCTTGTCACAAACGACCGCCGCTTGGGACACTTTGAAAGGTGTTCACTCGATTACCTCCGAGTCAGTAGTAGTTGTGGCTAGAGGCGACATTACTCAATCCGGACAATCGCTGACATCTGGAAGTATCGAGTCGGGAAGGATTGGACTCTACTCTTTAACTGGCAATATTACACTGAGCGAGCAGTTTGTCGGTAGCGGAGTAAGTTCATTTGCTAACAGCTCGAGCAGCGGTGGTGTTGGCGGCGGCGTCTCCTTAGTGGCACCGCTGGGTAGCCTGACTTCGACCGTCGGCGCCGGGCAAACCTCTTTTGTGAATACAAGCGGGACCACGAGGGGCGGCGATCTGTACACGCTGACAGGCGGTAACGCTAATTTCACCCTGTCACTGAATACCAAATCAGCCGGGACCGGCGGCAATATCTTGTCGATCGTAAATACCGGCAACATTTATCTCCGCAACACCGATACTTCTGTTGGCGCGCTATTTCGCTATGTAAATGCAACCGGTGGCACCGGCGCCGGTGGAAATGTATCGTTAATCATCGGCCAATCCGTCACTGATGGTACTCAGCTAATGGCAGGCGTGATCAATCTAAACGACAATACACCAGGGACGAATTCTGAATATAGTATCAGCACTGCATCGACATCTGCGACTGGCGGCAACATCGTTTTAAGTGTTCTGTCCGGCAATCAAGGAAGGACTTCTGGGTCGACCTTGCGCCAGCTCAACCTCGTAACCGGCTCTACAGCGTTTACCGCCAACCAGGGAGCGGCTGGCAAGATAAGTGTCAACGTTGGCGGAAATCTGGTGCAAGAACTGTATCTGACTTCGATCGGTGGCACCAGCGGCGGCAACATTGCAGTCAATGTAGCAGGCAATATCTCCAACGGGTTAACCAATTCTCTTGGCGCCAATTGGCTGGCTACTTCCGCTAGCGGACAGGGAGGGAGCATCAATGTGCTTTCTCAGACCGGACAGATCTCGTTGTGCGCTACCTGTAATTCCTTCCAGAGCCAGGCTTTCATTGATGCAACCGGAGCTACGACCGGCGGCAGCGTCTCGATTCGTGCACCTTACGGCAGCATCTCGTTGAGTGCGTTGAACCCGGCATCCTATGAGACTCCCTGGAATATCAATACGTCCGGAGTCGGGCAAGCGGGCGCGATCAGTTTGGTCAGCGGCTCTGACATAATTTTGAACCGTGGGCTGAACGCCTCATCGGCCGGAGTAGCCGGTAATGTGGCCGTCACTATTACCCAAGGCACCTTGACTTTCACGAGCAACGTCGGGGGCGGTGGAGCCGGCACGGCATCCGATCCCACTCGCTTTATCGGTGCTGTCGGTGGCACCGGCAACGGTGGAAACATCGATGTCAGAATCGGTGCTTCCTGGCTAGATTTGACAGGTAACGGTTCGATTGGAATCAGTACCACCAACACTCTAATATCAAATACACGGGAAGCATCCTTCTCCAGCGCATCCGTTTTCGCGAAAGCTGGAGATATAAATGTCTTCCTCGGCTTCGGCGGGCTCGGACAATTTGGCACGGCTACCACCAGCCAGAATGTCATTTACTTGAATTCTAGTTCGACCAATAACAATGCAGGCGCAATCTCACTGAATGTGAGTGGACAGTTTCGCACCAATTGGGCTTTTCAATCGACCGGATTGAACGGCGGCAACATTGCGCTCAGCAGCACCGGTGCATTCACCAATTTCCTTTCCGGTTCAAGCAGCTCTAACACCAACGGACCCCAAATCAATTCTAATGCAACTGCTGTGCGAGCCGGAGATATATCGATCGTTGCACCCAGTATTACCGCCACGATGGTGCAGGCTAGAGGCGGTGCTTTTGGTGGCAATGTCACGCTAAGAGCTACTACGGGCTCCCTATCAGTGAGAGGCACACCCAATACTCAATCGAATTTGATTGATGCTAGCGGCACGACTCGAGGCGGTAATGTCACTATGAGTTCTGAGACGGACATGACTTTTAATAATGCCTCGACTGTTTATTCGGTCGCCGCGCTGATCGATACATCCTCCAATGTGTCCGGCGGTAATGTCGATCTGAGGGTGACTGGAACAGGCAGTATTGATTTCGGTACAGTCTCCGGAAGCGCCCAAGTATTTACGAGTACCCAGCCTTCAGGCACTCGGCGTTATATAAACACTCAGGGCAACCTCGGAAACGGTGGCAATGTATTGATAGACATCAGGAATTCGCCTGCTCCAACTACCAGCGGTGCTGGAATTATCTCGTCCTTCAGCCCGGCAAGCATATCGGCGACCAATGAGGTTTCAATCAATACCTCCTCAGTGTCCGGCAGTGCGGGCAACATTTCTATCAACACTGCTGGCAATATTGGACCTTCCACGTCGACCACCACCACAAATGCGCTTCAGTTGATAGCCAATTCGACCACTGGCAATGGCGGCACTGTTACAGTCAATGCTACAGGCAACATTCAATCGAATTGGAATCTGCAGGCCAACGGACTTAACGCTGGCAACATCCTTGTAAATTCGGCCGGTGGCAGCGTGACTTTCCCCTTTAGCTCTACCAGTACCGGCATCCTGCAGGCTAATGCAGCCAACGGTAGCGCCGGCAACATAGCTGTTGTAGCCAACGGCAATCTCTCGCTTGGCTATGTGCAGTCGAACGGTTCCGGTACAAATGGACACGGTGGCAATATCTATCTCGTTGCCAAAACTGGAACCTTATCTACTACCAATGCAGCGAGCAACCTGACTCTCTCAGCTACCGGGACGCTTGGCGGCGGACAGATTGTTGTCATGTCCAGTGGTGCATTGACTCTCAATAATCGGCTCAGCGTAGCAGCGACGAATGGTCCCGGTGGAAGCGTTTTTCTCAACACGTTTGGCACAAGCGCCAATTTAACTATCAACGGCAGTGTTTCGCCGGCAGTTAATGCTAACGGATCGACCGCCGGCGGTGCTGCGACAGGAGCCGGGGGGTCTGTCGCCATTATCGCCTCCGGGCTGATTACAATTGGCGCTACCGCCAACTTGTCAGCGACCGCCAGCGGTAGCAGTCAAGCGGGAGGAAGCATATTTGTTTCACAGGGAAGTACTACCAACCTGGCGTTGGTGAGCGGCAATCTTCTTTTGACTGGTGGTGCCGGCGGTGCTACCGGATTTGGAGTTGTGCTGAGCGCCGGCACCATAACCAATGGTGCTGTCTCCGGTGCCAATATCGGTTTCTTCCCATCAGTGATCGCCAATACGATGAGTGCGTCATACATCAACTCCAATCCCAGTGACAACTACAGGGTGACTATTACACCTAGCAGTCAACCGCTGTTCGAAGATCTCACTAATGTCACCGTCAACAATAAGCTCGCTCCTGGCGTCGCTTTGTCGGGAGCTGTCTCATTGGCCAACCTCACTTTCGTGACCGCCTCCAAATCCTTCCTTGCTCCCTTGGTGGTCAACGGCAATTTCGCCGTCACTGGTTCGTTGATCGGCAGTGGCACAGCGGCAATCGCAGTGGCTTCGTCTGGAAGCATAACGGTTGCCAACACCATCAACAACTCCAACACTACTGCTGCTGGGGCGAATGTTGCACTGCTTGGACTAGGCGCGGTCAGTATCACGGCCGGAGGCATCAATACCGCCGGTGCTACAGTATCTGGTAGCGGCAATTCCGGTAACGTGATGTTGCGGGGTTCAGCCATTTCCATCGTCGGCGCTGCCGGTGGCGGCAATGCCAATGCAACTGTCGATACGTCTACGACAGATGGCAACGCCGGCTCTGTCTCTGCATTGTCCATCTCCGGCATCACTATCGGTAATTGGTCCGGGAACTCCTTGAACAGCCTGGGTGATATCACAACATACGCTAGGGGGAGCGCGCGCCGCGCTGGTGGAGTAAGTTTGATTGCGCTTGGCACTTTCCCTGGTCAACCGGCCGTGAATGACATTAGAGTGGGCAATCTGTGGGCGGGAGGTCTCAGTAACAACACCGGTGGAAGCATCGCGATCGCCGCGAGCGGACCGATCTCTTTGGGCTCATTGGTAGTTCGTTCTACTTCCGGGGCGACCACTTCTGCTTTCAACAGTTTCAGCTCTGATACAGGTAGCGGCTCTGCACGAGGGGTTGTAACTGGCGGCTTGCTCAATTTCCTCACAGGGTCGGTAGTTCTTGCTGATGCCACCAACACCTCCAACCACACAGCTGCCGTTCGACTTGATCTAGCTCCGGCAAGCTTGGCGCCTAGCAGTATTGTCACGAACAACGCTGCTGCCACCGCCGGTAGCAGTGGTTCCATCAGTGTAATTCAGAATGCCGCCGGTGGTCTTTCTCTCAGCACCATCAGCGCTACTTCGTCATCCGGCAATACTGGCAATCTCACGCTGGTTAACACAGGCGGTGCTTTGAGTTTCGGTTCAGCATTGAATACTTCTGTCACCGCTGCTGGTCTGACTGCTGGCAGCATTACTTTAGATGCCGCAGGCTCGGTCAGCGGATCATTTGCGCTCGATGCCTCGGCCGGGTTAAGTAGCAACCCTGGCGCTGTGGTGGTTTCATCGCGTAACGGCAATCTCAGTCTCAACTCAATCAGCGTTGCAGCTAATAGTGCGGCCGGTGGTAGTGTCAGCTTGTACGGTGGCGATCTGACTTTGTCCGGCTCACAAGCCGGCGTGACAATTAACGCCTCGTCGGTGGGCGCCGCTGGCGGCATCGTCAAAATCTATCCGTTTGGAGCAAGCACTTTTACAGTGGGATCTGGAATTGTTTCGCCCGGGACATTTGGAAAGATCTTGGCTACCGGTACTGCCGGCGGACAATTTACTTATGTAAGCCCAAATTCTGCCAATCATCTGCTGGTTACGTCCGCTTCGCAACTGGATCTCACGGCCAGCAGCAGCAGTGGTGGATCTTTCAGCGTCATTTCCGGGCAATTTACTCTTAACAGCGGGACAGTCTCGCTTTCTGCCGGTGCCTCCGGAAATGGCGGCACTGTAAACATTGTTGGACGCGGAGCGATGGCCAACAGCATCAATATTTCTGGTGGTTTTGCAGCCAACTCGACCACCGGCAATGCTGGTACCGGCACCTTAACCACTCATTTCAATTCGGTGAAGCTGGGCAATTTCAGCGCCACGGCTCAGTCTGTCACTGGTGGAGCATTGACTATCAGCTCGGCAACAGGAATTGCGATCGTCGGATTGAACGGTAACGGTACGGCGGTCGATGTCTCATCAACAACCGGTAACGGCGGTACGGTCTCCTTCACTGCCGGCGGTGCGATATCGGTAACGTCCGCCGGTGGCGGACAAGTAAATGCCGATGGAGCCAACGGCGGTCTGGTGACATTGCTGTCCACGGGAGGCTCGATCTCGACCTTCGATGGCGTATCGGCGAGAGGCGGAATTTCGGTAACAGGTAGCGGGGCTCGCAATCTCGGTGGCGCCATTACGGTCAATGCAACAGGCAATATCACCGCCGGTGCATTGAATGCCAGCGGTCTCAATGTGGCATCGGGTGGCAGCATAACGGTACGACCACCGACCGGGTCTACTGCCAATATCAGTATCGATCTAAGCAGCGTAGCAGCTTCCGGCTATCTAGACGTAGCGGCAGCCGGCGATCTGACTACTACATCCAATGGCGGCACCGTCACGATTGCCAGCGCGCTGGCTAGCCCGATAACTGCTATCACCGGTTCAATTACCATCGGCAGCATTACTGCCAATGCGGTGGGACTCACTAAGGTCGGCGCCGATGGCGTCGGCTCGAAAGGAGCAATTGTCAGTCTGACTGCTGGTGCAGACATTTCAGTGACCGGGCCGGTTTCGATCAGGGGATTGAATGGGGCAAATTCCGGCAGCCTCAGCCTGGTTTCCAATGGTGGCAATCTGTCTTTCGGAAGTACCGTGAATCTATCGGCTGATTCCAGCTCGTCCAGCGGCTTCGGCGGAATGCTTACAGCCACTACTGCCGGCTCGGGAACCTTCACGTCTTCCGGTGTGATTTCGGCTAATGGCGTAGGACCTAATGGCTATGCCGGCATCATCCAGATAGTAGGTGGTGGAAATGTCACTTTATCGGCTAACATCAACGCTCAGGGGTTGCAAGGGACACCGGCTGCCGGCTATGCCACTGGCGGTCGAGTGAGCATTACATCCACTACTGGAGCGATGCAGTTTAACTCCGGTGCCGGAGTAAATGTATCATCGGCCGGGGGCTCTGCCGGCGGGGTTGTATTGACAGCCGGCGGAAGCGGCGGACTTACTGTCGCCGGCAATATTGTCGCGTCGGCTTCAGGAGCCGGCAACAATGCTGCTCCTGTCTTTGTGGTGTCCACTGGCGGTCCGGTTACCGTCGGTTCGATCGACGCCCGTGGCTTGAATGGTGCCCGTGGTGGCTTCATCTCGGTGGCTGCAGCCGGCAGCATCTCAGCCGGCTCGAGCGATTCCGTCGGTGGCTTTTCGACCAGTGGTGCCGATGGAGCCGGCGCTATTACCGTGTCGGCAGCAGGAGCAGTTCTGACCAATCCCGGAGCAACGTTCGCTTTGAACGCCTCATCGTCAGCGGGAAAGGGCGGTGCTATCAGTATTGGCGCCTTTGGAAACAACGGTACCGACTCAATTGTTGTCGGCAGCCTCAACTCTGCCGGTACTCAAGGTGGTCAAGTCTTGGTTGCGTCGATGGATGCCGCCAAGAAGTCCGTGTCGCTCGGGGCTATTACGACCCAGGCTTCGGCAGCCGGAGGGATTGGCGGGTCGGTTGGGGTGGCTGTACTGGGAGCTCTTACGGTCAACGGAGCGGTCGACACTACCAATACGTTCGGGGCAGTGACCAGCGCGCCGGCGCGGTCGGGCTCGGTGTTCATGTCTTCTGGCACGGCTGTTAACTACACATCTACCATTACAGCATTCAACGCCGGCAATGCTTCGGGCTCCGGCTCGGTCGTGCTAATTTCTGGCGGCAACTCCAGCTCGATTACGCCGGCACCGACCGGCACCATTCCTGCCAATGTCGTAACCGCCAGCGGCTTGAAAGGTGCGTTTACCGGAGTAACCGGACCGGCGGCGCTCACCGGCAGCTCGATGACAATTTCGGTGAGCCCGACTTCGGCTCCTACTAACTACAACCCACAGGGGTACAATTCGGTGGCAGGCGCGACTACCATTACTATCAATACCGCCGGCGACCCCCGATTGGTCGCCCCAATTCTTGTATTCTCATCTGTCGGCACGCCGGCGAGTATTAACACGGTCAGTTCAGCCAACACGGCTACGACCTCGGATGCCTTCACGCTTGTTGCCTCTAGCAACGTGACGATTCAAGGTCGCATCAATACCGCCGGCACCCAATCCGGCGGCAGTGTTTCCTTGTTTTCGCTGACCGGTACTATTTTGAACAATAGCGGCGGCACTACCGGCATCACCGCTGCCGGTGGCAGTACCGGCGGCAACATATCGGTTCTTGCTCCGCTGGGGTCTTACGAAGTGCGCACAACCAGTGGCATATCGAGTCCGTTGAACACGAGCGGCACATTACAGTCAGGCGATCTGCTTGCTGTCACCAATGGCAGGCTGGCAATGGGCGTTAACAAAGGCTTGCTCACTGGTTCGGCTGGCACGGCTGGTGATGTCAGCCTGCTTTCGGCAAATTCTAATATTTATCTCGTCGATCTCTTCAATGCCATTCCGCCACCAATTCCCCGCTTCATCGATGCGGTAGGCGGTACCGGTGCAGGCGGTAATGTTTCCATAGTGATTGGAAATTCAGCAATTGATCCCAGCGGCACATTCGTGCTTGGCAACAATACCTCCGACAAAGCCGGACTGGTAGCGCTCGGACCGGGAATCGGATCGCAATCGGAACAGTCAATCAACACCTCGTCGACGTCAGGTCAAGCCGGGGACATCATGACGAATATTATCGTTGGTCCCACCGGTGATTTCAGCAGCGGTTCGGCCGAGGCTCAACTGCAGTTTATTTCCCAATCGACCAACGGCAATGGCGGAGCCGTGACTGTTGGCGCCGGCGGGGTGTTTGGCAAGCCTAAGTTCGTGATTCAAACGCAAGGTGTAAACGGTGGCAATGCCACCTTGTACACTACCAGCGCGTCAAGCAGCAGAGGCAACATTCAGACCAACGCAACGGTCGGGCAATCCGGCAATATTCGCTTTACGGTCACGGCCGGCTCTTTTGCCACGCCGTTTACCACCACCGGCTACTTCGATGCCAGTGGCGGTGCTGTCGGCGGCAACATTTTGATTCAAGCTCCAAATGGCACAATCAATCTGACCGCCTTTACGTCGAACAACGACAATCTGGTCAGCACCGGCTCGGTTCAAGGCGGTGGAATCGTCTTGCTTTCCAACGGCGACATCTCGCTCAATAAGGGGCTGAGCACATACTCTACGTTGAGGAATGGCGGTGACGTATCAATTGCGATCTCTAGCGGCAATTTGATCTTCAGCAGCGCTGGTGCAGGTTTAGCAACGGCGGCTAACCCGACGCGATTCATCAATACTCAAGGTACGGCCGGGTCGGGAGGGGATATCAGGATTACGCTTGGTCAAACTGTATTGGACGGTTCGAATCGAGCCGGAATTCTCTTGGGTGGCGGCTCGCTCTCTGCCACGCAGGAACAATCATTCAACAGCTCTTCGCAGTCGGGTCAGGCAGGCGACATCGTAATTACGGTTAACTCCGGTCAGCTTGGACCGATGTCGACCAATACCAGTTTGCCGTGGCAATTGATCGCCAACTCGAGCTCTGATAATGCCGGAAGTATTACTCTCAATCTCAGCGGCACGACCAATCTCTTGCTGACTAACTTTCGAGCAAATGGAGCCAACGGCGGCAATATCACAATCAACTCTCCATCGAGCGTAACTACAACCGGCACCTTCCAGGCTAACGCCACTGCAGTGCGGGCCGGCAACGTAACAATTAATGTTGCTTCTCTGTCGGCTGGTTCGATTGATGCACATGGCGGAACATTTGGTGGCAACATCTCCGTAACCAGCACTTCGACGACGGCTGGTATCACCTTTGTCGGACCGGTCACCGCCCGTAACTCGATTTTGGATGCAAGCGCTTCTTCCAAAGGTGGCAACATCAGTCTGACCGCGGCCTTCGATATCAATTTCCCAACGTCGGTCAGCACTGCCAACACCATGGATACTTCCGCCAACGTCTCGGCCGGTAACGTGTTGGTCAATATTACGGGTACCGGCAACTTAAATCTGGGCAATTACAGCAGCCCGCCGGTCGTCGGCACTATTCAGAGATTTATCAATGCTCAAGGTACTTCCGGTAATGGCGGTAATGTATCAATCTCAATCAACCAGACAAGCGGCATCAACCCCGGTGTCTATTCGACGACCAGCTCATTTTCGGCTACAAGTGAAGCCTCCATCAACACGTCTTCGGTTTCAGGCAATGCCGGCAACATTACAATCAATGTCACCAATGGTGGAGTTACTTCCTCCAGCGCCTCTCAAGACTTCCTGCAACTGATTGCAAATTCGACCAATAACAGCGCCGGCAGCATCTCTGTATCAGTAGCCGGTAATCTGCAGACGAATTGGACCTTCAGCGCTAACGGAGCCAACGGAGGCAATATCAACATCTCTTCGTCCAGCGGAGCAGTCAATTTAATCAACGGCGGTGGCGGGAGCGGCCAAGGCATCATTACAGCCAATGGAACGGCTGGATTTGGGGGCAATGTATCAGCGATTGCTCAGAACAACTTATCAGGCTGGTATGTTCAAGCAAACGGTCTGGGCAGCTCGGGCGTCGGTGGAAATATCCTGTTGGAGTCTCGAACCGGCACTCTCAATTTGTCCAGCGGCAGCAGCAATCTCTCGCTCTCTGCAAGCGGTGTGAGCGCCGGCGGGCAGATAGTAGTTTTGTCTAGCTCGTCACTTACGACCCAGCAGCGGATCGACGTTTCATCCTCGGCCGGCAAGGGCGGCTCGGTACTCTTGGGTACGCTTGGGAGCGGAGCCAACATCGTGCTCAACGGTGTAACTTTGATTCCGGCTATTAACGCCAGCGGCGTTACCGGTGGTGGCTCGGTCGCGCTCGTTGGCACCGGCACAATCAATTTGGCCAGCGGCACAATTTCAGTCGCTGCCAGCGGTGCAGGCTCCAGTGGCGGGAATGTATTTGCCTCCAGCACCGGAGCGATCGCCATTAACCCTGCAACTCAACTTTTGATTAGCGGTGGCAGTGGTGGTTCAACTGGATTTGCCGTGCTGATGAGCGCATCGACTATCAACGGATCCTCGATAGCCTCTCCGGGAGCAAATATCGGCTCCTTCCCGAGCCTGTCAGCCAACCTGATGACCGCTACCTATATAAACACCGGGGTCAACAATACTCATGATTTCCGGATCACCATTACTCCCAGCGCTCAGCCGCTGTTTGAGGATCTGACAGTCGGTACGGTCAACAACAAGTTGTCGCCCGGATTGGCTCTCAATGCTGCCGTTACCATGAACAATCTCACCTTCGTTACACCGAGCAAGTCCTTCCTGGGACCGCTGAGCAGCAATAACAATATTTCGTTGACAGCAACAACAATTGCCAGCGGCGCTAACTCGATTGCAATCCTGGCGTCCGGCAACATAAGTATCGGAGGTACTATCAATAATTCAAATGCGACCTCGGCCGGAGCTAATGTTTCGTTAATTGCGCTCGGCTCCTTATCAGTCACCAGTGGTGGCGGCAGTGGTATCTATACAGCCGGCGCTACCAGCAGCGGTAGCGGCAACTCTGGCAATATCACCTTGATAGGATCGTCGGTGCTCGTTAACGGGTCGGCCGGCAGTGCGACTAATACAGCCGCCAGTCTAGATCTGTCCGCTCGAGCTGGAAATGCCGGACGGTTGTTTCTTGGATCGTCTTCGACTGTGACAGTTGGCGACTGGACAGGCAATATATTGAACGGCTTTGGCGAAATCGACACCTATGCTTCCGGCGTTGGGTCCTTTGCTGGTGGTGTCGCGATCCTGGCGGCCGGGACGGTCAGGACATCCAGTATCTATGCCGGTGGACTTAATAATGCCAATGGGGGCAGCATATCAATCGGCACTACCGGTACGGCTACCGTCGGCTCGCTCGTAATCCGGTCTACTACTGCAACCGCTGTCGATGGTTCGGGCGGGCTAGGCGGATTTGCCAGCTACAACAATGATACGGGAACCGGAACAGCCGGGGCATTGATTACTGCCGGTCGATTCAGTTTCCTTTCCGGCGCTCCCGGTCCGGTGCTTCCAGTCGTGCTGGCCGACGCGTCCAATGCCGGCTTTACCTCCGGTATCAATCTGACGCTGGCTGCCTCCTCTACCCCGCCAGGACAGATAGTCACTGCTAACGCAACCGGCTCCTCCGGCGCAGCAGCGATCTTCAGCGACAATACTGATGGACAGGGAGGATTGCCGCTGGGTTTGGTCCTGACGACCTCCTTGTCCGGTAACTCCGGGGCGATCATTGCTGCCAATGCTTCCGGTTTTATCTCGTTGGGCAATAATCTGGTCACGTCAGTATCGGCGGCCGCGGCCACTGCCGGGGCAATCATTCTAGATGCTGGCACCAGCATCAATGGTGGCAGCTTCGATTTGATCGCTTCTGGCCCGGCCAATCCAGGCAATGTCGTGCTTTCGGCCAGAGCCGGCACCGCTTCGGTCAGGTCAATCAATACTGCTTCTACGAGTTTAACCGGTGGCAACATTGGTGGCAGCGTCACCATCTACAGCAACAGCTTTAACATTACCGGCGAGACTGCACTCGGCAGCGGAGTATCGATCGACGCATCGTCTGTATCCAATAGCGGTGGCAGTATCAACATCTTTCCGGTATCAACGGCGCCGGGCTACACGTTTGTGCTAGGGTATGGAGCGTCGCCACAGCCGGCTGGCACATTTGGAGCTATGAAGGCGTCCGGAACATCGGGCGGTACTATTAATATTCATGCTCCCAGCACCCTGTCGTTGATGGAGATCGCCAACGGCTCAGCTCTCAACGTGGACGCAATCTCCGGCACCGGCGGTGCGCTCAACTTGTTTGCCGGTAGTGTTCAGCTTGACAGCGGCAATCTCGGCGCATCCGGTGTCAGCGGCAACGGTGGGACGGTCAGCATCATTGCCAATCCGTCCAATTTGAGCAGTTCGATCGTGAGTTTGGGCGCTAGCAATATCTCAGCAACATCATCGGGGGGATTGAGCGGCACGATTACGTTGACGGCAAGTCAGGTCATCAGTGTCGCCCATCTGTCGATCACATCTCCCAACGGCGGTGGAACAATCCTTGCTACCACAGATCAGGCCGGCTCCGCCGTGACTGTTCAGAGCATTACAGCAAATGCCACCACTTCCGGCAATGCCGGCACAGTAATCGTCACTGCTGGTGCCGGCTCGGCTGCGGCGCCGGGCGTCATAACAATCGGGCAAGGCATCGCCGCAACTTCTGTCACCGGCATCGGCGGCAACGTAACATTGACGGCCGGAACATCCGTCACTATTCAAGGCACATCAATTACAGGCAATGCAATCGATGTATCTTCGACTGCGGGAAACGGTGGCAATATAACAGTTTCCGCACCGAGCTCGATCGCCGTAACAACAGCCGGAGGTGGACACTTCGCTGCCAACGGGCTGACTGGCGGCATGATTACATTGACCGCCAGCAGCGGCTCGATCTCTACCTTCGACGGCGTAGCCAGTCGTGGCAATCTCTCCGCCCTCGGCAGCGGTGCATTCCGAGCCGGCGGCGCAATCTCGTTGGTAGCAGCGACAACGGTCACGGCCGGAATTCTCAGCGTCAATGGATTGAATCAGGCTTACGGTGGCACCATCACGGTAGCCCCGCACAGCACTGCCGCTCAGGCAATAACTATCGACCTCACCGGACTGGCTGCATCCGGCTTCTCCAATGTTGGCTCATCGGGAGATCTTCCGCATACATCCAACGCCGGCACAATTAGCGTGAGCACGCTGAATGCCAGCACGGCTGCGGCTACCACCGGCACTTTGACGGTCGGAACAATTAATGCAAATGCTGTAGGCACTAGTACTGGTGCCGGCTCCAGAGCAGCTTCAATCACATTGACAGCCGGCTCGACCATCGCCGTCAGCGGAGCAGTTTCATCCAGAGGGCTTAATGGCGCCAATGGCGGCTTTCTAACTGCGACGTCAAATGCCGGCACTATCTCATTTGCCGGCGGAATCGATCTCTCGGCCGACAGCACTGCCACTCGTGGATTTGGTGGTGTGTTGACTGCAACTGCTTCCGGTGGCGGTGGGATTAACACTAACAGCGTGACGGTGGACGGTGTCAGCGCGAGTAACTATGCAGGAATGATTCAACTTACAGCCGCCGGTAGTATTACAGTATCAGGAACTCTGAGCGCAATGGGCAGACAAGGTGGCGACTTGACATTTGCTACCGGCGGCCGGGTCGGACTGATTTCGACCGGTGGCAGTGTCAGTCTGGACGCCGGCGCCGGTATTGATGTTTCGTCGGCTGCCGCATCAGCCGGCGGTGTCGTCGTTACCGCCGGGGGAGCCGGTGGCATCTCTGTCAGTGGAAACATCATTGCTTCTGGTTCCGGCAACAAGAGCTACGGTGGGTCGGTATTGATGTCGGCGACGAATGCCGTGGGCGGGAATCTAACCGTGCAGTCGATCGATGCACGCGGACTGAATGGAGCCTTTGGCGGAACTGTGACAGTGGCAGGTATGGGAGTAGTATCGGCCGGGTCGGCCAACTCGGTCGGAGGTATTTCAACTGCAGCCAGCCTTGATGCTGGAGCGATCGTTCTTTCTGCCGGCGGAGCGCTCTTGACCAATGGCGGTGGCACCCTAAATTTAAACGCGTCGTCAACGGGCGGTAAAGGCGGAGCGGTGATCGTCGGCAGCGGTGGCGACAATGGCAGCGCTTCGATTGTAATTGGCAATGTCAATACATCAGGCACCATGGGCGGCGCGGTCGAAATTGTCTCGATTGACAATCCTGGAAAGAAAACAGTGACGGTGGCGTCAATCGATACGCGGGCAACTGCCGGTACTGGAGCCGGCGGCGCGGTTGGGATAGCTGCACTGGGAGCGGTAAATGTTACCGGTTTGATCGATTCAACAAACAGCTTTGCTGGAGCAACCTCTCAGCCAGCCAGGTCTGGATCTGTTTTCATATCGTCGGGAACTGCCATCACCTATAGCTCGAGCATACTGGCTCACAATGTGGGCAATGGCTCTGCCTCCGGTAGCGTCATTTTGATTTCGGGAGGCAACGCATCATCAATCACACCGGCGCCCAGCGGGACTATCCCCCAAAATGTCGTGACTGCTCCTGGATTTGCTGGTGCTTTCACTGGCGTGACCGGTCCAGCCTCAATCAGTACGTCCGGCACATTCACTGTAAGCGTAAGCCCGACTGCCGCTCCTACCAATTACAATCCGCAGGGCTTCAGCAGCATTTCCGTTACCGGCTCAGGCAACCTCGTCTTCAATACTGCCGGCGATTCCAATCTGATCGCTCCGATCCTCTCGCTTGGCACGGCAGCGATAGTTAGAATGAGCACGAGCAATACTACGACCGCTGATTCGATCGCCGTCGCCTCTCGAGGGTCGTTAACGCTGGATAATTCGATCACCGCTTCTGGTACAGCCAGCGGCGGCAATGTAAGCTTACTGTCCATTACAGGCGACGTCACCGATCAGAGCACGAGTAGCTCGTGGAGCGTCAATGCTTCCGGTGGTTCCAGAGGAGGCAACCTCATGTTGTTGTCGCCACTTGGCTTGATCAACGGCCGTTGCTCCAGCTGTTCGTCTAGTAGCTATATGTTGAATACTAGCGGAAGCCTGACCGGTGGTAGCATTTTGGCTGTCACGAATGGCCGAATCGCCTTTGGCTATGGCATGAGCACCTTTTCCGCCCTGTCGTCGGGAAGCGTCTTCTTAACTGCTACCAGTGACAACATTTATATTAGTAACGCGGCCGGACCGAGCCCGGCTCGTTACGTCAATGCAATGTCTACAACTGGCAACGGCGCCAACCTCTCCTTCATCATGGGTCGCGCCCAGCTCATTAACGGCACCGTCATCAATGGCACTACCATCAACAATCAGTCTGGTTTGATCTTGATGAACGGTAATATTTCAGCCGGCAATGAGTCATCTGTCAACAGCGGCTCTATTTCGGGCAATGGTGGCAACATATTAGTATCAACGACTATCGGGTCGAACACTAACGGCGACTGCGACAATTGCTCAGCTGGCAATAATCAATTCATCACCAGCTCGACAAGCGGCTCAGGCGGTCAGATCGTCATGTCTGCCGGTGGCAGTTTGACTCGGGGCCGCACGAATTTGATAACGACTGGACCCAACGGTGGCGATATCAATCTGTTCTCGATCGGGAGTTTCCGAAGCTTTGGTCAATTGGTTAGCAACGCGGTAAGCGCCCAGGCCCAGCGAGCAGGCAACATCTCGATCTCTTCTACTCAGGGCAGCGTGGGCACCGACACTCCCTGCTGCTTCCAGCCGGCGAGTTACATCGAGGCTAATGGCGGGACGTATGGCGGCAACATATTAATGCAGGCTCCATACGGCTCCATGCTGTTCAATGGCAACAACAATGGTGCGGCAGCAAACAACGACAATATATCAGCGGTGGGCACCGTGCAGGGCGGCGCGATGAGCTTCAAGGCAGGCAGCAACATCACGTTCAGCACCGGTATCAACTCATCTTCGAGCTTACGCAATGCGGGCGATGTCTCGATTGCCATTACGATGGGCAGTTTGCGGTTCAGCGGGTCCGGCGAAGGTAAGGGTACGGTTGCCAGCCCGCGCCGGTACATTAATGCGATCGGCGTTGCCGGAACAGGGGGCGAGATCAGGATCGGGATTGGACAGTCGATTACTAACGGCTCGGGAGAAGCCGGAATTACCACCAATTTGACTGGTGCACCGACTTCAACTATAGAAGCTTCTTTTAACTCATCTTCCAGCTCCGGTCTGGCCGGAGATATCTCAGTGCGAATAGACAATGGACAGCTCGGCTACTTCGGCAGCCAGACCAATAATCTGCTGCAGATGATTGCCAATTCCTCTACTGACAATGGTGGTGACATTTCGCTCAATCTGTCGGGAACTGCCAACATGATTCACGGATATTTCAGCTCCACCGGTGCCAACGGCGGCAGTATCACAATCAACTCGAATTCGGCGTTCACGACCTATGGCGGCTTCAACAGCAGCGCTTCGGCAGTGCGGGCGGGCGATATCTCGCTTACTGCGTCAGCTCTGACCACCGGTGGTCTTGATGCGCACGGTGGAACCTTTGGTGGAAACATTTCAACGACGGCATCGGCCGGTGCAGTCACTATTCTTGGACTGAAGACATCACGCAACACCTTGGTAGATACATCCGCATCGGCAAGATCTGGCAACGTGACTATGAATGCGTTAAACTCCATCACCTTTAATCCAAGCGGACAACCGGTTGCTCAATCAAGTTTGATCGCTGAGATTGATACCTCCTCGGCGGTCTCCGGTGGCAATGTCAGTATCGCAATCAATGGCACCGGCAACCTCAACTTCAACAGCTACTTCGGTTCACCAGGCGGCACCCAGAGATTTATCAATTCCCAGGGGGGCTCCGGCAACGGCGGAAATGTGGATATCACGCTCGCCCAGACTTCCGGCACTAATCCAGGTATCTACAATACAGGCTCGCGCAGCGGGACATCTGAACTTTCAATTAATACATCTTCGGTTTCAGGCAACGCAGGAAACGTCAGCATTAATGTGCTGTCTGGCAATATCACCGCTGCTGGCGTTAACGATGACAATCTCGACATTATCGCTAATTCCGTAAACAACAACGCCGGCAACATAACTGTTTCAGTGGCTGGCGGGCTTACAACCAATTGGTCGCTATACGCCAACGGAGCAAACGGTGGCAATATCAGTTTATCCTCGTCAGCTGGTGGTATCAATTTGGAGTTGACAACGAATCTTACTTTTGGGCAGGCGATTCTGCAGGCCAACGGAACCAATGGCAAGGGCGGTACACTGAACGTCACTAGTTTTGGGAATCTGGTAGCCGGCTATCTGCAAGCGAACAGTTCTGCCGCTAACGGTTATGGCGGGGCGATCGTTCTTAGTTCGTCCAACGGTTCGCTGACTCTCAACAGCAGCAGCTCAGGTAGTTCGCTCTCAGCGACTGGTGCGAGCTCAGGGGGAGACGTATTGGCCATGGCACGAGGAAGCGCTGGCGTTGGCATTTCAGTGTCCGGGGCGATTAACGTTTCTTCCAGCCTGGGAGGCGGTGGAACCGTGCTTCTCAACACATTTGGAACCAGTTCGGCGAATCTGCCCGGATTGAACATCAACGCTTCCGGTAAGACAGCAGGCGGCTCAGTTGCTCTGATCTCTTCCGGGGCGATAAATGGTTCAGTCAGTGCCAATGCTACAGACAGCGGCGCAGCTAGCAGTGGCGGTAATGTCTTTGCTTCAGCAGTCTCGGCTTCTTCACTGAGTGCCAATGTCTCGGCCGGACCGTTTGGCGGCACCACCGGTTACGTGGTTGCTGTCGGGGCAGGGACCTTTTCGCTGACATCCACGCCGACAATGCCAAACGCTAATGTCGGTGTATTCCAGAACGTAACATCTACTTTGACACCGGCCAATATCAATACGTTGATCGATCCGGCCCATGGGGATACGCTGACGATTACCGTGCTTCCCTCGGCAATCCCGACGATCACTGTGTTTGATCCGGTAGCCAGCTCTACCAATAACTACAATCTTCCGGCCGGGTCGCTCGGCGCATTCACGAGTGGTCTGACGGTGGATAC
The DNA here is from genome assembly GCA_020050835.1 of Candidatus Obscuribacterales bacterium. Classification (GTDB taxonomy): domain Bacteria; phylum Cyanobacteriota; class Vampirovibrionia; order Obscuribacterales; family Obscuribacteraceae; genus JAGVKB01. The sequence continues at coordinate 1,929 of JAGVKB010000127.1, read as the reverse complement.
GTTGACATTCGTGACGCCGGCCCGCGCGTTTCTTGCTCCGCTTTTAGTAGGGGGAGCCGTCAGCGCCGGCACTGTCAACGGCAATGTGGCTGGTGTGCCATCTGCGTCATTGCCTGTTTTATCGACCGGACAGATAGCGATTACCAACAGCATCTCTAGCTCTGCCGCTGCCGGCGACGCCGCCAGAGTAGTGCTGGCTGCTCTCGGGTCGCTCACTGTCAGTGGTGGCATCAGCGCCACGGCGGCTAACGGCAACTCGGGCAGTGTAATGTTGGTCGGTTCAGCTATCTCGATTACCGGTGCTGCAGGCAATCCAGCTAATCTCAAGGCGAGCATCGATCTCTCGAATTCCTCAGGCACCGGCAACGCCGGGTCGCTCCTGGCGGTTTCTGCCTCGACAATTACGGTCGGCGCCTGGAGTGGAAGTATTCTGAATGCGCTCGGCGAAGTCGATGCATACGCCACCGGTAGCACCCGACGCGCCGGCTCTGTGACGTTATTGGGCAACAATCAGCTGCGAGTCTCCTCAATCTATGCCGGTGGACTGAACAATGCTTCTGGAAATCAGATTACCGTTGCAACTACCGGTGGGGCGATTGTCGGTTCTCTGGTTAACCGTTCGACCACCAACTCTGCAGTTGGTGGCAGCGGGGGTCTCGGCGGTTTCGCTAGTTACAACAGCGATACTGGTTCGGGTACTTCTTATGGAATTCTGATAGCCGGTCAGTTTAGTTTCTTGTCCGGCGGCGCCGGACCGGCAATTCCGGTCGTACTGTCTGATGCCTCCAATGCCGGCAACTTCACGTCAGGAGTCAACCTGACGCTCGCGCCAGCTTCGACTCCGCCGGCACAGATAGTGACGGCCAACGTTGCTGGCTCGTCAGGCCCGGTGGCGGTGTTTAGTAACAATACAGATGGACAGGGAGGGCTGCCGCTTGGGCTGGTGCTGACATCTTCGGCTACCGGTAACTCAGGAGCAATCATTGCTTCAAACTCCTCCGGCTTAATCTCGTTGGCTAACAATCTGGTGACATCGGTCAGCGCTGCCTCCGCAACCGCTGGCACCGTTATTCTTGATGCCGGCACCAGTATTAACGGAGCCGGATTCAAAATACTCTCGTCCGCTCCTGGCACTCCCGGCAATGTCGTCTTGTCAGCTCGTAATGGCACTGTTTCCATCGAGGCGATTGATGCCTCCTCGAGCGCTTTGGCCGGCGGCGCCGCCGGAGGCGCTGTAACGATCTACGGCACCGGTGCCAATATCACTGGTGAAACTTCGTTTGGCTCGGGAATCTCAATCGATGCTTCTTCAGTGTCCAATGTTGGCGGAGCGATCTCCATCTTCCCGATTTCATCGGCAGCTAATTTCACATTTACCATAGGCTATGGGGCGCTCAGCCTAGCAAATGGTACATTCGGAGCGTTGAGTGCGTCCGGAACCTCCGGTGGCTCGATCAACATTCACACCTCCAACCCAACCGCGCTTTTGAAAGTGGTAAACGGTGCCGAGTTGAATGTCAATGCTTCCGTAAACACTGGTGGTGCGATCACACTCTTTGCAGGCAACATTCAAATCGACAGCGGCAATCTCGGGGCCTCCGGGGTGGCTGGCAGCGGCGGATCGTTAAATTTGATTGCTAATCCATCCAATCTGACCTCCACTATCACGGCTGCTGCAGCCAGTAGCCTGTCCGCGTCCTCGACTGGTGGTGGAGGCGGCACTATTAATTTGCAGGCCAGTCAGTTAATTACCGTCGGCAGTCTCTCTATCACATCTGCGACCGGTGGTGGTTCCATTAGTCTGGCGGTCGATCAACAAGGCTCATCGATATCGTTCGTAAGCGCCGACTCGAGCACTACTGCCGGGACCGCCGGTTCAGTCACGGGCAGTTCGGGTGGCTCTGTCTCAGTCACTCAGTCGATCACAGC
>JAGVKB010000116.1 GCA_020050835.1 Candidatus Obscuribacterales bacterium | reverse complement strand
TGCTGTGGAACCGCATTTTAGGTGATTGCTCGCTCCCTAGAGTGCGTGTCTTTTTTTCTCCAACCGTGCCGGAAACAGATGATCGGCTCTCGATTGGATGCGGAGTGGCAGCTACAAGGAATACAAAGACCAGCAATCAAACCTACTGCGACGATGCCTACGTCCCGATAGCAGGATGGCGTTCGCCGACTGAAGCGGAAAGCCTTGCTATCGGACTGCATTCACCCGGACAGCTCAATCGCATGGTCGGCTTGATTTCTGTTTTGGAACAGCAAGACATCAAATGGATTCGCGAGTGCATTGAGTTCATGAGAGCGACCGATCCTAAATTCGTACAGCTACGCACAACTGATGAAAAGCTATGGAAGCATCCGCTCACAAGCTTTCTTTTGGACAAGATCAAAGAAGCAGCAACAATCTGCGGACCTCTCGCTTGTAACACCGTTGCCGAACATGAGCCCGGTCTGACCACAGTGACCTTCAATCATTACAGGCAAAACTTCATCGGGTTGCACATAGACGGGTGGGATAAATTGCCGGTCGGACAATTGCCCTACGCCCGGAACAGAGTTTCCGTCAATCTCGGACAAGAAGACCGGCATTTTATGTTCGTAAACCTGACGGTTGATGACATGCTCACTCATTTACGAGCTTTCGGCCAGACGAAAAGCCTGGTCGATGAAAGGGCGATTGGCAAGGCTTTTATGGCGACGTTTCCCGATTACCCGCTTATCAAGTTGACAATTCGCCCGGGTGAAGCTTACGTTGCGCCGACCGACAACATCTTGCATGATGCAACGACAATGGCAAATCGGCTCAAGAGTTGCCATATCGCCTTCCGCGGTTACTTTAACCCTGGCTGCCTGCAAGTTCGGTCCAGCTATGATGCCAATGCCGTTTCGGCATTTTGCCTGTCCTAACTCATGACCACAAGTTCAGCAGACTCTGAACTCAGCGACCTGCTTTCCTCAGCATTGGGCGGGCATCTCCGGTGCGTGTTACTCGACTATCCGGATCATCTTAATGCCGGCGATCACTTGATCTGGCTAAGCACAATTCAACTTCTCAATCGACAGCAAGTCTCTGTCGCCTATTGTGCCAGCCTGGTCAATTTTTCACCAGAGCGGATGGCACTGTCCGCCGGCGCTGCTGCGCCTATTCTGCTACAGGGTGGCGGCAACCTGGGAGACTTATGGCCTGATTCTCAACTATTTCGAGAGAAGATAGTCTCCCAATATCGAGATCGCGCGATCGTGATTCTTCCGCAAAGCGTCTATTTTTCAGAAGCAGAAAACGCTCAGCGAGCAGCCGCAATCTTCAATGCACATCCCAATCTGACACTATTTGTGCGCGACCAGAAAAGCTTCGATCTTGCTACGTCACTTTTCACTCGGTGCCGTCTGCTTTTGACACCAGATATGACACTATGGCCTGAAGCGCAATTCTTTGCCAGCGAACACCGGCGTCTGCCCAAAGACAGACAGACAGTGCTCTTCTTATACCGACAGGATGCCGAGTCCAATCTACGCCTCCTTGCCGACGACCTCGATATAAAGAAGGTTGTCGTAGAAGATTGGCGTACTTACGACTGGGCATACGCCGGTCGCGGCAGACTGCGGGACTTAAGTGATTGGTACTGGCGGATTCCCGGTGCTGTAAGTGTTTACAGAGAGTGCTGGCAGCGCGGATTATCCCGGCCGGCCCAATTGCTTTCGCGTTTGCGATGGGAGTTCTGTAATCCGTTCGCCACGCACTTGCGTCAGATTACCGGATGGGAAATGCACTATTTCTCTTTGACTTTGCTGCACGACGCAATAACTCAGATAGACCGCTGCCGACTGGTCGTTACGGACAGACTTCACGGACAGTGCCTGGCTCATCTTCTGGGTGTGCCCAGCATTCTTGTTCCTAATGCCTACCACAAAAACGAATCATTCTTCAGCACCTGGATGCAAAAGTACCCGGACTGCCACTTCGCTTCAAACTCTGAGCAGTTAAGGACCTCTCTAAAAATGTTGCTCGGCACCGGCTGAAGTCGCTGTCCGAAGCTAATTCACGTCAACGCCGCCTGCGAAGTTTACGATATGCCCATAGCACCGGCTGAAGGGCAATGTTCTGCAAAATCATGTTAGCAAACCGTATACGGCTTTCGGCAGCCTCGTAGCGAGCATGAACCACTCTCGAGGCTTGATCGGCCCGGTACCATCCCTGCCAAAGCTTGTCGTACTCGTGCTCAAGCTGCCGGTATTGTCTTTCTCTGAGCGCCAACAGCTCCTTCACGTGCGTATCGTAAAGCTCCTTGTGGTCGTCATATAAAGTTGGAACAGCGCTCCATCGGGCATCGCGATGAACAGAGGACAGCGAGCGCGCATGCTTACGATACAAATACAGTGGTCGATCAAGTCGGGAGAACTTGAATCCACGCTTAGCAATCTCAATCCAGAAGTCGTGATCGCTATTGAGCGGAAGATGTGCTTTATAACAACCGACCGCATCAAATACTTGCCTTCTCATGAGGAAAGTTGCCGGCCCAGGATTTCCGACCAGCAGATTTAGCAAAGAACAATCTGGTGTCCATAAATAGTCCCTTGCTCCAAATGTTTGCACCAATGTGTAAACTCCATCAAGCTCTTGAGTCACGAGTGCTTGAACAGTTTCTTCAATAAACGTGGGTGCAAGCAGATCATCGGAATCCATGATCACGAGCAGATCGCCAGTAGAGTTGGCAATTCCGGTATTGCGAGCGACCGGTAGTCCCAAGTTGTGTGGATGATGAACAACTTTGGCATTGGAATGGCCAGCTAGCAGGCTGCCGATATCGAGCGGTAAGAGGTCCGGGCCGCAGTCATCAACCACAATCAACTCGACGTTGCCGTATGTTTGACTCTGGACACTCGCAATTGAGGCAGGCAAATAATCCCTGTAGTTGAAATAAGTCAGGATCACCGAGACCCGGGGCTGACAGTTCACAATTCCCCCTCAAAGCCACTCGACAATTCTACCTATCCAGACCGGTCTGACCTCCTAAGACTGCTTTCATGCATTGATTCGCCACTTGCTGCCAGCACAGACATAAATAAGATCCCCGAAGCCAGCTCGGATGGCTCCAGGGATCTTATGCTTTCTAGCCGCCGCTGCCGCTTCAAATGGCGGCAGAGTGTTGCAGCTTAGTTCTTAGATAACGAAAATCGGCGTTTCGGCAACTTCTTCCATCCAGAACACCTGAATCTGATACTGACCAGGTCCGATCTGAACATTCGGCGCTACAACCGCGCCGTCCTGATTGGTCTTGCGAGAGAAAACAACGCCCTTGCTCGCTTCGGTTACCCGGAGCTCGACATCAGGCAGAGCTTCTTGCTCGTTGTTTTGAGCTTGCAACAAGATGCGTAGATGATCTTCATCGACCAACCAGCCTAGATTGAGCTGGATATTGGCTTCGGAAAGCTTTCTCTGGAAGGTTCCCAGTGAAACCATCTGCCCGCCCACGCCGCGCAATGCTCCGGCCGGGACCATCTGCTGCCAGGTCATAGCCGACAACATGTCTTGCCAGGTTTGCAGCGCCGCCTCTCTGCTATTACCGATCAAGTCCTTGAGCTTCAAGCAAGTGCTGGCGACCAAATCGGCTTGCTCGCCCAAGAGCCTGCCGGTCACCCGGTTGAGAATGCTTTCGTCTTTCTTCGAAAGAGCTATATGCTCCGAGGCCACCCACATCGCTTTGTCGAAAGCGGGATCTTGACCCGGCAGCGGAAGGCTATCGGCATGAACTCGGCAGAACTTCTCAAAAGCTTTGCTTAAGCCAGTTTCGTCCTTGTTCGAGAGTACCTTCGCCAGTTCATCCTTGAAACTCTTCATTGCCCCTTCTCCTAGATACGCTTATCGTCCTTGTCTAGCTTTTCCTTAAACGCCTTCAGCGTTCGGACGATTTTCTTATCGATGGTATCTATACTCTTCGGGTCCATTTTTAGACATGAAATAAGATCTTCTCTTTTGTATCCTTCAACATATTTCAAAAGGAAGCAGGTTCGGTGAATTCCGGCCGGCAGATCAGCCAGCACCTGGTCGATTAAATCCTTTAAGAGGGTTTCGCCGGCCGGGTCGTCGCCCATCCTGGAGCCGGACAGAAAGTTGTAATCCCAGCCGAAAAGGTCCTCGGCATTGCGCCCGTCATCCTCATCGAACATTGAATCGAGCGAGGTGGTCCGCCACTGGCTGGTCGTACCGGGCTCCTCGCTGAAAGACTTTCCGGGCGTAAGCGTGCGAACCTTCATAGATTGCCCGTCGACAACCTTTTCAGAAAACTCACCCAGCTGCTGCCCGGCGACCTCGACCCGCTTAGGCTCCTCGCGTTTCTTCAAGACTACTTTGTGATAACGCTCGAGATTCTGGGCGATCGCCTTGTTGCACGCGCCAAGACAGTAGAGAGCCAGATTGGCTTCCGGTCTGGCCGGGTCATAGTGCTGTGTTACAAGCACCAGCGCATTCTGCAGGATATCCTCAATATCTTCGTCAGTGGCCAGGCGAGCGCGCGAGCGGATATAACGCATCATGCGCTGGGGAGTGAAAGCCATCTCTCCCTTTAAGAATGCCCGGCTCTCCGTTTTATTCATATATATTGGAGGTCCTTAGGCAGATTCGAATACGCGTTTGCTATCAGTCCGTATGTATCCAGCTGCGCGAGATTGAGGACAAGGCAGCTCCGCCAAAGCGCCCTTTTATATTAGCAAATAGTACATTCAGTGCTCGAAAACATTCGGACAGCCCAGGCAATACCCCGAAAGCGTGTGTAGGAGCGGATCTGGCAGCCGCCCTTGCCCTGTAGGAGCATTGCCTGGCTTTCGCCCCCTACTGCATAGAGGATCTAGCCCGTTAAGTCTTACCATCATCGAGCTTGTAGCCAAGACCGTGAATTGTCTTGAGCTGCGAGGGTTGACCCTTTTCGTCTATCTTCGAGCGCAATTTACTGATGCAGATCCGCACGTTATCAGGTGAGACGTCAGCGTCGGTCGGCCAGGCTCTCGCCAGCAGAGCATCGGCGTTAAAAACTTGCCCTGGATGGCGCATTAAGAACTCCAGCAGAGCGAATTCCTGTGGCTGGAGATAGATTTCGGTTCCGGCACGGCTTACTCTATGCCTTTCCGGTTCCAGCAAGAGATCTCCCAGCCTCAATTGATCGGCAGGCATGATCGGCTGTCTTCTCAATAGCGCCTTTACCCGCATGGAAAGCTCTTTGGGGTTGAACGGCTTGGTCAGATAGTCGTCCACCCCTGAATCAAACCCCTTCTCCTTCTCCGAGATGTCTCTTCGTCCGGTCAACATCAAGATCGGCAAGGTCTTGCCGCGGAAGCGCATCTCCTTGCAGATATCGATGCCGCTAACTTCCGGCAAGCCCCAGTCGATAATCAATAGATCGTATTCGCAAACGCCCAGCTGCTGCAGAGCCTGACGCCCGTTGGACAATGAGTCGACTTGATGATTGTCCCCGATCAGCCAGTCCACTATGACGGTTAAGATGTCGCTGTCGTCTTCAACAACCAGAATCTTTGCCATTCATAACTTCCAATCAATGCCGGTAAACAAAATGCTTCGGTCTGCATAGATCTAAGCATGAATTCTAGGCGTGGCGGCAGCGAGACTTCAGACTGGCTACGTTTTTGTGCCCGACTTGCTTCATCCCGGTCCGGCTGGCCTTTGCGGATTGAGCCGGAGCGCTTTGCTGACCCTTGCAAGCTGCATGAAGGTGCTTGGCAAACGCTGTCAATTGAGCCTGATATTGAAACGAAAGTAGGCAGGAAGTAACTATTAACAACAACATGAAAAGATCGCCCCGATTGGACTTCAGTTCGCGCTGCCCCTTGCGCATATTGATAACCGACGCCAATGCTTCTCTTTCCTTTCTTAGTTGACTGTCGTAGCTATATCCTGCCATCTTCCGCGCCTCCAACCCTTAACTCATTGCCCGCCGCTCACAAGACACACCTTACGCTTCGAACCTAACCGAAGCGGGAATTCGTTTCACAGAACTGTTAACTTCGAATTTCGACTGGCTCGGGGGCTAGTCTGGCTGCTCTGGTGTCTGATTGCACTGTCGCAGCTCCTTTGAGCTCCCTTCATGATTTGTAGTCTAGTGAGAGTTTGTATTCGAGTTGTTGGCGGTCTGTGACAATTTCGTGGCAGCAGTTTAGACTTTAGAGTCAGCGCGCAAGAAAGGTCAAAACGTCCAGCTGATGAAGCTCAAGATCGGACTAACAGGCACTTTGATTCTCCTATCCCTGGCTGGGGCAGCCGCCTTCGAGCCGCCAACTTTTGCAGCGGAACCCAAAGGCAGTCAGACTGACGTCTCCTGGGAGAGATACCGCCAGGCGGCGCTCGAAGCCTACAATCAAGGGCATCTCGATGCGGCTGAGGACCTCTTCCGGCAGGCTTGCAAAGCCGCCGCCCGCGGCAAGAGAATCAAACCTGATGACCTTTGCCAGTGCCAGAACGGTCTGGCACGCGTTTTGACGCTGCAAGCAAAGGCTGACGAGGCGATTGCTCTTTACAAACGCTCGCTGGCGATGCTGATCAGGGCCTATGGACCCAGAAGTCCTGAAATTCTCGACACTATGCTCGAACTCGGTTCTCTATACGAATCGGAGGGCAATCACCCCGAAGCGATGTCGCTCTACAATCGAGTGTTATCTATAAATGAATCTCGCTATGGTCCCGATCATCCGGCTGTAGCTCGAAGTTTGCATAGACTGGCTCGAGTCAAGTCCAGCTTGAGCAAGGAAGCCGATGCGGAATCCGACTACAAGCACGCGCTAGCCATTCTCGAGAAGCAACCGAAGGAAGATGGACTGGCAGCCATTCTGAAGGACTATGCCACCTTACTTAGGAAGTCCAATCGCGCTGCTGAAGCCGACGAGCTCGAAAAGAAAGCTCACCAGCACCAGCAAAGTATCGGCGCGGTTACGGCACCACTGGCAATTCCAGCCCAATCGTACTGGATTCTGCATCAACAGCTCGAAGCGGGCGGATACTGGCAGACACAAGCAAGCGAAGAGCAACGAGTAATGGATAGAGCGAACTCCGCCGCCCCCACCAATGAGAATCTTGCGCCGATATACACGACACTGGCCGATGTTCATTTCAAGCAAAAGAGAATGGGAGCGGCCGAACCACTCTACAAAGACATCTTGAGCATTGACGAAAGGACGCTCGGAGCAAGCCACCCGGGCTTCGCCGCGGACCTCACCAACTTAGCACAGCTCTACGTATCGCAGCATCGCTACTCTGAAGCCGAGCCGCTCATCAAACGCGCGCTGGCCATTTACGACGGGTTCTATGGCAGCAGCAATCTGCTTGTCATTAAAACGAGAACGCTTCTGGG
>JAGVKB010000035.1 GCA_020050835.1 Candidatus Obscuribacterales bacterium | reverse complement strand
GTGGCTTACCAGCTTTATCTAACTTCGCCTCATGCTTATAGTTCGGCGCCTTTTCCTCCGACTCGGGCTTTTTAACTTCCTCTTTTCTAACTTCCTCTTTTCTAACTTCCTCTTGCTTCGGCTCGTCTTTCTTTGTTTCTTCTTTCTTTGCTTCTTCTTTCTCTGGCTTTGCTGGTTTCGAGTCGTCTTTATCAGGCTCCTCCGGTTCAGCCTTTTTATCTGGTCTTGGCTCAACTCTTGCGCCAAAAACATCTCCCGGTTTGGGAGCGCCACCGGCAACCTTTTCGACCGACTCCGCATCGAGCTGTTCGGAATCAGCAGGCACCTTAGCTTCAGAACCACCTCTGGTCAGCTTCATCAATTGCGGTTTTGAGCTTTCGACTGGTTTGATGGTGGCCTGTTCTTTGTCATCACGCGGGCTCTTTACAGATCCTACTGAAGGTTCGCCCTTGTGCTCCTTCTTCCGAAGTCTCTCCGGCTCCTCCTTCGGTGACTCCTTTTCCGCCGGCTCAACCTGCTTCGCGGCAGCGAGTTGCTGAGAGTCAGAGGTCTTCTTGAGTGCCCTCTCCAGTAGCTGAGTTTTGCCCTCCTTTTCAGCCAGTTGCTTGAGATTTTCCGTGTCCGCCTGGCGGTCTGGGCTGTCTGTTCCCTTCATCAGACTCTTGATCGCTTCCGACATGAACTTCTGAGGCAATTCCTGAAATGCAGTGCTTTTCAGGTCTCGGGCTAAGTCGTAGCTAACTCCGTAACGCGCTTTGTATTCTTTCTGGAGAGCATCGATTTCCGCTTTCGTCTTGCCGCCGAGAGTCTCTAATACATCTCCACGCAGCCCAGCTTTTTTTTCTTCCGACTGCTCAGGACTAAGCCCAGGCGTCTCTCTACTTAACTCTCTAAGCGCGTTTCGCAAAGTCGAAACATCATCTTTCTTTGGCGAGCCATCGGGATTTTCTCCCTTATGCAAGTATTCAAGCGCCTTTTCACGGTTGGCACCGGTCAACTTCTTGCTTAAGTCTTCTTCGAGAGTCCGCCCGGTAGTCTTGAGATATTGTGCCTGAACAGCATCGATCTCCTTTCCGCTCTTCTTTCCGAGCTGGTCATCGAGTGTCTTCATCAGCGACTCTTCCGGTCCGACCCCGGTCAAGAATCGATTAACGCCAGACAGCAACTGTTTGAAAGCACCGGGATTGAGTTCACTGTTGAGCGTCTTTACTGCATCCTTTACATCTTTGCTCTGTTTTAGCTCGGAATCGCCTGGCTCTTTGCTGTCTCCGCCTTCAGCCTTAACCGCTTCCTGGGCTGACTTAACCGTTTCCTTCAGTGAAGCCGTGTCGCGAACGACCTCTTTGTGAAGAGGGTGCTTCGGATCATCCAGCGCCCGTTGCGCCTCTTGTTTTACCGCTCGCTCCATAGCCGCAGCTCGCTCTTCCGGCTTTCCTCCTCTGTCGAGCGGAAGAAGAGACAATGCGCGGTCTGCAACAGACTCCATCGTCCTGGCGTACTGCTCGTAGGACTTTTTCTCTTCACCCAGCTTCTTCTGAGTCTCGGGAGAGAACTTCTCGCTACCCGATTCCGGCAGCTTCTTATGCTGTTCAGTGAGTTCGCCGCCGGCAATTTGCGCAGCGTTCTTCTTTATCAGCTCTCGAGATTGGGACTCGCGACGGCCATCGTCCGGCGGTGGCTGCGAAGTAACTTCGCGCCTACCGGAAGTCCTTTCGGCAGCAGCTGCCGGACTTGGTTTTTCTCCAACTGGAGACACAATAGGCCGTTCGCTCTGTCCCTGCCCAGTTGGCGTCTCCGCCACAACTGGCGGAGACGTTTTTTCTACCGGACCCGGCCCGGCAAGCTTCTCCACCGCTGCCGGCGGCGTCACTTTCTCTGACTGTCCCTGAGATTGAGGTTCCGGACCAGTTTTACCGCCTTCGCCAGCTCGCGGTCCGCCCAGTTTTTCGCTATCGCCGGGAGCCTTAGCCTCTTTGTCAGCCTCTTTTGTCTCCCCTTCTTTTGGACCACCCTTCTTGTCGTCCGCTTTTGCCTTGTCGTCTCCTGTAGACTTGGAGTCAGCGCCCTCCTTCTCTCCACCTTTATGCTTGCTGTCTCCGGACTGGCGATGCTTACCCTTTCCTTTGCCAGACACCTTGCCGCTATCGTCCCCCTCTTCCTTCTCTTCGCCCTCGTCCTCCTCAGAAGGCCAGTAGAGATTCGGAAACCCGGCATCTCGCATCAATTTGCGAAAGGAATCGGCGACGCGGGAAGCCTCCGACTGAAGCGATTTGATCGCATCGGACTGAGCAGTTGGGTTTTGATATAGCTGCTGGGATGACTCCGGCGTCTGCGAAGACTCGGGCTTCTTAGGCTTATCCCTTTCTTGGTCCGGTTGCTTGGAGTCAGCCATTAATCGCTCACAAAATGACGACGGATGAAGTGGTCCTCCATCCTGCCGGAAGCAAAAATCTAATCCTGCAGGGGCAATATACCCAAATCAAGCAGCACGCCTGCGCATCGAGACGAGCAAAAGAGATTTAATTTTGCCCTGTCCGCCGGACATTTCCGCTTCTCAAGATTCTTTCTCACCAGTTCGCCCATCGAGAAAGTATTGAATCACGCTTCCATCAGTGTTAGTAACAGATGCGAACGGCTCATTCAATACATCGTCCAATAGCGCCACGACTTCTTGCTCGCTGCCTCCCCTTCTTTGCCCCAGAGGCGCAGAGCCTGGTGTAAATACGATCTCCGCAAACTTGGAACTCAGCGTTTCAGGCTTTCCGCCGCCAAGGAATCGCGTCACGACTTTCCCATCTTCATAAAACACTTGCTCGACTTTTCCGCACTCGCCAGCGTGCCACTCTCTACTGGTAAACGAGCCGCTATTGTCAGTTCCCGCTCGCTCAACTGCCACCAGAAGGTTTTTATTCTTGTACACGCTGCGTTCCTTCAAGACTCCATCGCTGCGATCGAACTCGCGTTCTATGATGGAGAGAGCTTCGACCTTATAAATCGACTCAGCCTTGAGAGCGCGTAGCGCTCCCGGGAAGTAATCAGCGTGCGAGACTCTACCTTGCAAATCGCCTGACGGATACTTTATCGATCTCATTATCTTGCTATCACTGGTAGGATAAAAGAGTGTCACCTCTGTCGAATCATCGAATCTTGTCACTGCCCGGTCTTTGAACTCCAACTGTTCCACTCGTCCTTGTGCATCCGCCGGCGGAAAGATGGTTCTCCGCAGCGCGCCCTTTCCACCGGCGAAACCAGTTATGGTACGGCCGTCGGCAAGCAGCTCCCGTTTCACACCGCGCTCATCAAGATCGGCCCTGAGCACCAGAGACAGTTCTGAGTCCAGCGCTGTTCGCAATGAACCATCGACTGCTCTAACTATTGGCTCTGCATCGGGTTCGCAGATCAGATGGAAGATAGTCGGGTGCCGCTGAAGAGAAGTAACAACAGTTCCGCTTTCATACTTAGTCTGAATAATCAGCCCAAAGCCCTGATCAGTCCACTCGCTTCGCGAAAACTCTCCGATATCGTCTACCCCCGCCTGCTCCAAGAATGCGACTTGCCCGAGCTCGTCAAACCAGGCGCGCTCACTAAGGATTCCGTTTGCAGCCTGAAACTCTCTCTCTCTTATGGTACCACCAGCGGTTGCGAGGTAGCTCTCGGATACAAGCAATGCTTGCGTCTCAGTCAGATCGTCAGCAATCGGGCTGTACTCGACTCGCGAGATCCGTCTTTTGCAATCGTTGAATGGGAAGTTGATCAGCTTGAGGCGCCTTTCAGGATCGCCTTCCAGATTGGTGACCCATCTACCGTCACTGTAGAGTTCCCGGGTTCGTCCGGAAGCGTCGGTAGTTGAAAGTACGCAAATCCCGTCATTACATACATTGGGAGCGTCTTCATAACGCTTTGAAGTTACCACCTCCTCACCATGAGTATGCGTGATAGTTCGATATGGTCCCATTTTGAACTCTGTTTTCACCACTCCGTCCTCACAGAGAGTCTGGACACTAAGTCCGCTTTCTCCATCGGGCCAGGTTATTTTGACATACCGGCGTCCGAGCTCATCCCACCCTTCCTTCTCAACGCGCTCTCTCTTGCCGTCACTGGAAACAATCGTCCTTTCGCGCTCCAGTCCGCGATAACCACGCAGAGTGACTTCAGCCTTGAGTCCATCTTCTCGTCCAGAATATTTGGTCTCCGTTCTTACTGACCTGGACACAGACTCTGGAAATTCAGCTACGCTAATCCTTCTTTCCAGATCTAACGAACAACCGCTTTCGTCCAGGTCAAACTCCACCGTTCTGGTTCCGTCGGTTTTGATCGTCATTCGTGCCGGCTCTCCGCTCGACACCTCAGCTGTAATCGAGCCGGCGTCATCGCCGGACAGATCAGCAGCTTCCTGCGAGCGCTTTACTAAAATAGGCACTTGCCCTTGCCGGTAGACGATCAACTTGTACGGTCCAGCTTCGAATCTCGTTGTTACATCACCATACTTGTTGATTGTCTGCTCGACCTTCCCGTATTCCACAGTATGCCAGACGTTTAACAACAATCTACCGAGCGGATCGTCAGAATCAAACCAGACTTCTGCCAGTCCCGAAATAGAGTCAGCAGCCTGACTCCGCCTCTGCTGCCGTTCGCCGAGGATTGTCAAAAGCTCGAGCGCCTCCGGCTCACCGGCTGCTACTACGGCGCGCGGGTCATAATTGCCGCCAAGCTCCAACTCACCACCAAGCTGCACTATGCGCGCCCGATCGCTGACTTTTGCCATTACCTTGCCATCGACAAAGGCCACGGCATCGCCTGACAAGTGGATGGTGCACAGCCCTTCCACAAAAACCATAGCGCTCCCGGAGGCCCAAATGCTAGTGACACCTGAAGCATTCACAACTGTTTCTCGATTTACAAAAAGCTCTCCACCAGAGGCATCAACTGTAGCGAGGTCGCTGGCCCAGACTTGCCCACCGTCCGAAATGATGTGGGAATGACCATCTGCAAAAATCCTGCTGGCAGAACCGCTGGCGACAATAGTGCCATTGTCTCTTGCTAGTGCCTGGCAACGCCCGCTCAAGATAGCGCAGGCAAATTCCCGCACATTGACGATCGAATCCGTACAGGCAATCGACTCATGGTCCTTGATTGTGATCTCGGCATGGTTGACAGCATGATCGCCCTCAGCAAAGGATATCTGTTCAAAACCAGCCTGGCTCGAAGTGCTGGTCGCCAAATCGATTTCTGTCTCAGACTTTGCTACCGCCAACAATTGAGCGAGCCCTTCAATTGCCTCAGCCCAGGAGGAATCAGGTTCCATCTGGACTAATTCATGGCTGGTGGTCGAAGATACTTGCTCGACAGCCCCAGCTGAATCGCCTGGCAATTCACCGGCAAGACCAAACTTTGCAATTAAGTCAGCGGTCACGAGTTCCAAGTCAGGCAAACTAACAACCGCATCAGTCGCTTGCTTCTTGCTAGATTTATCTTCCTGAAAGTGAAGTTTTTTTTCGCTGGATTCATCTTGTGCGGGCATCAATTCGGACCTATCTAGTGGGCGACTCCACCTACTTTCTTTCCCTACAAACATACAAATACTTCGGATGTCGATTAGGTACTTCGAAAGTCCCCTGTCGATGAAATTCACCGGTTACTAACGGCAGCACCGATTTCAAGTAGAATAAATCTTGGAGTGAGCAACGGGGACATCCAAGTAAGAGTTGCATCAAATATGAAGAAGGAGATACTTGTTCTCGACGAGGATGAGAATTTCGTCGAAACAGTCAGATCAATTTTCGACGGCAGAGGACACGACTCTTACACATGCCCGACCGGGTCAGAGGCCTTGGAGATACTGCGAAAGACTCCGCCCGACCTGGTAGTAGTGGGCGACACTCTATGCGACATGGACTCCATCACTTTCGTGTCAAAGCTGAGAGAAATCAGGAACAGCACTCAGGTCGTTTTGCTGCCTAATGCTTGGCCGGTAGCGGAGCTGTACAAAACGCTTACCAAGAATCTTAGAATTGCCATTATCTCCCAGCGACCAATTAAGCCGGAGATACTTGGACCACAAATTGACGCACTACTGGCCAACCCATCAAACCGCCCAACTGCTCAAGTCGACGGAAGCGACAGTGCACATAAAGCATGTTCGCCTGCCAATAGTGCTGGTTTGCTAGCTAAAACACTCTTTAATGTTAGCAATTCAATCTCAAAACTGAAGCAGCATCCGTCCGATCTAAGTCTTGCGGGCGACGCGCGCTTCCATGTAGAAAGCCTCAACGCCGCCTCAGAATCACTCAATTTCAGAACGCTTCACTCTGAGGTACAGACTTTACTGAGCGCGCTGGAGATCTACACAATGACGGACCAGCCGGTGAAGGAAAAGGCCTGGCTGATAATAGACCTCGCGCTCAGAAACGCTCAAAAAGAGATTGATACCATCGCTCAGGAAAGCTCAAGCTTATAGCCGACGCCATGTACAGTTCGGATCGTAGGCGACTTTGGCGAAGTACTCAACTTTTCCCTGAGTGCCTTGATACAGTCAACCACCGTATCGTCTGTCGCACCGATTTCACCGATCCACAGCAAGTTGTGCAGCGTTTCGACAGAGAACGTCTGCTCTTCGTACTGCATGAAGACTCTGAGCAAATCGAATTCCTTAGGCAATAAGGCAAGCGGCTCCGTCTCCCTGACAATAGTCTTGCTGGAAAGGTCCAGCACGATATCACCGGCAGTAAGTTGGTCAGACCGGCGTCGCCCGGTGCGCCTGAGTGAAGCCCTTACCCGCGCGCAAAGCTCTATCATATGGAACGGTTTGGTCAGGTAGTCATCAGCTCCGGCGTCCAACCCCTCCTCCTTCTCGAATACGGTGGACTTTCCGGTCAGCATCAGAATCGGCGTGACACCACCCATGGTTCTAAAGCGTTTGAGGACCTCGATACCAGGCATCCCGGGTAAATCCCAATCAAGGATAACCAAATCGTACTTTGCCTCCCTTAGCCTGGAGTCAGCTTCGGCACCGTTGACCAGACTCTCTACCAAGTAGCCTTCATCCTCCAGCCACCACTCAATAGCTTCCCGAAAGTCCGGATCGTCTTCTACTAATAGTATCGTCGTCATATTCCATTCTTGGGGAAAACGGTCAGTTAATCCATCTTACACTCCCTCAGTCAGTCTGGATATTACAATAAGGATTCAGGGAGATTGAATATTGTCACCATTTCGAAACCGACTTGCTATCGTTGCACTGGGACTCAGCCTGGCAGTGCTGAGCTCCTGCGAAAGTAGCAATGTAAATCGGTCGACCACCACCGCCGCCCACTGGCAATTACTTCGAGATCAAGGATTCGTAGCATTCATTTACGGCAACTACAAAGAGGCGCAGCTGAAGTACGGCCAAGCCTTAGCTGAACTAAGAAAGAGCCAAGAGTCAGATCCGGTGGAGGCTGCCTTATTGACAGATCTGGCTGAAGCTTATCAGTCAGACGGCAGCTACGAAAAGAGCAGGGAAACATACAAAATCGCCTTACAGATCATCAATCCACATTACCAACTCGAACGACAAACAAGCGCCTATGGAGTGGGAACACTGCTAGTGAAATGCCTCGTAGGGCTTGCCCAATCCGACTTGGAGATCGGCAATAATGTGGAGGCAGACCGACTCTACCAGCAAGCATTGAGAATTGCTCCACAACTGCTCCTGCCAAAAGGAGAGCTGGATAGATTGTCGGCATCTTACCGTAACATCGTGCAGTCCAAGTTTCACCAGGGCACGATGAGCGTTGCGGAGCAAGCGGCTGGTGAAGACAATGAACCCTCTGCCAACTTAACGACAAGACCGAATCTCCCGGACACATGGCAGTTTTTGAGAGAGCAAGCATTTGAGCACTACGCAAGTCACTCCCTGGAGCTGGCAGCAAAACGACTGCGTAACGCTGTCGATCAGATTAGTTCCAAGCGAAAGACCCACAAGCTTGCCAGCCCTGGCACCTATCTAATGACAAGCGAGCTGCTCACCTGTATTACTGAGTTGGCGATAGTTGAGCAAGAGCTTGGCGACGAATTGAAAGCCGAATCTACCTGGCGAGAAGCATTAAGGTTATCTCGAGCAGAACTTTGGCCGGGGCACCCCGGACTGGCCGACAGCCTGGGGAGGTTAGCCAGGTTTTTGAAATCCCGGCGAAAGTTCTCAGAAGCAGCGCCACTCCTTGCCGAAGCTGTCACAATACGTGAGGCTGGTCTTAAGACAGGCAGCAATCTAGCGGCGAGCAGTCTAAGCAGCGACCTGGAAGAGCTGGGATTTATTTACTACCATCTGAAGAAGTTTGACCTTGCCGAAAAGTCCCTAAAACGAGCAGTGGAAATTGAGACGAAGAGTAATAAATTAGTTATTGCAAGCATCCGTCTCGATCAATTGGCACGCATCTATAGCTTACAAAATCGCTTTCAAGACGAGGTAGCTGCCAGACGGACGAAACTGCATTTATTGATTAGTGACCTCGGACCAGACCACCTTGAAGTCGGAAAAAATCTTTGCACCTTGGGTACAGCACTGGCACGATGCGGGAAAGTCGATGAGGCAGAGCATGCAATTTTGAATGGAATAGCAATACAGCAGAAATGCACCGAACCTGACGACCCACTCTTGACAGATGGACTAATGGCGCTCGGTAACCTGTATCGGACGCAAGGAAAGTTAGGAACAGCAAGAGCAAAATTTCAACAAGCGCTGAAGATCAAGGGAAAGAAGCACTCCTCAGACGGTGCAAAGTTATCTGAAATTTTGACAGCGCTTTCAGACCTTGATTGCACCGAAGGTAATATCCCACGGGCTAACACCCTGCAGGAAAGAGCACTGGCGGAAGAGAAACAAAGCGCAGCACCGGACCTTGGTAGATTGGAATGGATGCTGGCACGACTAAGAGACATCCAAACCAGGCTAGGGAATCAGAATCGCATTGAGGAGATCAATCAGGAGTTAATCGAGCTAAGGAAAAAAATGTAGAGGAGCCCATTTGTGAAAATCTCCCAATACAGATTGGCGGAGAAGGGATTGGTCCTGGTATCAGTTCCGCTGATTTTTCAGATAGTCTTTGTGGTAATTCTGGCACTTCTCCTGCACCAGGCACAATTGGAGACTGGCCGGGAATACCATGCCAAACTGTTAGCAGTCGAAGCGAGTGAAACTAGCCGGCTATTCTACGACCTCGTTCGAGTACTCATATTGTCACGGTTCTCCTCAACTGAGCTCCAGACCAATCCAGACAAACTCTCTGCTGATATTCGCGGACATCTCGAAAGAATGAAGCAATTGGGTGGAGATAACTTTCGCGAACGTGAAGCAGTCCGGCGCATAATTCTTCTGTCGGAAGAACAGCTCAATGTGGTATCCGATCTCAGAAGACTATCGAAAGAAGGTACGGATCCGATTCAGAAGCGGGGATTTGGAGACTTCAAACAGCGCATATTTGCAATTTCCAGTCTGCTGGTAAGGGAAGTCGAGAATTTAACCACCGAAGCAAGAGAGATTGAGCGTACAAGTCCGCAAGTTGCCGAGCGAGCCCGCTACATGGTTATGCTCGCATTGCTTGGAGGAGTTGTATTCAGCATCTCTCTTACTGTGGCTCTATCACTTTTCTTCAGCCGCAATGTAACCGGTCGTTTGGCCACACTTACGGATAACAGCAAGCGTCTCGCTCGCGGTGCAGAACTCACACCTGTACTCGAAGGAAGCGACGAGATCGTTGAATTGGACAACGTCTTCCATGAAATGGCCGCGGCTCTATCTGAAGCTGCCCGCAAGGAGAGAGCTCTGGTCGACTACGCTCAGGACATAATCTGCTCGTTGGATTCGAACAGAACCTTCCTGAAGATCAATCCAGCAAGTCAGCGCATCTTGGGACACAGCCCGGCCGAAATGGTCGGACAACCGTTGCTGGAATTCGTATCTAGTGATGACAGTGAACGAACAATATGCTGGCTGGAAGAAGTACGGTCGGCAGCTTCGCCAAAACCATTGGAAAGTATGCTGCGGCGGAAGGACGGCTCGATTGTTTATACGCTCTGGACAGCTCATTGGTCCGAAAGTGACAAGGCATTCTTCTGCGTGGCGCACGACCTTACGGCAAGGAAGGAGTTGGATTTACGCAAACAAGAGTTGATGGCCATGGTGACACATGACCTGCGCAGTCCGCTGACTGCAATCCAAGGTTGTCTTGCCATGCTGCCACTGGGTAAGTTAGGCGAGATTACAGAACGCGGCTTGAAGCTATCGGGCATGGCTTGGCGAGCAAGCGAGCGAATGCTTGCCTTAATCAACGATCTGCTCGACTTGGAGAAGCTCGAAGCCGGGCAAATGCAGATGGAATTTCAGGAAATCTCGATCGATCAGGTAATTCAACGATCGGCGGAAGGATTTGAGAACATGGCGGACAATCAAAATGTAAAACTCAAGACATCACAGACCGGATTGGCTGCGTACGGCGACGAGCACCGCCTGGTGCAGGTGCTCGTCAATCTAATCGGCAATGCACTCAAGTATTCTCCCGACGGCGGCACTATTTCGATTGATGCAGTCTCAATTGAAAGTTTCGTCGAAGTGCAGGTAACAGATCAAGGCAGAGGTATCCCGGCCCATTTATTAGATGCCGTTTTCGAACGATTCAAACAGGTGGAGATCGCAGATGCAAAAAAGAAAAAAGGAACGGGCTTAGGTCTGGCAATCTGCAAGGCGATCATCGAGCAACACAACGGAAAGATCGGTGTAACCAGCGAAGAGGGGAAAGGCAGTACCTTTTGGCTGAGAATTCCATCATCGGACAAGGTGCTTGCAGCATAACGTTGCTACCGATTTGTCGATGCTCTATCATTCGGCTACTAAATTTTGCGAGCAACCCTCAGCGACCGAACTCAAAAGGCCCAAAAGAAAGAAAGCTCCAGAGGAGCTTTCTTTCAGGAGGAAGGCGGAGGAAAACCTTCATTAGAAGTAAGCTGCGACACCGGGCAGCTGTTCATCAATAACTCTCTTTGACTTAGACAGCCTGCAGTTGAACGTCATAGTTCAAGCGGACAAAGTCATATTCAACGCGAATCGATACGGTGCTGTCTGTGCTGAAATCGAGGCGCACCCGGCCAAGATTGCTTGTGCTGTATTCCTTCCAGTGACGAGGAACACAAACGATCACATTTTCCGGACCCCATTCTTCTACATACGCCTTCAGTACCTGACAGAGTCTCTCTTCATCTCTTGGATCTTGAAACATACTCATGGTGCCATCCTCTCTTTCTAGGTCTGCGGGATTGCTGCTCCCGCTCAATTTGTTAGCACAAGCTTAAGGATTGGGCGCCAGAGAAACAATTGGGGGATTTCCCATCTGCTTCGTAAGAATACGAATTTAAGTGCTCCGGGCTCGCTACGCTCGCCCTCCGCACGTTTAGACGCTTCGCGGCGGAAAGCTCCTCGCTTTCCTTCGCTTCGCTATGCGCCTTTGCTCTTCCGGGCTCGCTACGCTCGCCCTCCGCACATTTTCGAACAATAGCGAGCCAAGGGCGCCGAGGAGGCGTCCGCCGGTGAGCGCCTGCACGCGCGGAGGCGCTGCCGCAGGCGGCGACGGAGCGCTCGATAGCATCTGCTCCTCGCTTTCCTTCGCTTCGCTATGCGCCTTTGCTCTTCCGGGCTCGCTAAGACTTACTTAGTGCAAGAGCCGTTGGTTTGGCCTTTGCACTCGATCTGCTCGACCTGAATGGTGGTGTGGTGGATGCCGAACTCACCCTGAGCTAACTCCGTCAGGCGCGACAGAACTTCATCCGGCTCTGAGTCCTGAGCAATTGCCACGTGCCCGGACATCGCATCAAGACCGGAAGTAATCGACCAGACATGAATGTCGTGGACATCTACCACCCCTGGTACCGTCAGCATAGCGAAGCGTAACTTCTCCAGGTCGATATGGCCGGGCGCGCCTTCCATCAGTATATGTGTGCATTCCGAAAGCAACCCCCAAGTCCGGGGAAGAATCATCAGCCCAATTGCGGCGCTGACAATTGCATCAGCCAGATACCACTTTGTAAAAAGCATGATTAATGCAGCGATAATTACGCCGACCGTGGCAAGCAGATCGGAGACCACCTCTAGATAAGCCGCCTTGACGTTAATCGAATGATCGGCATCCTGGTGCAAAAGCTTGACTGAGATCAAGTTGACCACCAAACCGACGACAGCCACTGCCAGCATCGGTCCACTCATCACTTCGGGTGGATTGGAGAACCGCCGCCACGCCTCATACAGAATAAAAATCGAGATGCCGATCAGCAGAACTCCGTTTAGCAGTCCCGCCAGTATCTCGCTTCTGTAGTATCCATAAGTCTTGCCGGGAGTGGATGGTCTGCCTGAAAACCAGAAGGCAACCAGCGCTAAAATCAACGAGCCGATATCGGTCAAAAGATGACCCGCATCAGCTAACAATGCCAGGCTGCCGGTATAGAGCCCGGCCACCACTTGAATGAGCATGTAAGCTCCGGTGAAAGCCAGAACGACACGCATCCGGCTCGAACTCTCTTGCCGGAATTTCTGGCCGTGACTATGCCCTTCGTGGTCATGCCCGCCAGCTTCCGATTCAATTGCATTTTCCACGGTTTCACCGACCTGCGAAGTTAGTCGAGTACAGCTTAGTGATCGTGTTTCGATCTCGGACAGACAGCACTTTCCAGGCATCGTCTACCGATGAGGAGAAGAACATGGCATCAGCCGGATTAGTAGTATGGCCGGTCAACCCCAGCACATGCCCAACTTCATGCAAAGCGATCTGGCGCATACGATTGTCAGTCAACGGCAATTCGGCAGAGAGCGGAACAGTAAGCAATTTGACCGTTCCCCGCACAATTCCTTCTCGATTGTTAAATACCCTGGCTTCGCCAGACTCGGCGCTATTGGAAAGATCAGCCGGATTATTTAGCCAGAAACACTCGATATCCGAGTCGGCAGCGCTCGTCGTGTATCTAAATCGGACCCGACCGCCCGAGGCTTCGCTCCAATCTTCGAATGCCCCTTTAAGTATCGCCTGAAAGCTGGGGCGAAAGGTGGGCATCGCTTGAACCGGATGAATGAAAACCCGAATCGGCATTCGACTCTCCGGCCAGCTGAGCACTCCCTGCTTGGTCATTTCAGACAAGTAGTCAGCGGACGAGGTGGACGAAGCGGTTAGAGCAGTTGCACCGGCTCCCATGTCTCGAGAGACGTTTTCGAGACCTCTCGCCAGATTGGCGATTTTAGGCGCCTCACTATCCTGCGGGAAACGCCTGAGAAACTCCTTGTATGTGGCGACCGCTCGGTCGATCCGGCCGATCGATTGATACAAGCCTCCAAGCGTCAGCAAAGACGAGCTCAAATTGGGGGCGATTATCACGACCTTCTCCAGATGAGCGATCGCTTCGTCCGATTTACCCAATTTAGCCAAGGCCAAAGCCAGATTGTGATGAGCCTCAGGCATATCAGGAGCCAAACTTACCGCACGGCTGAGCAATTCGACGGCCTCTTCATTGCGATTGGCATGCAGCAAGGCGAGCGCGTCATTGACCAGACCAGCTGCCTGATACTGGTTGTTCGACGCTGCTTGACCTTGAACATAGTACTGACCGGGCGCCGCCATCGCTGCCAGCGGAGCAACCTGCAGGACAAGCATCGATAGACAGGCGGGCAGCACTTTCATACGCCCGGCCATCAAATTCAATTTTCTCTGAGCAGAAAACGCCGCAGCCATATTATCCAGATTCTACTACGGTCCAACCGATGCGAGAAGAGCCATGACGCTTGTCACGGCTCCGCCTGGAACCAGGCATTTTGACGCGTCGGGCCTGGGATGGTTGCCCGGCTGGACCAGAACGATTGCTCAGTCCTGCGGAGGCATACGGCCGACCAGTACGCTCGGCTCTCTGTGATCGTCCAGGCAGGCCACTCCGGGCAACTCCAGACCTTCCAAATACTCCAGCGAAGCGCCACCACCGGTGGAGACATGGCTGAACTGTTCAGGGCTGACCTCTTTAGCCTCGATCGCCGCGACGGAATCACCACCGCCAACGATCGTCGTTACGCCGGCTGCCGTAAGATCAATCAACGTACGGATCAAGGCGTGTGTGCCGCGCTCAAATCCTTTCATCTCGAAAACACCGAGCGGGCCGTTCCAAACAATCGTCTTGGCCTGAGCGAGTGCTTCGTTAATCAGATCGATTGTCTTCGGTCCGATATCCAGCCCGATCAGATCGGCCGGAATACTGTCGACCGAATGAATCGCGGTGACCACCCCTGGTTTCATCTCGGTAGCGCAGACGACATCAACCGGGAGCACAAGCTTGACTGATTTCTCCTTCGCCTTTGCCATCAACTGTTTGCAAAAGTCCAGGCGATCGTTTTCTACCAGCGACCGGCCGACTTGCTTGCCTTCGGCCTTCAAGAAGCTAAAGGCCATCGCTCCACCGATCACCAGAATGTCTACCTTTGAGAGCAAATTTTCCAACACCCCAATTTTCGAGGAAACCTTCGCTCCGCCGATCACGCAAGCAAACGGACGTTCTGGCTTTTCAAGCGCATTTCCAAGCGCTCGTAACTCCTTATCCATCAGCAAACCAGCCAAGGCCGGTCTGATATAGCGACTGACACCTTCAGTCGAGGAGTGCGCGCGATGCGCCGTGCCGAATGCGTCGTTGACATAGACATCAGCCAAAGTTGTCAGCTGCTGGCAGAATTCGGCGTCGTTCTTCTCTTCCTCGGGATGAAATCGCACATTTTCCAGAAGACAAACATCACCGTTGTTCAGGCCTTGCACACTGGCCTTCACTTCCGGTCCGATGCAATCGGTCATGAACAACACCGGGCTCTTGAGGAGCTCCGTCAGCCTCTCAGCCACCGGCTTTAAACTCAGCTTCTCGGAAACGCCTTTTGGACGGCCGAGATGAGAAACAAGCACTACCTTGGCTCCGGCTTTCCTCAAAAACTCGATAGTAGGAAGGGCGGCTCTGATGCGCGAGTCATCGGAGATCGAGCAGTCTTCGTTTTGAGGAACATTGAAATCCACTCTCACGAGAACGCGGTTCCCTTTGAAGAATTCTGGACCGACATGAGCGATCGTCTTTTTGGCCATGGTGCACCCCCAGAAATAAATGCTGTCCCGGGCTCAAGGAGAAGCCCGGGACAGCTATGAGCTACAAATTTATACCTTCGCGACCGCGAGCTTCTTGGCAACTATGCCAGCCAGCTCGATTAAGCGATTGCTATAGCCCCACTCGTTGTCGTACCAGGCAAGCACTTTCACCATGCGCGTGCCGACAATCATCGTGAGCTCGGCATCGACGATCGACGACAGTTTGTTGCCGCAGAAATCGGCCGATACCAGCGGCAGCTCGGACACACCCATAACACCGTTCAAACCGCCACTAGCAGCTTCTTTCAACGCATTGTTGATCGCTTCAGCCGTAACATCCTTCTTGGTGGTGACTACCAGGTCCACAACGCTGACGTTCGGAGTCGGAACGCGCATCGCGAATCCATTCAGCTTGCCCTTGAGAGTAGGCAGAACGAGCCCGATTGCTTTGGCAGCTCCGGTGGTGGAAGGCACCATGGACAGTGCGGCAGCGCGAGCGCGGCGCAGGTCTTTGTGGGCGGCGTCAAGCAAGCGTTGATCGCCGGTATAGCTGTGAATCGTGGTCATCAAGCCGCTCTCGATTCCAAACACATCATCGATTACCTTCGCGACTGGAGCCAAACAGTTGGTCGTGCAGCTCGCATTGGAGATGATGTTGTGCTTTTCGGGATCGTAGGCGCTGTCATTGACACCAAGAACGACAGTAATATCTTCGCCCTTGGCTGGCGCCGAGATGATTACTTTCTTGGCACCGGCGGTGATATGCCCTTTCGCTTTATCGGCATCGGTGAATACTCCGCTGCATTCGAGCACGATGTCGATGTTCAGTTTGGACCACGGGCAAGTATCCGGTCCCTTTTCACGAAAGAATTGAAACTTCTTGCCATCAACGACGATTGCATCGTCAGTGTGACTGACGCTATTGGAAAGCTCGCCGAGAATGGAATCGTACTTGAGCAGATGGGCCGACTGCTCGGTGTCTTGCAGCGGATCGTTAATCGCCACGAGCTCCACCCCGGAGACCGGATTTTCCAGGACAGCTCTTAAAGCATTGCGTCCGATGCGGCCAAAACCATTAATTGCTACTCTTGCCATAGTTCAAGCGTTCTCCTTTTGTAGCTGCCATTACGCCGCATGAGGCTCATTTCCACAAGGCGAGCCCAAAGCGCCGGCGCCGAAATCGATGCTTATCAGAATAGCCGCTTGAGGCTAAATAGCGCTTAAACTTTATCAGGCCTTAACGCGTTGGCTACCGCTTTACAAAGTTTCAGTCGGGATGCAAAGGCATCTTCATATTGCTGCAACATCCCAAAATCCAGGTCCGCAGATTGTCTTCTGGAACAGTCGACTCAGTCGGAGACCGGCAAGAGCAGGTGAGGATCGACCTTGAGGCTCGGTCTGAGTTTATAATAAAGAGACGTGAAGATTTCGAGAATAAGCGAGGTTATTGCAATGAAAGAGAGAGTCGAAGAGATTCTGGACAAGCTCCGCCCCATGCTGATGGCAGATGGCGGCAACATCGAACTCGTCGACGTCAAAGACGGCGAAGTTTTTGTCCACCTGGTCGGTGCTTGCGGCATGTGCCCCAGTTCGACCATGACGCTTAAGATGGGCGTAGAACGCGCTATTAAGGAGTCGATTCCTGAGATCACTCGGGTCGTCCAGGTCTAGAACCTGCTTTGCCGACCTTTACACTCGAACTTATTCTTAAAAATAGTAGCTCGTCCGACGAGTTTGCTTGACAACAGGGAACATAGGAGCTGACCGGCGAAACGCGCCGTTCTCCAGCTTCAGTTGCGGTGCAATGGCATGGCCGATACCGAAGATCAACCAGAAAATCGAAATGAGGCTAAGCCCAATCCTCAGGATCCTAAACCTCACTTGAAAGCTTTCTTTCCGGCTTCGGAGCCAGACGACCGTGCCGACGAAGAGCCGGCCGGCTACGCCCAAAACCCGCCACAAGGATTCGCTCCGCTTTCTGCTCGCCAATACCCACCCACCCCCAATCAACCGGTGCAGCAACCGAACCCGGGACCAGCACAGATGACCGATCAGCCCGGAGCATCGCTCTTGGATCGCGTCTCAAAGCTGCGAGCTCAAATGCGAGAGACATACGGACAACCATCCGAGCAAGAGCCGCCGGCGCATGTTCAACCGCAAGAGCCGCTTGCACCACCAATTCCGGCACGGCAGTTGCCGCCCCAGCAAAATCCTGCGCCTCCTTTTCCTTCACCACAGACCCCACCGCGGCAACCAGCATTGCCAGCTGAGCCTTCACAGCAGCTTTCGCCGCTTCCGCCTCAGCTACCGCCGGGGACACTTAAGCAGTTTAGCCAGCAGTCATCGCTGCCACCAGGGCCGCCGCAACAAATTCCACCGCAACCAGCTTCATCGCAACGATTCACTGCGCCAGCCTCCAATCAAGAGCCGGCGACAGAGGAGACGGAAGACTTCTGTCGCAGTGAAGATTTTGGTGCAGCCGGCGCCTTCAGAAAGGCGCTACCGCACGAAGTCAACACCGGGCACGCACCGTCGACGGAATCAGCCAAGACTCTGTTAATAGGAGTGACACTAGCAGCAGTGGCAATTGCAGCGGCAGTGGGCGGTTTTTACTTTGTGACCCAGAAGCCAAATCACCCCCCGCCGCCGGCGACGACAGCGGCGCTCTCCGTCGAAGACTTGCTAAGAAACGCCGATACAGCCTATCAGCAAGGCAAGTATGCCGATGCGGTAGCGCAGCTGGACAGCGCCATCAAATTGGACTCGAAGCGAGCTGATCTCCTTGAACGCAGGGGCAGGTCTCAAACCAAGCTAGAGGATTATTCCAAGGCCGCTCAGGACTTTTCTTCCGCCTTAGCGCTCAACCCGTCAGCAGTAGCGGACCACATCGACCGCGCCTTCGCTTACTATCAATTAGAGAAGTATGACGATGCAATCGCTGATTACAATGCCGTCTTATCGACTGACACAAAGAACGCTGATGCATACTTCGGTCGCGCCTTGAGCTTGCGCCAGCTCGGCAAACACAATGAAGCAGGAGCAGACCTCAGGAAAACCGTTGAGTTGAAACCAGATTCCTATCAGGCACAGATCGAGCTGGGCAATATTGACTTCTCGTCCAAACGGTATTCCAAGGCGCTCACAGCCTACAACGCCGCCATAAAAGCCGAGCCGACCTCGGCGGCAGCTTACTTCTGCCGAGCCTCGGCCCAATTTCGCCTGGGAAACAATCGAAAGGCAATCTCCGACTACGACCAGGCGGTCAAGCTCGACCGGTCCGACCCGGATTATTTCAATGACCGAGGATTCGCCTACTACAAGCTCAAGCGATTCGCTGAGGCGATTGCCAGCTTCAAGCAAGCTTTGGAGCTCGACCCAAATCACAGTCTAGCGCAAGCGAACCTGGCTGCAGCTGAGCAAAAGCGAGACTCCAAATGATCGAACTGCAGAGACTTAGAGATTGCAACAGATTAAAGCATTTAGCTTGCGGTGCGCTCTCTTGCGCAGTCGTAGCCCTGGCATTTTCCGCCCCGGCCATCGCCTGGGACACAGCACAGATGTCCAAACTGGAACGCTTTGAGCAGCAAGCGCTCGGCCAGAATAACTATGACATGGCGCTCGATGCTCGGCTCTCTCAAGTCGAGACGAAACTGTTTGGTTCGGCTGGTAGTGGATCAATTAAGCACAGGCTGAGAGCTGTCGAGCGCAAGCTCTGCCCCTCCGCCGTATCCGATGAAGACGAACCGGCAGTCAAATCGACTCAGCCCGCAAGCTCCAGCGCTGCAGCCGAAACCAATCCTAAAGCCGAAAGATCCAAATCACATTCGAAAGAGCCGCATAACAAGGCACAGGCGAACTCAAGCTCGGAAGCGGGCAATGAATCGAATTCGGCAGCTTCCAAGCCGAGCGTTAAGCCGGGCGGAATGAGTATTGACAGTTCGCAGCCGATGAACAAGCCGATGTTCGATCCACCGCAGTCGTCAACTTGATCTCTCAAGCTCAGCCACGGCCGTTATCGACGGACCCCTCGCAGCTTTTCAGTCGTACCGTCGGTTCTGTGAATCAGGACAAAGCCGTCTCTCTCGCCAGCCTGGCTGCCATCGACAACCGTGCCATCAGCGGCGATCGCAAACGTACCATGCCAGGACTGACGCTCTTTGCCCAGTCCATATGTGCGGTACCAGTTGTAGCCATCTAGACTCGTCCACTCGCCGGCCGGACTCTTGAAATAAGTGGCTGTGCCATCTGCTCGCCGCTTCAGAACAAAAACTTGAGACTTCACGTTTTGCACGGAGACTGTCACGTCACCATTGCGATCGAATCTGGTAGTGATGGTCGCTTCGATTACTCTGTCGTTGGTTTCCTGATGATGCTCCTTGGTAAGAAGAGTTACCCGCCCGCCAATCGAGTCAAGCTCCCGCTGGGAGTACTTGTAAGATCTTGAGCCTCCGGCGAAGTATTCAATCGAAACTTGCGGTCGCCCATCGCGGCCATGATGGGTCTTCGAGATCAGATAGCCGGCGCAATGAACGATTGAGGTCTGACAGATGCCATCGTGTTCGCTCACTATGTTGACGCTGCGGGCGGTGGGATCGCTCGGAAACGGGATGCGAATCGTCGAACTTTCCTTGCTGCCGTCTTGACGAAATACAGTCTCGCCGACGAACAGAGGCGCACCGTTGCCGGAAGAATCACATCGCCAGGTCAATTGAACTTGCTTGCCGTGCTCGAGGCGAATCTCATCCATCCGAATACAATTGCCCTGAGCATCGAGAATCAATGCATCCATCAACTGAGCGGAACTTTCAGCCTGCTGGTAGTAACGAGCGACCCTCAACAATTTACCGTCTTCAAAACTGTATTCCGTTCTAATGTATGATACCGGCTCGGTAATCTCTACCGAGACGAGATTGTCACTTTGATCGAATCCGCTTAGGACAGGCAGCACCTCGACTTCGCTGTTTCCGTTCTCGTCTCTTAGCTCCCAGTGGACTCGACCGAGCACATATCTGCGTTCGTTTACTCCGACGAACTCTCGGTCTCTTGTCGGTCTGAGCTCTCCGATCAAGCGACCGGTACGACCAAATCTAGTCAATACAACCTGCCCATTGTCTGAGCGAAACTCCCATCGCTTGCCATCAGCTTCGTTGACGACCAGCGGTTTGGCTTGAACAGGAATCACGCTAGAGACTGTGCTTGTCTCGACCGTTGCCGCCGCTTTGCGGTGAAGGCCAAACAGCCCGACTGGAAATGTACTTGCTTGCATGTAGTAAGTCCTCGCAGACCAAAGGGCTGCCTGATTAGGTTGATTAAGGGATTTCCGATTCGCTGCACACGCTATCGGGATAGCTTGGGTACATTCTGCGCAAATACCGTGGAATTTGCGTGAAAGTAAAGTTTCAACAGTTTTGGCTACCAACCGCGGAGGGATCGTTAGTTAGGCCGTCACTACTTATTGCCACGCTTCTCCAGCCGCTCGCGAAACTCCTGTCCGAGATAACTTTGAATGACTACCTCTTCATCCTGAATCGCAGAGCCCGATTCTGAAAACAAAGCACGATTGACAGAGGCTTTGGCTTGCATCATTGAGATTGGCACATTGCCGGCTATCTGCGCAGCCACCGTTTCCACATGCTGTTCCAGCGCTTCGGCTGCAACAGAAGCATTCACCAATCCGATTTCGACGGCCCTAGCGCTTGTAACAGTGCGGCCGACAAGGAGCATCTCTTTTGCGAAAAGCGGGCCGACTGCACCGATCAATCGCCGAACATTTGCATCATCGAGCACAATTCCTAGCTTGGAGATGGGAATGCCAAAACTCGAAGTGTGCGAAGCGAATCTCAAGTCACAGGCTAGAGCCAGGAGGCACCCGCCACCAAGGCATGGACCGTTAATCATGGCGATAGTGGGTAGCTCGAACGACCAGAGACTGTTTAGACAGTCTCGAATTGCGAACCAATGTTGACGTGCACCGGCGTAGCTATCGAGTCGCTCCAATTCACCGAGATCGGCTCCCGATGCAAATGCATTGCCGCTACCGCTAACCACGATCACTTTAGCGCCCTCGTCTTTGATCGACTTGAGCACCAGCGGGAGGCTGTCCCACATCTGCTTGGATATGGCGTTGAGCGAGTCCGGCCGGTTGAGAATCAAAGAACCGACAGAATTCCGAACCGACCAAACTAGCTCATTCAAAGCCGCCACTTGCCCCTTCCTACTTCGGCAGATCAAATGAGACCGGATCGCCTACTTTGAGTCCGTGCCGCTGCGCATAGCCGCCGTTGACCTCGATCACTTCGGTCACTTCAATCCCCTCGCCGGCCGGATAAGTGATGCAATCGTGAGGGTTCTCCGATTTGCAAGGAGAAGTCTGCTCGAACATTTTGACGATCTTCCCGTCCTTAACGAACAACATATCGAGCGGAATCAAGGTGTGGTACATCCAGAAATTTACCGGGCGCGGCGGATGAAAGAGAAAGATCATGCCGGCATCTTCGGGCAGCGAGGTTCGGTACATCAGACCGCGCTGAATCTCTGCAACCGAAGAGGCAACTTCAAGTTTGACCAGGTTGTTCTTGCCGAGCTTCGCCACCGGTACCTTAGACATAGCAGAACCTGCCATAGACAGCTGAGAAAGCAAGATCACAGAACACGCTACCAGCATCTGGGTCATTCTTGAATTCATAACCACCACATTCTAGTAAAGGGAGTAGTTCGATAGAGAAATTGTACAGTGTCGACCAGCACACCCTGCTTACCGGGCAGCGAAGCGCTGGAAACGAAGCCGGAGGGACAGACGACAGCCGATATGCCGGTATTGGTAGCCAAAACCAGATACCTTCCGTTCTCGACAGCCCGCAAGACTGCGGCAGCCAAAACTTGCCGATGGAGCATTGAGTTGTGAAACCAGGCCAGATTGGAAACATTGATGAGAACAGAAGCGCCTTGCCGCACCTCTTCGGCGATCAAGCGCGGATAGACGACCTCAACACAGATTGAAGCCCCGACCTTTCCCCAAATCGAGCGAGGAACCAACAATGTCTTGGCCGGAACGAACCCACCTCCGGCCACCAGCAAGGACTTGATCTTACGCGGCACGAGATCGCCCAAAAGTCCCAGTGGCACGTATTCTCCAAATGGCACGAGGTGCCGCTTTACGTAAACGGAGTCGGCTTCCTTGCGGGCAGCGATCAGGCGGAGAGCATTGACAGCGCCGTCTTCCACCGGCTCGACCGAACCGACCAAGACCTCCTTCTTTTGCTGCCCGGCAATCTGCTTGAGCTGCTCGAGCAGCAAGTCCGGATTGGCCCGCGTCGAATTGACTATCCCCTCCGGCAGGATCAGCAAGGCTACGCCGAGCCTGCCGATCAAAGCAGAGTAGCGCTTGGCCACCTCAGCGGCGCTCATCGCCCCTGATTTTTCATCTTCAATTGTCACATTGCCTTGTATGACAGCAATCGGAACCGGGACTCTTTCAATCGTGAGCGGTCTGGTAAGAGCGGTTGTTCTGGCGATGCTCGTAACTTCCCAACGCCCCCAGAAAAACACGACAGACAAAATTGCGGCAACCAAACCGACGTCAACGACTGCACCAACTTTTGAGGCAATCGGATCAACCCGACTGGCCAAAGGAGCCACCCATCCGGACCGCTCAATGAAAAGCTCGGCCAGTGCGGCATTGGCCATCAGGATTACAAATTCAACTAATTGGCTCCCGCCTAATTTCGCCAGCTGAATAATCTCCAGTTGGCGACTTTGCGAATAGGCCAGCTGATTGACCGGAATACTCAAGAAGGCATCAGATGTTCCAATTAACCATTGAAAGAAGAGCCACATTACCGGCACGCTCAGCATATAGGGAAAGTATGGACGCACGAAATGAGGGAGCAGCCCAGCTCTCATCGGTAATGCGAAAGCAAAGAGCGCAAACCCGGCGAACAAAATTGATTGATGGAAACACTCGACGAGCCAGACGAATAGAGCCGCCTGAAAACCGATCCAGTCGCTGAAGCCGAGCCACTGAAGCGGATAAAGTCCCAGTATCCAGCATAGAGACACAAGCTTGTATCCCAGACCGAACAGAAGACCGACAAGTACGGATTGAATCTTTCGCCCGCAGCTGTGAATAAGCACCAGGAGCGGTACCAATCCGATCCACGCCAACCACCACACATCAAACCCGGGAGACGAGAGCCCAAATATACAGCCGCATCCAAAAGCCATCGGCAGCTTGTCGAGCCAACTCAAGCGCTCGAGCATGCCGACTCGGGCAACTTTTGACTGCTCGCCTACTTCCAGGTCGTTTACGTGCATGATCATCATCGGCACTATTTTATCGTCCGGGCAGGCAGGCTCGATGAAATGGGG